>JAKPQE010000170.1 GCA_029572955.1 Pseudomonadota bacterium
CACACGGTCGCCGTCGAGCTTGGCGACGGCCGCCTCGCCGAGCTCGCCGTCGAAGGCCTTCCGGTGCGGCGGGAATGGTTCGTCGTCAAGCGCTCGGACAAGCGTTTCCTGCCGGCCGCCGAGGCATTCCACGATTTCCTCGTCTCGGAAGGGCCGAGCTTCCTGCCGGGCCGGCCGCACTGAAGGCCGCGAGGGCGCCGGTCGCGGCCCGGCGATCGCCGCGGATACTCTTATCAATCTATTGATAATGAACGGTTTTTTGTCGAACGGCCGACTGTCCTCCGGCGGCGCTCAGGCTCGAAGAATTCTATTGTGATCGTTTGATCATCTATATTATGATCAAACGATCATAAAAGACTATTCGGAGGAAACCATGGACCAGTTCATCAAGAAATGCCTCGGCATAGCCGGGGTTGGCTTCGTCGCTGCGGTCGTTGCCGGCAGCATCACGGCGGCGCGTTCGCAGACCGCGCCCGCGGCCGAGGGTACAGGCATGTCCGGTATGGGCGGCATGTCGGGCATGTCCGGTATGGGCGGCATGTCCGGTATGGCCGGCATGGGCGGCCCGATGGGCAATCTCATGATGCTCGCGCCGGAATACCGCGAGCGGGTCGGCAAGGTCTCCAAGGAGACGCTGATGGAGGTGCAGCATCTGACGAAGCAGCACACCCGCTACAGCGACGAGATGACGCTGCGCCAGGTCATGCAGGAAATCCTGACCGACATGCAGGGCGTCATGGCGGGCATTGCCATGCACAATGGCCGCCTTGCTTCGGAGCGGGCCCGGAGCGTCGCCAATCACTATATTCCGCGCGGCGGCATCATCCCGTATCTGCGCCTCGAGGACATCACCGACGAGAAGCTCTCCGTGCTTTCGGGCATGAACGCCGCCGTCGAGGGTGGCGCGCGGGCGATCGCCGATGCGGTCGACGCGGGCGACTACGAGACGGCGACGGCCCGCCTCGGCGACGTTTTGACCGCTTGCGTTCAGTGCCATGATATATTTCGTGGGGTGCCGGGCGTTTCCCCTGCATTGCCAGCTAAGAAATGAGGTCATGGATATTTCAGCCGCTCCGAAGAAGCGTGCCCGCAAGGACAAGGACACGCGCCGTCGCGAAATCCTGATGGCGGCTCTGGATATCGTCGGTGAGGCCGGGATGACCGGCCTCACGACCCGCGAGGTTGCATTACGTGTCGGCATCGCACAGCCGACGGTCATGCTGCATTTCGGATCCAAGGACGAATTGCTCAAGGAAATGATCGGCCTGGCGCATTCGCGCCTGGTCGAGGGGCTGGATGCGGAACATTTCGACGAACGCGCGCCGAGGGTGGCGATCGCCGCTCTCGTCGCGTTTCATTTCCGTTTCCTGGAGCGTCTGCCGGCGATGCCGAAGATCCTCTTTTCCGAGGAAACGCGCATACGCGACGTCGCGATCTATTCGCGCTTGATGCAGATGGTCGGCGATTACACCACGAGAATCGCCGCGATCGTGCGCGCCGGGCAGGAGGCGGGGATTTTCTCGACGACCTATCCGGCCGAGGAACGCGCGCGGCTCATCGTCGCGCTGTTCCAGGGAATCGCCTTCCGCTCGCTGATCGAGAAGGATCGGCCGATGTCCGAGGCACTGGCCGATATGGTCATCGACCAGATTCTCGAAGGACTGGCCTGCGGACGGTGAGGCACGTCACGAGGCGACGGAATCGGCCGATTCCGTCGCTGCGGCGCCGGGCAGCGGCCCCGCGTTGTGCTGTGTCAATGCATAAGCCCAAAGTTTGAGCTTTAAGGCGAGCGACAAGCGCGCTCTCATACGAAGGTCGCGTGCGTCGAGGGGCGCGAGGAAGCCCGCGGCAAGATCGCGGGCCGGTGCGGCAAGACCCGTTACTCCGACGCGGGGGTCCATATGTTTCAGGTGAGAATTCACGGACGCGGGGGCCAGGGTGTGGTCACGGCGGCCGAATTGCTATCGGTGGCGGCGTTCCGCGAAGGCCGGAACGCCCAGGCGTTCCCGAGCTTCGGCTCGGAGCGGACGGGGGCGCCGGTGGTCGCGTTCTGCCGCATCTCCAACAAGGAGATTCGCCTGCGCGAGCCGGTGCTCGAGCCGGACTGCCTCATCGTCCTCGACGCGACGCTGTTTCGCGCCGTCGACGTCTTCCAGGGCCTGAAGCCCGACGGATGGCTGCTGATCAACACCAACAAGCCGCTCGCGGAGCTGCACATCGATCCGGTGGTGCAGCGTCTGCCGAAGGGCCACACGGTGATCGTGCCGGCGACGGAGCTTGCCCTCAAGCACGTCAAGCGGCCGGTACCCAACGCGGCACTGCTCGGCGCCTTCGCGGCGCTCGGCGGGCAGGTTCACATCGATGCGGTCGAGGCGGCGATCCGGGAGGCCTTCGCGGGGCCGGTCGGCGAGGCCAATGTCGCTGCCGCGCGCGAGGCCTACGACGCCGCGCTCGAGCAGGAAAAGATCCTGACCGCCTGAGGAGGCCGAGACCCATGCTGAAACAGATCGAAGGCTCCCGGGCGATGGCCGAGGCGATCGCGCTCTGCCGACCGGAAATCATCTGCGCCTATCCGATCACGCCGCAGACCCACATCGTCGAGGGGGTCGGCGCGCTGGTGCGCGACGGAACGCTGCAGAACTGCGAGTTCATCAACGTCGAGAGCGAGTTCGCGGCGCTGTCGGTCGCCATCGGCGCGAGCGCGGCGGGCGCGCGGGCCTATACGGCGACGGCGAGCCAGGGGCTCCTGTTCATGGCCGAAGCGGTCTACAACGCCTCCGGCCTCGGCCTGCCGATCGTCATGACCCTCGGCAACCGGGCGATCGGCGCGCCGATCAACATCTGGAACGACCATTCGGAAGCGATGAGCATGCGCGACGCCGGCTGGATGCAGCTCTTTGCCGAGACCAATCAGGAAGCGGTCGACCTGCACATCCAGGCGTTCAAGCTCGCCGAGGAAATGTCGATGCCGGTGATGGTCTGCGTCGACGGCTTCATTCTCACCCACGCGGTCGAGCGGGTCGACATTCCCCAGCAGGAGGACGTCGACACCTATCTGCCGCCCTACGAGCCGGTGCAGGTGCTCGATCCGGCCGATCCGATCTCGATCGGCGCGATGGTCGGCCCGGAGGCCTTCACCGAGGTGCGCTTCCTGCAGCACTACAAGCAGCAGCAGGCCCTCAGCCTCATTCCGGTGCTCGCCGACGAGTTCGAGGACCTGTTCGGGCGCCGCTCCGGCGGGCTGCTCCGGACCTACAAGACCGAGGATGCCGAACTCATCGTCGTTGCCATGGGTTCGGTCTGCGGCACGATCAAGGACACGATCGACGAGCTGCGCGAGGAAGGCTTCCTCATCGGCCTCGTGACGCTGATCTCCTACCGGCCGTTCCCGGTCGACCAGCTGCGCGACGCGCTCGCCGAGGCCGAGCACATCGTCGTCGTCGAGAAGAGCGTTTCGGTCGGCATGGGCGGACCGCTCGCCAACGACATCGACCTTGCCCTGCGCAACATGGCGCATCCGCCGCGGCTCCATTCGGCTGTCGCCGGTCTCGGCGGCCGTCCGATCACCAAGAATTCGCTCGCCGATCTCTTCCGCCAGTCGCTGGTGCAGCCCTGGGAGGGCACGCATTTTCTCGACCTCAACGAGAGGATCGTGGCGCGCAACATCCATCGCAGCCGCAAGGTTCGCCGTTCCGGCCCGATCGCGGAAAACCTCATCCGCCAGATGGCGACAGAGAACTGAGGGGGCGGGGCCATGGAAAAGGACAATCCGATGACCAGCGAAACGACCCCGGGCGACGGCGTGCAGAAGCTGCATTTCTACCAGAAGGGCACCTTCACCGTCGGCAACCGCCTCGTCTCGTCCGACGAGCGCTCGGTGCAGTCGTCGATCGACCGCTCCAATGCGCTGACCTGCGGCCACCGCGCCTGCCAGGGCTGCGGCGAGGCGCTCGGCGCCCGCTATGCGATCGACACGGCGATGGAGGCGGCGGGCGGCAATCTCATCGCGGTCAACGCGACGGGCTGCCTCGAGGTGTTCACCACGCCCTATCCGGAAAGCGCCTGGCAGCTGCCCTGGCTCCATTCGCTGTTCGGCAATGCCGCGGCGGTGGCGACCGGCGTTGCCGCGGCGATGCGGGTGAAGGGCCGGCGCGAGGTGCGGGTCGTTGCCCAGGGCGGCGACGGCGGCACCACCGACATCGGCCTGCAGTGCCTGTCGGGCATGTTCGAGCGCAACGACGACGTGCTCTACATCTGCTACGACAACGAAGGCTACATGAACACCGGCGTGCAGCGCTCGTCGGCGACGCCGCCGGCTGCGCGCACCGCGACGACCCCGGTGCTCGGCGACGAGCCGGGCAACGTGTTCGGCACCGGCAAGTCGGTGCCCAAGATCGCCGTCGCGCATGAAATCCCTTACGTCGCCACGGCGACGGTCGCCGACCTGCGCGACCTCGAGGCCAAGGTGAAGAAGGCGATGTCGATCCACGGCGCGCGCTACATCCAGATCGACGTGCCCTGTCCGCTCGGCTGGGGCGCGGCCTCGCACGAGACGATCCACCTCGCACGCCTCGCCGTCGAGACCGGCTTCTATCCGATCTTCGAGGCCGAGCACGGCCGCGTCACCAGTGTGCGCAAGATCCGCCACCAGGTGCCGGTCACCGAATATCTGAAGCTGCAGAAGCGCTTCGCCCATCTCTTCAAGGGCGACAAGGTCGATCCGCGCGTCGCGCGCCTGCAGGCGCGGTGCGACGCCAATATCGCCGAATACGGCCTTCTGGACGCCGCGTGAGAGCCGAGGACGAGATCCATGGAACATCCTTATGCGATTACCCTCGACGTCGGCACGTCGCTGGCCAACCACACCGGCAGCTGGCGCACCAAGCGCCCGGTCTATGTCGACCGCCTGCCGCCCTGCAACGCGGCCTGTCCGGCCGGCGAGAACATCCAGGCCTGGCTGTTCCGCGCCGAGAGCGGCGACTACGAGGCGGCGTGGCGCAAGCTGACCGAGAACAACCCGCTGCCGGCGATCATGGGCCGCGTCTGCTATCACCCGTGCCAGGGCGCCTGTAACCGGGGCGAGGTCGACGAGGCGGTCGGCATCAACTCGGTCGAGCGCTTTCTCGGCGACGAGGCGCTGAAGCAGGGCTGGGGCTTCGACAAACCGGAGACGGAGAGCGGCAAGCGCGTGCTCATCGTCGGTGCCGGACCGTCTGGGCTCTCGGCCGCCTATCACCTGCGCCGGCTCGGCCATCAGGTGACGATCAAGGAAGCCGGGCCGCTGCCCGGCGGCATGATGCGCTTCGGCATTCCGAAATACCGCCTGCCGCGCGAGATCATCGACGGCGAGGTGAAACGCATCACCGACATGGGCGTTGCCATCGAATATGGCGTGAAGGTCGACGACATCGCCGAAACCATGAGGGAGGGCAGGTTCGACGCCGCCTTCCTCGCCGTCGGCGCCCACATCGCCAAGCGCGCCTACATCCCGGCCGGTGCGGCGGCGCGCGTCCTCGACGCGGTCTCGGTGCTGCACTCCATGGAAGACGGCGAAAAGCCGATGCTCGGCCGCCGCGTCGTCGTCTATGGCGGCGGCAACACGGCGCTCGACGTTGCCCGCACCGCCAAGCGCCTCGGCGCCGAGGAGGCGGTGATCGTCTACCGGCGCACCCGCGACAAGATGCCGGCGCACGACTTCGAGCTCGAGGAGGCGCTGCAGGAAGGCGTGCTCGTCAAGTGGCTCTCGACCATCCGCAATGTCGAGGAGGGCGAGATCACGGTGGAGCGCATGGAGCTCGACGCGAGCGGCTTCCCGCAGCCGACCGGCGAGATCGAGACGCTCGCGACCGATTCCGTCGTCCTCGCGCTCGGCCAGGACGTCGACCTCTCCCTGCTCGACAACGTGCCGGGGCTCGAGATCGACAAGGGCGTCGTCAAGGTCGGGCCGAACATGATGACCGGCGCGCCGGGCATCTTCGCCGGCGGCGACATGGTGCCCTCGGAGCGCACGGTGACGGTCGCGGTCGGCCACGGCAAGAAGGCGGCCCGCCACATCGACGCCTGGCTTCGCGGCGAGACCTACGAGCCGGCCGAGAAGCACGAGCTGGCGAGCTTCGACAAGCTCAACACCTGGTACTACGACGACGCGCCGCGCACGATCCAGCCGGTGCTCGCCGACGTGCGCCGCACCTCGACCTTCGAGGAGGTGGTCGGCGGCCTCGACGAGACCAACGCGCTCTACGAGGCGCGGCGGTGCCTGTCGTGCGGCAACTGCTTCGAATGCGACAATTGCTACGGGGTGTGTCCGGACAATTCGGTGATCAAGCTCGGGCCCGGCAATCGCTTCAAGTTCAACTACGACTACTGCAAGGGCTGCGGCGTCTGCGCCGCCGAATGTCCGTGCGGCGCGATCCAGATGGTGCCCGAGGCGATCTGACAATCGGGGTGCCCGGCAGACCGTTGCGTCGCGGCTTCGGCCGCGGTGCGGAGAGGGGCATTGCCGTACCGGGCGCTCCCTCCGCCCGGTCCGGCGCGACGGTCAGGCGGCGAGCCGCTCGGCGGTCTGGTAGTCGGCCGTGAAGTCGGCGATGCAGTACATCTGGTCGAGGCTCCTGACGACATCGGTCGCCGAAAGCATGCCACAGATGGCGTCGCCCCGCTGCACCGGGATATGGCGGCAGCCGCCCCTCGCCATGAGGTTCATGACGAATTCGAGGGTGTCGTCCTCGCGGCAGGCGATCACCGACGTCTTCATGAAATCGCAGACCGGACGGGCGAGAACGGTGAGATCGTTTTCGCCGATGATCCGGACGATATCCCGTTCGGACAGAATACCGACCAGACGATCGTTGTCGTCGCAGACGAGGACGGCGCCGATATTCTTGTCGGCAAGGCGTTTCCCGGCATTCGAAAGGGGCTCGCTCGAATAAATGTACTCGACGTCGCGACCTTTTTGCAAAAGCAGATACTTGACGAGCATGGTTCCTGCTCCATACTTCGGAATTTGCTAAAATTGTAACTTTCAGGCGCTAATATTCCGCCAAGAAGCGTGCTGAATTTGCGATTAACTTTCCAGGCCGCAACCGGCGGATCGGTGGCCGTGGTCATGCCCGGGCACCATCACGGAATTGCCGCCACAAGCCTTCTTCTCAGACCAGACGACAGGCGGCGGCCTCGGGCTCGGCTCCGTAGAAGCCGGCGTATTCGCCGCTCCGGGTGGCGAGGTCGGCGACGCTGTCGAGAATGAAGTCGACCGTCGCGTCGTCCATCACGAAGCTGAGGTTGAGGCGGACGAAGCCGGGCTTCTCGCGCTCGTCGCCGGCGAGGATGCGCTCGCGGATGTGGGCCGACCGGCCGTCGTCGATGGCGAGGAGGCGATGGGCGTAAGGGCCGGCGCAGACGCAGCCGCCGCGGGTCTGGATGCCGTAGGCATCGCTCAGCATGCGCGTGAAGGTCTGCTGGTGGACGAAGCCGCCGGCGTCGTCGCGCACCCGGAAGGAGAAGATCGGCAGGCGATCCCTGTGGTGCGGCGCGAGGATGTCGAGGTTGCGGCAATCCTGCCAGCGGGCGAAGGCGCGCCCGGTCAGTTCGCGGTCGCGCCGGTCGATGAAGTCCTCGCCGACCGCTTCCTTGACGAGGAAGGCGAGGGCGGCGCGGATGTCGCCGAGGATGTTCGGCGTGCCGGCTTCCTCGCGGTCCTCGATGGTGTCGCTGTAGTCGTGAAAGAGCGAGGAGACGAACTTCACCGTGCCGCCGCCCGGCCAGGACGGCGTGCGCGCTGCAAGGGCGTCGCGGCGGATGACGAGCACGCCGGAAGCGCCGGGACCGCCGAGGAACTTGTGCGGCGAGAGGGCGATCGCGTCGATCGAGAGGCCGGGCGCCGGGGCCATGCGGATCGGCAGATAGGGGCCGCCGCCGGCATAGTCCCAGACGGCGAGGGCGCCGTGCGCCTTCAGCACCGTGGTGACGGCAACGACGTCGCTGACGATGCCGGTGACGTTCGAGGCGGCCGAAAAGGCGCCGATCTTCAGCGGCGTGTCGCGATGGGCGGCGAGCACGCCGGCGATCATGGCGAGGTCCGGTCCGCCTTCCGGGGCTTCGGCGATCTCCACGACCTTGGCGCCGCTCTCGCGCCAGGGCAGGAGGTTGGAATGGTGCTCGTAAGGGCCGACGAGGACGAGCGGCGTCTCGCCCCGACGCACGGCGACGTCGACGCCGAGGAGATGGACGAGCCGGTTGAGGCCGGCGGTCGCGCCCGAGCCGGCGAAGATCACCGCGTGTTCCGTCGTGGCGCCGCAGCCGCGCGCCACCACCTTGCGCGCCTCTTCGCGAAGGCGCGTGGTGCGCGCGCCGCAGAACGAGGATTCGGTGTGGCTGTTGGCGTAGGTCGGCAGCACCTCGTCGAGAATGAAGGCCTCGACCTGGCGCAGGGCACGGCCGGAAGCGACATAGTCGGCATAGACGAGCTTTCGCGCGCCGAACGGCCCGTCGACCATGACGTTGCCACCGACGAGGCCGCCGCGCAGGGCGGCCAGCACATCGCCTTCGGCAAGCTGCTCGGAAAACCGCCGGTACGGGTTCGGCTCGAGGCCGGAGCCGCCGCGCCGATCGGTCGTTTCGCAATCCTGAGGCATGATTTCCGTCCTGCCGCCGTCACTCTCTGCAAGCCAGTATCGACGGGCCGGATTGCGATTTCATCGCCTATTTCATATGCTGATCTGGTCAAAATGCTATCAAATGAACGAATATGCCGCGCAAACTCGACCGTATCGATCTGAAGATTCTCGACCTCCTGCAGCAGGATTCCTCGCTGTCACAGCGCCAGCTCGCCGAACGCATCGGCCTGTCGCAGAACGTCTGCTGGCGCCGGCTCAACCGGCTCGCCGACGAGGGGGTGCTGAAAGGGCAGTCGGCGCGCATCGACCGGACCGCGCTCGGCCTCGACCTCGTCGTCTTCGTGCTGATCCGCACGCGGCACCACTCGAAAGCCTGGCTCGAGCAGTTCCGGGCGCATGTGGAATCGATCCCGGAGATCACCGACTTCTACCGGATCGGCGGCGACTGGGACTATCTCATCCGGGTCGTGACCGAGAACATGGCCGGCTACGACGCGGTCTATCAGCGGCTGGTTTCCGAGGTCGAGCTCGAGGCGGTCACCGGTCTCTTCACGATGGAGGGGATCCTCGAGAACCGGCCGGTCGACCTGCGTCGCGTGCTTCGCGCCGAGTGACGAAAAAGCCCCGGAGCGGAGCGCCCCGGGGCAGGTGCACTGTCGCCCGTCGAGGCGACGTGATGGGGCGGGCTCGCCCGCCAGGGTGGCGTTGCGGCAGCTCAGACGCCGCCGGAATGGATGATCTCGTAATAGGTCTTCTCGAGTTCGCCCTTGTGGCGCAGTTCCTCGTCGGCGAGGAAGCGGAAGAGGTCGCGCAGCGGCCCGTCCGGCGTCGTCTCGGCAAGGGCCGAATACTGCTTGTAGGCGGCGTCCTCGCGGCCCATGGCGTATTGCAGGATCGCCTGGTCGTCCGGATTGTCGTCGAGCTTCGGCATCTGCACGAAATCGGCGAACTTGTGGTCCTCCGGCGGGGTGGCGATGAGGTCCTTGAGGTGGGCGACCGTGTCGGGATGGTCGCGCACGCCGGTGAAGAGGTCGTAGTGGCGCTGCTCCTCCTCGGCGAGTTCCTCGACGAGGGCGCGCATCGGCTTCGACACCTTCGGGGCGAGCGCCGCATAGAAGGTGCGCGCCGTGTCCTCGAAACCGATCGCGGTGTTCAGCACCTCTTCGAGCGTCTTTGCCGAGGCGAGGGCGGCATGGGCACCCGAATGGCCTTCGGTCTTCTCGGTGTCGGTCATTCCGCGGCCTCCAGTTTGCTGCTTCCTCCGCCGAGGAAGGTGTCGATGGCACTCGCCGTGCGGTGGCCGGCGGCGACGGCATGGATGACGTCCGGGCCCTCGACCATGTCGCCGGCGGCAAACAGCCAGGGAACGGCGGTCGAGCCGTCACGGCCGATCTTGATGCGGCCACGTTCCCATTCGAGCGCTTCGGTCACGTCCTTGCCGAGATAGGAGACGTCGGTCGCCTGGCCGATGGCCTCGACGACCATGGCGGCCGGATGGAGGATCACGTCGGCCTCGTCGTATTTCGGATGGAAACGGCCTTCCTCGTCGAAGATCGACAGGCAGAGCACGGTTTCGAGGCCCTTGATGGCGCCGTTCTCGACGACGATCTGTTTCGGGCCGCGGCCGGTGAAGACCTTGACGCCTTCCTCGCCGCCCTCGATCACCTCTTCCTCGTCGGCGAGCATGCGGTCGCGCGCCTCGAGGGCGACGAGCGTGACGTCGACCTTGCCGAAGGTCTTCTTCTGCAGGCGGGCGAGGCTGCGGGCGATGTCGAAGGCGACGTTGCCGCCGCCGATCACCGCGGCGCTCTCCTTCAGATCGAAGCTCTCGCCGGCGGTGACGCGGGCGAGGAGGTCGACGGCCGAGAAGACGCCCGGCTGGTCGCTGCCCGGAATGCGGGTCGAGCGGCCCTGGCCGAGGCCGGTCGCGACCACGACGGCGTCGTTGTCGGACCTGAGGGCATCGAAGCCGATGTCGCGGCCGATCGCCTTGCCGCATTCGATGGCAACGCCGGCCGCCTCGATGACGGCGATGTCGGCGTCGAGCTTGTCGTAGGGCAGGCGGTATTCGGGAATGCCGTAGCGCATCATGCCGCCGGGCTTTTCCTTCGATTCGTAGACGGTCACGGCGTGGCCGAGCTTGGCAAGATCGAAGGCGGTCGTGAGGCCGGCCGGGCCGGAACCGACGATCGCGACCTTCTTGCCGCTCTTCTTCTTGGCCTTGTCGGCAAGGGCGATCTTCTTGACCTTGGCCGGCGAGACGGCGTCGATGGCGTAGCGCTTCAGCCAGCGGATGGCGACGGGTTCACCGCGGCGGCCGATCGAGCAGGCGGTCTCGCAGCGATGGGTGCAGACGCGGCCGCAGACCTGCGGGAAGGGATTGGTGCGGTAGATCTCCTCGACTGCCTTCTCGACATTGCCTTCCCAGATGGCGCGGATGTACTGCGGCGCGTGCATGTTGGTCGGGCAGGCCTCGTGGCACATGCCGCACTGGATGCAGCGCGAGGCCTCGATGAGGGCGGTGTGGGCGTCGAAGCCGTCGACGATCTCGTCGAAATTGTCGCTGCGCGCCTCGGGCTCGACCTCGCCCATCGGCTGGCGCTTCAGGTCGAGGAGGTCGGAATCCTCGTTCTTGCCCCAGCCGATCGGATAGCCGAGGCCGTGCATGCCCTTCTCGTCCGGCAGGATGAAGAAGGTGTTCATCTCGCGGCTGATGTGGATGTATTCGCGCGACAGGGCGATCGAGCCGGTCGGGCAGATGTCGACGCAGAGCGCGCACCAGCAGCAGCGGCCGTAGTCGATCGCCGGACGGCGCGGCTTGATGCCGTTCTTGTGGTCCTCCGGCAGATCCGGGATGTGGACCATGCTGATCGCTTCGTTGTCGCAGATCTCCGCGCAGGTGCCGCAGCCGATGCATTTCTCCCAGTCGTTGACATGGAAGCCCCGATAGTTCTCGGCGGCCGGGCGCGGCTCCATCGGCAGGGTCACGGGCTCGCGGAAAAGGAAGGACAGAGCCTTCAACGGCCTCAGGAAGCTGCCTTTGTTCTTCGGTGTGACGTCCATGTTCGGGACCTCGTAGAGCTTGCGCGGGCGGGTCTTGGTGCCCTTCTGCTCCAAATGTTCGTTTCGTTGTCCGGTCCCGGCGGGTCGGCCCGCCGGGCAGCGGCGCTAGCGATCGACCTCAGGCGGGCAGGCGTCGAGCGAGAACATGATCTGGGCGATGTCCTCGAGGCGGCCGCGGGCGAGCAGCCGTTCGAGCACCTGCACCGCATGCATCTGGGACGGCCCGCGCACATGCACACGCCAGGGCTTGGCGCCGCCGGTCGAGACGACGAAGAAGCCGAGCTCGCCCTTGGAGGATTCGACCCGGGCGAAGGTATCGCCGGCCGGGATGTTCCAGGCGAGCGGATTGGGCAGCGGACAGCGCACCGGGCCCTCGATATGGGGCAGCCGGGCGATGACCTGGCGCAGGATCTTGATCGATTCCAGCACCTCGGCCTTGCGCACCATCATGCGGGCGAGGGCGTCGCCGTCCTTCATCGTCGGCACTTCGAACTCGAGTTCGGGATAGACGAGGTAAGGATCGTCGCGGCGCACGTCGAAGGGCAGGCCGGAGGCCCGGAGGTTCGGGCCGGTGACGCCCCAGGCGAGCGCCTCCTCGGCGCTGATCGTGCCGGTGCCGGTGGCGCGGTTGATGACGACGGTGTTCGAGAAGAACAGGTCCTCGAAGTCCGGCAGGCGGCTTTCGAGGTCGTCGAGCAGCGCGGCGAGCCGGTCGAGCAGGCCCTCGGGCAGGTCGCGGCGGACGCCGCCCGGGGTGATGTACATGTGGTAGATGCGGGCGCCGGTGATCTCCTCGAACAGGTCGAGGAAGAGATCGCGCATCGACACGCCCCAGAACATGTTGGTGTAGAAGCCGATCGTCGCGGCGTTGCCGCCGAAGGTGAAGAGATGGGCGCAGATACGCGACATCTCCAGCATCATGACGCGGATCCACTGGGCGCGGGCCGGCACCTCGAGACCGCCGAGCTGTTCGACGGCGCGCGAGTAGCACTCCTCCATCGGCACCGGATCGGGCACGCAGATGCGCGGCACGAGGGCGACGTTCTGGATCCAGAGCCGCTCCTCCATGATCTTCTCGAAGCCGCGATGCAGGTAGCCGCCGTCGGCGATCGCCTCCTGCACCTCGTCGCCCTTGAGACGGACGCGAATGGCGTAGTTGCCCTCGATGCCCGGATGGTTCGGGCCGAAATAGAGCTCGTATTCGTGGCTCGGCGGATGGCTGACCGGACGGTAGTTCTCGGGTCTCATTTCTCGACACCTCCGCCCTTGGCCTCGACGTCCTTCAGCCAGTCGGGCTGATAGTCGACCCACTCGTAGGTCTGGTTGACGTACTCGCGGGTGTTGAACGACTTCAGCATCGGCGGCGGGCCGCCCCAGCTGGTCAGAATGAAGGGCCGGAGATTCGGCGCGCCGACGAAGACGACGCCGAACATCTCGTGGATGTCGCGCTCGTAGAAGCCGGCCGGGGTGTGGATGTCGTAGACCGAGACGAAGCGGCCGGGATTGCGCGGAATGGTGATGTGGGCCGAGGCGAGGGTTTTACGCTCGTAGGACCAGACGTGATAGACGAGCTCGAACTCGTCGGTCTCGGGCCAGTCGACGCAGGAAATCGCCGACAGGTGGATGAAGCCGAGGCGGCCCTTGAGGAGTTCGAGGAGCGCCGGCAGGCTGTCGCGGGCAACGTCGATGCGCAGCCGCCGCTCGCCCTGCTTGGTCACCTTGATGCCGGGGATCTCGTGCTGGATCGTGTCGACGATGGTCGCCGGGGTGCCGGTTTCGACGGTCATGGCCGGCTCCTCTCGTTGCGACCGCGGGCCGGATAGAGTTCCGGCACCGTGTCGAGGGACCAGGTGGCGCGCTGATCGAGGAGCGCGGTGTGCTCGCCGGTCGTGCCGTTGCCGACATAGCCGTAGTGCTTGGCCTCGGCGACGACGTCGGTCGGGGTGTGCCAGTCCTGGCCGAAGAGGTTCATCTGGCGGCCGAGATAGGCATCGTAGTTGAGGTAGTAGTCCTGCCAGGCGGTTGCCTTGCCGGCGTCGATCTTGGCCATCAGGTCGAGGAACACCTGCTGGATGGCCTCGGGGCGCGGCATGCAGCCGGCGATGTAGCTGTCGACCGGAATGTACTGGTCGAGGCGTTTCACCGTCGCATAGGAGTTCCAGTACATGCCGCCATTGATGGTGCACGAACCGAAGCCGACGACGTATTTCGGCGCCTGCATCTGCTCGTAGGAGAGGATGACGCGCTTCAGCGTCTTCACCGACAGGTAGCCGGTGATGAGCAGGAGGTCGGCCTGGCGCGGCGTGACCATCGGCGAGACACCGACCCGCTCCATGTCGAAGCGGGAGGTGATGGTCGGCGGCAGCTCGATGGCGCCGCAGCCGGTGCAATAGTGCAGCACGAACAGCGAGCGGGAGCGGCAGTGATCCGCGAAATTGTCCATCACCTTGCGCAGCAGGCTTTTTTCCTCTGCGTCGGCAACCCGGCAGGTTTCCGGCTGGTCGGTGACGACAGGTACTTTTTCGGAGCCGGTCATGGTTGGTTCCTTTCCCGCCTCAATTCACTTTCAGCATCACGAAGGCGAGGCCGACGAGACCGATGGCGGTCGGCCAGCGCCACATCCAGCGGATGACGTCTTCGGTCTTGTAGCGGCCGAACACGTTGGTGATCGCCACCGAGATGAAGATCACCGCGGCCACCTTCGGCAGGAAGGTCAGCCACATCTCGCCGCCGCCGAGGAACATCGTCACGTAGAGCACGCCGACGGTGTAGAACTGGAAGCACTGCATGACGAACAGCGCGCCCATGTACTTGCCGCTCATCTCGACCATCGGGCCGGTGGCGATCTCGGCCGGGGCGATATAGAGCTCGAACGGCTCCTTGCCGAGCATGCCGTGCATGGCGATGAGGCCGGCGAAGGCGAGCAGCGGCATCGTGGTGACGCCCCAGGTCGACACGCCGCCTTCCTGCTGGATGCGCACGACGTCGATGAGGTTCGACGAGCCGTAGTGGATCAGCGCGCCGGCGATGACGACGACGAACGGCACGTCGTAGGCGAGCATCGAGGTCAGCGCGCGGCTGATGCCGATCGAGCCGTTCGGGTTGGCGCACGAGCCGACGCCGAGGGCGAGGCCGAGCATCGGCACCATCATGATGTAGACGAGGGTGACGAGATCGCCCTCTGCGGCGAGGCCGTCGAGGCCCGGCACCGGCAGGAAGATCTCGGCCGTGATGAAGCCGCCGAGCAGCATCATGATCGAGACGTCGTGCATCAGGCCATGGGAGATCTGCGTCTTCTTGGCGTAGAGCTTGACGATGTCGTAGATCGGCTGGAGCACCGGCGGGCCGACGCGGCGCTCGATCTTGGCGCGCACGCGGCGCGCCATGAGCACGAGCACCAGCCCGAACAGGAAGGCGATCAGCGGCATCAGGACCAGATCTGCGAAGAGTTCGAGCATGATCAGATCTTTCCGAAGAGGCCGACCCACAGGAGGCCGAGGGAGACGGCGACGAGCAGGTAGAACGGCGTATGGGCAAAGCGGAAGACGCCGCCCGAGAGGTCGCCGAGGACGGCGACGAGGGTCTGCAGGCCGCGCTCCATCTTGACCACCCAGCCCCGGTACCAGGGCCCGATGACACGGGCGAGGCCGGGATAGAATTCATGGCTGAAGTGGTAGCGGACGTCGGCCGACAGGAAGTGGCCACCGGCGTAGTTGTCGTACTGGCTGACCTCCCAGCGGCGATTGCCGAGGAAGTAGAAGATCAGGGCGCCGACGCCGATGGCGGCGATCAGCACGCCGACCACCCAGAGCATGTTGAGCGAGCCGTTGGGCAGGTCGACGCCGCCGAGATGGTGCGGCTGCAGGCCGATGCCGAGGGCGCTCTGGGCGATGTCGACCATCGACAGGGCAAGGCCCGGCATCCAGCCGGTGACGAAGCCGATTCCGGCGAGCGTCAGCATCGGCAGCAGCATCGACAGCGGCGCTTCCTTGACCTCGCGGTGCTCGAGGCGGAGCTGGCCGAGGAAGATGTTGTGGATCAGCTTGTAGACCGAGAGGATCGTGCCGAGCGTGCCGATGAAGGCGGCGATCAGCAGCAGCGGCTGGGCCGTGTTGAGCAGCGACTTGTAGATCATCCACTTGGAGACGAAGCCGTTCATCGGCGGCAGGCCGGCAAGGCCGATGATGCCCATCAGGAGCGTGATGTAGGTGAAGGGCATGCGCGTGATGAGGCCGCCGAGCTCGTCGAGATCGGCCGTCTTGGTGCGGTGGACGACGGCGAAGACGGCGAGCATCAGCGCCATCTGGTAGGTCGCGTAGTTGAAGGTGTGCAGCAGGCCGCCGGCGAGGCCGAGGGGCGTGCCGACGAGGATGCCGAGCAGCATGTAGCCGCCCTGGCCGATACCGTGCCAGGCGAGCAGCATGCGCGCGTCGGTCTGCATAAGGGCGATGTAGGTCGGCACGATCATGGTGATCGCGGTCAGCCACAGGAGCGCCGAGCGGGCATCGAACCAGGTGTAGGCGATGTCCATGCCGGCGAGCAGGGCCGGGCCCATCAGCTTGATCAGCACCAGCGTCAGGGCGAAGAGGCCCATGCGCGCCGAGACGGCGTTGAGGAAGCTCGAGGAGGCGCCGGGCGTGAAGGAATAGGCGGGTGCCTGCCAGAGATGGAACGGCACGATCGCCATCTTGACGCCGAAGCCGGCGGTGAAGAGGACGAACAGCACCCACTTGGTCGCCGTCGGCAGGTTCGGCACCGCCGCGGCGAAATCCTCGAAGGCGAAGCTGCCGGTGGCCGAGCGAACGATCAGGATGCCGGCAAACAGCGCCATGGCGCCGGCCAGCGCGTAGAGCAGGTAGCGCAGGGCCGCGGTCGCGGCCGGGCCGCCGAGCTGGGTCATCATGGCGAAGGCCGCCCAGGAGACGATTTCCCAGCCGATGAAGAGGCTGAGGAAGTCGCCGCTCGAGACGAGCAGCAGCATGGCGAGCACGTTGAGCGCCAGCGTGCCGTGCTGGATGCGCTTGTTGGGCTGCGCCTCGTTCCACTCGCCGCTCATGTACCAGGCGGCGAAGAAGCCGGCGCCGGTGGTGAGCAGGGCGAAGAACCAGCCGAGGCCGTCGATCCGCCAGGTCATCGGATAGCCGAGGACGGTGAAGGCCATCGCCGAGGGGACGGCGGTCTCGCCGCCGGAAAGCGTCTGGCCGACGAGGACGACGATCACCGTCATTGCCGCATAGGCGGCCATGCCGATGTAGCCGGCGAAGCGGTTGGCGCCGAAGACATAGAGGCCGACGGTCGTCAGCAACGCCAGAACGAGCAGGGTGTCGAGCAAGCCGATCACGTCACATCCTCCCAGGCAGGACGCGCGCCACATAGGACCCGGCGTCGGCGGCGCTGGCGGCGGCGCCCGAGAGGGCGGTGCCGATCGGCGCGACGAACAGGGTTGCGACGATGAGGATCACGCCGAGCAGCAAGGCCGGCGACAGATCCGAGAAGGCGAAGTGTGCGGGTTTGGCCCCGGCGGCGGGCTGCCAGATGCGGGCGACGACGCGGAAGAGGTAGGCCGCCTCGACGACGGTCGCGGCGAGTACCACGGCGGCGGCGAAGGCATAGGCTCCGCCGGCGTCGAAGGCGCCGCCGAGCAGCACGAGCTTCGCCCAGAAGCCGGGCAGCGGCGGAATGCCGATGATGCTGAGGGCGAGGAGCACGAAGAGGCCGGCCGCGGCGGGGGCGACCCTGGCGCCACCGGCGAGCCCGGCGAGCGGGCCGCGCCACTTGGCGGCGATGACGAAGAAGGCCGGCTTGACCACCGCGTGATGCAGCGCCACCGCGATCGCGGCGAGGATGCCGGCGGTGGCCGGGATCGTCAGAGCGAGGGCGACGAGGCCGAGCTGGGCGATCGAGGAATAGGCGAAGGTGCGGTTGAGGTCGCTGGCGCGATAGGCGGCGAACTCGCCGGCGACGATCGTCACGATGGCGACGGCCATCAGGAGGCTGATCGCGGCCGGATCGTGGAAGACCAGAACGAGGAGCCGGAGGATCACCACCATGGCGAGCTTGGAGACGACGCCGGCGAGGATCGCGGTGACCCGCATCGGGGCGGCGGCGTAGACCTCGGGCACCCAGGTGTTGACCGGGAACAGCTCGGCCTTGACGCCGAAGCCGAGGACGAGGAGCAGGAACGCGGCAAGGCCGGTCGTGCCCGACAGCTTCTCGGGGGCGAGGCGGGCGATGTCGGCAAGGTTCAGCGTGCCGGCGGCGGCGTAGACGAGGCCGATGCCGATCAGCACCAGCGAGGAACCGAGGGCGCCGAGCACGAGATAGCGCAGGGCGGCGCCGAAGCCGGCCTTGTCGCCGGACGAGGCGGCGAGGCCGTAGGACGCGACGGCGACGATCTCGTAGAAGACGAAGATGTTGAAGAGGTCGCCGGAAAGGACGAGGCCGGAGCCGCCGGCAACGAGCAGCAGCGTCAGCGTGTAGGCCTTGACGCCGCCATGCTCGGCGCGCGGCCAGAAGATCAGCGCGCCGACGGCGAGCACCGCGACGAACAGCGCGGCGAGGCGGTCGCCATAAAGAACGATGCCGAGCGGGGCTTCGAAGCCGCCGAGGGCGGTGACCGCCGCCTCGGTTCCGACGGCCGACCACAGGGTCCAGCCGAGGAAGATGTTGACGACGACGAGGACGATGCCGAGGGCGCGGGCGAGGCCGTCGCCGAAGCGGGCGACGAGCGGCAGCAGGAACGCGCCGAGCAGCGGCAGGACGATGGGCAGTACCAGGGTGTTGGCGCCGGAGGTCATGACGCGCTCCCCGCGTTGACGGTTTCACGGGCCGGCGTCCCGGCGACGGCGGTGCCGGCGGCCGGGGCGGCATCGGCCGGCTCGGCAGCGAGGAACTTCGCCACCTCGCGGGTGTCGAGCGTGCCGTAGGTTTCCTTGACGCGGATGAGAAGCGCGGCGGCGAGGGCGAGGACGCCGACGCCGATGACGATCGCGGTGAGCACCAGCGCCTGCGGCAGCGGGTCGACCATCGGCACGTCGGTGACGCCGCCGACGATGATCGGGGCCGCCGCTTCCGGCCGGAAGCCGATCGCCACGAGGAACAGGTTGACGCCGCTCTCCACCAGGGCGAGGCCGAGGAGCACGCGCATCAGGTTGTAGCGGGCGACCATGGCGTAGATGCCGATGGCGATCAGCAGGATCGCGCCGCCATAGAGGGCCCGGCCGAGATATTCGGCGACGAGCAGTGCGTCGGGGCTCATGACTTCCCTCCGACTTCGACGATGCGGGCCATGAGGCCGGCGAGTTCGGATCCGACCTTGAGGCCGATCGCCAGATAGAGCAGCGGCAGGCTGCCGGCCGAGAACAGGTCGCCGAGCGTGCCCTTGCCGAGGAAGGGCGTGAGGAACGCCTCGCCCCACATCAGGCTGGCAAGGCCGATGACGATGAAGGCGGTGCCGGCAAAGCCCTCGACGAGCGCCGCGGTCGAATGGTTGAGCGGGCTGGTCGGGCTGGCGAGCAGCGGGATGAAGAAGGCCGCGGCCATGATGGCGCCGCCCTGGAAACCGCCGCCCGGGGTCAGATGGCCGTGCAGGATGATGTAGGCGCCGAGCACGACGAGGAACGGGAACAGGAGGTCGGCGGCGGCCTTGAGAATGAAGCCGCCGGGCGCCTTCGGCAGGTCGCCGGCGCCGGCACCCGACAGGATGAGGCCGGCGGCGGTGGCGGCGACGAAGAGGATCGTCACCTCGCCGAGGGTGTCGAAGCCGCGATAGCCGAGGAGGATCGCGGTGACGATGTTGGCGGCGCCGGTCTCGCCGGGAGCCCGCGAGACGATCTCCTGGCCGACCTGCATCGGCGCTGCGCCGAAGGGCAGGGCCTGGAACAGCGCGTAGAGCATCACCACCAGTCCGGCGAGGAAGAGGAGCGACGCGGTGGTGCGACCGTAGCCGTGCATGGGACGCTCCTATTTCTTGCCGTCGCCGGCGTCGGACCGCCAGAGGCCGGTGCGACGCACGGTGAGTGCGAGGAGGACGCCGGAAAGCCCGGCCGCGACCGCGGCTTCGGCGAGCGCCACGTCGGGCGCGCGCAGCAACGCGAAGATGACGGCAAGGGCGAGCGAGACGACCGAAACGGCGGCGACCGCGGCAAGGTAGCTGCGCAGGAACACCGTCAGCAGGGCGGCGGCGATCATCACCACAACGGCGAGAATGACGAGCCAGAGCATCACACGGTCTCCTCGTCTTCGGCCTGGTGCCAGGGGCGCAGGCCCGTGGCGAGCGCGGCGCGGGCGATGATCGAGGAGCCGACCGGCGAGGTCACCAGCACGAAGACGGCGAGCACCACGAGCTTGGCCCACCAGTCCGGGTGATGGAAGAAGACGCCGATCAGCACCGACAGTGCGCCGAGCGTCGAGCCCTTGGTGCCGGTCTGGATGCGATTGAAGACGTCGGGCATGCGCACCATGCCGAGGGCGGCAAGGCACAGGAACACCGCGCCGACGAGGAGGAAGATGTCGCCGATGACTGTCATGACCTCTCTCCCTCAGGAGCGCTTTTCGAGGGCGCGGGCGATCGCCACGACGCCGACGAAGGACAGGGCGCCGAAGACCAGCGCGATGTCGAGGACGATGGCGCTGTCCTGGACGAGGGCCAGCCACACCAGCGCGGCGGTGGTGATGATCGTCAGGATGTCGGCGGCGACGACGCGGTCGGCGACCGTCGGGCCGAGGACGAGGCGGGCGGCGCCGAGAAGCACGGCAATGCCGAGCAGCGCCACGGCGATGCCGCCGAGGATGCCGATCTCGAGACCCATCATTTCAGGAACTCCTTGAGGACCTTCTCGAAGCCGGCGACGATTTCGCGCGTCGCGGTCTCGAGGTCCGTGCCGGGGGTGGCGTCGATCCAGTGGATCAGCAACTCCTGGCCGTCGAGGTCGACGGTCAGGGTGCCCGGCGTCAGCGTGATGGAATTGGCCAGCCACAGCTTGCCGAGGTCGGAGTGCAGCTCGGTGTGCACCCTGACGACCGCCGGCCGGATCGCCATGCCCGGGGTCACGACACGGCGCGCGACGTCGAAGTTGGCGAAGATCAGCGCCTTGAAGAAGGTGAAGAAGTAGCGGCCGAGATGCAGCGGCAGCAACGGCGTCAGCATGACGTCGTCGAGCCATTGCAGATGGCGGATCGAGATGGCCGCGGTGCCGGCAGCGACAAGAATACCGACGATGATCTCCTGCACCGCAAGGGTTCCGGTAAGCAGGATCCAGACGAACAGCAGTCCGGCAAACGTCATCGCAAAGCGGCGGGTCATGCGACCGCCGCCGAATACGGCAACAGCGCCGGCGTCATCTCCGGTCGCAGATGATTCGTGGGGATTAGTCGACATAGATGGAATTTCCATTGGTATAGAACACAGTCCAAGGCGCGCGAATGCGGCCCCGAAATCGTGACTCAATGGCTCGACACAGCATGATTACGGTAAATTCGCCCGAAAGAACCGCACCACTCACCGATTCTCATTCCGGTACCTCTTATACGCCTTTCTTGCGAAAATTAGAATGACACAATTTGTGCAGTGCGAAACTTCGACGACATGGCTGCCATGCAGTAAAGGCGGGGCGTTTGGCATGGCGCCGCAGGCGTCATAATCGAGCTGCGGTTTTTTCGTCTATTCAATGGGTTGAGGTAACGCGCTGCGGTCTTTCGACTGCTGGTCGTTGCCGTTCGCGGCCTCGCATGGCAGTTTGTAGCCACGTTTGAACATGCGTGGCGGACCAGTCGGCAGGGGCGTTGGAGCCCTGTCCCAGCGTCCAGACAGGGAGAAGACCCATAGCGCCCCGACCGATGTCCGATGCCGACGAGCACTGGTTCCAGGCGGAAAGCCGGACCACCCTGCGGCGCCTGATGCCGCGGCTCGAGACGAGGTTTTTCGATCGGGTCAACACGCCGGACTGGGAAGCCTTCACCGGGCGGCTCAACGCCTACTTCCCGCAGCTCTTCGGGGTGCTCTACCGGCTCTACGGCACCCGCTACGACTTCTTCTATCACCTCGAGAAAATCCTCGTCACGGCCTCGCTCGCCTGGATGGAGCGGCCGGACGACCTGCGCGGCCTCGACGCGATGCGGGCGAGCAACCCGCAATGGTTCCAGTCGCAGCGCATGGTCGGCGCGGTCTGCTATGTCGACCTCTTCGCCGGCGACCTCACGGGCCTGCGCGAGCGCATTCCGTATCTCTCGGAAATGGGCGTCACCTTCCTGCATCTGATGCCGATCTTCCGCTCGCCGGACGGCGACGACGACGGCGGCTACGCGATCTCGAGCTATCGCGAGCTCGATCCGGCGCTCGGCACGATGGAGGAACTCTCCGACCTTGCCGACGAGCTGCGCCATTTCGGCATCTCGCTCTGTCTCGACTTCGTCTTCAACCACACCGCCGACACCCACGAATGGGCGCAGAAGGCGCTCGCCGGCGACGAGGAGTATCAGGCCTACTACCGCATGTTCCCGGACCGCCGGATGCCGGACGAATACGAGCGGACGATCCGGGCGGTGTTCCCGGAGGAGCATCCGGGCTGCTTCACCTATCGCAGCAAGCTGCGCAAATGGGTGTGGACGACGTTCCACAACTACCAGTGGGACCTCAACTACGAGAACCCGGCGACCTTCGACGCGATGGCGGCGGAGATGCTGTTCCTGGCCAATGCCGGGGTCGAGATCCTGCGCCTCGACGCGGTCGCCTTCACCTGGAAGAAGCTCGGCACGGGCTGCGAGAACCTGCCGGAAGCCCATCTCATCGTGCAGGCGTTCAACGCGCTGACCTCGATCGTCGCGCCCTCGCTGCTGTTCCTGTCCGAGGCGATCGTCCACCCGGACGAGGTGATCAAGTACATCCGGCCCGACGAGTGCCAGCTGTCGTACAATCCGCAGCTCATGGCGCTCCTCTGGAGCACGCTCGCGACCCGCGACGTGACGCTGCTCCGGACGGCGATGCAGCGGCGCTTCCGCATTCCGAACGAATGCACCTGGGTCAACTATGTGCGCTGTCACGACGACATCGGCTGGGTGTTTTCGAACGACGACGCCGTCGATTGCGGTATCGACCCGGACGGGCACCGGCGCTTCCTCGGCGATTTCTACACCGGGCGCTTCACCGGGAGCTTCTCCCGCGGCCTGCCGTTCCAGGAGGACCCGACGACCGGTGACATGCGGATCTCCGGCATGGCGGCCTCGCTCGCCGGCCTCGAACTGGCGCTGGCGGCCGAGGACGAACTCGAAATCGAAGCCTCGGTGCGGCGCATCCTGCTGCTCTACGGCGTCGCCATCACGATCGGCGGCATTCCGCTGATCTATCTCGGCGACGAGCTGGCAGCGCTCAACGACTACAGCTTCAACGAGGACCGCGAGAAGCTCGGCGACACGCGCTGGGTGCACCGGCCGGCGCTCGACGAAGCGCGGCTCGCCGAACGGCACGACCGCACGACGGCCTCCGGCCAGGTGTTCCACGGGCTGATGCGGCTGTTGCAGGTTCGTCAGCAGAATCGGGCATTCAACAGCGCCGATACCGAATTCATCGACACGCAGAATCCGCACGTCTTCGGCTATTTCCGCCGCCACGAGGGCCAGAGCGTCCTCGTTCTGGCGAACTTCTCGGAAAAGCCGCAGATGGTCGCGGCGCGGCTGCTGCGCACGCTCGGTTTCCGCAAGACGGTCACCGACATCCTGAAGGGTGCGATCATCGTCGCGACCGACGAGCTCGAACTCGAACCGTACCAGATGGCGGCGCTGCTCGCTGCGGACTGACGGAACGCTTCACCACCGGCGGGAACGACCGCCACGGAAATGATGGAGACGAAGGGGGACCCGCGCGGCGGGTTGAGCGAATTCATGACCGAGACGACCGGCAAGGGCCGATATCTCCTGCTCATCAGCGTGCATGGGCTCATTCGCGGCGAGAATCTCGAACTCGGGCGCGATCCGGACACCGGCGGACAGACGCTCTATGTCGTCGAACTCGCCCGGGCGCTCGCCAAGCGGCCGGACGTGGCACGGGTCGACCTGATGACCCGGCTGGTGCGCGACCCCTCGGTCAGCGCCGACTATGCCGAGCCGATCGAGGAGATCGGGGAGGGCGTGCGCATCGTGCGCATCGAGGCCGGGCCCGACGCCTATCTGCGCAAGGAAGACCTCTGGGACCACCTCGACAGCTTCTCCGACGCCGCGGCGATCTACCTGCAGGAGACGGTCGGGCGGATGCCCGACATCATCCACAGCCACTATGCCGATGCCGGCTATGTCGGCACCCGCCTGTCGCACCGCTTCGGCGTGCCGCTGATGCACACCGGCCATTCGCTCGGCCGGGTGAAGCGGCTGCGGCTGCTCGCGAGCGGTCTTTCCAACGACGAGATCGAGGCGCGCTATGCGATGTCGCGCCGGGTCGAGGCCGAGGAAGCGACGCTGGCGACCGCCGAACTCGTCATCGCCTCGACCCGCAACGAGGTCGTCGAGCAGTATGGCCTCTACGACTGCTACCACCCGGCGCACATGGCGGTGGTGCCGCCGGGCACCGACCTGATGCGCTTCCATGCCCCGGACGGCACGGCGATCCGGCCCGAGGACACCGGCCGGGTCGGCCGCTTCCTCGACGATCCGGCAAAGCCGATGATCCTCGCCATCGCCCGGGCCGACGAGCGCAAGAATCTCGGGGCGCTCGTCGTCGCCTATGGCGAGAACGAGGCGCTGCAGGAGCGCGGCAATCTCGTCATCGCCGCCGGCACGCGCGAGGACATCCGGCAGATGGAGGAGGGGGCGGCGAACGTCCTCACCGAGCTGCTCTACCTCGTCGATACATATGATCTCTACGGCAAGGTCGCCTATCCGAAGACCGTGGTGAGCGTGCCGGAAGCCTATCGCCTCGCCGCGACGACCGGCGGCGTGTTCGTCAATCCGGCGCTGACCGAGCCCTTCGGCCTGACCATCCTCGAGGCGGCGGCCTGCGGCCTGCCGATCGTTGCGACCAATGACGGCGGACCGACCGACATCCTCGCCAATTGCGAGAATGGCCTGCTCGTCGATCCGCTCGACACGGCGGCGATCGGCGAGGCGATCCAGACGATCCTCGAAGACAAGGCGATGCACGCACGCATGCGCGAGAACGGCCTTGTCGGCGTCGCGCGCCACTATTCCTGGGACGCGCATGCCGAGAGCTACATGCAGCGGATCAAGCCGATCGTCGGTGCGGCGGCGACACCGCGCCCGGCGGTGCGGCGCGCCAAGATCTATCGCGACCGAGCGATCTTCTCCGATATCGACCAGAGCCTGCTCGGCGACCGGGAGAGCCTCGCGGCACTTTCCGAGGTGGTCGCGGGCAACCGCCGGAGCACGGCCTTCGGCATCATCACCGGGCGGCCGCTCGATGCGGCGCTGCGGGCGATCCGCGCCAACAAGATTCCGATGCCGGACATCCTGATCACGGCGCTCGGCACCGAGATCCACTACGCCCCGGATCTCATCGCCGACGACTGGTGGGCCCGCCATATCGACCATCACTGGGAGCGCAAGGCGATCCAGCGGGTGCTCGACGAGCTGCCCGGGCTCGAGCTGCAGCCGCGGGAATTCCAGAGCCGCTACAAGATCAGCTACTACATCGATCCGCAGCACGCGCCGTGCCTCGAGGACATCCAGGCGCTGATCTACCAGGGCGAGTTCAACGTCAACATGATCCTGTCCTTCGGGCAGTATCTCGACGTCACACCGGCGCGCGCCTCCAAGGGTCTCGCCCTGCGCTACGCCGTCGAGCAGCTCGGCATCGCGTTCGACAACGTCCTCGTCGCCGGCGGCTCGGGCGCCGACGAGGACATGATGCGCGGCAATGCGCTCGCGGTCGTCGTCGCCAACCGGCACAACGAGGAACTCTCCTCGCTGACCGACACGACGCGGATCTATTTCGCGACGCGGGAATATGCCGGCGGCATTCTCGAGGCGATCGACCACTACGACTTCTTCGGGCGCTGAGCGTTTCGGGCTCGATCACCGTCGGCATCGCCGCCCGTCGCGGGGATGCCGGCGGCGCCGTGCCTGCCCCGGCCGGTCCGCAAGGTATCCAAGATTTTACTTTTTCCAATGTGTGCAGCGCAGTAATTAGGAATTGCCCCGGCAAGCGCAATTTGCCGCTTCCTCCAGGAAATCAGGAAATTCGGGCCATGACCGACCTGATGATCGCCATGATGCGCACCCCCGACGTGCGACACCGACGAGGCTCCTGAAGCCGGAGCCGCGACGCCGTGACAATCGCACGGCGCAGCCGCTGATCCGCCCTCGCATCCGACACCTCGACGCCGCGTGCCCTCGACTGCGCGGCGAAGGCGGTTCTTTGCCGCCACGATCCCCGCAAGGCCGAAAAAATGTCCTCATCCCTCGCTTTCAATCAGCCGTTCCTCGGACGCCTGTCGCAGAGCTTCCTTCCCTTCCGGCTCTGGATGCCGCTCGTCGACAAGAAGACGCTGACCGCGGATTTCTGGGCCGGCCTGACGGGTGCCGTGGTGGTGCTGCCGCAGGGCGTCGCGTTCGCCACCATCGCCGGCATGCCGCCGGAATACGGCCTCTATGCCGCGCTCGTGCCGACCATCATCGCGGCGCTCTTCGGCTCGTCCTGGCATCTCGTCGCCGGTCCGAGCACGACGGCCTCGCTGGTGCTGTTCTCGGCGCTCGCCACCCATGCCGATCCGGGCTCGGCCCACTATGTCGAGCTGGCGCTGACGCTCGCCTTCATGGTCGGCCTCATGGAGCTGTCGCTCGGGGTGTTCCGCCTCGGCGCGGTGGTCAACTTCATCTCGCACTCGGTGATCGTCGGTTTCACCGCCGGCGTCGGCATCCTCATCATCCTGACGCAGATCCGCAACTTCGTCGGCATCGAGGTGCCGCGCGGGCTGCACGTCTACCAGCTCGTTCCCTATCTCGTCGCGCACGTGCCCGATTTCGATCTGGCGACCACCGTGGTCGGTGCCGTGACGCTGGCGACGGGCATCCTCGTGCGCCGCTTCCTGCCGCGCGTGCCGTTCATGATCGTCGCCATCGTCGCCGGCAGCCTCGTCGGCTACGCCTTCACCCGCGAGGGCCATGCGATCGCCACGGTCGGCGCGCTGCCTGCGCACCTGCCGCACCTCACGGCGCCGAGCTTCGATCCGCATGTCTGGATCATGCTGCTGCCGACCGCCCTCGCTCTCGCCATCTCGGCGCTCAACGAGTCGGTTTCGATCTCGCGGGCGCTCGCCATCCGCAGCGGCCAGCACGTCGACGCCAATCAGGAGTTCATCGGCCAGGGCCTCGCCAACACCGTCGGCAGTTTCTTTTGCGGCTATGTCGTCTCGAGCTCGTTCAACCGCAGCTCGCTGAACTTCACGGCCGGGGCCAAGACGCCGATGTCGGCGCTGATAGCCAGCGGCCTGCTCGCCGGCGTCATCTCGTTCGCCGCCCCGCTCGCCGCCTATCTGCCGTATTCGGCGATGGCCGCCTCGCTGTTCCTCGTCGGCTGGAGCCTGTTCGATGTGCAGAGCATCCGCCAGATCGCCCGCACCAGCCGGGTGGAGGCGGGCATTCTCGGGGCGACGCTGGTTGCCAGCCTCGTCGTGCCGGTGCAGTTCGCGATCCTTGCCGGCGTCTTCCTGTCGCTGCTCGTCTACCTCTATCGCACCTCGAACCCGCGCATCGTGCACTACGTGCCGGATCCGGAGAGCGCCGGCCGCAAGCTCGGCGAGGCGCGCGCCGACCTGCCGGAATGCCCGCAGTTCAAGATCGTGCGGATCAACGGCTCGCTGTTCTTCGGGGCGGTCAACGCCTTCAAGGAGACGCTGCTCACCTACGAGAAATACGACCCGACCCTGCGGCATCTGGCGATCGTCATGTCCGGCGTCAATTTCATCGATGTCGCCGGCGCCGAGGCGCTGGCCCAGATGGCGCGCCGCTACCGCGGACGTAACGGCGCCATCTACCTGATCGGCACCAATTCCTACGTGATGGAGGTGCTGGAGCGCGGCGGCTATCTCGCGAGCATCGGCGAGCACAACGTCTTTGCCTCGAAGACCCATGGCCTGCGCGAAATCTACCGGCGCCTCGACTACTCGATCTGCGCCGAGTGCAAGCTCAACGTCTTCGTCGAATGCCGGCGCAAGGGCCGACAGGAGCCGGTGGTGGTGGAGGAGGTGGCCGGCGAGGACATGGCCGCCTGAAAGGGTAACCCCTGACGGGGCCCCTTCGATCCATCGGCTTTCCAGCCGCCGCCCGGTTGCGAGGAACCGGGCGGCGGTCCTTTTTTTGCCGTTGCCCGCGCCTTTCGGCCCGGCGGCGGGATGCTTCGCGCTGCCGCTGCCGGCGGCTTCGTCTCGTCCTGTCCTGTCCCGTACCGCGCGTGCGGGGTCGGGAAGCGGCAGGCCGCTCCCGCGTTTGCCGAGGATCGATCGGACCGGCGAGCGGTCCGGCGTCTCACCCGCCGGTGACCGGAATGAAGACTGTCCGTCGTCGTCGCGGCGCGGGGGGCGGGGCCGATACCGCGGGCCGTCCTCTGACGCCTGATACCGATACCGATACCGATACCTGTCGGCAACAGCCTCTGGCGCCCTTGGTCGGGCGGTGCGTGAGGTGGGGTCTGCGAGGGTCCGGGGCGCTGGCGATCGGTCCGTCGGCCGTCTCGTCTACTTGCTGCAAAACGCGACACCGGCCCGGCATGTCCAGCTCCTGTCGGGCTGGTGGCCGGGCCGGCGCCGCTGCCGGGGGACGTTTCAGGCGGGAATAGAGAGGGGTTGAGCCACCATTGCGGGGGTACGCAGGAGTCGGCTCAACCCCCGTTGGACCACAGGGCGTTCAACGGACGCTCCAGCGCGTCGCCACGATCCGAGACCGAACGGATCGCGCGGCGCGCGAGGGGGGCGGAGCCGGTGATCGCCAGGGCCAACAAGATCGCGGCGGCGATCTGCGGGGCACCGAGGTCGCTGCCGAGGGCAAGCGTGATGCCGAGGGCGAGGAAGGGGGCGCTCGCCGAGGCGATGCGCGCGGTTTCGCGCGGCAGCCGGGCGGTGCCGAGCTGCGCGGCGGCGCCGTAGCAGATGCCGGCGAGGAGCGCCATCAGCAGCGCCGCGTCGCCGGGAAGGGCGATGCCCTCGTCGAAGCCGATCGCGGCACCGGCGGCGCAGAGGAAGCCGGTGACCGCCCATTTCAGCCACGGCGCATCGCGGCGTTCGTCGGACAGACCGCGCTGCCAGGCGCGAACCGCCGCGGCAACGGCGAGAACGGCGAGCGAGGCGACGAAGCCGTGCCAGCCGGCGATCTCGCTCATCGAGGCGGCGGTGATCAGCGGGATGGCGAGGTAGAGGGTGTCTTCGCCGGAGACGCGCCGGGTGCGCGCGACATGCACCAGAACCCGCGACAGGATGACCGTGCCGGGAATGAGCAGGATCATGCCGACGATGCCGATGATCGGGGCGGCGGCGAGGAGAACGGCCAGCGAGAGGGCATCGTGCAGCGCCAGGTCGTCGGCGGCGCCGGCCGGCGCAGCGCCGGCCGAGGCGGGCCGCGAGACGAACCTGCCGACGGCGAGCGCGGCGAGGGCGGCGGCACCGCCGAAGACGGCGGCGATGAGCCAGGGGTCGACGCCGGCCGCGCCTTCGACGAGGGGCAGGGCAACGGCCTGGCCGACCGCGGCAAGGCCGGCGACGGCGAGCACGGCGGGCGTCGCGCGGCCGGCGGTCGCAACGGACGGGGTCGGCAGGCGCAGACGGGCGCGGTCGGCTTCGATGGCTTCGACGGTGTTGATGGTCATTGGATTTCTCGGTCTGGTGGCGGCCTCGGGATGCCGATAGCATTGACGTCGAAACGGCGGCTGCAGGGGAATGCGGTGGCCGTCGGCGGGCAGGGCTCTTTGCCCGCAACGGCAAAATAGGATAGGCCTCCGAGGGGACCTAGTTACCATTCGGATACCTTTGCCGGACCCTGCGGAACGAGGGCGAGCCATGAAGGTTCTGGTCATCGAAGACGATCCCGGCGGGCGCGCGGTGATCGCCCAGGGCCTCGAGGAATCGGGCCACGAGGCGGTGTGCGCCGAGGACTTCAAATCCGGCCTGAGACTGGCGCGCGAGGGCGGCTACGACGCCCTCATCGTCGACCGCATGCTGCCGGACGGCGACGGCGTCAACATCGTCAAGAGCCTGCGCGAGGCGCGCGACACGACCCCGGCGGTGTTCCTCACCGCCCTCAACGACGTCGACGAGCGCATCAAGGGCCTGCGTGCGGGCGGCGACGACTACGTCGCCAAGCCGTTCTCCTTCCTCGAACTCCTGGCCCGTCTCGAGGCGGTGACCCGGCGCCTGGAAGCCGCGGTGCCGGAGACGGTGCTGAAGGTCGGCGATCTCGAGGTCGACGTCATCGAACGCAGCGTCCGGCGCGGCGGCACCGAGATCCTGCTGCAGCCGCGCGAGTTTCGCCTGCTCGAATTCCTCATGCGCCATGCCGGGCGTACCGTGACCCGGTCGATGCTGCTCGAGGGTGTGTGGAAATACCACTTCGAGCCGGAGACCAAGGTAATCGACGTGCAGATGAGCCGGCTGCGCCAGAAGATCGACAAGGACTTCGACCACCCGCTCATTCATACGGTGCGCGGTTCGGGATACTGCATCCGTGCGGATTAGGCTGTTCCAGACGACGACCTTCCGGCTGACGGTGATCGCCAGCTTCGCCTTCGTGCTGGTCGGCGCGGCGGTGCTCGCCTTCGTCTATCTGTCGATGCTCGCCGTCATCGACCGGCAGATCGACGGCGCCCTCGATCGGGAATATGCGGATCTCACCTCGGCCTACGAGGCCGGCGGTTACGATCGGCTGAAGCGGACGATCTTCGACCGCGCCTCGCCGCACTACGACAGCCTGCGGCTCTACGTACTCATCGGGCCGGACGGGGCGCTGTGGGGCAATCTCGCCAAATGGCCGGCGGAGGCGCCGGGGCCGGGGCCGGCGCGCGACATCGCGGTCGACCATGCGGCGGGCAAGGCGCGGGTGCGCACCATTCTCTTTGCCGACGGCAGCCGGGTGCTGGTCGGCCGGGCGCTCAGCGAGCGCAGCAACTTCCAGGCGCTGATCGAGCAGTCGCTGCTGTCGGTTTTTCTCGCCACCCTCGTGCTCGGCATCGCGGCGAGCGTCGTGCTCGCGCGCTATGCCCGTCTGCGCCTCGAGCGGATCAACGCGACGGCGGAAGAGGTGCTGGGAGGCAATCTGGCGGGGCGCGTGGCGGTCGGCGAGGGCGGCGACGAATACGACCATTTGTCCCGCAACATCAACGCCATGCTCGACCGTATCCAGAAGTTGGTCGGCACTATCCGCGGCGTTACCGAGAACGTCGCCCACGATCTCCGGACGCCGCTCAACCGGCTGCGCGGCCGGCTGGAGGTCGCGCTGATGGCCGAGCGCAGCGGCGAGGAATACCGCGCGGCGCTGCAGCGGGCGGTCTCGGATGCCGACACGATCGTCGATACCTTCAACGGGTTGTTGAAAATCGCCCGGATCAGGGCCGGCGCGGTCGAATTGCAGCGCCAGCCGGTGGACCTCAGGGAGGTCGTCGCCGAACTCGTCGATCTCTACGATGCCTTCGCCGAGGAGAGCGGGGTCAAGGTCGAGGCGCGACTGCCGATCGACCGCACCAACCTCACGGTGCTCGGCGACGGCCATCTCATCTCGCAGGCGGTCGCCAATCTTCTCGACAATGCGATCAAATATTCACCGGCGGGCGGCGTGGTGGTCGTCACGGCGCGGCGCGACGCGACCTCGGTGACGCTCGGCGTCGCCGACAACGGCCCCGGCATCCCGGCCGAGATGCGCGAGGTGATCCTCGGCCGCTTCGTGCGCCTCGACAACAGCCACGACAAGCAGGGCTTCGGCCTCGGGCTTTCCTTCGCCGCGGCGGTGGCCGAGTGGCACGGCGCGGACCTCGCCCTCGCCGACAACGAGCCGGGGCTCCGGGTATCGCTGCGCCTGCCGGCGGGCGATGCGCCCCGGCTCACCGAACGGCCGGCCTGAGCGGCACTCAGGTGCCGGCTTCGGCGCCGGCCTCGGTCGTTGCCGGCTCGCCGCCGTGGTGATGGCGCTTGCGGGCGAAGATCGTGACGATCAGCCAGAAGAACAGCGGCACGAAGAACACCGCAAGGACCGTTGCCGTCAGCATGCCGCCGATGACGCTGGTGCCGATGGCGATACGGCCGCCGGCGCCGGCGCCGGTGGAAATGGCGAGCGGCAAGACGCCGAGCATGAAGGCCATCGAGGTCATGATGATCGGCCGCAGGCGCTGGCGGGCCGCCTCCTTGGTCGCCTCGACGAGGTCCATGCCGTCGTCGTAGAGGTGGCGGGCGAACTCGACGATCAGGATCGCGTTCTTGGAGGAAAGACCGATCGTGGTCAGCAGGCCGACCTGGAAGTAGACGTCGTTCGGCAGGCCGCGCAGAAGCGAGGCGAGGACCGCGCCGAGCAGGCCGAGCGGCACCACCATCATCACCGAGACCGGGATCGACCAGCTCTCGTAGAGCGCGGCGAGGCACAGGAACACGACGATCAGCGAGAGCGCGTAGAGCATCGGCGCCTGCGAGCCGGAGGCGCGCTCCTCGTAGGAGAGGCCCGTCCATTCGTAGCCGATGCCCGGCGGCAGGCGCCGGGCGAGGGCCTCGATCTCGGCCATCGCCTGGCCGGAGCTGACGCCGGGGGCGGGCGAGCCGAGGATCTGCATCGACGGGGTGCCGTTGTAGCGCTCGAGGCGCGGCGAGCCCGACGACCATTCGGTGTCGACAAAGGCGGTGAAGGGCACCATGTCGCCGGCCTTGTTGCGCACGTACCACTTGGCGAGGTCTTCCGGCATCATGCGGGCGTCCGGCTCGGCCTGGATGTAGACCTTCTTGATCTGGCCGCTGTCCATGAAGTCGTTGACATAGGCCGAGCCCCAGGCGGTCGAAAGCGTGGCGTTGACGTCGGCGAGCGAGATGCCGAGGGCGCTCGCCTTTTCCCGGTCGATCTCGAGGCGGAACTGCGGCGTGTCGCTCATGCCGTTCGGGCGCACGCCGACAAGCACCGTGGACTGGGCGGCCATGCCGAGCAGCTGGTTGCGGGCGCCCATCAGGGCGTCGTGGCCGAGGCCGCCGCGGTCGACGAGCTGCAGGTCGAAGCCGGTGGCGTTGCCGAGCTGGATGATCGGCGGCGGCGCGAAGGCGAAGACCATGCCCTCGGCGATGCGCTGAAAGGCGCCCATGGCGCGGCCGACGATCGCCTTGACGGAGGCCGTCGGGGCGGTGCGCTCCGACCAGTCCTTGAGCTGGATGAAGGCCATGCCGGTGTTCTGGGCGCTGCCGGCGAAGCTGAAGCCGGAGACCGTGAAGAGGCCGTTGACCGTGTCCTTCTCGCCTTCGAGGAAATGGCGCTCGATCTTCGAGAGCACGGCGTCGGTGCGCTCCTGCGAGGCGCCGGCCGGAAGCTGGACCATCGAGAACATGATGCCCTGGTCCTCGTCGGGCAGGAAGCCGGTCGGCAGGCGCATGAACGAGAAGGCGAGGGCGCCGACGATGGCGAGGTAGAGCGCGAGGTAGGGCAGGCGGCGACGGATGACGTGGCCGACGCTGGTGCGATAGAACTGGCTGCCGGCATCGAAGGTGCGATTGAACCAGCCGAAGAGGCCGCGCTTGGCGTAAGGGTCGCCGTGCACCGGCTTCAGCATGGCGGCGCAGAGGGCCGGCGTCAGCGTCAGCGCGACGACGACCGAGAGCGCCATCGCCGAGACGATGGTGATCGAGAACTGGCGATAGATGGCGCCGACCGATCCGCCGAAGAAGGCCATCGGCACGAACACCGCCGAAAGCACGAGGGCGATGCCGACGAGGGCGCCGGTGATCTGGCCCATCGACTTGCGGGTCGCCTCGCGCGGCGGCAGGTCGTCCTCGCCCATGACGCGCTCGACGTTCTCGACGACGACGATGGCATCGTCGACGAGGAGGCCGATGGCGAGGACCATGCCGAACATGGTCAGCGTGTTGATGGTGAAGCCGAAGGCCTCGAGGATGCCGAAGGTGCCGAGCAGCACCACGGGCACGGCGATCGAGGGAATGAGGGTCGCCCGGAAATTCTGCAGGAAGAGATAGATGACGAGGAAGACGAGGACGATCGCCTCGGCGAGGGTCTTGAACACCTCGGTGATCGAGATGCGGACGAAGGGCGTCGTGTCGTAGGGGTAGATGACCTCGAGGCCCTTGGGGAAGAAGCGCTGCAGTTCGCCCATGCGGGTCCGCACGGCTTCGGCGGTGTCGAGCGCGTTGGCGCCGGTCGCCAGCGAGATCGCCATGCCGGCGGCGGGCAGGCCGTTGTGCTTGGCGCGGACCTGATAGCTCTCGGCGCCGATCTCGACGCGGGCGACGTCGCCGAGGCGCACCTGCGAGCCGTCGGCGTTGACGCGGATCAGGGTGTCGGCGAACTGCTCGGGCGTCTCGTAGCGGGTCTGGGCGATGATCGCGGCATTGACCTGCTGGCCGGGCATCGCCGGGGCGCCGCCGATCTCGCCGGCCGAGACCTCGGCGTTCTGGGTGCGGATGGCCGAGACCACCTCGGTGGTGGTCAGCCCGAAGCTGAGGAGCCGGGCCGGGTCGAGCCAGATGCGCATGGCGTGCTTGGCGCCGAACAGGCGCACGTCGCCGACGCCGGCGACGCGGCTCAACGGGTCCTGGATGTTGGAGCCGACATAGTCGGCGATCTCCGGCTGGGCCATGCTGCCGTCGGTCGAGATGAAGCCGACGACCATCAGGAAGCTGCTGTTGGCCTTGGCGACCGTCAGGCCCTGGCGCTGCACCTCCTCGGGCAGGGTCGGCATCGCGCGCTGCAGCTTGTTCTGGACCTGCACCTGGGCGATGTCGGGATCGGCGGCCGGATCGAAGGTCAGCGTGATCTCGGCCATGCCGTTGCCGCTGCTGGTCGCCGAGATGTAGCGCAGATGATCGAGGCCGTTCATCTGCTGCTCGATGACCTGGGTCACGGCGTTTTCGACCGTGGCGGCCGAGGCACCGGGATAGACGGCGGTGATCTTGACCGATGGCGGGGCGATCGTCGGGTACTGCTCGATCGGCAGATTGACGAGCGACAGGCCGCCCGCCAGCATGATGACGATGGCGATCACCCAGGCGAAAACCGGACGGTCGATGAAGAATTTGGCCATGACGGGCTATCCGTGGCGACGCGCGGTCATTTCGCGGGGGCGGCGGGGGCACCACCGGCGCCCTCGGCGGGCGCAGCGGCATCGGCGGGTGGATTGACCGTCACCTTGGCGCCGTCGGAGACCTTCATCACCGCGTCGACGACGACGCGGTCGCCATCGACGATGCCGGTGGTGACGAGCCAGTCGTTCTTCACGGCGCGTTCGATGGTCAGGACGCGGCGGGCGATGACGTCGCCCTCGTCGACGATCCAGACGAAGGGGCTGCCGTTCGGCGCACGGGTGACGGCGGCCTGCGGCACGAGGATGCCGTTGGCAATCCGTCCCTGGGCAAGCTCGCCGCGCACGAACATGCCGGGCAGCAGCACCTTGTCGGGATTGGCGAACACGGCACGCAGGGTGACCGAGCTCGTGCCCGAATCGACGATGACTTCGGAGAACTGCAGCGTGCCCTTGTGCGGATATTCGGTGCCGCGACTGTCGAGAAGGAGCGTGACCGGCACGTCGGTCGTCGCCGAGACCGCACCGCTGGCGATCTTCTGGCGCAGGTCGAGCAGGCTGGTGCTCGACTGGGTGAGGTCGACATAGGTCGGGTCGAGCACCGTGACGGTGGCGAGCGGCGTCACCTGACGGGCGGTGACGAGCGCGCCCTGACTGACGGCCGAGCGGCCGATGATGCCCGAGATCGGGGCGGTAATGGTGGTGTGCTCGAGGTCGATCTCGGCCGCGACGACCCGCGCCTCGGCGGCGGCGAGCGCGGCGCGGGCCTCGGCCTCGCCGGCGACGGCGTCGTCATAGGACTGCTGGCTGGCGGTGCGCGAGCGCAACAGGGTCGCGTAGCGCTCCAGCGTCTTTTCAGCGAGGGCGACGCTCGCCTGATAGCGGGTGACGTCGGCGCGGGCCTGATTGAGCGCGGCGCGGTAGCTGTCGGCGACGATCTGGTAGAGCGGCTGGCCGGCGGTGACGGTCGAGCCTTCCTCGAACAGGCGCTTCTCGATGATGCCATCGACCTGCGGCCGGATCTCGGCCTGCTGGTGGGCGACGACGCGGCCGGGCAGGACGTCGGTCAACTCGACCGGGCCCGCCTTGGCGACGATGACGGTCACCGGCTGCGGCGGGCGCTCGCCCGGCGGCTGCTGCGCGGCGGCCGGCAGGAGGCCGGCGCCGAACGAGGCGGCCAGGAGGACGGCTGCGAAACGAAGCGTGCGAATTGCCACGGTGTCACCTTCGAGAAACGAACTGTACAGTACAGTACATTATGCTAGGCTGCATGCAAGGCCAAAGTCGCAAACGGAGCGAGGATGACGGAGCGGGAAGACAGATGCCCCTGCACGCCGCGCGGCGAGGCCCGGCGCCAGGCGATGATCGAGGCGACCTGGGACGCGGTGCTCGAAAAGGGCTTTGCCGCAGTGACCCTCGCCGACATCATCGAGCGCTCGGGCGGCTCCAAGTCAACCCTCTATGCGAGTTTCGGCGGCAAGGAGGGCCTGCTGTTCGAGGCGCTGCGCCAGCGCGTTCAGGTCTTTGCCGCGCAGTTGCGCGTCACGCTGCGCAGCGACGAGGATCCCGCCAGGGCCCTGCGCGAATTCGCCCGCGCCTTCGCCCGGCGCATGATGGACAAGGACGCGAGCCGCTTCTACTACCTGATGGTGGCCGAGGCGCAGCACATGGGTCCGCTGATCGCCCAGTTCCTCGAGGAAGGCCCGGCCGAGACGCAAAGGTGCCTTGCCGAATACCTCGCCGAGGCGAATCGCGACGGCAAGCTGGTGGTCGAGGACCCCGACGCGGCGGCCGATCTCTTCCTGTCGATGCTTCAGGGCCAGTGCGTCTTCAACGCCTTCGCCCACGCGCTCGACGGCGAGGCACTCGAGGCGCACAACCGCCAGATCGCTGCGCGGGCCGAGGCGACGGTCGGCCATTTCCTGCGCGCGACGCTGCCGCGCGAGGCGGCGGCCCGCTGATCTTGGCGGCGCTATTGCCGGTTGGCCCAGATCGAATAGACCAGCCAGGCGCCGCCGACGATCGCGGCGAAGAAACCGAGCATGGCGAAGAACGGCACGCCGAACGGCACCTCGACGCCGGAAGCGGTCATCACCGTCGATGAGCCGAGGATCAGCGCGGCGATGACGATGCCCATCGTGAGCCGGCTGATGGCCCGGTCCATGCGACCGACGACCTGATCGAGGCGATCGACCCCGACCCGCATCCTGAGGCTGCCCTTCTGGGCCGAGCGGATCAGCTTCTTGAGGTCGGCCGGCAGGTCGGCGAGCAGATCGACGAGATCGGTGGCGCTGCGCCGGCCGCGCGCGGCGATCGCGGCGAGGGTGAAGCGGGCGAGCAGCAGGCGCTGGACATAGGGCATCGCGGCGGCGCCGACGTCGAAATCGGGATCGAGCTGGCGGCCCATTCCCTCGAGCGTCACGAAGGCCTTGGTGAGGAGGCTGAGATCGGGCGGCAGCGAGAGCCTGTGTTCGCGCATGAGAGCGACGAGATCGAAGATCAGGTTCGGCAGGTCGAGCGCCTTCAGCGGCAGGCCGTGGACGCGATCGATGAAAGCGTCGAGTTCGGTCGCGAGCACGGCCTCGTCGGTATCGCTGTCGGGCGACCACGCCAGGAGGACGTCGAGCACATGGCCGGTGTCGTGCTCGATGATGCCGCCAAGCAGGTCGGTGAGCTGGCGGGCGCGCGGCTCGGAGAGATAGCCGGTCATGCCGAAATCGATGAAGACGATGGTGTTGCCGGGCAGATAGAAGACGTTGCCGGGGTGCGGATCGGCATGGAAGAAGCGGTCCTCGAGGATCATCTTGAGGACGGCGTCGGCGCCGCGCGCGGCCAGCAGCTTGCGGTCGAGACCGGCGGCGTCGACCGCGTCGAGATCGGTGCCCGGCACGCCGGCAACGTATTGCTGGACGTTCAGCCGCTCGGCGGTCCATTCCCAATAGATCGTCGGGATGGTGATGAACGGATCGTCGGCGAAATTGGCGGCGACGCGCTCGGCGTTGCGGCATTCGTTGGCAAGGTCCAGCTCCTGGCGCAGCGACCGCGCGAACTGCGAGGCGATCTCCTTCGGCCGGAACTGCGCCATCTCCTCGATCTCGGTCTCGGCGATCTCGGCAAGGCGCAAGAGCAGGCGCAGATCGGCCTCGACCTTCGGGCGGATGCCGGGGCGGCGCACCTTGAGGACGACGTCCTCGCCGGACTTCAGCCTCGCCCGGTGGACTTGGGCGATCGAGGCGGCGGCGAGCGGCGCGGCGTCGACTTCGGCGAAAACCACTTCGAGTGCCTGGCCTATATCCTCCTCGACCTGGGCGCGGATTTCCGCGAAAGGAACCGGCGGCGCGTGGTCGTGCAGCTTCTCGAACTCGGCGAGGTATTCGGGCGGGAAGAGATCGATGCGGGTGGCGAGGATCTGGCCGAGCTTGACGAAGCTCGGGCCGAGTTCCTCGAGCGCCCGGCGGATGCGCTCCGGCGGCTTCAGGGCGGCGAGTTCCTGGGCTTCCTTCCAGTGCAGGATGCGGCCGGCGCTTTCCAGCGCCTTGCCCATGCCGAGACGGCGCACCATGTCGCCGAACCCGAAGCGGATCAGGATCGAGGCGATCTCGTGCAACCGGCCGAGGTCGCGGGCAGCTTCCAGTGCCTCGAACAACATCCGCCTTCCTTCCCCGTTGTGCCGGCAAAGGGCGAACCGGCCGGCGACACGCCGTCGTCGGCATCATAGCGCCGGCCGGCGACACGGCATCATCGAAAGCCGATCGCCGAACCGACGCCAGCCTGCGGGACCGGCACGACATTTCGGCGCGGAGCGATGCGCTTTTCCTGAAGATGGGGGTGCGACGCGGGTTCCGGAAGGTCTTCCAGGGCCGGGGCGTGACCGGCGCCGGCGGAATGCGCCAACGCGACTGCTGCCGGACGGCGAGCCGGGCAGGAATGCCCTGCAAGCAGAGGATTGTAACCCGGAAAACAACTTCCCGAAGCCGCGACCCGGGAAGCAGCGCCTGCCGCATGTACACCAAATGAGGTATGCGGCCTGTCACAATCGCATTTTCAGGTTCTTGAAACGGCGTTTTGCCGGTTTTCGCCGGTCATGCCGGAAATTCGGCTTTGACCGGCCTCTGCGAGCCATTCTTACTAAAATCTAAAGAAGTCGATTTCCCGCCGGGGGGCGCATGCACGCCCGATCGGCGGACAGGGAGCAGGCGAGGGTGCCTTTGCGGCAAGCGGCACCCGACAACGGCAGGGGCAAGACGTGGTCGGGCATCGACCCAGGGGCATTGCCGATCGAGGCGCCGGCCGGATGACGGCCGAAGACCCTCGCGTGCGCCACGCCGACCCCGCCGCCGCCGCCGACCCCGCACCCCTTACCAGTCTCGTGACCTGCTCCAACCCTGCGCTTGCGCAGCCAAGGTGAGCCATGGCCAGTCCCAGCAGTTCGCCCGCCCCCGAATACGACATCTACAAGCCGATCTACGGTGACGAGCAGTGGAGCGGGATCATCTCGATCTACTACGTAACCGAGGCGGACTGGCTTCCGTATTACCAGGCACTCTACTATCCGTGGCAGCAATGGACGCCTGTCTATGACGATCAGAAATGGCCGGATGGGTGGGTCGACGACTGGAAGCAGGTCATAGAGGTCTGGCAGAGCTACATCAACATCGACATTGTCGAGTCCGCGGCTATGGCGGGCGCAGATTATTGGCTTGGAAACCTCGGAGACAGCCTGGGGTTTGCGCTCGATCCCCACGATTCTCCGCAGCACTTCATCGGGATCAATCTTGCCAGACTTTCGACCGAAGCAGAGATCGGCGGCGGCAATCATCGTCTGGCCACCATGATCCACGAGTTCGGGCACGCGATCGGGCTCGGGCATCCCCACGACAAAGGCCAGAAATCGACTGAGGTGCTTGGCGATCCCTTCAACATGTTCCCGCCCTACGACCGGCGCTATACGGACTTGTCGTATACCAAGCCGCCGGGGATCGAGACCGATTCCGCCTTCGGCATGCCGGCCTCGCCGATGATGCTCGACGTCGCCGCGGCGCAGCGAAAATACGGCGCCAACACCGAGACCAACAAGGGCGAGACAATCTACAACCTGACCGATCCGCAGACCGTCGGGCTCGACCTCGACGGCAGCGACGGTTCGGTCTCCATCGGCCGCGCCTACTACGCCATCTGGGACAATGGCGGCAATTTCGACCGCATCTCCTACGAAGACGCCAACAACACCATTCTCAACCTCAACGAAGCGCCGCTGACGACCGACGACGATACTCTCCGGGCGATCCTGGAAGACGTCGTCGAGACGAACGCGCAATCGATCCTCGACTCCGAGGTCGTCGAGCGATTGCTCAACCGCGACATCTACGCGGCCGGGTTCCTGTCCGAAATCCTCACCTCCGGCGGTGCGACCACCAACAGCGCCTACGGGATCACCAAGGGTTCCAAGATCGAGGATGCGCTCAGCGGCGACGGCCGCGACGTCCTCATCGGCAACAAGCACGACAATCGCCTGTCGGCCGGCGCGGACGACGACTTTCTCGTCGGCGGGCAGGGCAAGGACCAGCTCAAGGGCGGACCCGGCAGCGACATCATCCACGGTGGCGACGATATCGACGTCGCGAGATACGATCTCTTCGATCTCGACGACCCCTCGCTCTTCGCCTCGGCCGGCATCGAAATCGGCAACTTCCGCAATACCGACGAATTCAGCCTCGCCGGACCGGGGATCATGCTCGATCACGTCGGTCTCGGTGGCGAATCCAATACCGGCACCGACACGCTGATCGAAATCGAGCATATGCTCCTGACCCGGCGCGGCGACATTGTCGACATCACCCCGGACGCGCCCAAGCTCAGCTTCGATCTCGTCGTCGACCTCAACGACTTCGCGCCGGTGACGGTGAGCAAGGACGACTGGGATGAGGTCGATTTCCGCTTTCTCGACACCGGCATCGTCTTCATGAACGGCGCGACGATGACCAAGGCCGGCGACAGCAACGGCCCGGTCGACATGTCGCTTGCCGGCAAGTTCTGGGAACTCGGCTGGTTCCTGCCGACGCTTGTCGGCGTCACCCCGGAGATCCTGCTCGCCAGCGTCGACGAGTACCAGCATCCGCTGACCTTCTACGGCACCGAGAAGATCACCGGCACCATGCTCGACGACACCATCTGGGTCGGCTGGGAAGGGGAGGCCTCGCCGCTCAAGTGGACCGACCAGGAAGGGCAGAAGTCGACCCATTCGACCAGCACCCCGCGCATCGGCGAGATCGACGGCAACAAGGGCAACGACTACATCGTCCACTGGGGCGCCGAGTACATCAAGGCCGGCGAGGTGGTTCCGGAGGAACTCGGCGGCACCCAATGGATCTTCGACGGCGAGGTCATCAGCGAGACCAAGGCCGCCCAGGACTTCCAGATGACCCTGAAGGGCGGCGAGGACAGCGACCGCGTCTACGCCGTCTCGGGCACCAAGGCCGTCGTCTCCGGCGGCACCGGCAACGACATCCTCTTCAACCAGACCTTCAAGGGCGAACTCTGGGGCGGCGACGTCGACGGCTTCGGCGACGGCGAGACCGACATCTTCTGGTTCTGGCCCGGCACCTTCATCAAGGACGCCGAGGAGTTCGATCTCCTCGAGATGTTCGGCATCCCGCTCTCCGGTGGCACCAACCTGCCGCAGATGGGCGCCGATGCCTTCTCCAACATGGCCTTCCTCCAGATCATCGCCCAGAACTCGCTGGCGATGGACTGGATCTTCCCGTTCATCTTCTACGGCCGCACGAAGGGCGGTCAGCTCCTCGTCTACAACGTCCTGATGGACACCTTCGACCTCGGGCCGGACAACACCGATTTTCCGCAGGGCGTGATGGTCGTCGAGGACTTCGACTTCGGCGGGCTGGAGGACGAGGACTGGGCGACCTTCGCGCGCAGCGACCTCAACATGACCTTCCGGACCTTCGGGCCGGAGGGGGACTCGGTCGAGATTTCGCAGTGGACGCTCGCCTTCGGTTACATCTTCGATTTCATCGACGCGATGTTCGACCTCGCCAAGGCGATCCACTGGCAGCCGTCGGACGACCCGCTGGTCCTCGACCTCGACGGCGACGGCATCGAGACGGTCGGCCTTGCGCAATCGGGCACGCATTTCGACCTCGACGGCGACTTCTTCGCCGAGCGGGCCGGCTGGCTCGGCCCCGACGACGGCTTCCTTGCCGTCGATCGCAACGGCAACGGGCGCATCGACGACATCACCGAGATGTTCGGCGGTCCGGACCTTTCGGCCTTTTCCGACCTTGCCGCCCATGACGACGACGGCGACGGCGCGATCACGGCCGCCGACGCCATCTTCGCGGACCTGCGCGTCTGGCGCGACCTCGACCAGGACGGCGTCACCGACGAGGGCGAGCTCGAGACGCTCGATTTCTTCGACATCGTCTCGATCGGCGTCGGGGCGACCGACCTCGGCGACCGCGAGGTGTTCGGCAACCGCTTCCCGCAGGAGGGGACGTTTACCCTCGGCGACGGCACGGTGAACCGCAGCTACGGCGTCGTCTTCGGCGTCGACGCCACCGACACCATCTACCGCGGCGAGCGCGGCACGGCCGAATGGCTGAAGACCACCGCCGTGCCGGATGCCAAGGGCTTCGGCGCGATCGCCGATCTCGCGGTCGATATCTCCAACGATCTCGACCTCGCCGAGACCGTCTTTGCCGCGGCCGCGGCGATGACGACGCCCGACCTGAAGCTCATCCGCGAGCAGGCGACGCCGATCTACGGTGCCTGGGCCCAGTCGCTCGAGTTGACGCGCGAGCTGACGGCGGTGCTCGTTGCCGACGGCGGCAGCGGCGCGACCTTCGTCGACAGCGCCATCTATATCGAGGACGCGGCGGGCGGCTACTACACGCTTTCGAGCGGCAGTCCGGTGCTCGATGCCGGCGGCGTCGCCATCGACCGTCCGACCTTCGAGGACGTCGTCGGCCAGACCGTCGGGGCCGGGGAGGTCTGGCGCGTCGAGCAGATGTTCTCGCCGCAGACCCGGGAGAGCGCGGTCGAGCACCGCGCCAACGCACCCTATCTCGGATCCGTCGTCGACGGCCGCTTCGTCGTCACCGACTACGGCATCGAGAACCCGGACGGTTCCTGGCGCCTGGCCAGCGGCACCGCGATCGTCGATGCCGGCGGGGCGCCCGTCGCCGCGCCGACCGTCGCCGACATCGTCGCCATGCCGCATGCCGAGGGCGAGGAATGGCGCCTCGAGGAGATCGGCTTCAATCCCTATGCCGGCGTGCCCGTCGACCTGATGGGCGTCTATTTCATCGACGGCAAGGTCGTCGACTACTCGGTCGAGGTCACCGACGCCGACGGCACCTTCGCCGTCTGGGCGCGCAATCTCGACCGCGCCCTCGAGCTGCAGCACAAGCTCGGCTATCCCGGCGAGTTCAACCTGCGCAACTACGAGGTCGATTTCGCCACCCTCGACGAGGTCAATTCCACCGACGACAGCGCCTATCGCGTCGAGCTGATGACCGCGGGCCAGCTCCATTTCGCGACCTCGATCTACGGCATCGATTTCCAGCCGGACATCATGGCGGCCGCGACCGATCCCGATACCGGCGTCATCAGCTATTCGCCGGGCAGCTTCACCGGCCAGGAAGCCTCGACCGTCGACGAGAACGGCGACTACGTCTCGTTCATCGACACGGCGATCGATCTCTTCGACGCGATGATGCAGGTCTATATCGGCGTGAGCCGGGCCTTTGCCGTGCGCGTCGCGCTGCAGGGCGGCCTTGCCGATTTCGCCGCCGGCCTCGAATACGTCGCCGACAGCGACGAATTCCGCCCGGCGACCGATCTCGAACTCGCCCCCGTCTTCGATGCGATCTTCGCCGCGACGCCGTCCGGCGCGCAGGCCGCCTACGACTATCTCGCCGGCTGGCAGGAGATCCTCGAGGTCGTCTATCCCGACTACCACCTCGACCCGAGCAAGAACCTGCTCAGCAACACGGTGCGCCTCAACGAGGCTTTCGTGCTGCAGAACGTCATCGCCGGCTTCGAGAAGTACCCGCCCGACCTCGATCTCGCCGGGGTCATGAATGCCCTGAAGCTCGACGACACCAAGCTCGTCACCCACACGGAGGCCGACACCGTCGTCGTCGGCACCGACGGCGACGACTACATCTACCTGACCGGCGGCGACCAGACCTATCGCGGCGGCCACGGCAAGGACGTCTATTTCGTCGGTTCGGGCTTCGGCCACGACGTCATCGACGATGTCGAGGAGGCCCTCGTCGCCAAGGCGCAGGTCGACGAGCTGCGCTTCACCTCGGCGAAGTCCACCGACATCTACGCCACGGCGGACGGCCTCGACCTCGTGCTCGAGGTGATCGGCACCGACGACGTCCTGCGCATCAAGGACCAGTTCCTCGGCGACCTCATCGACCCGCTGTTCGGCAACAACTTCGCCAACGACACCGGCGTCCACGCCATCGTCTTCGCCGACGGCGAGCTCTGGAGCTGGTACCAGATCGCCGAGGCCGTCAGCCATCCGCTCGACACCGACGACCTCGTTCTGGGCACCGAATCCCGCGATTTCCTGGCCGGCGGCCTCGGCAACGACGTGTTGCGCGGCGGCCGCGACGGCGACATCTACGCCTACCATGTCGGCGACGGCGACGACCGCATCGCCGACAACAACGACCGGCCGACCGACGATCCGACCAAGCACCTCGACCTGTTGCAGGTCTTCGGCGACGCCACGGCGGACAGCCTGTCCTACGGCCGCGCCGGCGAGAGCAACGACCTCGTCCTCACCTTCCTCGACGCCGACGGCAACGCCACCGGCGACCGGGTCACCATCGAGGGCCAGTTCGCCTGGTTCAACGTGCCCTTCCTCGGGCTCTACTTCGGCGACGCCATCGAGCGCATCGTCTTCGAGGACGGCTCGTTCCTGACCCAGACCGACGTCATGGCGCGCGTTCTCGCCGAGGCCAAGACCGACGGTGCCGATCCGATCTACGGCTTCCACAACGACGACGTGCTCGACGGCGGCGCCGGCGACGACCTGCTCGTCGGCAAGGACGGCAACGATACCTACGTCTACGGCCGCGACTACGGCTCGGACTCGATCTCAGACCGCGCCTACGACCTTTTCGCCACGAGCTTCGACACGCTGAAGTTCATCGACGACATCCGCTGGACCGACATCGCCTTCGAGCGCGACGGCGCCTCGGCGACAATCGCCCTGCGCGTCGAGGGCACGACCGACCGCGTCATCCTCGAGGACCAGTATCACGCCCGGCCGCTCCTCGGCTTCACCAACCTCGTCGAGCAGGTGGAGTTCGGCGACGGCGTCGTCTGGGACTACGCCAAGCTTGCCCAGCACTACATCGACCTTGCCGCCAGCGACGGCGACGACACGATCTACGGCTTCGAGATCGCCGATCGCCTCGACGGGCGCGCCGGCAACGACCGGCTGGAGGGCGGCGACGCCGCCGATACCTACATCTACGGCCTCGGCTACGACAACGACACGATCTTCGATTCCGGTTCGGGCGGGCAGGGCGACAGCCTCGTCTTCCAGGACATCGCGCTCGGCGACGTCGGCATCGACCGCGACGGCCGCGATCTCGTCTTCACCGTGACGGCGACCGGCGACCGCGTCGTCGTCGAGGGCCAGTACAATCGCGAATACCAGCAGGGCAACGCGATCGAGACCTTCGCCTTCAGCGACATCTCGGTCGACTTCACCGCCCTCAATCCGGGCGACGTCGACGTCGTCGGCACGGCTGCCGGCGAGACGCTCTACGGCAGCGACTTCGCCGAACTCATCGACGGGCGCGGCGGCGACGACACCCTCGTCGGCGGCTCGGACGGCGACACCTATCTGTTCGACGTCGGCTATGGCGACGACGTCATCATCGACAGCCAGGTGCGCGTCGCCTGGTTCGATCGCGGCGGCCGCGTCATCGAGACCGACGACACGGTGCGCTTCGGCGCCGACATCACCATTGTCAATGCCGTCTTCTCCAAGGACGGCGACGACCTCGTCGTCTCGATCACCGATCGCACCGACACGCTGCGCATCCGCAACCAGTTCCGCTCCATCGCCGACGGCGTCGAGTGGTTCGAGTTCCAGGACGGCACCCGCTGGCACATCTCCGACATCGAGGAGCAGCTGGCGATCGTCGGCGGCAGCCGCGGCGACGACTACATCGAGGGCGCCCTCGACGCGCCGAACGTGCTCGACGGGCGCGAGGGCGACGATACCCTCGTCGGCGGCCGCGAAGGCGACACCTACGCCTTCGGTGGTGCCTACGACCTCGACCAGATCATCGAACGCACCGACGCGACGCCCGGCGCCATCGACCGCGTCGTCTTCGACGCCCTCGTCGACCCGGCGCTCGTCCAGCTCATCCGCGACGGCGACAACCTCATTGTCGACCTCGGCAACGGCGAGGACCGGCTGACCATCGTCGAGGGCCTTTCGACCCGCCAGGTCGAGGCCTTCCTCTTTGCCGACGGCACCGAATGGCTGCTCGAGGAAATTCGCGACCGCCTCCTCGTCGGCACCGACGGCGACGACGTGATCGTCGGCTTCGACGATCGCAACGACCATCTCGACGGTCTTGCCGGCTCCGATGCGCTCGCCGGCGGCCTCGGCGACGACAGCTACGCCTTCGGCCTCGGCTCGGGCGCCGATTCCGTCGAGGAGACGGGCGGCGTCGACCGCATCGTCTTCGGCAGCGGCGTTTCGGCGGCGATGGTCGCATTCTCCGACGAGGACGGCAGCCTGCTCGTCTCGCTCACCGGCACGGACGACACGCTGCTGATCATCGACGGCGCCGCGACGAGCAATCTCGCCGCGCGCGTCGAGAGCTTCGAGTTCGAGGACGGCACGACGATGTCGATGGAGGATGTCCTGCGCATCCTCGTCCAGCAGCAGTCGACCGGCGGCGACGACATCATCGATGCGCGCGTCGGCTTCCCGATCACCGTCGCCATGGGCGAGGGCGACGACTACGTCCTCGCCGGCCGCGACGCGACCTTCCTCTTCGTCTCGGGCAACGGCTCCGACATCGTCGACACTGCCGGGCAGGGCGGCTCGAGCAGCCTCGTCTTCGCCGATCTGCCGGCCAGCGAAGCGGTGGTGCGCCGCGTCGACCTCGATGGCGACGACGTCCTCATCTACTTCCCCTCGACCGGCGATCAGGTTCTCGTCGTCGGCGCGCTCTCCAATGCCAATGTGCAGACGATCTCGTTCGCCGACAGCATCGAGTGGAGCCGCGCCGATCTCATGGCCGCGGCCGTCGCCTCGCAGCAGAGCGATCGCGACGACATCGTCACCGGCTCGCGCAATGCCGACGTCATCGAGGGCGGTCCCGGCGACGACGACATCGAAGGCGGCGCCGGCGACGACGTCTACTTCTTCCGCCGCGGCGACGGCCGCGACGTCATCGCCGACAGTTCCGGCACCGACCGCCTCGAGATCCGCGGCTATCGGCCCGAGGACGTCGCCATCACCCGGCCGGTCGACGGTCGCGACGAACTGCTGCTGACCTTCGCCGGCACCGACGACGAAGTGCTGCTGCGCTTCGAGACCGGCGGCATCGAGAGCGTCGTCTTCGGCGACGGCACGACCTGGACCCGCACCGATCTCTTCGACGCCGTCGTCGGCAAGGGTACGCCCTATGCCGACACGATCGTCGGGACGTCCACCGCCAACATCATCGAAGGCGGGCGCGGCGACGACTTCCTCGACGGCACCGCCGGCAACGACACCTATGTCTTCAACCGTGGCGACGGTCGCGACATCATCGACGACAATGGCGGCACCTCCGAGGTCAACCGCCTCGTCCTCAACGACTATTTCCCGAACGACGCCTTCCTCGTGCGGGCCTCGGACCGGCCCAACGACCTCATCATCCGCCTTGCCGACGGCGACGAGATCGTCGCCGTGAACACCTTCGGCTCGTTCGGCGGTCGCATCACCGAGATCGCGTTCGAGGACGGCACCGTCTGGACCACCGCCGACATGCTGTTCGTGCTCGACAGCCAGCGCGACGCGGCGAGCGACGAGACGCTGTTCGGCGGTGCCGGCGCCGACGTCATCGCCGGTGAGGGCGGCAACGACTACATCGAGGGTCGCGGCGGCGACGACGTCTACGTCTTTGCCCGTGGCGACGGCGAGGACATCTACAAGGACAACGGCACCTGGTCGACGGCCTCGGCCGACGTCATCGAAATTCGCGGCTATCTGCCCGCCGAGGCGCAGTTCGCCCGCTCGAGCCGCGACGGCAACGATCTCGTCATCACCTTCGCCGGCAGCAACGACCGGATCCTCGTCGTCGAGGGCCTTTCCGGCTCGCTCTCCAATCTCATCGAGACGGTCCGCTTCACCGACGGCACGGCGCTGGCGATCGCCGATATCCGCGCCGGCATTCTTGCCGGCGAGGCGACGGCGGGCGCCGACATCGTCACCGGTACCGACTATGACGACGTGCTGACCGGCGGGCCGGGCAACGACCTCGTCCTCGGCGACGGCGGGGCGGACGTCTACCGCTTCAGCCGCGGCGACGGCTCGGACGTCTTTTCCGACGACAGCTCCGAATACGACACGCTCGAGATCTACGGCTACACGCCAGCCGAGGTCACCATCGCGGCGGATGCGGCGCGCCACAATTCGATTGTCCTCACGTTTGCCGGCACCGACGACCGGCTGCTCCTCGACCAGGGCTCGAACACGGTTCACAGCTTCGACGCGATCGTCTTCGAGGACGGCACCGTCTGGAACCGCGCCACCATCGAGGCGATGGCCCTCGCCAGCGTTCCGATGGATGCCGGGGCGAACGAGATCTACGGCTACGACGGGTCGGAGACCATCCGCGCCGGCGGCGGCGACGACCTGATCGAGAGCCGCTACGGCACCGACGTGCTCGAATTCGCCCGCGGCGACGGCCGCGACACGGTGCTCAACAGCTATCCCGACACGCTGCGCCTCATCGACGCCGTGCCCGCCGACATCGAGATCCTCGGCGAGACCTTCGGCGACGGAAGCGTGACGGTCCACATCCTCGGCACGCGCGACGCCATCCGCTTCGAGAACGGCACGAGCGGCTTCAACCGCATCGAGTTCTCCGACGGCAGCGTCTGGACCTCGACCGAGATCGCGGCCGCGGTGGTCGCGCGCCCGGAATCCGCCTTCGGCCCGCTGACCATCGGCGGCACCACCGGCAACGACACCTTCGACAGCACGCCGCGCGACGAGTGGATCTACGGCTCGCGCGGCGACGACACCTACAATTACGAGCGCGGCGACGGCCACGACTTCATCAACGACCTGCGCTCGACCTCGCAGGTCGGCAACATCGATACGCTGAACTTCCTCGACATCGCCTCGACCGAGATCGTTGCCGGCCACGACCGGCAGGACGCCCAGGACCTCGTCATTTCCTTCCGCGGCTTCGGCGGCTCGATCACCATCGACAATTTCTTCGAGACGAGCCTGCGCTACCAGATCGAGCGCTTCGTCTTCTCCGACGCGGTCACCCTCGACGCCGCCGCGATGGCGGCGCTCGCCGCGCCGGCTATCGTTCCGGCGACCTCGGGGGCCGACAAGATCGTCGGCACCGATGCCGCCGACACCATCGACGCGCTGGCCGGCGACGACGTCGTCGAGGCGGGCGCCGGCGCCGACGACATTACCGGCGGCCTCGGCAACGATCGCCTTTCCGGCGGGGACGGGGCCGATACCTATCGCTTCGCCCTCGGCGACGGCCGCGACTTCATCGTCGACAACGACTGGGTCGACGCCAATACCCTCGTCCTGTCCGGCTATTCGGCCGGCGACCTTGCCTTCCGCTGGGATCTCGTCACCGGCCGCGTCGTTCTCGATCTCGGCGCGAGCGGCGATGCCATCACCTTCGCGACCTCGACCGAGGGCTCACTCTCCTATGGCGACGGCGTTGCCGCCTTCGCTTTCGGCGACGTCGCCCTCGACGACGGGACGCTGCTTTCCGCCGCCGACGTTCTCGGCATGATGGACGTGCCGGCGAGCGACATGCGCTTCGGTACCGACGCCATCGACGACGTCTTCGTGAACGACGCGGTCTCGACCTATTTCGAGGACTACGAGGGCAGCGACACCTATGCCTATGCGCGCGGCGACGGCATCGACGCCTTCATCGACTGGAGCGGCGACGCCGGCGAATACGACCAGCTGATCCTTCACGGCATCAACCCCGGCGACATCACCGCGATCACCGAAGGCTCGTACTGGTTCACCGTCGGCTATGCCGAGAGCGCCCCGGGCGCCGGCGACGGCGGCACCTTCGCGCTCAATGTCTCGACCCAGGTCGATTTCGGCGAAGGCTTCGTCGACATGACCGGCATCGAGGAGGTCCATTTCGCCGACGGTACCGTCTGGACCTATGACGACTTCGCGGCCCGCGTCGTCCAGGAGCCGCAGCCGGTCACCAGCGGCGACGACGCCTATTACGGCAGCGATGCCGCCGACACGATCGAGCTGCTCGGCGGCGACGACTTCGCGGCCGGCAATGGCGGCGCCGACACCTACGTCTACACGCGCGGCGACGGCAACGACATCTACGAGGACCAGGCCGCGACCGGCGAGGTCTCCGGCACCATCGTCCTCCACGACATCGATCCGGCCGAGGTCACCGTCTCGCGCCGCTTCGACGACCTTGCCATCGACATCGCGGCGCGCGCCGGCGACGGGTCGGATGCCGGCAGCATCCGCCTCAGCTCCTATTTCAGCTATGCCGGAGCCTTCGAGGGCGTCTCCCTCGTCTTCGACGACGGCACCATCGTCACCCAGGCCGATCTCGCCGCCGAGTTTCTCGCCCCGCAGCAGACCGCCGGCAACGACCATGTGCTCGGCACCGAGGGCGCCGACCTGTTCGCGCCCGGCCCCGGCGACGATCTCGTCGATCCGGTCGGCGGCAACGATACCTTCCGCTACGTGCGCGGCGACGGCGACGACATCGTCGCCTCGAGCTATGTCGTCGACGGCCACCGCCTCGAGCTCTTCGGCATCTCGCCGGCCGAGGTCTCGGTGCTGCGCCACGCCAGCGACCTCGTCCTCGAATTTTCCGAGAGCGCCCCGGGCGCCGGGGATGGCGGCAGCATCCGCTTCCTCGATGGCTATGACGCGGCCGGCTACGACATGCTGGCGCTTGCCGCGATCGTCTTCGAGGACGGCACCACCTGGAGCCGCGCCGACATCGCCGCGGCCTATGTCGCCGGCCGCACCGGCGGCGGCGACGATGCGGTCGTCAATGCCGGCCCGGCGCTCACCTACGAGATGGGCGCGGGCGACGATACGGTCGAGACCGGCGCCACCGGCGACACCTACGTCTATCGCAACGGCGACGGCAACGACGTCATCGTCGAGAATGGCGGCACCGGCAATGTCGAGCGGGTCTACGTGCCCGGCAGCGGGGCCGAGGGCGGCAGCTATGTCAGCCTCGCCGGGCCGGACGTCGTCGATTTCGCCGACCTCGACGAGGCCGACATTTCCTACGAGCGTTTCGGCGACGACCTCGTCGTCCGGATCGCGGCCGATGCCGGTCGCGGGATCGCGGCGGGATCCGTCACCATCCGCGATGCCTTCGCCGGCAACGCCTTCACCGACACCCATGTCGAGACGCTGCGCTTCGCCGACGAGTCCGAGCGCGCCGTCAGCGATGTCCTCGCGGCCCTCATCGCCGCGGCCCCGACCGCCGGGGACGACCGCCTCGGCGGCTCCGGTGGCGACGATCTCCTCGTCGGCGGCACCGGCGACGACGTCATCGACGGCAAGGACGGCTCGGACACCTACGCCTACACCCGCGGTGACGGCAACGACGTGATCTTCGACGTGCCCGGCGCCGGCTGGTACGACGAGGTCGATACGCTCGAACTGCACGGCATCGCCCGAGCCGATGTCACGTTCGTCTCGACCTACAACGGCATCGAGGTCGTCATCGCCGAGAGCGCCCCGGGAGCGGGCGACGGCGGCAGCATCGTCGTCGACGGCATGGCGGTCGACGGCATGCCGGCCGAGACCGGCATCGAACGGGTGGTCTTCGACGATGGCACGATCGTCGGCCGCGACGCCATCGTCGCCGAGGTTCTCCTCAACGCCGCGACCGACGGCGACGACGAGATCACCGGCGATTCCGGCGCCAACGTCATCGCCGGCCTTGGCGGCAACGACGTCCTCGACGGCGTCGAGGGCGACGACACCTATGTCTACACCCGTGGCGACGGCTACGACGTCATTCTGGAAACCGGCTTCTACGACCAGGACCGGCTCGAACTGCACGGCATCGATCCCGCCGACGTCATCGTCCGGCGCGGCGTCGACGCCGACCTCGAACTCGTCATTGCCGAAAGCGCCCCCGGCGCCGGCGACGGCGGCCGCATCACGGCGCGCGCCTCGTTCCTGCCGAGCGGCCTCTACGGCATCGAGACCGTGGCCTTCGACGACGGCACCGTGTGGACGCGGTCCGAATTCGAAACACTCGCCACCCGCAACGTCGCGACCGTCGGCGACGATCGCCTGACCGGCACCAGCGCCAGCGAGGAACTTGCCGGTCTCGAAGGCGACGACTACGTCAGCGGCGGGGTCGGCGACGACACCTATTCCTATCGGCGCGGCGACGGCGCGGACGTCGTGCGCGATTTCGGCTCCGGCTTCGACAGCATCGTCATCTCGGGCTATGCGGCGGACGAGATCGAGTTCGCCCGGCGCGGCCGCGACGGCACCGACCTCGTCATCCGTCTCGCCGGGACGGGCGACAGCATCACCGTCGTCAACGGCCTTCTCGACACGGCGACCGATCGCGTCGAGCAGGTCGTGCTTGCCGACAGCGGCGAGATTTTCGCCATCGCCGAGATCCTCTCGCTGCTCGTCCTCGGCGACGCGACGGCGGAGGCCGACCAGCTCGTCGGCACGCTCAACGACGACGTCCTCGAAGGCCTTGCCGGCGTCGACCTGATGATCGGCAGTGCCGGCAACGACACCTATACCTATCGCGCCGGTGACGGCGACGACCGTATCGCCGATGGCTCGACGAGCCCGTTCGACCGCCTGCTGCTACCCGATCTCAACCCCGGCGACATCGTCTGGGCGCGCCGCAGCCCGGCGGACGGCGACGACCTGGTGCTGCGCTTCGGCGGCGGCACCGACCGCCTCTACCTCGCCGACACGCTCGGCTCGGGCAGCAACGGCATCGAGCAGATCGAATTCGCCGACGGCACCATCTGGACGCTGGCCGACATGCGCGCCGCGGTGCTCCGCTCCGCCGCCACCATCGGCGACGAGACGATCCGCGGCTTCGAGGGCGCCGACCTCATGGCAGGCGAGGCCGGCGACGACCGCCTGATCGGCGGCGAGGGAGCCGACATCTACCACTTCGCCGCGGGCGACGGCCACGACGTCGTCGACGACGGCAGCACCAGCGCCGGCGATCGCCTCGAACTCGTCGACATCCTGTCGTCCGAGACCGCGGTGCACCGCCTCTTCAAGGGCAGCGATTCCGTCGTCCTCACCTTCGCCACCGGCGAGGACGCCGTCACCCTGCGCCACATGCTCGCCGACACCGGCGAGGGCGTCGAGACGATCGTTTTCGGCGACGGCGTCACCTGGACGCGCGACACCATCCTCGGCCTGCTCGACAACCACGCGCCGGTCGCCGTCGACGACGGCATCTTCACCGCCAAGCAGCAGGAAGACCTGATCCTCTCGGCGGCGCAGCTGCTCCGCAACGACTACGACGCCGACCTCGAGACGCTCACGATCATCGCGGTCGATGGCGGCGAGCACGGCACCGCCCAGCTCAACGCCTCGGGCAACATCGTCTTCACCCCCGAAGCCGGCTTCCTCGGCGCCACGACCTTCACCTACACCGTCAGCGACGGGCGCAACGGCTTTGCCACTGCGACCGTCAATGTGCGCGTGACGCCGGTCGCCGAGGCCCTGGACGACGCGGGCTTCACCGTCGCCGAGGACGGCTTCCTCACCATCGAGGCCCGCCGTCTCCTCTCCAACGATCTCGACGGCGACCGCATGATCGTCGCCCAGGTCTTCGACGCGGTGAACGGCAGCGCGAGCCTTGCCAGCAACGGCGACATCACCTTCACGCCGAGCGCCGACTTCAACGGTCTGGCGAGCTTCAAATACGTCGCCAACACGCCGGAGGGCGGCCGCGCCGAAGCGACCGTCTATATCGACGTCACCGCCGTCAACGACGCCCCGGTCGCCGTCGACGATACCGGCTACAGCGTCAACGAAGCCTCGGCGATCGAGATCGCCGCCCGCGATCTCGTCGCCAACGACTTCGACATCGATGGCGACGCGCTGGAGATCGTCTCGGTCACCGGCAATGCCGACCTCGCGGTCGAACTCACCGTCGACGGCTATGTCGTCGTCACGCCGACGCTGTTCTTCTTCGGCGATACCTCGTTCTCCTACGTCGTGCGCGACGAGGCCGGGCAGACGTCCACCGCGGTCGTCGACGTCACCGTCGTGCCGTTCAACCAGGCGCCGTTCGTCAACGACGAGCGCGAGGACGAGGCCTTCGTCACCGACGAGGACAATCCGCTGCTCGTTTCGAGCGGCGAGCTGCTGGCCAACGACCACGACCTCAATGGCGATCCGCTGACCATCGCCTCGGTGCGCCCCGGAACGGGCGGCTCGGTCGTGCTCAATGCCAACGGCACCGTGCTCTTCACGCCGACCCCGGGCTTCAACGGCCAGGCGAGCTTCTTCTATACGGTCGACGACGGCCGCGGGGGTCAGACCGAAGGCGAGGCCGTCGTCAACGTGATTGCCGTCAACGACCCGCCGGTCGCCAACGACGACAGCTACCAGTCGCCGGGCATCTTCTATCTCGACGGGTTCCAGAACACGCCGCTCGTCATCGATATCGCCGATCTTCTCGGCAACGACGGCGACCCGGACGGCCCGTCCGTCACCCTCCAGAGCGTTTCGTTCAACGACAACGGCGTCTCCGAGATCGTCGGGGACACCATCGTCTTCACACCGGACGCCGGCTACTGGGGCGAGGCTTCCTTCCACTACGTCGTCGCCGACGTCTTCGGCGCGGTCGACGATGCCACCGTCACCATGTTTTTCGCGCCGACGAGCGACGCGCCGCCGTTCGCCGGCAACGACAACGTCACCATCTACGAGGACGTCGCGACGGCGATCCCGATCGCCGCGCTGCTGGCCAACGATTTCGACGTCGACAACGATCCGCTCGAAATCGTCTCGGTCGCCATGGGCCTCGGACAGAAGGGCTCGGTCGCCCTCGACGGCGCCGGCAATGTCGTCTTCACGCCGGCGCTCAACTACCACGGCCCGTCGTCGTTCAGCTATGTCGTGACCGACAACGCCGACGGCGAGGACACCGCGACGGTCGTCGTCGACATCCTGCCGGTCAACGATGCGCCGACGGCGGCGCCCGACACCGGCGCGACGAGCCTCGACGTGCCGCTCGTGCTGCGCATCGCCGACCTGATGGCCAATGACAGCGACGTCGACCTGCAGGACTACCAGTACGACCTCCTCAACTTCGTCGGCGTGCGCTCGACGAGCCTTGGCGTGGCCTCGGTCTATGGCGGCGAATTCGTCGTCGTCGAATACGACGCGACCTTCTCGGGCGACGTGACGCTCGACTACACCATCGCCGATCCCGAAGGCGTCGAGGACGACGGGACCGTCTTTGCGACGGTCTCGGGCGTTCACGCGGACGTCCTTTCCGGCAGCGCCCTCCGCGATCTCGTCATCGGCTCGCAGACCGCCGAGACCATCGACGGCGGCGCGGGCGACGACGATCTCTTCGGCCGCGGCGGCGACGATCGCATCATCGGCGGCGATGGCGGCGATGCCATCGACGGCGGCGCCGGCTTCGACATCGTCGACTTTGCCGGTTCGAATATCGGCGTGCGCGCCGATCTCGTCACCCGGCTGGGGCAGGGCGGTCATGCCCAGGGCGACCTCTACACCGCGATCGAGGCTTTCGCCGGAACCGAGTTCCACGACGAACTCTACGGCAACGGCGAGGCGAACCTGCTCTCCGGGCGCGGCGGCGGCGATCTTCTCGACGGCCGTGGCGGCGACGACAGCCTCGACGGCGGGGCCGGCGACGACATCCTCATCGGCGGCACCGGCGCCGACCTCCTCGACGGCGGCGAGGGCTCCGATACCGCCGACTATTCGGCCTCCTCCGCGGCCGTCGACGTGTCGCTCCTTGCCGGCACGGCGAGCGGCGGCGATGCCGAGGGCGACACACTCGTCTCGATCGAGAACCTCACCGGCACGCTCTACGACGATCGCCTCGAGGGCGACGACGCCGACAACACGCTTTCCGGCGGACGCGGCGACGACACGCTCATCGGCGGCCTCGGCAACGACATCCTCGTCGGCGGTCGCGGCGCCGACGTCATGGATGGCGGCGCGGGCATCGACCGGGTCGACTATTCGCTTTCCGACGCCGGCGTCACCGTCGACATGACCGACGGCTCGCTCGGTGGCGGCGATGCCCTCGGCGACACCTTCACCGACATCGAGGAGATCGTCGGCAGCTTCCACGACGACACGCTCATCGGCGATGACGGCGACAACGTCCTGACGGGCGGTCGCGGTGCCGACATCATGGATGGCGGCGACGGCTTCGACACGGCCGACTATTCGGAGGCCGACGAGGCGGTGACGGTCGATCTCGGCAGCGGCGTCGGCTCGGCCGGCGAGGCGGCCGGCGACCAGCTCGCCAATTTCGAAAAGCTCGTCGGCTCGGCCTATGACGACAGCCTGTCGGGCGGTGCCGCCGACGAGACCTTCGAGGGCGGCTTCGGCGACGATCTCCTCGCCGGGCGCGCCGGCAGCGACACCTATCTCTTCGGCTACGATTCCGGCAACGATACCGTTACCGAGGCCGGCGACGTTTCCGACGTCGACCGCATCGAGATCGCGGCGGGCATCCGCCCGGCCGACATCAGCGTCATCCGCGACGGCGACGACCTTCTCGTCGAACTCGAGCACGACGACGGCCTGCTCATCGATACGCTGCGCGTCACCGATCATTTCCTCGGCGCGGCGAGCGGCATCGAGGAAATCGCCTTCGCCGACGGCACCGTCTGGGACCGCCAGGCGATCGAGGACCTGGCCCGTGTCGGTCGCTTCAACGCCGTCGACGACCTGGTGCGCTTCGCCACCGAGGACGAGCCGCTGGCGATCTCGGCGGCGAGCCTCACCGGAAACGACGCCACGGAAGGCACCGACGCCCTCGCCATCGTCTCGGTCGCGGCCGTCTCGGGCGGCACCGTCGAGCTCCAGGGCGACGGCTCGCTGGTCTTCCTCGGCGCCCAGGACCACTGGGGCGACGCCTTCTTCGACTACACCGTGCGCGATCCGTTCGGCCGCGAGTCGACCGCCCGCGTCGAGGTCAACATCCTGCCCGTCAACGACGCGCCGGTCGCCGCCGACGACGGCATCATCTACGGGCTCGAGGATACGCCGCTCGTCATCCCGATCGCCGACCTCCTCGGCAACGATTTCGACGTCGACGGCGACACGCTCACGATCGACGGCACGGCGTTCACGCCGCTCGTCGGCCCCGACGGCGAATATCTCTATCCTTCGATGTTCGTCACCGGCAGCAACGGCGACACCTTCACCACCCTCGGCGGGATTCTCTTCGTTCCGACGACCAACCATTTCGGCTTTGCCGGCTTCACCTACACGGTGACCGACGGCAACGGCGAGACGTCCACCGCCTCGGTCGAACTCGCTATCCTCGGCGTCAACGATGCCCCGACCGCGGTGACCGACCACGAGACCGTGCGCCTCGGCGTGCCGACGCTGATCGCCATCGCCGACCTCCTCGTCAACGACCGCGATGTCGAGGACGACGCCTTCTCGTTCACCGGCGCTGGCCATCCCGTCAACGGCACCATCGAATTCCTCGACGCGGGACAGGCGACGGTCGCCGATCCCTCGGCCGCCACCTACATCCGCTTCACCGGCGCCGAGCTCGGCGATGCCTCGTTCAGCTACGAGGTGACCGACGTCCACGGCGCGAGCTCGACCGGCACGGTCGAAGTCTCCGTCATCCCGGTCAACGATCCGCCGCGGGCGGTCAACGACAGCGGCTACCAGACCATCGAGGACGTCGTCCTCGTCATCGATCCGGCGGCGCTGCTCGCCAACGACAGCGACCCGAATGGCGATCCGCTCATCGTCTCGGCGCTCGAGCGCTTCCCGCTCAACGGCCGCGTCGAGTTCACCGCCGACGGCATGATCGCCTTCACGCCGCGTGCCGACTACAACGGCGCCGCCGGCTTCGTCTACACGATCGACGACGGCCGGGGCGGGACCGACACCGCCTTCGTCTCGATCACCGTCATGCCGCAGAACGACGGCCCGATCCTTCGCGACGACGTGCTCGACGCGGTCGAGGACGAGCCGATCACGGTGCTTGCCGCCGAGGCCTTCGCCAATGACGGCGACCCGGAAGGCGACGTCATCTTCTTCGAGAGCGCCAGCCTGCTCGGCATCCTCACCGACGATTTCACCGATCGCAGCGTGTTCAGCGACAGCCATTCGGTCGGCTCGCTGGTGCTCGTCGCGAGTGCCGCCGACGGCGCCACGCTCGAGGACGGCAGCGACCTGCCGGCCTGGCTCGTCTTCGATGCCGCGACGGCGACCTTCACCGGCACGCCGCCCGAGAGCGGCATGGCGCCGATCACCGTCGCGGTCACGGTCGTCAACACCAACCTCGTCTCGGGTGTGACGGAGAGCTTCGTCGCGCTGCATACCGTCGATCCGGCCGACCTCGAGGCCAACCCGGACGGCGTTGCCATCGATGTCGCGACGAGCCAGGTCGTCGCCACCCTCGGCGACGGCTCGCCGCTGCCCGACTGGCTCACCTTCGATGCCGCGACGCTCAGCTTCGCCGGCACGGCGCCGGCCGGTGTCGTCGACCCGATCGCCCTCGAGCTGACCTTCACCAGCACCGATCCGGTGACCGGCGAGGTCGCGACCTTCGTCGGCGACATGATCGTCGATCCGGCCGACCCGGCGCTTGGCACCGGCATCGCCTATAATGCCCATGTCATCGCCGTCGCCATGGGGGCGGGCACCTTCGCGGCCGCGACCCCTGCCGGCGGACCGCTGCCGGGCTGGCTCGCCTTCGACGCCGAGACGCGCGCATTCTCGTTCACCGAGATCGTTCCGGCCGTCGACGAGCCGGTCGCCCGGATCCGTGTCAGCTTCACGCCGGACGATCCCTCCGCCGAGGGCTTCGCCGTCGAGGTGCTGATCGATCCGGCCGAGCCGCTCGATCCGCGCATCAATGCGCTCTTTGCCAACGATCCCTATTTCGCCGCGCACGGCCTCATGGCCCTGCCGTTCGCCGCCGATGCCGCCGCCACCGCCGAGAAGGCCCATTTCGTGGCGCTGCCCGACTGGCTCGCCTTCGACGCCGACACGCTGACCTTGTCCGGCATGCCGCCGGCGAAATATGTCGGCAGCATCCCGGTGCGCATCGACCTCGGCGAATCCGCCAGCGAGGACGTTCCGGCCTATTCGCTGATCGTCGACGCCGTCGTCGACCCCGACCTCGACCTCGCCGCCGCCGGCGGCTTCTCGATCACCGTCCACGACGAGACGATCGACATCGACGCGCCCCTCGACTTCTTCGGCGCCTTCGCCATCGAGTACTATGCGCACGACGAAAAGGGCGGCGTTTCCGAGCAGCCGGCGTCGATCGTCATCAATGTCGAGGCCCGTCCGGAACTGCCGACCGCGGTCGGCGACACCTTCACGGTGCTCGAGGGCGAGAGCCTGACGATCGCCCTTGCCGATCTCCTGGCGAACGACAGCGACGCCGACGGCGATCCGATCCACATCGTCGCGATCGGTACGCCGCCGATCGGCGACCTGACGCTGACGATCCCCGAACTCGTCGTCGAGTTGCCGCCGGTCGGCGGCCTTGCCGGCCCCGCCAGCCATTCGGCGACCCTTGCCGACGGCTCGCCGCTGCCGGCCTGGCTTTCCATCGATCCCGACACCGGGACGCTCTCCGGCACGCCGCCGCTCGCGGCGCTCGAGACCCTCGACATCGTCGTCACCTCGAGCGACGGGACGACGACCATCGAGACCGGCCTTGCCGTCGTCGTCGACGGCAATGCCGGCGCGACGCTCGACTACCAGACGTTCGGGGACTTCTTCGGCCCGGTCGAGTTCACCTACGAGATCACCGACGACGCGCAGGGCAACGCCACCGCGACCGTCCACATCGACGTCGAGCCGGTCAACGACCCGCCGGTGGCCGTCGCCGACGCCTTCGACGGCATCGAGGACACGCCGCTCGTCATCGACGTCGCGACGCTGCTCGCCAACGATACCGACCGCGACGACGATCCGCTGTCGATCGAACTCGTCCAGAACGCCGTCAACGGCACGGTCGAACTCGTCGGCACCGAGATCACCTTCACGCCGGACCACAATTTCGACGGCGTCGCCTCCTTCCAGTACGTCGTCGGCGACGGCGCCGGCGGCTACAACACCGGCGACGTCACCATCGACGTCGCCTCGACCAACCGGGCGCCGGTCGCTGCCCTCGACAGCTTCGCGGGCACCGAGGACGTGCCGTTCTACCTGACGGTCGCCGACCTCCTCGGCAACGACAGCGATCCCGACGGCGACGACATCGGCTTCGTCGGCTTCGCCGATCCGGGCCCGAACGCGACGATCTTCCTGCGGCCCGACGGATCCTATGCCGTCACGCCGCGCGACAATTTCTACGGCGTGCTGACGCTCACCTACACCGTCACCGACGGCCGCGCCGTCTCGGGCGCGACCGGGAACTTCGTCATCGACTTCGCGGCGGTGAACGATGCCCCGATCGTCGGCGACGACGGCCCCTTCACCACGGCCGAGGACACCCCGGTCGCCATCGCGCTCGCCGACCTTCTCCTCAACGACAGCGACGTCGAGGGCGACAGCCTCGCGGTCGTCGGCGTCCTCGATCCGGTCAACGGCAGTGTCGTCATCTCCGGCGGCGAGGCGATCTTCACGCCGCGCGCCGACTATTTCGGCAATGGCGGCTTCACCTACGAGGTCAGCGACGGCCATGGCGGGCTGACGCGGGGCTTCGTCTCGGTCGCCGTCGTGCCGGCCCAGGACCTGCCGATCGCCGTCGCCGACAGCGGCTTCGTCGTCGACGAGGACGGCGCCATCGACATCGATCCGGCGACCCTCCTTGCCAACGACGTCGATCCGGACGGCGACGCGATCAGCTTCGTCTCGGCCGCCGGCCTCGGCGTGTCGATGACCGCCGGCGGTCTCATCCACTACGAGCCCGCGGCCGACGCCAATGGCCGCTTCGGGCTCTCCTACACCATCACCGACGGCTTCAATCCGCCGGTCACCGGCACCTTCTACGTCGACGTGCTGCCGGTCGAGGACGATCCGATCGCCGGCGACGACAGCCTCGCCGGCACCGAGGACGAAACCCTCGTCGTGGCGCTGGCGACCCTCACGGCCAACGACCGCGATCCGGACGCCGGCCAGACGTTCCAGGTGTCCTCGGTCGGCGATGCCGTCGGCGGCAGCGTGTCCCTCGACGGGCTCGGCAATTTCGTCTTCGTGCCCGATGCCGACCGCAACGGTACGGCCTCGTTCGCCTACGAGATCACCGACAGCACCGGCCGCGCCGACATCGCGACCGTCACCGTGACCCTCGCGCCGGTCAACGACGCGCCCGTCGTCGGTCCGATCGCCGCCTTCGCGGGCACCGAGGATGTGCGCTTCACCGGCCAGCTGCCCGACGTCTTCTCCGACATCGATGGCGATCCGCTGACCCTCTCGGTGCGCCAGGCCGACGGCTCGCCGCTTCCCGACTGGCTCGTCTTCTCGCCGGAGACGCGCGGCCTTGCCGGGACGCCGCCCGCCGACTTCTTCGGCACCATCGCCCTCGAGGTGGTGGCGAGCGACGGCGTCGCCGAGACGGCCCGCGCCTTCGACCTCGTCATCGCCGGCGTCAACGATGCGCCGGTCGCCGGCAACGACATCTTCGAGACCGACGAGAACCAGCCGATCGTCATCCCGATCGCCACGATCCTCGGCAACGACGTCGACGTCGACGGCGACACGCTGACGATCACGGCGGTCGCGCCCGGTGCGGGCTACACCGCCGAATTCGACGGCCTCGGCAATCTCGTCGTCACGCCGCTCGCCGGCGCGACCGGGCCGCTCCTCATCGACTACACGGTGAGCGACGGTGTCCTCGAGGATACCGGCACGATCACCGTCAGCCTCGTGCCGGTCAACGAGCCGCCGGTGATGGCGCCGCTCGCCACCGTGCACAGCCCCGAGGACGCGCCGATCGACTTCGTGCTGCCGGAGGATTTCGTCACCGATCCCGATGGCGACACGCTGACCGTCACCGCGACCCGGGCCGGCTCGACGACCCTTCCGGCCTGGCTCTCCTTCTCGCCCGCGACGCGCCAGTTCACCGGTACCCCGCCGGCCGACTTCTTCGGCACGATCGCCCTCGTCGTCACCGCCAGTGACGGCGAGTTCACCGTGTCGCGCGGCTTCGACCTCGTCATCGACCCGGTCAACGACATCCCGGTGATCTCGGCGCCGTTCTCCGACCGCTTCGTCGACGAGGACGAGAACTTCAACCTGCAACTCCAGCAGGGTCTCTTCTCCGATCCGGACGGCGACCCGCTGACCTATTCGATGACCATGGCCGACGGTTCGCCGCTGCCGGCCTGGCTGACTGCCGACACTGTGGCGCTCCGCCTCATCGGCGTGCCGCCGGCGGACTTCAACGGCGTGCTCGACATCCGCGTCGCGGCCTCGGACGGCCAGGCGTCGGTCTCCGACGTCTTCCACCTGACCATCCGGCCGGTCAACGATGCGCCCCATGTCGCCGAGCCGCTGCCGAACCAGCCGTTGCCCGGCGAACTGCTGTTCACCGGCGATCCCTTCACGATCGACATTCCGGCCTCGACCTTTGCCGACGTCGACGGCGATCCGCTCGCCTTCGCCGCGCTGCAGGCCGACGGCACGCCGCTGCCGGACTGGATGTCGTTCGACGGGGAGACGATTTCCGGCGTCGCGCCGCATACCGCGGTCGGCACCTACGAGATCGAGATCCGGGCGACGGACGGGCTGCTCGTCACCTCCGACGTCTTCCTGATCAACTTCTCGGCGGGGAACCAGGCCCCGACGGCGGTTGCCGACGGACCGTTCGAGACCCGTCCGGGCGTGCCGCTCGAGATCTTCGCCTCGCAGCTCCTCGGCAACGACAGCGATCCGGACGGCGACGCGATCTCGATCGCCGGCGTCGCCAACGGTGCCCACGGCACCGCCGAGCTGACCGGGGAGGGGGTCGTCGTCTACACCGCCGAGAGCGGCTTCTCGGGCCAGGATCAGTTCGTCTACACCGTGACCGACGGCGAAGACACGGCCGAGGCGCTCGTTACCGTCAATGTCGGCGCGACCTTCCAGGACGTCGCGACCGGCGGCGAGGGGACCGATTTCCTGTTCGGCGGTCGCGGCGACAGCTTCCTCAACGGCGGCGACGGCTCCGACTTCCTCTTTGCCGGTCGCGGCAACGACGTGCTGCGCGGCGGTGCCGGCAACGACTTCCTGTTCGGCGGTCGCGGCAACGACGACCTCGGCGGCGGCGACGGCAACGACTTCATCTTCGGCGGCAACGGCAACGACCGCATCTCCGGCGGGCGCGGCAACGACACCCTGTTCGGGGGAAGGGGCACCGACACCTTCGTCTTCTCCACCGGCGACGGCGCCGACTCGATCATGGACTTCGAGACGCCGCGTGCCGGCCGTCGCTTCACCATCGCCGGCGATACCATCGCGCTCAATGTCGAGGGCATCGACAGCTTCGATGATGTGCTCGCCGTCGCCCAGCAGGTGCGCGGCGGCGTGGTGCTCGATTTCGGCAATGGCGACGAGTTGTTCCTCGCCGGCACCCGTCTTTCGGCGCTCGACGAAGACAGCTTTACCTTCTTCTGAGAATTCAGCCGGCGCGGGGTGGCCGGAGCATTGGAATGACTGCAGACTACTTGGCGTTAAACGTTCCAGAGGGGACGAGTGGGGAGTAATTGCGTTTGAAGAACGTCGTGGCTGGCGCCTATCGCAAGCTCGTCGGGGGCTATGTCGTCGTCGCCGTGCTGAGCTGCGCGGTCAACCTCCTGATGCTGACCGGGCCGTTGTTCATGCTGCAGGTCTACGACCGGGTGCTCGCCAGCCGTTCGGTGCCGACGCTGACGGCGCTCGTCATCCTGGCGGCCGGCCTCTATGCCATGATGGGCGTCTTCGACCTCGTCCGGAACCGGATCCTGTCGCGGGTCTCGCAGCGCCTCGACGACGAGCTGTCGCGGCCGGCCTTCCGTTCGTGGCTGGTGCGCTCGCTCGGCGGCCATGCGCCGGGATACCGGCCGCTGCAGGACCTCGCGACGGTGCGCGGCTTCCTGTCGAGCCCGACGATGACGGCGCTGTTCGACCTGCCCTGGTTCCCGGCCTTCCTCGCCGTCGTCTACCTGCTGCATTTCCAGCTCGGCGTCATCGCCTCGATCGGTGCCGGCGTCGTCATCGTCATCGCCTTCGTCAACGAGTTCATGTCGAGCCGGCCGGCGCGCGACTACGGCCAGGCCGAGATCGCCGAGAACCGCTTCACCGAGCAGGTGCAGCGCGGTGCCGACGCGGTCATCGCGATGGGCATGCTCGGCGACGTCTCCGGCCGCTGGAAGGGCCTGCGCGACACCGCCCTCTTCTTCCTGCAGAAGGGCACCGAGCGCTCGGAGTATTTCACCGCGCTCTCCAAGGCGTTCCGCCTGCTGCTGCAGTCGCTGATCCTCGGCTATGCCGCCTATCTCGCGATTTTCGAGGAGATCACGCCGGGCATGATCGTCGCCGCCTCGATCATCGCCGGCCGGGCGCTCGCCCCGCTCGACCAGGTGGTCGGCGGCTGGCGCATGCTGAAGCGGGCTCGCCTCGCCAATTCCCGCCTCAAGGACTATCTCGCCCGCGACGCGGAAGCGACGCCGGTCAGCGTGCGGCTGCCCGATCCGGTCGGCCGCCTCGACGTCACCAACGTCACCAAATACACGCCGGGGCAGGCGGGCGCGGCGGATCGCCGGTCGATCCTCTCCGGCATCAGCTTCAACCTTTCCCCCGGCGAAGGCCTCGGCATCATCGGCCCGAGCGCGTCGGGCAAGACCTCGCTCGCCCGGCTTCTCGTCGGCCTGTGGATGCCCGACCAGGGCCATGTGCGCATCGACGGGGCGACGCACGAGCAGTGGGATCCCGACGATCTCGGCAGGTTCATCGGCTACCTGCCGCAGCAGATCGAGCTGTTTCCCGGCAGCATCGCCCAGAACATCGCCCGCTTCCGGCCCGACGTGGCGAGCGAGGACATCGTGGCCGCCGCCATGGCGGCGGGCGTGCACGAATTCATCCTGCGCTTCCCGGCCGGATACGCGACCGAGGCCGAGGGACCGGCGAGCCCGCTGACCGGGGGGCTGCGCCAGCGCATCGCGCTTGCCCGGGCGATCTTCGGCTCGCCCGCGCTCGTCGTTCTCGACGAGCCCAATTCCAATCTCGACGCCGAGGGCGACGAGGCGCTGACCCGGGCGATCGCCACCCTGCGCGAGCGCGGCGCCGCCGTCGTCGTCATGGCGCACCGGCCGAGCGCCATCGCCGCCGTCGACAAGGTGCTGATGCTCAACGAAGGCCGGGTGCTCGAATTCGGCGACAAATCCGAGGTGCTGCGCAAGGTGACCCGGGTCACCTGATGGCAACGAACGCGTGGCGAGCCGCAACGGGGAAAAGAGGCGAATGACCAAGGGCGAGGAAAGACCGAGGCTCTCTTACCGGCGGCCGGCCTTCGTCGGGCTCTTCGCCATCGCGCTGCTGTTCGGCGGCAGCCTCACCTGGGCCAACCGCACCGAGATCGACGGCGCCGTGATCGCGCCGGGCAGCGTCGTCGTCAAAGGCCAGCCGAAATCGGTGCAGCATCTCGACGGCGGCATCGTCTCGGAGATCCGCGTGGCGCGTGGCGACCGGGTGGCGGAGGGCGATGTTCTCATCGTCCTCGACCCGACGACCATCGCCGCCAACCTCGCCATCTACAAGGGGCGCCTGCGCGAGGCGCTGGTGCGCCACGCCCGGCTTATCGCCGAGGTCGCCGGCGAGGAGGATTTCGAGCCGCGCGACCTGCCGGACGGCATGTTCGAGGCCGCCAGTATCGCAGCCGCAGTTGCCCAGCAGCGCGTCCTGATGAACGCCCGCCGGGCCACGCGCCTCGCCCAGATCGGCCAGTACGACGAGAAGATCCGCCAGTTCGAGGCGCAGATCGCCGGCATCGAAAAGCTGATCGAGCACAAGAACGAGCAGGTCGAGAAATTCGATCAGGAACGGAGCGCGCTGAAGAAGCTCGTCAACAAGCGCCTTGCCCACAGGAGCACGCTGCTGGCGCTCGAACGGTCCCGTGCCGACACGCTCGGCCAGCTCGGCGAGCACGAGGCGGAAATCGCCCGCATCAACAATTCGATCGCCGAGACGCGCCTGTCGCGGTTGCAGCTCGAGCGCGAGTTCCAGGAGACGGCGATCTCGGACGCCGAGGAGACCGAGACCAAGACCGAGGAACTGCGCCTGCAGATCGACGCGACGGCCAAGCAGCTGGAGCGTACCGTGATCCGCGCGCCGGTCTCCGGCGTCGTGCACGAGCTGAACGTCTTCACCATCGGCGGCGTCGTGCCGCCGGGGCACACGGTCATGCAGATCGTGCCGCAGACCGACCTTTACGAGATCGAGCTCAGCGTCGAGACGCGCGCCATCGACCAGGTCTTCGCCGGCCAGGCGGTGGGCCTGCGCTTTCCCGCCTTCAACCAGCGCATCACGCCGCGGCTCGACGGGGTCGTCACCTCCATTTCGCCCTCGTCGGTGAAGGACGAGAAGCGCGGCATCGAGTATTACCGCGTCACGGTCGACCTCAACGACGGCGAGCTGGCGACACTTGGCCCGGGCCAGAAGCTGGTGCCGGGCATGCCGGTCGAGGGCTTCCTGCAGACCGGTCCCCGGGCCGTCATCAGCTATCTCGTCAAGCCGCTCGCCGACAATTTCGAGCGGGTGTTCCGCGAGCGCTAGACGCCCGGCCAATATTGCGGACGGGCAGGACCGGCGGAAGAATCCGCCGGGCCGCCTCGGGTTGGTGACGCGGCGAATGCTCAGCCGGAGGCGGGGAACTGCACGGCCGCGAGCTGGCGCACCACGAGCTCGGGATTGACGTGCAGCAGGAGCTGTCCGGCATTCTCGTCGACGACGAGGCTCGAGCGCTGGCCGAGGCGACGGTGGAACGCCTCGACGGAGCTTGCCGTCACCACCGGGTCGTGGCGGCCGTGGATGAGGATGATCGGCGCGCTCGATGCCTCGACCCGCCAGGTCCAGTCGCGCACGACGTGGTAGGCGTCGATCTCGAACGAGCGATGGCCCTGGGCAATCGTGAAATGGTAGCCCGAGCAGACGATGGCCGAGATTTCCTCGTTGCCGACGGCGGCGAGGTCGTGCGGGGCATGCTCGTAAAGAGCATGCATGAAATTGCGCTCGCCGCCGAAATCGATCTGCCGGATGCCGGCCCTGAGGACGAAGGGCAGGAGCTTCGGCGTGTAGCGGGCGGTATAGGCGACGAGCTGCTGGCGCGGCGTCATCGCGGCGATCTGGTCGTTCGACACGAGCGGTACGCCCGCCGCGACGTTGACGATCGCCGCCGCCCGGTCGCCGAGCCGTGCGGCCGCGGCGAAGGCGTAGACCGAGCCCGCCATGTTGCCGAGGAGGCCGACGCGGTCGATCTGCAGGTAGTCGAGGAGGTTCTCCATGTCGGCCGCAAATCGCTCCGGCGCGGCGGCGATATTGCCGGGACTGCCCTCGGCGCTGCCGAAATAGGGCCGTTCGGGCGCGATCAGCGTCACGTCGTACTGGTGCAGCAGGTCGATCGTCTGGCGGGTCAGGTCGCAGCCGAAGAGCATGCCGTGCACATAGAGGAAGGGCTTGCCCTTCTGCGGCCCGAACACGTGATAGGGCACGTGGCGGCCATCGCTCTGGCGGAAGCTGAAGGGCTGGCCGTGGCCGGCCCGGGGCGTGCCGGTATCGGCTTCCTCGGCGAGGCGATTGAGGGAGAGGAGCAGGCGCACGAGATCGGTCTGGGTGCCGGTGCCGGTCTTTGCAAGGAGCGACTTGACCTGGGTGCGCACCGTGTTCACCGAGCTCGATCGCTCCTCGGCGATGTCGCCGACGCGCGCACCCTCGACGAGGCGTTCGGCGATCTCCACCTCGGCGCTGGAAAGCCCGAAGGATTCCATCAGCATCCGGCCGATACTCTCCTGCCAGGAGGAGACGATCTCGCGGACGAGGATGAGCTTTTCCCGGCTGCCGTCGCTGACGAATTCGGCGAGCATGTAGACGGTCTTGCTGGCGGCCTCGGACTGGAGGCGCAGGACCGATTTCTCCTCGCCACCCGCCTTTGCGCCGGCGAGCCCGGCGATCATGGCCGAAAGCCTTGCCCGCGAACCGGCCCAGAGCGGCAGCCTATCGACGCCGGCGAGCCGCGCCAGACCGAAGAAACGGCCGGCGGCGCCGTTGTACCAGACGACATGGCCCTGCTCGTTGATCAACAGCGAGGCGGCGCCGGCGCTCTTGCCCTGGCGGGCAAAGAAGGTTGCCGGATTGCTGCGTCCGAGTTCCTCCAGCAGGCGGAACCCCATCTCGAAATGCCGTTCGAGGGTCTCGTTGGAGAGTTCGGCGGTCTGCGAGTCGGCCTGCAGGGCCGTCAGCGAGGAAACGGCCTCGGAAATATAGCCGTCCCACTTCTCCATGAAGTCGTCATAGGAATTGGGCTCGAGCGCGATGTTGTAGATCCGCTCGATGAGTTCGGATTCCGTCAGCATCGCATCCGTTCTCGTCCGTTCTGCTTCGGGCTGAGGGTTGCCGGGTGTCGGCATTGTTTGGAATGATTATGATCTAATTCATGAGCCGGCGGAAGAACCAATACACCACATGGTGTATCTCGCGCGGCTCTCCGACGATGCCCGACTGCACCCGGAGGTGGCGGCGACGGCACGGCGGGCGAAGGCATCGGCAGAAAGAACGGGGAGAGACGACTCGGTCGCCCGAGCGGCCACCGGCCACCGTCGCGGCCGACCGATTTTCGATAGCTGATCGAGGGGGTTGGTGAGCGCGCTGGGGCTCGAACCCAGGACCTACTGATTAAAAGTCAGTTGCTCTACCGGCTGAGCTACGCGCTCCCGCAGGCGCCACGTGGGGCGCGGGATGTCGGCCTTAATTACGGAACGGGTTTCGGCGGGTCAAGCAAGCATTTGCCGGCGGCCGCAACGCGGCGGCCGTCGGTTCCGATCCTGCCAAGACCTCGCTCAGCGGTTGCAGAACGCGCTGTAGATGGCCTTGACGACCGTGCAGACCTTTTCCGAGGCGAGGCGGTAGTAGACCGTCTTGCCGTCGCGCCGGGTCAGCACGAGGTCGTCCATGCGCAGCCGCGCGAGCTGCTGGGAAACCGTGGGCTGGCGCAGGTCGAGCATTTCCTCGAGTTCGGTCACGGATTTCTCGCCGTCGGCGAGGACGCACAGAATCACCAGCCGGCTCTCGTGCGCCAGCGCCTTGAGGAAGCGGCTCGCCTCCTTGGCGTTTTCCAGGATCGTCTCGAACGCCGGCTCGCCGGGAAGGCGAGCCGTCCCGATCGGTGTCTCGACAGATGCCAATTCCATCTTTTCGCCCGTCTCGTTCGTTGTTCAACCAACCACAGGGTCGACATCTCCCGGTGCGATCGACCGCGACGGCCGACGCGATCCGCGCCTCCGTCACCAGACGATCGCCGGTCCCGATCTTCCGTTCCCCTCGGAATATCCGGACGCCCGGTCGCATGCCGCAAATCGAATCACCAAACCGCCCCTTCGGCTCCCTCAAGCCCGGGACGGTGGCACATTCGATTTGGAACAATGTTACGCTGCGCGGGCCGTCAGCGAAATACGCTGCGTTGTCACACTTTCGTGGAATGTTGCGACGTCGTTCCGGGCTCGGTCAGCGCGGTGCGGCGCGGCGCAGCAGGCGGCCGAACGGAGCGGTCGCGAGGATGACGCCGAGCGTTACCAGCACCAGCCCGGCGGCGTGATAGCTGTGGAACTCCTCGCCGAGGAAGACGACGGCGAGCAGCACGCCATAGACCGGCAGGAGATACATGAAGACGCCGGTCGTCGAGGGGCCGACCACCTTGATGCCGTACTGGAAGGTGGTGAAGGCGAGCACCGAGGAAACGAGGGCGAGGCCGCCGATCGAGGCCCAGGACGCGGGCGCCGTCGGGAAATGGCCGGTGAGCCCGGTCTCGATCAGCATGAACGGGAACAGGCAGATCGCACCGGCGCCGGCAATGGTGGCAAAGAGCACGATCGTCGGCAGCGGCTGGAAGGCCGGGCGCTTCAGCACCACCGAGTAGATCGCCCAGGAGATCGCCGCAAAGCCGATCAGCAGGTCGCCGCGGTTGAAGGTCAGGTGGACGAGGCCGGCGATGTCGCCTTTCAGCACGATCGCCAGCACGCCGGCGATCGCCACGGCGATGCCGATCATCTGCAGGGGCGAGACGTCGCGGCCGCGGAAGATGCGCTCGATCAGCACGATGAACACCGGCGAGGAGGTGTAGATCAGCGTCGCGTTGGTCGCCGTCGTCGAGGTGAGGGCGATATAGACGATGCCGCCGCAGATCCACATGCCGAGAAAGGCGAGAAGGGCGATGGTGCGCCAATGCTCCTTCAGCAGCGCGCCGTGGCGGCGCAGGCCGCGCCAGGCGAAGGGCAGCAGGATCAGGAAGGCGAAGAACCAGCGAAAGAACGCCAGCGTCCAGGGATCGACGGTCGCGATCGCGTTGCGGCCGATGATCAGGTTGGACGAGAAAAGAAGCGGCATGACCGCGAGCGCCGCATAGGCGCCGAGGCGTCCCGAAGAGGGTTCCACGTTGTGCTCCCGGAAAGAGGCGACCGGATCAGACGAGTTCGATGACAGTATCTAGCGCAGATCGAGGCGCTGACCCTGGTAGACTGTCGGCTTACAGCGATTGCCGCTGACCTGGATCTCGGCGCAGCGTGCCGCCGCGTCGGCGGCATTGGCGAACGGCCCGGCGATGAGGTGCAGCTCGATCTGGCGATCGACGTCTTCGCCGATCGCGGCGACCGGCGTCAAGCCCTTGAGCACCGGGCCGTGCACCGTGTTGAGCGCGGCCCATTTGGTGGTGATCTCCGGCATGGTCGCGGCGGTGCCGAGGTCGATGCCGAATTCGGTGCGGCTCGCCGGGGCGTTGAGGTCGGAAAGCTGGCGCGGCGGCGACGTGGCGGCGGCCGGGTCGTTCATCGCCTCGACGCGGGGCTTCGGCGTCGGGAAGGCGGACTGCTCGGCGTTCACCTCGGCGTCGGCGAGCGTCGCTGCCATGGGGACCGGGTCGGCCGGCCTGGCGGCTTCGGCGGCCGGTTCCGGTGCCGGCGCTGCCGTAGCGGGGGCCGGCGGCGCCTCGGTTGCCGGCGCGGTCGCGGTCGCGGCCTCGGGCTTCGGCGGTGCGGCGAGCGAGGGCAGGGTGTCGGGGCTCGGCGTCGGATCGGCCGCGGTCGCCGGATCGAGACTGGTCACCTCGACCGCGACCGGGGAGTCCGGCGGCATCTTGACGATGCGCGTTGCCCGGTTGTCGCTTTCCGGAATGCTGGCGGTGATCGAGCCGAGGGCATCCTCGAGCGCGGTGATGCGCCGGCCAAGGCTCAGGTTTTCGGTGCGCAGGGTATCGATGGTGCCGGAAAGGTTGGCGATTTCCTGACGCAGCAGCAGGAGCTCGGTGTCGGAGCGGCGCGCCGGCGTCGTCGAGATGTCACCCTTCGGCGCGGCGGCGACCTCGTTGCGCTCGGGGCCATACGGATTGCCGGGGTAGGGCTGGCTCGCCCGCGGCAATTGTCCGGAATAGGACGGCCGGCCGGTGCCGATCGAGCCGGTGATCTCGACGTCGTCGTAGGTCGGCATCTGGCCGAGGCCGGTCGTCAGGAAAAAGACGAGGGTCGCGGCGATCGCCGAAAGGCCGGCGGCGCTCGCCCAGCCGTAGAGGTTTTCGGGCACGTCCTTGTCCTTGCCGGAGGCACGCGTCTTCACACGCGTCCCGACCAGACGCATGTGCGCGTGCTCACGACTGGACTTGTCCGGCTGCCGCACCGAATCTCCCCGCTCTTTGTGCAATGAGAACGCGGAAAGCGGGTTTGCGGCAAGGTGCTTTGCCGGTTTTTGGAAGAACAATGACAGCGGACGGCGAGAAGGCCGCCGGGTGTCATCGCACGAGGGCGACCTCGCGGGCGGTCGCGAGATATCGTTCCGGCTCGAAGGCGCTCGGGTCGAAGACGGCCCTTTGCCGTTCCGCGTCGACATCGACGGTGGTCAGCGGTGCCGGATCGAAGCCGAAAAGGGCGCCGAGCGCTTCGTTCTCGGCGCGGAACCGCTCGACGAAGGCGATCCGCTCGTCGAGGGAGAAATAGGCACTCGAGCGGTGATCGAGGCGGGCATCGAAACGCGCGAGGCGGCGCCCGTCGAAGTCGATGCCGTTTGCCCGCAGCCACTGGACAAAGGCGATCGTCTCGCAGCCGAGGCTCGGATTGCGCACCGGAAACCGCGGCAGCCGATCGATGACCGGAAGGCCGACGACGCCGGCGATCATGGCGATCGAGTCGAAGCTGCCGTCCTCGGCCATGGCGACGACGACCATCCGGTCGCGGCCGTATTCCGCGAGCCAGCCGTCGACGAAGCCGCGCCAGCCCTTGCCCTGACGCGCGAGGAAGTCGGGGAACGGGCGGGCGAGGGCGGTCGCCCGGTTGCGGACGAGTTGCCGGTAGAAGGATTCGTGGAACGTATCGGGCCGCCGGACGACGAGGACGATCGTCAGGTCGGTCTCGTCGGCGAGCGGCCGGAAGAATCTCGGGGCGTTGCCGTCGCGGTAGAGGCTTTCGGCGGAAAGGAAAAACGAGGTCGCGCGGCTCCGCGCCATGAAGTCGAGATAGTCGGCGAGCTGCCGCCGGCCGACTTCGGGCGGCGCCCTGAGCGCCGTCGCGAGGTCCTGGTTGCGCGACCGGATGCCCGACCGGCCGAGGCGCGGATAGGAGAAGCCGAAGGCTCTGAGCAGCCGGTCGTAGACGGCGAGGTGGAACTGCAGCGCCGTCGAACCGGATTTGTGACAGCCGATGTGCAGGAATACCTTTTTCATCTGGCAATCGGTCCAGTCGGGGGCGGAGGCCGGCCTCGGGGTCGCCCGGCGGTGCGCTCCGGGACATAGTACAGGAAGGCGGGATTTGGGAAGGGGCGGCCCGGTCCGGCGGTGCGGTCTCGACGGGATGCGCGCACCCCGCTAAAAGCAGGCGACCTGCCGCCCGGAGCGGTCGAATCGGGAAATCGTCATGAGCGCCAGAAGCTGCCTCGTCATCATCCTCGCCGCCGGCGAGGGCACCCGCATGAAGTCCATGAGGTCGAAGGTCCTGCACGAGGTCGGCAGCCGGGCGATGATCGGCCACGTCCTCAATCTGGCCGCCTCGATCGGCGCCGAGCGGAGCGCGGTGGTGGTCGGACCGGATGCGAGCGAGCTGCGGGCCCTCGTTGCGAGGACCGATGCGAAGGCGGCGGTTTTCGAACAGACCGAGCGGCTCGGTACGGCGCATGCGGTGCTCGCCGCCGCGCCGGCTTTCGCCGAGCCGGTCGACGACGTGCTCATCCTCTATGGCGACACGCCGCTCGTCACGCCCGAGACGCTCGCCAAGGTGCGGGCCGCGCTCGCCGGCGGTGCCGAGGTGGCGGTGCTCGGCTTCGAGGCGGCCGACCCGACCGGCTACGGCCGTCTCGTCGAGGTCGGCGGACAACTCGTCGCGATCCGCGAGCATCGCGATGCCGACGACCGGGAGCGCCGCATCCGCTTCTGCAATTCCGGCGTGATGGGCTTTGCCGGAGCGAAGATCGCCGATCTGCTCGGCCGCATCGGCAACGCCAACGCCAAGGGCGAATACTACCTGACCGACGCCGTCGAGATCGCCAATGGCGACGGCGGCAAGGTCATGGCCCTCAAGGGCGACGAGCTCGAATTCCTCGGCGTCAACAATCGCGCCGAACTCGCCCGCGCCGAACGGATCTTCCAGGAGCGGCGCCGCGCCGCGGCGATGGAGGGCGGGGCGACGCTGATCGCCCCCGAGACGGTGTTCTTTGCCTACGACACGCGCGTCGGCGCCGACGTCACGATCGAGCCGAACGTCTTCTTCGGCCCTGGCGTCGTCGTCGAGGACGGCGCCGAGATCCGCGCCTTCTCGCATCTGGAAGGCTGCCGCGTCGGTCCGAACGCGCAGGTCGGGCCCTATGCGCGCCTCCGGCCCGGCGCCGATCTCGCCGAAAACGCCAAGGTCGGCAATTTCGTCGAGATCAAGAAGTCGACCGTCGAGCGCGGCGCCAAGGTCAACCACCTGACCTATATCGGCGACGCCCGCGTCGGGGCCGGGGCCAATGTCGGCGCCGGCACCATCACCTGCAATTACGACGGCTTCGGCAAGTTCAAGACCGACATCGGCGCCGGCGCCTTCATCGGCTCCAACTCGGCGCTGGTCGCGCCGGTCAAGATCGGCGACGGCGCCATCGTCGGTGCCGGCAGCGTGATGACGCACGACGTGCCGGCCGATGCCCTTGCCGTGGCGCGCGGCCACCCGCTGGTGCGCGAGGGCTGGGCGGCGGCGTTCCGCAAGCGGCGGCAGCGGGAAAAGGACGAAGCCGGGAAACCGAAGTGAAGGATTTTCCTGGCATGCTCCGGTCCACGCGAGGGACCGCTTCCGGCAGGCTGTAACCAAACGACACAGCTTTTGATTTCGCATCGCAGCAGGCTTCCGCTAGAGGAAACCTCGGGGGCGGAAGCGTACCGGACCAGGATTGAACGGGAGAACGCGCCGCGATGTGTGGCATCATCGGAATTCTCGGAACCACGGCGGTCGCGCCGCAGCTCGTCGATTCACTGAAGCGGCTCGAATATCGCGGCTATGATTCCGCCGGCGTCGCGACTCTGGAAGGCGGCCACATCGACCGCCGCCGGGCGCCCGGAAAACTGCGCAACCTCGAAGGCCTGCTCGGCCGGCAGCCGCTCGCCGGCGTCGCCGGCATCGGCCATACGCGCTGGGCGACGCACGGCGCGCCGACCGAGAGCAACGCCCATCCGCACGCGACCGCCCGGGTCGCGGTCGTCCACAACGGCATCATCGAGAACTTCCTCGCGCTGCGCGAGGAGCTGACGGCGAAGGGCGCGCGGTTCGAGAGCGAGACCGACACCGAGGTCGTCGCCCATCTCGTCAGCGTCGAGCTCGACGCCGGCAAGACGCCGGTCGAGGCGGTCGCCGGCGTGCTGCGGCGGCTCGAGGGTGCCTTCGCGCTGGCGCTTCTTTTTGCCGGCGAAGAAGATTTGTTGATCGTCGCGCGGCGCGGCAGTCCGCTCGCCATCGGTCTCGGCGAGGGCGAGATGTATGTCGGCTCCGATGCGATCGCGCTGGCGCCCTTCACCGATTCCATCATCTATCTCGACGAGGGCGACTGGGCCGTGGTGACGCGCGCCGGCGCCAAGATCTTCGACGCCGAGGATCGGCCGGTCGAGCGGCCGGTGCAGAAGAGCGCCGCCTCGGTCTATCTCGTCGACAAGGGCCATCACCGCCATTTCATGGCCAAGGAGATCTACGAGCAGCCGGACGTCATCTCCCACACGCTCGCCAACTATATCGACATGACGGCCGAGCGGGTCCGTCTCGCCGACAATCTGCCGTTCGATTTTCGGAACCTGAGCCGGATTACTATCTCGGCCTGCGGCACCGCCTATTATGCCGGGCTCGTCTCGAAATACTGGTTCGAGAAGTTCGCCCGCTTGCCGGTCGACATCGATATCGCCTCGGAATTCCGCTATCGCGAGGCGCCGATGGAGAAGGGCGGCCTGGCGCTGTTCGTCTCGCAGTCCGGCGAGACGGCGGACACGCTGGCGTCGCTCAGGTATTGCGCCGGCGAAGAACAGCACATCGCCTCGATCGTCAACGTCAAGGAATCGACGATTGCCCGCGAGTCCGAGGTGATCTTCCCGACGCTCGCCGGGCCGGAAATCGGCGTTGCCTCGACCAAGGCCTTCACCTGCCAGCTCGCCGTGCTCGCCTGCCTGGCGGTCGCGGCCGGGCGGGCGCGCGGCCATCTCTCGGAAATCGACGAGAAGCGGCTGGTTCATGCCCTCATCGAGGTGCCGCGCTTCATCGCCGCGGCGCTGCACCTGGAATCGGAAATCGAGAAGCTCGCCCGCGACATCGCCAAGGCGGCCGACGTTCTCTATCTCGGTCGCGGCACCAACTTCCCGCTCGCCCTCGAGGGCGCGCTGAAGCTGAAGGAAATTTCCTACATCCACGCCGAGGGATATGCAGCCGGCGAACTGAAACACGGGCCGATCGCGCTGATCGACGAGAACATGCCGGTGATCATCATCGCGCCCTACGACCACATCTTCGAGAAGACCGTCTCGAACATGCAGGAAGTGGCGGCGCGCGGCGGCAAGATCATCCTCATCACCGACGAGCGCGGTGCGGCGGCGGCCTCGATCGATACGGTGAAGACGCTGGTGATGCCCGACATGCCGGCGACGGTGATGCCGCTCGTCTATGCCGTGCCGGTGCAGCTGCTCGCCTATCACACGGCGGTCTTCATGGGCACGGATGTCGACCAGCCGCGCAATCTCGCCAAGTCGGTGACCGTCGAATAGGCGCGGCGGGAGAGGGAGCGGGATGTCGAGCGACCTGAAGAAGACCGAGCGCTCGCGCGCCAGGCGCGTCGCCAAGCGCGGCCATTACGACCGCGCGACGGTCGATGCGATCCTCGATGCGACGCCGCTCTGCCACGTCGCCTATGTCATCGACGGCGAGCCCTATTGCACGCCGACGCTGCACTGGCGCGAGGGCGACCATGTCTATTGGCACGGCTCGTCGGCGAGCCGATTTCTCGAGAAGGCGATCGGCGGGCGGGTCTGCCTGACGGTCAGCCATCTCGACGGCCTCGTCCTTGCCCGCTCGGCCTTCCATCATTCGGTGAACTATCGCTCGGTGATGCTGTTCGGCACCGCCGAGAAGGTCGAGGACCCGGACGAGAAGGCCGAGAAATTCAGGAACCTCATCGAGCATCTCTATCCGGGCCGCTGGGACAGCCTCAGGCCGATGCTCGCCAAGGAAGTCAAGGCGACGACGGTCCTGCGCATCGCGATCGACGAGGGTGCGGCGAAGGTGCGCACCGGCGGGCCGGTCGACGACGAGGAGGACTATGCGCTGCCGATCTGGGCCGGCGTCGTGCCGCTGCGGCTCGAGCTCGGCGAGGCGCAGGCCGATCCGCGCAATCTTGCCGGCGTCGAAATCCCCGATCATGTCGCCCGGCTGAAGATCGGGCGCTGAAGCGGCAAAAGGGCATGCCGGCGCGGCGCGGCGGCCTCTTCCGGTTTGCCGCCGGGACGCCTATCTATTAGCAGCGTCCGAGAGCCGCCGGCTGAGAGTCGGCGGTGTTTTTCGAATGCGAGCAGGACGAAACCGAGACATGAGCCTGATCGATCCGCTGCAGGAGCCGCCGGCCGACGCGCCGGTCAAGGGGCCGGGGGCCGGGGCCCGGCTGCGCAACTATTTCCTGACCGGCCTCATCATCACCGGTCCGATCGGCATCACGCTTTACCTCACCTGGTCGGTGATCCAGTGGGTCGACGGCTGGGTGAAGCCGCTCCTGCCGCAGATCTACAATCCCGACACCTATCTGCCGTTCCCGGTGCCGGGCATCGGGCTCATCGTCGCCTTTTTCGGACTGACGGTCGTCGGCTTCCTGACCGCCAACATCGCCGGGCGCACGATCGTCGGGGTCGGCGAGCAGCTGCTGCGGCGCATGCCGGTGGTGCGCAACCTCTACAACGGCCTGAAGCAGATCTTCGAGACGATCCTGTCGAACCGCGGCCAGAGCTTCCAGCGGGTCGGGCTCGTCGAATATCCGCGCCGCGGCCTCTGGGCCCTCGTCTTCGTCGCGGCCGACGCCAAGGGCGAGGTCGACGCGCGCATTCCGGGCTCGGAACGCCTGATCAGCGTGTTCCTGCCGACGACGCCCAACCCGACTTCCGGCTTCCTCTTGTTCGTGCCCGAGCGCGACGTCATCTACCTCGAAATGTCGGTCGAGGATGCCGCCAAGCTGGTCATCTCGGCCGGTCTCGTCACACCCGAGTATCAGGCCAAGACCAAGGCGCTCGCCGAGGGTGCCAAGAACGGCGAGACGAAGCCACCGGCGCTGCCGGGCAAGCCCGAGCTGCAGCCGGCACCGGAATCCGCTGCCGCCAACTGAGCCGGACCCGCTCAGCCGGCGCGCAGCAAGCGGATCGCGTCGTCCCGTCCGAAGAGATAGAGCAGCATGCGCAGCGCCTCGGCGCGCGGGCCGGTGAGATCGGGATCGCGGGCGAGCATCAGCCGCGCCTCGTCGCGGGCCGATTCGAGCAGGGCGCCGTGGAATTCCGGCCGGGCGACGCGGAAGCCCGGCATGCCGCTCTGGCGCGTTCCCAGCACCTCGCCCTCGCCACGCAGGCGCAGATCCTCCTCGGCGATGACGAAGCCGTCCTCGGTGTCGCGCATGACCTGAAGGCGGGCGTGGGCGGTCGCGCCGAGCGGCGCCTTGTAGAGGAGCAGGCAGGTCGAGGGCCGGTCGCTGCGCCCGACGCGGCCACGCAGCTGGTGCAGCTGGGCAAGGCCGAAGCGCTCGGCATGCTCGATCACCATGATCGTCGCGTCCGGCACGTCGACGCCGACCTCGATGACGGTCGTCGCGACGAGGACACGGGTCTCGCCGCTCTGGAAGCGGCGCATCTCGGCATCCTTGTCGGCGCTCTTCATGCGGCCATGGACGAGGCCGACCTGGTCGCCGAGGATCCGGGAGAGGTCGGCGGCGCGGGCATCGGCGGCGGCAAGGTCGGTCGATTCGGATTCCTCGACGAGCGGGCAGACCCAATAGGCCTTGGCGCCGTCGCGGGTGGCGGCGGCGATGCGTTCGGCGACCTCGCCGATGCGGTCGAGCGGCACGGCGCGGGTGTCGATCGGCCGGCGCCCGGCCGGCTTCTCGGTGAGGCGCGAGACGTCCATGTCGCCGAAATAGGTCAGCACCAGGGTGCGCGGGATCGGCGTCGCGGTCATCACGAGGACGTCGGCCTCGGGCCCCTTGCTGGCGAGCGCGAGGCGCTGGTGGACGCCGAAGCGGTGCTGCTCGTCGATGACGGCGAGGGCGAGGTCCTTGAACTCAACGCCTTCCTGGAACACCGCATGGGTGCCGACGACGATGTCGATCGCGCCGCTTTCGAGTTCGGCGAGCGCTGCCTGGCGGGCGGCGGCGCGGTCGCGGCCGACGAGCAGCGCGACCTCGAGGCCGGCCGCTTCGGCGAGCGGCGCGATGGTGCGCATGTGCTGGCGGGCGAGGAGCTCGGTCGGCGCCATGAACGCCGCCTGGCCGCCCGATTCGATCGCATCGGCCATGGCGGCGAGCGCGACGACGGTCTTGCCCGAGCCGACATCGCCCTGCAGCAAGCGCAGCATGCGTTCCGGCTTGGCGAGATCGGCCTCGATGTCGGCGATCGCCGCGGTCTGCGAATTGGTGAGGCTGAAGGGCAGGGCGGCGAGGATCTTCGCCTTCAGCTTGCCGGCGCTCGTGCGCACCTTGCCGCGCGGCTTCCTCAGCTTTGCCCGCACGAGGGCGAGGGCGAGCTGGCCGGCGAGCAGTTCGTCATAGGCAAGACGCGAGGCGGCCGGCCCGTCCGGCGCGGCATCGGCGACGTTCGCCGGCGTGTGCATGGCGCCGAGCGCGGCGCGGAAGGCCGGGAAGCGATGCCGGGCGACGACGCCCGAATCGATCCACTCCGGCAGCTCGGGCACGGCGTCGAGCGCGGCGCGGACGGCCTTGCCGAGCACCTTGCCGGAAAGGCCGGCGGTCAGCGGATAGACCGGTTCGACCAGCGGCAAATCGGCAAAGCCGGCCTCGTCGACGATGTGGTCCGGATGCACCATCTGCGGCGCGCCGTTGAACCATTCGACACGGCCCGAGACGTAGCGCGTCTCGCCGATCGGCATCGCCCGTTCCAGCCAGGTCTTGTTGCCGTGGAAGAAGACGAGGGCGATTTCGCCCGTGTCGTCATGGGCATAGACGCGGGCCGGGGCGCGCGAATTACCCGGCGGGGCGGGGCGATGGCGGTCGATGCGCACCTTCAGCGTGACGATTGCGCCTTCCGGGGCAAGGGCGATGCCCGGCTGGCGGCGCCGGTCGATCAGGCCGGAGGGCAGGTGCAGCAGGAGATCGACGACGCGGGCGGGACCCGGCGCCTCGGCGCCGACGAGCAGCCGGGTGATCGTCGTCTCGAGGCGCGGTCCGATGCCGGGAAGGCTCGCGACGGGCCGGAACAGCGGATTGAGGATTTCTGGACGCATCGTCGTTCGAACCGGCCGCTCGCTCGCCAAAACCGACCGCCACGGTGCCCGGCAACGGCGCCGATGGCAAGGCGCGGCTGACAGGCGGCGGCAGGAGGGGTATGAAGGCGCCGACCAGTCGTCACGCAGCGAGGCGGGAGGAGCATCGACATGACCGGATCCAGCCGATCGAGCGAAGGGCTCGATCCGCGCCGCCGTCGCCTCCTGTTCCGCTGCTGGCATCGCGGCACGAAGGAGATGGACCTGCTGCTCGGCTCCTTCGCCGACGCCTGCCTCGACGCGCTCTCGGACGACCAGCTCGACGACCTCGAGCACCTGATGGGGGCGGCCGACACCGATCTCTTCACCTGGCTTTCCGGCGGCAGGCCGGTCCCGGCCGAATACGACACGCCGATCTTTCACGCCGTCGTCGCGTTCCACCGGGCCGGCGGCGCACTGACGATCTGACCGGATGGCGATGACACTTCGTGCGGACGACATTTTCGAGCCGGGCGTCGCGACGACGCTGACAGGCGTCGCCGACGGCCTCGAGGGCCAGCTCGCCGGCGATCTCGCGCGCCTTGCCGCGCGCGAGGGCCTGCCGCTCGTCATCGTCGCCCGCGACGGCCAGCGGCTCGCGGCGATCGAGCGCGGCCTGCCGTTCTTCGCGCCCGACCTCGACGTCGTTTCGATTCCCGGCTGGGACTGCCTGCCTTACGACCGGGTCGGGCCGACGGCGAATGTCCTTGCCGAGCGGCTGACCGGCCTGTCGCGCCTCGCCCGCGGCATCGACAAGGCCAAGCCGACGCTCGTCATCGTCAGCATCAATGCCGCGATCCAGCGGGTGCCGGCGCCGGAGACGATCCGCAAATGGGCGTGGTCGGCGGCGGTCGGCAATGTCGTCGACATGGACGAGCTGGTGCGCTGGCTCGAGGCCAACGGCTTTTCGCGCTCGGCGACGGTGCGCGACACCGGCGAATACGCGGTGCGCGGCGGCATCGTCGACCTTTTCGCGCCCGGCGCGACCGGTCCGGTGCGGCTCGACTTCTTCGGCGACACGCTGGA
>JAKPQE010000096.1 GCA_029572955.1 Pseudomonadota bacterium
GCAGCGATTTGCCGGAGCGACCGACCTTCGTCCCGGAACCGGGCAATCGAAATCCTCTCTTCAAGCGAGAGCTGTCCGTACCTTTGTCCCATAGCGGCAACACCTTAGCAGGGTGTTGCACTTCGTTTGTGAAGTCAGCGAATCCGGGAAACATATCAGCTGGTTGCGGCGCTGCCTGGATCCCCGCCTGCGCGGGGACGACGGATACCGTCGACGCCGCCGAAGGCCGGCGTCAGAACGCCTTGAACGTGATCATCGTCCGCGTATCGGCAATGCCCGGGAAGCAGTGCACCTTCTCGTTGACGAAGTGACCGATGTCGGTGCCGTCCTCGACATAGAACTTGACCAGCAGGTCGAACTCGCCGGCGGTCGAGTAGATCTCCGAGGCGATCTCGGCGTCGGCGATCGCATTGGCGACCTCGTAGGACCGGCCGAGCTGGCATTTGATCTGGACGAAGAACGGCACCATCTGATCGCTCCGAGTTTTCCCGGCCGCCCGTGCGGTGTGGCGGCGATTTCGTTCGTCGGCAGCGCCGCTTGCGGACCCGGCGCCGACCGTTCCGCAGAGGCGCGACAAAGCAACATCTCATATCAAGGGGTCGGCCATCCGAGGAGCCTTGTCAATCGGGGCGCGGTGGATTACTGCTCGAACTGCAATCTCATGGGGGTGTCCCGGCATCGGGGCTGAGAGGCGGGCTCGCCAACTCCAGAACCTGATCCGGATCATGCCGGCGGAGGAAACTGAGATGCAGGGCTCATCCCACCTGCTTTCCGCCCGCGATGTCGCGAGCCTTCTCGATCGTGTCCGCACGCGGCGGCCGCGCGTTCACTGCATCACCAATTTCGTCGCCCAGAATTTCACGGCGAACATGCTGCTCGCCCTCGGCGCCGTTCCGGCGATGACCGTCGCCCGCGCCGAGATCGCCGATTTCGTCGACCGCGCCGACGCGCTGCTCGTCAATCTCGGCACCCTCGACGAGGAGCGCCGCGCCGGCGCCGGCCTCGCCATCGAGGTGATCGCCGGGCGCGGCCGGCCCTGGGCGCTCGACCCGGTCTTCGTCGATGCTTCGCCCTTGCGGCTGGAATTCGCCCGCCGGCTCCTTGCCGGCAGGCCGAGCCTCGTGCGCGCCAACGCCTCCGAACTCGCCGTGCTCGCCGAGGACGGCGCCGGTGCGCTCGCCGATGCGACGGGCGGCGTCGTCGCCCTGACCGGTCGCCTCGATCGGGTGACCGACGGCGTTCGCAGCCTCGAGATCGCCAATGGCGATCCGCTGATGGAGCGGGTGACCGCGGTCGGCTGTGCCGGAACGGCGGTCATGTGCGCTTTCCTCGCCGTTGCCGAGGATCCGTTCGCGGCCGCCGCCGCCGGCCTTGCCGTGATGGGCATCGCCGGCGAGATCGCCGCGGAACGGAGCGCGGGACCGGGCAGCTTCGCCGTTGCCCTCATCGATGCGGTCTACGCCCTCGACGGCGCGGACATCGAAAAAAGGATCAAGATCAGATGATGAAGCGCAAGCGCAATCCGCTCGACCTGCGCCTTTATGGCCTCGTCGACCCGGCCCGCACGTCCGAGCCGGACCTTGCCGCGGCGGCCCGCGCCGCCGTCGCCGGCGGGGCGACCATCCTGCAGTATCGCGACAAGAACGCCTCGACCCGCGAGCTCGTCGCCCGCGCCCACGCGATCAAGGCGGCGCTCGCCGGCACCGGCGTGCCGCTGCTCATCAACGATCGCGCCGATGTCGCCTTCGCGGTCGGCGCCGACGGCGTCCATCTCGGCCAGGACGACCTCGACCCGGCGACGGCGCGCCAGCTGCTCGGCGACGATGCCATCATCGGCCAGTCGATCAAGTCGCACGCCCATGTTGCCGCCGCGCCGCTCGACCTTCTCGACTATGTCTGCATCGGCGGCGTCTTCGGCACGGCCAGCAAGGACAATCCCGATCCGCCGGTCGGCACCGACGGACTGGCTCGGCTCGTTGCCGCCATGCGCGGGCGCGACGCCAACCTGCCGGTCGGGGCGATCGCCGGCATCACCGCCGGGAATGCCGCCGCGGTGATCGCCGCCGGCGCCGACGGCATCGCCGTCATCTCGGACATCTTCATGGCGGCCGACATTGCCGGCGCGGCGGCGCAGCTGCGCGCGATCGTCGACGAGGCGCTCGCGGCACGGAGGGCGAAATGACCCCGATCGCAGTCACCGTCGCCGGCTCGGATTCCGGCGGCGGCGCGGGCATCCAGGCCGACCTGAAGACCTTCTCGGCCCTCGGCGTCTACGGCGCGAGCGTCATCACCGCGCTCACTGCCCAGAACACCCTCGGCGTCACGGCGATCCACGACGTGCCGCCGGACTTCGTGCGCGCCGAGATCGACGCGGTCTTTTCCGACCTCGCCGTCTCGGCCGCGAAGATCGGCATGCTCTCGCAGCCGGCGGTGATCGAGACCGTGGCGGCCGGCCTTGCCCGCCATGGCCAGACGAATGTGGTGCTCGACCCGGTGATGATCGCGGCGAGCGGCGATCCGCTGATCGCCCCCGAGGCGATCGCCACCCTGCGTGACGTGCTTCTGCCGCGCGCCCTCGTCGTGACACCGAACCTGCCGGAAGCGGCGCGCCTGCTCGACACGGCCCATGCCGGGGACGAGGCGGAAATGGTGCGCCAGGGCGAACGGCTGCTGGCGCTCGGCCCGAAGGCGGTGCTCGTCAAGGGCGGCCACGGCAGCGGCGCCGAGAGCGTCGACGTGCTGGTGACGGACGCGGGCGTCGCGCGCTTTGCCGCGCCGCGCCTCGCCACACGCAACACCCACGGCACCGGCTGCACCCTTTCCTCGGCGATCGCCGCGGGCCTTGCCAAGGGCCTGCCGCTCGGCGAGGCCGTCGCCGCGGCCAAGACCTACATCGCCAGCGCCATCGCCGCCGCCGACCGGCTGACGATCGGCAAGGGCCACGGCCCGGTCCATCATTTCCATGCCTTCTGGTGAGACGACGATGACTGCCAAGACCCAGCCGGCGCCGAGCCGCCGCGACCTTCTCGCCGGCGCCCTTGCCGGCACCGCCGCCGCGACCCTTGCCGCCCCCGCGCGCGCCGAGGCACCGATCGAATGGCGCATGGTCACCTCCTGGCCGAAGAACCTGCCGGGGCCGGGCGTCAGCGCCGAACGCCTCGCCGCCCGCATCGCGGCGATGAGCGGCGGCCGCCTTGAGGTTCACGTCTACGCCGCCGGCGAACTCGTCCCGGCGCTCGAGGTCTTCGACGCGGTGGCGACCGGCACCGCCGAGATCGGCCACACGGCCGCGTTCTTCTGGCAGGGCAAGATCGCCGCCGCGCCGTTCTTCACCGCCGTGCCCTTCGGCCTGACGCCGCTCGAGCACTGCGCCTGGATCGAGGCCGGCGGCGGCCAGGCGATCTGGGACGAGCTTTACCGCCCGTTCGGCGTGAAGCCGTTCATGGCGGGCAATACCGGCTTCCAGATGGGCGGTTGGTATGCCAAGGAAATCAACGGGATCGACGACCTGAAGGGGCTGAAGATCCGGATGCCGGGCTTCGGCGGCGAGGTCCTGCGCCGCCTCGGCGCGACGCCGGTCTCGCTGCCGCCGGGCGAAATCCTGCAGGCGCTGCAGTCGGGCGTCGTCGACGCCACCGAGTTTCTCGGCCCGTTCAGCGACATTGCCATGGGCTTCTACAAGGTCGCGCCGTTCTACTACTGGCCGGGCTTCCACGAGCCGAACGGCACCGGCGAGGCGATCGTCTCGATCGAGGCGCTGGAGGCGCTGCCCGAGGATTTGCGAGCCGTCGTCGCCGCCGCGACGGCGGTCGAGAACGCCACCTCGCTGGCCGAGGCCGAATGGGCGAATGGCGAGGCCCTCGGCCGGCTCGTCGACCAGCATGGTGTGCAGTTGAAGCGGTTTCCGGACGAGGTGCTGGCGGCGGCCCGGGACGCCGCCGCCGGGGTCTTTGCCGATTTCGCGGCAAAGAGCGCGGAGAATGCCCGCCTCTGGGAATCCTACGCGGCGGCAAGGACCCGCCTCGGCCGCTGGTCGAAGATCTCCGGCGCCGCGCTGCTCGTCGCCCGCGACCGCTGAGCGACCGGGCAGGGCTCGTTAAAACGCGAAGGGCGCCGGTGGATCGGCATCCGCCGGCGCCCTTCGGTGTTCGGTATCACTGCCTCAGACGAACAGCGCCGTCTTTTCCGAAGGCGTGAAGCCGGCGGTCGGGTCGTCGGCGCTCGCGGCCTTCGCCTTGCCGGTGGCCGGCGCGCTCTCGGTCGCGGCCCATTCGGCATCGAGCTGCTCCTCGACGACGACGACGTCGGACTCTCCCTCGGCGTCTGCCTCGCTCGTCGGCGCCGCGTCGTCGATGTCGACGGTTTCGCTCGCGACGATGTCGTCCTCATCGGCAAAGCCGATGTCGGACTCGAAGTCCCGGGCGGCGGGATTGTGCCGGTCGATCTCTTCCATCGTCACCGGCGCGTCGAGGTCCATGACCACGACGTCTTCCGCCTCGGCGATCTCTTCGACCTCGACGACGTCTTCGGCTGCCGCGGCCTCTTCCGCCTCGGCCATCTCTTCGGCGAACTCGGCTTCCGCCTCGTTGACGGCGAGGGCTTCGGCCTCGCCGAAGTCGACGGCGCCGTCCTCCTCGAACTCGATGTCGCTGCCGTGTCCGGCGCCGGTGTCGACCCGATCGAAGGTGACGAAATCGGCAAGGTCGCCTTCATGCGCCATCAGGGCGTCGATGTCGGTCTGATGGGTGCCTTCGCCCTCGAGTTGCGGGCCGTTCAGGAGATGCGCGTCGGCGCGGGTATCGCCCGGCCGGATATTGGGGTTCTTGACCTGCGGCAGCTCGTCGATGCCCCAGATCTCGGTCATCGCGCCGATGCGGCCTTCGAGGTACTTCAGGACATGCACGACCTTCTGGGTGCGCTGGCCGGTGAGGTCCTGGAACGAGCAGGCGGTATAGATCTCGGTCGCGAGCGCATCGAGCTTGTCGCAGCCGTCGGTGTCGGCGCCGGCTTCGCGCAGCGTCCAGGCGAGCTCCTGGATCTGCTCGGCGGCGGTCAGGATGTCGGAGGTCGCATTCTCGGTCTGATTGACGATGGCGTCGAGCTCGTCGGTGGCGCGCGCGAACTTGCCGTTGTCGTCGGCGTGATGGCGGATCTGCGCGATCTCTTCCTTGGTCCGGTGGATCGCATGGGCCATGTCGGAAAGGTCGAGCCGGATCCGGTCGACGTCGGGCACCGCCCGCTCGCGCTTGACGATCTTTTCCAGCTTGCCGATCGCCTCGAGGACCACGGTGGTATCGGCTGTCCGATGCCGGCGCGCATACTCGGCAAGGAACCAGCGACCACGCGCCGTTTCCATCACGGCCGCTTCGATCGCTTCGTAGTCCTCGCGGCGAAGGGGGGTGAGGGAAGAACCCGTTTCGTTCATAAGCTGCCGCCCGTCAATTATACCGACCATCCCAAAATGGTCGTACTTGCAACTACTTATGCTTCATTAGACCTGATTCCTTCAAAATTAGCTTAATGACAGCGGTGAAAAATGTCATGGTTCGCCGCCTTTCCGACTGTCTGCGGTCAATGGTGACGGATTTCCCGATGGCGTCGTTCGCAACGGCCGGCTTCGCCCGGCGCCTGTCGTTTTTCTACGGCGCGCTGTTTCTGTCGATCGGCGTCTACCTGCCGTTCTTTCCCGTCTGGCTGTCGTCGCGCGGCCTCTCGGAGAGCGAGATCGGGGCGGTGCTCGCCGCGCCGCTCGTCGTGCGGATCCTCTTCACGCCGATTTCCGGCGCGATCGCCGATCGCCAGGCGAGCCGCAAGGGCATGCTGGTGCTCTATTGCTGGCTGGCGCTTCTCGGCTTCTCGATTCTCGGCGCCGTCTCCGGCTTCGTCGCGACGCTCCTCGCCGTTGCCTTCACGGCGGTCTTCTGGTCCTCGGTGATGCCGCTGACCGAGGCGCTCGCCCTCGTCGGCGTGCGCCGCTACAAGGCCGACTACGGCCGCATGCGCCTCTGGGGCTCGGCGACCTTCATCATCGCCAATTTCGCCGCCGGCGCGGCCCTCGACCTCTGGCCGACCGGCATCGTCTACTGGTTGATCCTCGGCACGGTCGCTTTTGCCGCGATGAGCGCCCACGGCCTGCCGCGCGTGCCGTCCGCCGATCCGGTCGGCACGACCGGCGTTGCCGAAATCGCCGCGCCGGGCGCCCGGGCGGTGCTCGCCAACCCGGCCTTCCTCGCCATGCTCGGTGCGAGCGCGCTGACCCAGGCGAGCCACGCCATGATGTACACCTTCGGCAGCATCTACTGGCAGGCGCGCGGCTTTTCCGGCCTTTCCATCGGCGTCCTCTGGGCCCTCGGCGTGATCGCCGAGATCACGCTCTTTGCCGTCTCGGGCAGGGTGCTCGCCCGGATCTCGCCGGTCAGACTGATGGCCGTCGGCGCCGGGGCGGCGGTGCTGCGCTGGTCGCTGATGCCGCTCGAGCCGCCGCTCGCCGTCACCGCCATTCTGCAGCTCCTGCACGGCCTGACCTTCGGCGCCGCCCATCTCGGCATCGTCCATTTCATCGCGCGCAGCGTCCCCGAGCGCTATTCGGGCAGTGCCCAGAGCCTCAATTTCACGGCTATGGGCGCCTGCATGGCGCTCGCGACCTACGCCTCCGGCCAGCTCTACAAGGCGGCCGGCGCGGCGGCCTTCGGCGCCATGGCGGCAACGGCGCTCGTCGCGCTCCTGCTGGCCGTCGCCGTCGTCCGGCCGGCGCATCATCGGGGCGGGCGGGTCGGCTAGGTTCTGTACTCATAAAAGGGATTCACGGCGGTGGCGAAGTGTGATTCAACCTCCTGACAGGAGGAGATCATGGCTCGCTTCGACCTCTCGGAGAGGGAATGGGAGCTCATCGCGCCGCTATTGCCGAACAAGCCGCGCGGGGTTCCTCGTACGGATGATCGTCGGGTTCTGAACGGCATCTTCTACATTCTGAGGACCGGTTCGCCCTGGCGCGACCTGCCCGAACGCTACGGC
>JAKPQE010000172.1 GCA_029572955.1 Pseudomonadota bacterium
ATCCATTCGGCCGCGTCGATGGTGCCGGACTGCATCGCCTGGAACACTTCGCCCGGCGGCAGCAACACGACGTTGACGCCGAGCCGGCGCAGCACTTCGCCGCCGAGGCCGGCGATGCGCATCTTCAGGCCCTTCAGGTCCTCGACCGAATTGATCTCCTTGCGGAACCAGCCGCCGGCCTGCGGACCCGACGAGCCGGCATAAAACGGCACGACGCCGAACGGCTCGTAGGCCTTTTCCCAGAGTTCCTGGCCGCCGCCGAAATAGATCCAGCCGGCATGCTCGTCGGCGGTGAGGCCGAAGGGAACGCCGGTGAAGAAGTGGAAGGCCTTGTCCTTGCCCTGCCAGTAATAGGGCGTGGCGTGGCTCATCTCGGCGGTGCCGGACGAAACCGCGTCGAACACCTCGAAGGGCGGCACCAGCTCGCCGGCGCCATAGAGCTGCACGGTGAGGCGGCCGCCGGACATCGCGGTGATCATGTCGGCGACGCGCTGGGCGTTGACGCCGACGCCGGGGGCGCCCTTCGGCCAGGAGGTCGCCATCTTCCAGGTCATCGGCGTGTCGGCATGGACAATCGCCGGGGCGGCGAGCACGCCGGCAACGCCGGCGCCGGTGAGGCTGAGCGCCTGGCGGCGATTGATGGTGTTCTTCTTGGTCATTTCTTGTTTGCTCCTCGATGAGGCGACTGAGACTTCGGCACGGACTTTAGACGAATTGCGCGCCCGAGGGAGGGGGAATTTTGGGCACTCAACCGCCGTCGGCCGGCCCGGCGGGCGGCTCGTCCGGCTCGATGTGGATCGAGATGTCGTCGGCCCGGAACCGCTCGCGCAAGAGCGCTTCGATGCGGTCGGCGATGGCATGGGCCTCGAGGGTGCTGAGCAGCGGATCGACCGAGACGACCATGTCGATCGCCGGCCGGCTGCCGAGCCAGCGCGAGCGCACGTTGCCGACCGAGCGCACCCCCGGCACCGACCGCGCGGCCCGCACCAGCACCTCCGGATCGATGGCGTAGCGATCGGCAAGAGCCGGCAGCGCCCGGCGAAAGAGGCCGAAGGCGAGATACATGACGACCGCCGCGACACCGAGGGCGCAGGCGGTGTCGAGCCAGGGATAGCCGCGCGTCGAGAACTGCCAGCCGAGGATGACGACCGTCGTCACCAGCACGTCGGCAAGGGTGTGGCTGGCATCGGCAAGGAGGATGTCGGACTTGAGCCGGATCGCCCAGCCGCGCTGCCAGGTGGCGACCGCGACGTTGACGACGAGGACGACGACCATCACGGCGATCGCCCAGGGCTCGTCGCTGATCTCCGGCGCCTCGCGGCGGATCGCCTGCAGCGCCAGCTCGACCGCCAGCACGGCGAGCAGCGTCGCCAGCCCGAACACCGCCATCATCTCGAACTTGCGATGGCCGTAGGGGTGTTCGCGGTCCGGCGGCTGGTTCGACAGGCGGATGACGAACCAGGCGATGACATTGTCGGCAAGATCGGTGAGCGAGTGGACCGCATCGCCGAGCACCGCCAGCGAGCCGGTCGCAAGGCCGACGACGAGCTTGCCGATGAGGACGAGGAGGTTGGCCGCGCCTTCCAGGAGGATGACGCGACGTACCTGCCGGTCGCGGTCGGATATGGCATGCGGCGTTCCGGACGCGGTCATTCGACGAGCATTCCTCATTCTGGCACGGCGGCGAAGCGGCTCCGCCCCGCACGGAGACACCTTACCGTTTCACCGCCGGACAGGGGTTGGTGCCGCGCAGCGCATCGGCGATGGCGCGCGCCTTCTCGTTCTGGCCGGGCCCGTTCTCCACGGTACCGATCTGACAGGCATAACCGGTGCCGAACGCCAGGACGTCGAGGCGCTGCAGGTTGCGCGGCTCGCCGTCGGCGTCATAGCGGGTATAGGTCGTGCGGTAGATCGCGGCGAAGGGCCGCCAATTGCCGGCCACCTTCTCGACCCGCCATTCGAGGGTGACGAGGCCGTTTTCGTCGCCGTAGATGTCGCCGAAATGGCCGGTGCGGCCGTAGTCGTAGTTCGGATCGTCGTTGCCGTAGCGGCCTTGCGACCCGGCCGGCTCGACCATCACGGCGACGCCGTGCTCGTGGAAGATGAAGGTGAGGTCCGGCCCGTTCTTCATGTCGCAGAGGCGCAGCTGCTCGCGGTCGGTCTCTTCCGTCACCCGGCAGTCCTCGACCGAGAAACGCTCATAGACGCTCGAGATTTCCGCGGCGGCGGCGGAGCCGACGCCGAGCACCGCAGCAAGAGCGAGAGCCGAGAGGATCGTTGCGCGATGCATGGGGCCTCTTCCTTTGCGCGGCCGGAACGACGGCCGAGCTTAGCCGATCGCGGGGCAGCCGGGCAGTGGGCGGGTTCCCGGCCTCGACGGCAAAGGGAAAAGGGAGGAGGAGATCGGGGCACGCGGCGTTCGCCGGGAACAACAGCGCCGTTCGCCGACCGTGTCGACCGACGGCCCGGAGGCCGTCGCCGGGCGTTGGCGCGCCGACGCACCCGGTGCTCCTTGTAGCGACAAGCGATGCGGCGGACCCGGATTGACCGCATCCCTATGGCACGGGGGATGGGCTATGCTGTCCTGCCGGCGTCGCCCGATGCCGAACCGATTCTGCGAGAGCCTTCCATGGACGATTTCGACCTTCAGGCGCTGAAATATCACCGCGACAGCAAGCCGGGAAAACTGACCGTCGTACCGTCCAAGCCGCTCGACAGCCAGCGCGACCTGGCGCTCGCCTATTCGCCGGGCGTTGCCGCCGTGTGCCGGGCGATCGTCGCCGATCCGACCGAGGTCGCGGCCAGTACGGCGCGCTCCAATCTCGTCGCCGTCATCACCAACGGCACCGCCGTCCTCGGGCTCGGCGACATCGGGCCGCTGGCGGCCAAGCCGGTGATGGAGGGCAAGGCCGTGCTCTTCAAGAAGTTCGCCGACATCGACGTCTTCGACATCGAGGTCAACGAGCGCGACCCGGCGCGCCTCGCCGATATCGTCGCCGCATTGGAGCCGACCTTCGGCGCCATCAACCTCGAGGACATCAAGTCGCCGGAGTGCTTCTTCGTCGAGAAGAACCTGCGCGAGCGCATGGGCATTCCGGTCTTTCACGACGACCAGCACGGCACCGCCATCGTTGCCGGCGCGGCCCTGCGCAACGGCCTCCGCGTCGTCGGCAAGGACATCGGCGAGGTCAAGATCGTCTCGACGGGCGGCGGCGCGGCCGGCATCGCCTGCCTCGAACTCTTCGTCAACATGGGGGTCAAGCGCGAGAACATCGTCCTCGTCGATCACATCGGCGTCGTCTTTGCCGGCCGGACCGAGGACATGACCGAGCAGAAGGCGACCTTCGCGGTAAAGACCGAGGGCCGCCGGCTCGGCGACGTCATCGACGGGGCGGATGTCTTCGTCGGCCTGTCGGCGCCGGGCATCCTGACGGCCGAGATGGTCCGCCGCATGGCGGCGCGGCCGCTGATCCTCGCCCTTGCCAACCCGGTGCCGGAGATCATGCCGGACGTCGCCCGCGCGGCGCGACCCGACGCGGTGGTCGCCACCGGCCGGTCGGACTTCCCGAACCAGGTCAACAACGTCCTCTGCTTCCCGTTCATCTTCCGCGGCGCCCTCGACGTCGGCGCGACCACCATCAACGAGGCGATGAAGCTCGCCTGCGTCGACGCCATCTCCGACCTCGCCCTGGCCGAATCCTCGGAAGTCGTGGCGCAGGCCTATACCGGCGAGGACCTCACCTTCGGGCCCGACTACCTGATCCCGAAGCCGTTCGATCCGCGCCTCCTCGTCGCCGTTGCGCCGGCCGTCGCCAAGGCGGCGATGGAAAGCGGGGTGGCGACGCGGCCGATGGACGACCTCGAGGCCTATCGCGAGAAGCTCGAGCGTTTCGTCTTCCGCACCGGCATGCTGATGAAGCCGCTCTTCACCCTCGCGCGCCGCGACCCCAAGCGCATCGTCTTTGCCGAAGGGGAGAACCCGCGCGTGCTCAGGGCCGTGCAGACGGCCCTCGACGAGGGCATCGCCCTGCCGATCCTCATCGGGCGGGCGCGCGTCATCGCCGCCCGCATCGAGAAGCTCGGGCTCCGCCTCGCCGCCGGGCGCGACTTCGAGCTCACCGACCCGGAAGACGATCCGCGCTACGGCGACTACTCCGAGCTCTACCACGACATCATGGCCCGGCGCGGCGTCACCATGGACGCGGCCAAGGCCAAGGTGCGCGCCGATACGACGGCGATCGCCGCGCTGATGGTCCGGCGCGGCGAGGCCGACGCGCTCATCGCCGGGACCGTCGGCCCGCATCCGCAGCACCTCAGGACCATCCTCGACATTCTCGGCAAGAAGGAGGGCGTCACCAATGTCGCGGCGCTGACCGGCCTCATCCTGCCGACCGGCACCTACTTCTTCTGCGACACCCACGTGAACGAGAATCCGACCGTCGACCAGGTGGTCAGCATGACGCTCAACGCCACCGAGGTCGTTCGCCGGTTCGGCATCCCGCCGCGCGTCGCGCTCCTCTCCTACTCGACATTCGGCAGCGCCGGCACGCCGCACACCTCGAAAATGGTCGAGGCGACGCAGATCATCCACGAGATCGCGCCGGACCTGATGGTCGACGGCGAGATGAATGCCGACGTGGCGCTCAACGCGACGCTGCGCGAGCGCATCTTCCCCAATTCGATCCTCAAGGGCGAAGCGAACCTGCTCGTCTTCCCCTCGCTCGACGCCGCCAACAACGCCTTTAACCTCCTGAAGGTCTTGAGCAAGGGCACGCCGGTCGGCCCCATCCTCATGGGCGTCGCCCAGCCGGCCCATCTCGTCACCTCGTCGACGACGGCCCGCGGCCTCGCCAACATGTGCGCCCTCGCAACCGTCGACGCGCAGCTCCACGAGGGCGAGCAGGAGGGGTGACGGGGGGCCGTCATCCGGACATGGCTCTCGCCCGGAAGGTTTTGCGGTGGTGGCAAGCCGAGATTTGCGGTTGGCGTGCCATGATTTCAATATTTGCAAAACATCATTTGCAGTGCATTTTCTCGCAGTTACTATCTATACGCGATGAACTCTCCGGAGCTATGCCACGGACGGATGGACCTGAAGCCACACCCATAAGGGACGCGTTCCATCACCCAACGGTCGGAGTTGCGAGATATTCGAGGGGGGGAAGCAGGATGCGTCTCAAAAGGGTGCGGCTCAAGAACGGCTACAAGAGATTCCACGATCTCACGATCGACCTCGGCGACAATCCAGCGCGTATGGTCGCCCTCGTCGGTCCGAACGGATGCGGCAAGAGCAGCGTCCTCGATGGACTCCTCTATCACGTTCACGCCCACGGGCGCTTCGGCAAAGGTGGAACCCGCGATTACACCTACCACTCGCTGAATAGTGCGCCTGCATTCAGCCACCAAAATATCGAAATTGAGTTCACCGATGGAAATTATGCAGAACTGCGGGCACGGCGCCAGGAGAACGGTAAGGAGGGGACGATCTTTTCTTTCCGAAGCCCTTACCGTTACAACAGCCATCTGAAAATCAAGGAGACCCGCTCTACCACTGATATCCGGCTTAATGACTATGGCGCCGGTGATGCATCGAGCATCGACGACAAGATGGAGGACAACTATCGCCGCCTCTACGCCCTCTACAATCGATACCTGGAAACGGAAGACAAAAAACCAAGTGAAGCCAAGGCAAAAATCATAGGCGAGCTGAATTCCAGCATACAAAATTGTCTCGACATAGAAATTTCGAGCATTGGAAATGTTGAATCTTCACGTGGTACTCTCTACTTCAAAAAGCCGAACCACCCAACCGAGTTTGAGTTCAACGTACTTTCTTCTGGAGAAAAGGAAGTTATCGACATTCTTCTTGATTTATATTTGCGAAAGGAAGATTACGATGATACCGTTTTCCTAATAGACGAGCCGGAATTGCACATAAACACTTCAATTCAGCGCAATCTTCTCGTTGAAATCAACAAATTTGTGGGCGAAAATTGCCAGATATGGCTCACGCCCCATAGCATCGGGTTTCTCAGGGCGCTACAGACCGAGATGAATGATCAGTGCCAAATCATTCATTTCCGCCCCGAATACACACTCGCTTCAGAACCATATACACTTCAACCTATCAAAGTAACTCCAGGAACGTGGCGCGAGCTGTTCGCCATTGCCTTGGACGACCTCGCGAGTCTCGTAAGCCCCAAGACCCTGATTTACTGTGAAGGCCGCGCAGAATCCACACAAGACGGAGAGGAACAAGGCTTGGACGCCCGCGTTCTGAACAATATATTTGCTGCAACCCACCCTGACGCATTCTTCGTCTCCAGCGGCGGCAATACCGAACTCGACCAGCGCAGCACTATCGCAATCGCTATTCTTGGGAAGGTGTTTCCAACGGTAGACATACTTGTCCTGAAAGATCGGGACATGGCCTCCGGAAAGGATACAAATGAAGCCGATCGTCAAACTTACCTTAGAACAAACCCGGAAAACCACAGAGTCTTAAAGAGATGGGAAATTGAGAACTATCTATACGACGCGGAGGTCCTTAAAGCGTATTGCGCAGGCGAAGGGCTCGAGTTTTCAGAGAGCAACTACCGAAAACACGTAACCGATATCTACAATCAAGACCTTAAAGACAAAACAAATCACATGAAGAATTTCTGCGGCATAAAGAGCAGCATAGACCCTGACACGTTCAAAATTGCACTATCGAAATACATGACCAGCGATATGGCTCCCGTCGTGGAACTGGCTGCCTGTATCTTCGATCGCACTTGAGGTGTGATTGCTATCATGGTCATGCCTGTTGCCATTGGGGCGGCGTTACACACCAGTTGCCACGCGTGACGCCGCGACCGCCTTCAGCGCCGTAGGATGCGCCAGCGCCTCCATGAACCACGTCCTCGGCCCGCCCAGTTCAAGCAAATCCGCCCCGTTCCCGCCCCCTCCCTTGACATCCCCGCCCCGATCCTGAAGCTTTCGGCGGTTCCGAACCGGCCCGGGGGTTTCAGCAGGCATGATCGATTTCGGCACCAAGCGTCGCTTCTCCGACCTCTCGGAGGCGGAGATCCTCGCCCTCGCCGTTTCGGCCGAGGAGGAGGACGGGCGCATCTATGCCCAGTTCGCCGATGCGGTGCGCACCGAGCTCCCGGCGACGGCCAAGATGTTCGACGACATGGCGGCCGAGGAGAACGAGCACCGGCGCTGGCTGCTCGACAAGTTCACCGAGAAATTCGGCGCCCATCTGCCGCCGATCAAGCGCGAGGACGTCGCCGGCTTCATGCGGCGCAAGCCCTGGTGGGTGGTCCGGGCGCGCGGCGTCGAGGCGATGCGCCGCCACGCCGCCGACATGGAGATCGAGGCGCAGCAGTTCTACCTGAAGGCGGCCGAGCGCTCGCGCGACACCGACGTGCGCAAGCTCCTCGGCGACCTCGTCGAGGCCGAGCGCAGCCACGAGCACCGGGCCGAGGAGCTGGAGGGCGAACACCTCACCGACACGGCGCGCGAGAGCGAGGACGAGGCGACGCACCGCCGCTTCCTCCTGCAGATCGTGCAGCCGGGCCTTGCCGGCCTGATGGACGGCTCGGTCTCGACGCTCGCGCCGCTCTTTGCCGCGGCGTTCGCGACGCACAACACCTGGGAGACCTTCCTCGTCGGCGTCGCCGCCTCGATCGGTGCCGGCATCTCGATGGGTTTCGCCGAGGCGCTTTCCGACGACGGCTCGCTCACCGGGCGCGGCTCGCCGTGGATCCGCGGCTTTGCTTCCGGAATCATGACGACCGTCGGCGGCCTCGGCCACGCCCTCCCCTACCTCATCCCCGATTTCATGGTCGCGACCTCGGTCGCCGTCGTCATCGTGCTCATCGAGCTCTGGGCGATCGCCTGGATCCGCTGGAAATACATGGACACGCCGTTCCTCGCCGCCGCCTTCCAGATCGTCATCGGCGGGGCGCTGGTGTTCCTTGCCGGCATATTGATCGGCAGTGCGTAGGCCATCGGGCCGAAAAGTGGGAACCGGTTTTCGGACAAACCCGATGGCCATCGAAGAATGGGCAGGTCTGATCGTCAGCGCGTGACGCTTCGGTCGTCATCCTCGGGCGAGGCAAGGCCGGGACCCGGGGATCCACGGAAGGCCGCCGCCTTTCCGGGCCCCGCCTCTGCTACTCAACACCTTGAAATATCACATGAATTCTCGCTTTCGCGGGAATGACGGCGGGAGCGTCCGCTCTTCTTGGGCATGACGGCCGCCGTGTCGCGCGCCTCGGTGCGAGATTTCACCGGTAGAGATCGGCGCGGGTCGGCGGAAGCTGCGTCGGGCCCTTCGGGTTCTTCGAGACGAGCGTCTGGTAGAGCCGGGCCGAGCCGCGCATGAAGGCGAGCGACACGCCGCCGAGATAGGCGACCCAGATGCGATAGGCCTCCTCGCCGACCTCGGCGATCGCCGCCTCGCGGTTCGCCGTCAGCCGGCGGCACCAGAGTTCGGTGGTGCGCTGGTAGTGCTCGCGCCAGCCCTCGACGTCCATCACCTCGAAGCCGTGGCGCTCCGCCGCCTCTATGGTGTGGCCGAGATCGTCGAGCTCGCCGCCGGGGAAGATGTATTTCTGCAGCATGCGCTGCTCCGGCCGGCTGGAGAAGCGGGTCTGGCGCTTCTTGGCCTTGCGCGAGATGGCGTGGTTGAGAAAGAGGCCCTTGTCGGCGAGCAGCCGGCGCACCGTGCCGAAATAGACGTCGGTGTTGGCGATGCCGATCGCTTCCATCATGCCGATCGAGGAGATCTTGTCGAAGGTCTCGTCGAGGTGGGTGTAGTCCTTCAGCTCGATGGTGACGCGGTCCTCGAGCCCCATGCGCTTCACCTTGGCGCGCGCATATTCGTATTGCTCGGTCGACAGCGTCACGCCCTTCGCCTCGACGCCGTAGTGCTCGGCGGCATGGCAGACGAGCGCCCCCCAGCCGCAGCCGATATCGAGGAAACGCTCGCCTTCCTTCAGGCGCAGCTTGCGGCAGATCATCTCCAGCTTGTCGTGCTGGGCGGCGTCGATGCCGTTCTGCCAGTCGGTGAAGTAGCCGCAGGTATAGACCATGCGCTCGTCGAGGAAGAGTTCGTAGAACGTGTTCGAGAGGTCGTAGTGGAACTCGATGAAGCGGCGGTCGTCGTCCTTGGAGCGCCCTTTCGGCGCGCCGGTCTCGTCGCCGGCATAGACGCGGCTCGCGCCGGCCGGCAGGGGCTCGGCAAAGAAGAAGGCGCGGGCGAAGTCGAAGATCGCCTTCTTCGGGATGCGCTTCAGCGCCGAGCGGCTGCGCAGGAAGACGAGAGGCCGGCCGAAGTCGATCAGCGTGCCGCCCTCGAAGTCGATCATGCCGCTGGCATAGTGGCGCAGGATCCGCTCCAGCCCGGGCCGGCGCAGGATCGAGGTGACGACGCCGGGATGCCTGACGACGACGGCAAGCCCTTCGGTCACGTTTTGCCCGAGCGGCTCGATCGAGCCATCCCAGAGGCGCAGGCAGAACGGCAGGTCGATCACCTCGCGCAGGGCGGCGATCATCCGCCGCGCCGCCGCCAGCTGCTTGTCGTCGGCCATCTCGTTCCCCCGTTCCTCACCTCGGATCCGGCGGGAGTGTACACGAGAGAGACGATGATCCGGCAACGGGGTCGATTTCGTCCCCCGAAAACGGCCGCGGCGGCAACAAATGCTGTCGCCGCCGCGGGTCGTTCCGGACCGCCGATCAGGGCATCGAGGTCAAGAGCATGATCAGCCGGCCGGGCTGGGTTCCGGCCTTGCCGGCGATCGCGGCCGGCGTCTCGTCGGCCGAAGCGACCTCGAAGCCGTTGCTCTTCAGATGGGCGACGACCTCGTCCGGCGTCTTGTCGAAGACCGGCGCGAGTTCGGCGATCGAGGCCTTTTCCATCGCCCCGAAGAGCTTGCCGACGGGGCTGCCGCCACCGCCCGCGGTCGCATAGCCGAAGGCGATCGCGGCGACGAGCGAGGCGGCGATCGGCACGGTGAAGCTCTTGTTCCTGAAGTACATCAGGAACGAGCGCCAGTTCTTGTAGAGATGGAAAGCGACCGGCACGAGCAGCACCATGCTCAGCCACTCGTGCATCTCCTTGAAGATGTCCTGGGCGGTGTGGAAGAAGAGGAACACGCCGGAGACGGCCGACACCGCGAAGAGCGTGGTCGTCAGGGTCGTTGCGTATTTGGCGATCAGGGTCTTGAACATTGGCTTGCCTCGACTGTCCGCGCCCGGCGGGAGGTTCCGGGCGCACTTGCCCGTTCAGGACGCGCCAGGAGACACCAAAAGCCAACTTACAAATCGTTCATGTGGGAAGCGGGCACCCGCTGCAGCCCCGCTATCATCCTGATCGGACGCGGTTCTTCCGGATGACTGCGACGCTTTGGCAGATCATCCCGGTATCGCGGCGCTGCCGGCCGAACGCCTTTTGCTGGCGCTTTGCGGGGTTCCGTCCCATATCTCCTTCATGTCGATGAATGCCGCCGCCATCATGCGCCTCCACAAGGCGCAGAACCGCCTGCAGACCTGGCTGCTGGCCGGCGGCAGCCTTGCGCTTCTCGGCGTCACCGCGGCGGTCTTCGCCGGCCTTCCCGGCCTCGTCTCGGCGCTCGTCGCCGGCGGCATCTCGATCTATCTGACCACCCATCTCTCGCCGAGCATGGTGTTGCGGCTCTACCGGGCCCGGCCGATCGCCGAGGACGATTTCCACGAGGGCGTGCAGCTCGTCGCCGCGCTCGCCGACCGGGCCGGGCTGATGGCGCCGCCGCAGCTCTGGCTCGTCCACAGCCGGATGATGAACGCCTTCTCGGTCGGCCGGCCGGAGGATGCGGCGATCGTCGTCACCGACGGGCTGCTGCGCGGCCTCACCCTGCGCGAGCTCGCCGGCGTCTTCGCCCACGAGGTCAGCCACATCGCCAACGAGGACGTGAAGGTGATGGCGCTCGCCGACATGGTGAGCCGGATGACCAGCGTGATGTCGACACTCGGCATCTTCACGCTCGTCATCAACCTGCCCGCCGTGTTCTCGGGCGCGGCGACGGTGCCCTGGCTCGGCGTCGGCCTGCTCGTCGCCTCGCCGACGATCGGCGGCCTGTTGCAGCTGGCGCTGTCGCGGACGCGGGAATACGAGGCCGACCGCTCGGCCGTCACCCTCACCGACGACCCGGAGGGCCTCGCCTCGGCCCTCGTCAAGCTCGAGCAGGCGCAGCGGCGCCTGTGGGAGGGCCTGGTGCTGCCCGGCGGGCGCATTCCCGATCCCTCGCTGCTGCGGACCCATCCGGCGACCGAGGAGCGAGTCGCACGCCTGATGGCGCTGAAGGCCGGCGGCGAACCCGGACGTCTCGAGGACCGGCCGGTCGTCGTCGGCAAGAGCATCGTCCCGGCGGTGCGCCGCCCGCGGGTCCGTGTCAGGTCTCTCGGCCTGTGGTATTGACGCATTGCACAATCGGCGAATCTTTGAGCGCAGTGCAAAAGATTCCGCATGGACCGGCAAGCACGCGGCGCCATAATGGAGCCGTTGGAAAGGTGGAGCCAAATGTCAGACTCTAGACCGGCACTGGTCCTCACAGGCGCGAGCCGCGGCATCGGACACGCGACCGTCAAGCGGTTTTCCAAGGCCGGCTGGCGGGTCATCACCTGTTCGCGTCATCCGTTCTCGGACCGCTGCCCCTGGCCGATGGGCCCGGAAGACCATATCCAGGTCGACCTTTCCGATCCCGACAATCTCGGCGTCGCGGTCGCCGAGATCCGCAATCGCCTCGGCCCGCAGGGCGGCAAGCTGCAGGCCCTCGTCAACAATGCCGGCATCAGCCCGAAGGACGACCAGGGCCAGCGGCTCGATTCGCTGACCACGCCGATGTATGTCTGGCGCACCGTCTTTCAGGTCAATTTCTTCGCGCCGATCATGCTGGCGCGCGGCCTCTTCAGGGAACTGAAGGCGGCCGGCGGCTCGGTCGTCAACGTCACCTCGATCGCCGGCATGCGCGTCCATCCCTTCGCCGGCACGGCCTATGCCACCTCGAAGGCGGCGCTCGCCTCGCTGACCCGCGAAATGGCCGCCGACTTCGGCCCGCACGGCATCCGCGTCAACGCCATCGCGCCGGGCGAGATCGACACCTCGATCCTGTCGCCGGGCACCGAGAAGATCGTCGAGGAAATCCCGCTGCGCCGGCTCGGCACCACCGACGAGGTCGCCGAGACGATCTATTTCCTGTGCACCGACGCGAGTTCCTACGTCACCGGCTCGGAAATCCACATCAACGGCGGCCAGCACGTCTGATCCGGCGGGACGGCGGCGCCCCGCTTCATTGACCATCCTTTCGAAGGCAGTATTCTTGAGCCGCCTGCCGGACCCGGCGGGCGGGGTCGCGATATCCGGCAGTCGTCGACGGGGGCAAAGCCGGGGCGAAAGACCAAGAAGCGGGCCTTTGCCACACCCATGAGGTTCGGCGACCGGCGGGTCGTCCGGTCGTGACTGATTCGGCTTGGTGCGATGAAGAAATTCTATCCGTTGGACGTGCTCGCGGTTCGCCGCATGAACATGGCCGGACGTGCCAAGATCGGCATCGAGCACCCCTATTTCGAGGTGATCGACCGGGCCGAGGAACGCGCGGCGGCGGCCGGCCATCGCTATGTGAACTTCGCCCACTACGACTATCTCGGCCTCATCGGCCATCCGGAAATCCAGGCCGCCACCCATGAGGCGCTCGACCGCTACGGCACCGGCGTGCTCGCCTCGCGGCTCGTCGGCGGCGAGCGTTCGTTCCACGGCATCTTCGAGCGCAACGTCGCCGACTTCCTCGGCCAGGGCTTCTCGATGGCCCTCGTCAGCGGCTACCTGACCAACGTCACGCTGCTCAACCATCTGCTCGGCCAGAACGATCTCTTGATCATGGACGAGTACTCCCATTCCAGCATCCTGACCGGGGCGAGCAGCTCGCGGGCGCCGAAGCTGTTCTTCAACCACAACGACCTCGGCCATCTCGAGGAACTGCTGAAGGAACATCGCGACAAGCACCGCAACTGCCTGATCGCGATCGAGGGCATCTACAGCATGGACGGGGACATCCCCGACCTGCCGGGCATCCTCGAACTCAAGGAGCGCTACGGCGCCTGGCTGCTGATCGACGAGGCCTATTCCTTCGGCGTGCTCGGCAAGACCGGGCGCGGCATCTGCGAGCATTACGGCACCGACCCGAAGCGCGTCGACATCGTCATCGGCACGCTGTCGAAGGCGATGGTCTCCTGCGGCGGCTTCATCGCCGCGCACGAGGCGGTGATCGAATGGCTGCGCTTCACGCTGCCGGGCTTCATGTACAGCGTCGGCCTGTCGCCGATCATCGCGGCGGCGGCGAACACCGCTCTCGGCATCATCCGGCGCGAGCCCGAGCGGGTCGAGCGGCTGCATGCCGTCGGCCGGCATTTCCTCGAGCGTGCCGCCGCGGCCGGCCTCAGCACCGGCGATTCGATCGGCTTCGGCGTCATTCCGATCCTCTTCGAGACCCCGGAACAGACGCTCGCCGCCGGCGCGATGCTGAAGGCCAGCGACATCTACGCGCCGCCGATCGTGCAGCTCGGCGTGCCGAAGAACGCGCCGCGCATCCGCTTCTTCCTGTCGGCCAAGCACCGGTTCGAGGACATCGACCGGACGATCGATCTCATCGCTGCGAACATCGAGAAAGGGCAGAGACCAGCGTGACCGAGCGCCCGAGAGTCGGGATCGCCACCGCCGGCCTCTGGCGGCGACGGTCGGACGTCGCGACGCTGCTCGATGCCGATCCGGTGCGCCTCCTGCCGGGCTGCAAGCCGCCGGTCGACCTCGTCGCCGGCTGGGGCGACAAGGCGACGAGCCGCGCGGCGCAGGCGCTCGCCCGGCGTCGGGGTCTTTGCTACGTCGCGCTCGAAGACGGCTTCCTGCGCTCGCTGCGGCCGGGCCGTGACACGGCGCCGATCGGCTACGCCGTCGACCGCAGCGGCATCTATTACGATGCCGGCCGGCCGAGCGACCTCGAAGCGCTGATCGCCGCGGCGGCCAGGGCGCCGAACCCGCGCGCCGCCGCCCTCGTCGGCGAGATCCGGACGCGGCGCCTTTCCAAATACAATCACGCGCCGATGCCGACGGCGGCCGAACTGGGCCTGCCTCTCGGCGCGGACATCGTGCTCGTCGTCGACCAGACCCATGGCGATGCGGCGATCGCCGGCGCCGGCGCCGATGCCGGCTCGTTCTCCGCGATGCTCGCGGCGGCGATCGCCGAGAACCCCGGCCGCACCATCGTCGTCAAGACCCACCCGGAGGTCGTCTCGGGCAGGAAGCGCGGCTATTTCTCCGGCGATCTCGCGCGCGGCGACGTCCGCTTTCTCGGCGACGCCGTCAACCCCTGGGTGCTCCTCGAGCGCGCGGCGCGCCTCTACACGGTGTCGAGCCAGCTCGGCTTCGAGGGCCTCATCGCCGGCGTGCCGGTCACCTGCTTCGGGCAGCCGTTCTATTCCGGCTGGGGCCTCACCGACGATCGCGCCCAGCCGACCGGACGGCGCGAAGCACGGCCGACGATCGAGGCGCTCGCCGGCGCCGCGCTCATCGACTATTGCCGCTATCTCGACCCCTATTTCCGCCGGGCGATCGAGGTCGAGGAGGCAATCGAGCAGCTGACGTTCCTGCGCGATCGCTTTCACGCCAACCGGCGCACCGTCTGCCTCGGCATATCGCCCTGGAAGCGGGCGCGGGTGGCATCGTTCCTCGACGGCGTCGACGGCCCACCGGCCTTTGCCGAGGGCGCCGGGGAGGCGCTTGCCCTTGCCCGGCGCGACGGCGCGCCGGTCGTCGGCTGGGCGACGCGCATGCCTGAGGGTTTCGCCGACAAGGCCGCGGCGGCCGGCGTCGCGGTCGCGCGGATGGAAGACGGCTTCCTGCGCTCGGTCGGGCTCGGCGCCGCCTTCACCCAGCCGGCCTCGCTCGTCATCGATCGCCTCGGCATCTATTACGACGGCTCGCGGCCGAGCGATTTCGAGGCGCTCGCCGGCGACACCGTCTTCGATGAAGCGCTCATTGCCCGCGCCGCCCGTCTGCGCGAGCGGATCGTCGCGGCGCGGCTCAGCAAGTACAACGATGCCCGCCTCGACGCGGCGCTCTTCGATACGGAGAAGCCCGTCGTGCTCGTGCCCGGCCAGGTCGAGGACGACGCCTCGATCCGCCTCGGCTCGCCCGTCGTGCGCAGCAATCTTGCCCTCCTCGAACGGGTGCGCGCCCGCCTGCCGGACGCCTTCATCGTCTACAAGCCGCATCCGGACGTCGAGGCCGGCTATCGCACCGGCCGGATCGATCCCGAACGCCTCGCCGATCTTGCCGACAGCGTCGTCACCGACATCGGCATGCCGGCGCTGCTTGCCGGCGTCGACCGGGTCGAGACGATGACCTCGCTCTCCGGCTTCGAGGCGCTGCTGCGCGGCCTTCCCGTCGGCGTGCACGGCCAGCCGTTCTATGCCGGCTGGGGCCTCACCGAGGATTTCTGCGACTTCCCGAGGCGGGCGCGAAAACTCAGCCTCGACGAACTCGTCGCGCTCGGCCTCATCCTCTATCCGCGCTACGTCGATCCGGCGACGGGCCTTCCCTGCCCCGTCGAGGTGGTGGTCGAACGCCTGCTGGAAATGCGCGAGCGCGGCCCCGGCGGGGGCGAGCGGATCGTTGCCGGATTGCGGCGGCTGCGCGCCCGCGCCCGCCATGCGCTCCGCCGCGCCGTCCGTCCGTTCGGCGGCGGCGTCCGGCGATAGCGGGCCGGCGGATCGTCTAGCCGGCGTTCGAGACCGGCTCGAAGATGCGGCCGGCGATCAGCCGGGAAAGCTCGGCCGGGGTTCGCCGCAGCGCCGGCGACGGATCGGCGGCGTTCGAGGTCAGCAGGATATGGGGCGTCGTCTGCTCGGCGGGCGTCGTCTGCTCGGCGGGCCTGCTGTGATCCGGCAGGATCGGCGGATGATCGCCGAAGAAGGCGAGGAGCCAGCTTTGCCCGCGCGCCGCGAGGCCGGCGGCGAGATCGCCGAGCGTGCGATCGCCATTGGCGAGGTGGGCGAGATACTGGGCGCTCGCGCCGGCTCCCGGGACGATGCGCCCGTCATGCCAGGGGCCGTGGTTTTCCATCGTGACGGCATAGACGAAGACCGGCCCGGCGGTCGCGTCGATCTCGGCGAGGATGCGCTCGGCAAGGGCGGCGTCGGAGACGTGTGGGCCGACATGCGGTGCCCCGACGAAATCGTCGATGTCGAGGAAGCGCTCGAAGCCGAGCGCCGGCATCACCGCGTCGCGCCGATAGAAGCCGGCATGGAACGGGTGGAGGAACAGCGTGCGATAGCCCTTGGCGGCAAGGCGACGGGCGAGCGAGGCGCCGGCGAAGCGCTCGCCGCGGCGATAGGGATCGAAGCGGTCGAAGCCGAGTTCCTCGTCGGACAGACCGGTCAGCATCGCCATCTCGGTGCGGATGGTATAGGCGCCGTCGCCGCTGACGGCGAGGTCGCCATGGGCGAGCGCCCGCGGCACAAGCGCGGTGAGCGCGGCCGGCGCCTCGCCGGAAATGCCGAGGCGGACCGGATCGCAATAGCTCTCGCTCTGCACGAGGACCACCACCTTCGGCGCATCGGGCCGCAAGATCCTGGGGAGCCCGGAAAAATCCGGCTCGGGGGCGCTCTGCCAGAGGACGCGATAGGCGCCGATGGTCGCGGCGACGCCGTACCGGCCGATATGGGCCACCGGATCGGGTGCCGGCATCAGCGGGCGCAGGCGACCGGCGAGGGTCGCGACGATCCACCGCCCGGACGGGCCGTGGCGAAGGGCGAGGAGGAGGCCGGCGGCGAGGATGCGCGGCAGGATTTCGGCGGTGATCCCGAACGCGCCGACGACCGGGATGCTGCCGAGCACGACCACCGAGACGATGCGCTGCGGCCAGGGCAGGACGCCGATGGTGATCGCCGGGTAGCGGAAGGTCTGCAGCGCCAGCCGGAAATCGGAAAAGACCAGCGGCTCGCTGATCATCGCCTGCTTGATGCGCGTGGCGACGTGCATGACGAGGATCACCGCGACGGCGAGGCCGGCCGACCGGATCGGCGCCCCGGTCACCAGCACCGCCCAGAAAAAGAAGGTCAGCATGGTGCGCTGGCGCGCGGCGAGGAGGGCAAGCGGCGAGCGCGGCCGGGCGAGAAGGCGCTCGACCACCTCGACCCCGACGACCGCGAGGATCGTGCCGAGGAGAAAGGTTGCCCAGGGTTCCAGCATCATCCGTCGTCCAGTTCGCCGCCGGCGCGCTCTGCCGGCCCTTCGGTCCCGCCGATGGACACTTCGTCTTCTGGCACATTTCGGGGGCGATGGCAGCCTGTGGCCGCGAAATCGGCGGTGGCGGCGGCGCGATACAACCGCGAATCAACGGCGACGACCCCACAACCGCACAACCCGGCGGCGGCGGCAGACCGACTCGCATGGGGTGCCGCCGCGTCACGACAAAACTCGCAGGCGTATCAGAGTGTTCCCGATCGGCAACAGTATTCGGGATCGGACCGCGTTAACCATTCATTAACCAAAACTGCATTGACTAGACTATCCACGCGTGTATCCAGAAAGGTGATTGCCGGCTGGCGCCCAGTGTTCGGGGCAGCAACCCAGGCATCCAGAACCGGGTCAGGTCGTGTCGTGACGAAATCCGACGAGAATGGAACACCGGTTGTCCTCGACGATTCGTCGGAGCGCACCTTCCTGTTCCTGCAGACCCTCGCGACGCCGTTTTTCCGGCGTCTCGCGAAAAAGCTCGAGGCACGCGGCGCCAAGGTGCTCCGCATCAATCTGAATGGCGGCGACCTGCTGATGTGGGGCGGCGGCGGCATCAACTATCGTGGCACGTTCGCCGACTGGCTGCGTTTCCTTGCCGGGATCATGACGCGGGAGGCGGTCACCGACATCGTCTGCTTCGGCGACCAGCGCGCCTACCACCAGGCGGCCTTCCCGATCGCCGACCGGCTCGGCGTCGCGACCCACATCTTCGAGGAAGGCTATCTCCGTCCGCACTGGATCTCGCTCGAGCGCGGCGGCACCAACGCCAGCTCCTGCATCCCGCGCGAGCGCCACGCCATCGAGCGGATCGGCAGCGTCGAGCCCGACCTCACCGAACTGCCGAGCCGCGGCTCGTTCCTCTTCCGCATGCGCTGGGACTTCGCCTATCAGACGGCGCGCCTGCTGCTGTCGCCGGCCTATCCGAACCACGTCTACCACCGGCTCTGGCATCCGCTCGTCGAACTCGGCGGCTGGTCGAGGCGGGTCGTCCGTCTCGCCGCGACCTTCGGCCGGGCGAAGCGCCGGATCGCGCGCATTTGGGCGTCCGGCAAGCCCTACTATCTCTATCCGCTGCAGCTCGACAGCGACGCCTCGCTCCGCATCCACTCGGATTTCGGCAGCAACGCCGCCGCGGCCGAGACGATCATCGCCTCCTTCGCGACCCACGCGCCGGCCGGCACCACCCTGCTCGTCAAGGTGCACCCGCTCGACAACGGCCTCGTCGACCGCGAACGGCAGATGCGGGCCATCGCCGGGCGGCACGGCGTCGCGGACCGGATCGTCGTCGTCGACGGCGGCCACCTGCCCTCGCTGCTCGACCGGGCGCGAGGCGTCGTCCTCGTCAACAGCACGCTCGGCATGTCGGCGATCCTGCACGACTGCCCGGTCAAGGTCACCGGCCGGGCGATCTACGATCTTCCGGACCTCACCTTCCAGGGATCGCTCGACGCGTTCTGGACCGACGGCCGCAAGCCCGACGCCGAGCTCGCCGCCGCGTTCTACCGGACGGTCGCCAACGTCACCCAGGTCCGCGGCGCGTTCTTCGAAGACGCGGCCATCGATCACGCCGTCGGCGGCGCGACCAGCCGGCTGCTCGCCGCCGACCCGCGGCCGATCCTGGTCGTCGGCGTCGCCTGCGGCCGGGGTATCGTCGAAGGCCGGCGCTACGAGGTCGAGCGCGAGGTCGCCGTCAAGGTGCTGCGCTCCGTCGCCGACCGGCGCGGCATCCGGCCGGCCGCCTGATCGACGGCGCGCCTTGCGGCCGCCACCGGCCCGCCGGGCTTCGACCCGAAACAGCCAGTCCCCGCGCATTCCAATCGGCACGCCGATGCTCTAGAGCATGCCCGGTGCGGCGGAAACATGGAGACGACACCATGACGACAGTGCTGATCACCGGGGCATCGAGCGGCATCGGGGCCGCCGTGGCGCGCCACTACGCCGGGCCGGAGCGCCGGCTCCTGCTCGTCGGGCGCAACGCCGACCGGCTCGCCGGCGTTGCCGACGCCTGCCGCGAACGCGGCGCCGAGCCCGCCATCGTTCAGGCCGACCTTGCCGATATCGACCGGGCGCTGGCACGGATCTCCGAGGAACTGGCCGGCGGCGCACCGGACATCGCGGTGCTGTCGGCCGGCATCGGCGACATGCCGCGCTCGCCGGGCGAACTGGAAACGCGGGAACTCGCCATACGCGTCGGGCTGACCAACTACGTCGCGACGAGCGCCCTTTCGACACTCGTCGCCGAAGCCATGGCGCGCCGGGGCAGCGGCCGGATCGCCATCATCGGCTCCGTCGCCGGCTTCTTTCCCCTGCCGATGTCGCCGAGCTATTCGGGCACCAAGGCGGGCCTGGAGACCTTCGCCCACGCCCAGCGGATCGCGCTGGCGCCGCGCGGCGTGCACGTGATGTATGTGGCACCCGGCTTCGTCGACACGCCGATGAGCCGGCGGCTCGACTGCCCGAAGCCCCTGCTCGTCACCGCCGAGAAGATGGCGGCGCGGATCGCCGACAGCCTGGAGCGGGGCAAGCCGCAGCTGGTGATGCCGGCGCCGTTCGGCTGGCTGCGCGGGCTCAGCGGCCTGTTGCCACGGCCGGTGCTCGACCGCATCCTCAGGGCGCAGAAGGTCTACGTCAACGAGTGAGCGCCGCGCGACCGCCACCATCACCTGACCGGAGCCAAGGCATGACGCAGTCCGACATCGCGGTCCGACGGGTCGAGACGAAGGCCGATTTCCGGCAGTTCATCCGCCTGCCGCGCGAGATCTATGCCGGCATGCCCGGTTTCTCGCCGCGCCTCGACATGGAACAGGCCGGGCTGCTCGACAGGAAGAAGGCGCCGTTCTTCACGCACGGACGGGCCGAGTACTGGCTGGCCTTTCGCGGCGGCCGGCCGGTCGGCCGCATCTCGGCGCAGATCGACGACCTCGTCGCCGAATATCAGGACGAGCCCTACGGCATGTTCGGCTGCCTCGACGCGGTCGACGACCCGGCGGTCGTCGGCGCCCTTGTCGCCGCCGCCGAGGCGTGGCTGAGGTCCGAGGGCCAGAGCCGCGTGCGCGGGCCGTTCTCGCCGACGATCAACGACGAATGCGGGCTTCTCGTCGAGGGCCAGGAGGCACCGGCCTCGACCATGCTGAACTGGGCGCCGGCCTATCTCGCCGGCCATCTTGCGGCGCACGGCTACGGCGTCGCCAAGAAGCTCGTCAACTACCGCATGGCGCTCAGCCGGAACCGCGACCACGACCATGCCGGCGCGCTGCGCAAGCGCCGGCGGCCGACCGACCTCACCCTGCGCGCGCTCGACCGCAAGAACCTGGCGGCGGACGGCGAACTCATTCGCCGGATCTACAACGACGCCTGGGCCGGCAACTGGGGCTTCGTGCCGATCACCGAGGCCGAGATGAGCCACACGGTCAAGGAACTCGGTCCGCTGCTGCTCGACGGCTGGGGCGTCTTTGCCGAGTATCGCGGCGAGACCGTCGGCTGCGCCCTGATCGTGCCCAATCTTTCCGAGATCTCGGCCGATCTCGGCGGGCGCCTGCTGCCGTTCAACTGGATCAAATTCCTCTATCGGGCGCTGCGCCGGCGCTACCGCTCGGGCCGGGTCATCCTGCTCGGCGTGCGTTCCGCGACGCGCGGCACCATACTCGCCGCGAGCCTGCCGCTGATCATGATCGACGAGCTTTTCAACCGCAGTCACGCCTGGTCGTTCGTCGACATCGAGATGGGCTGGGTGCTCGAGGACAACCGGGCGATCGCCGCGATCATCGAGCGGGTCGGCGGCAAGGTCGACCGCACCTTCGCGCTTTTCGAAAAGGCGCTGTGACGCTCTGCGCAGCGCGCCTCAGCCGTCGTCGACGTCCGGCGCGAGATCGGCGATGCGCAGGAGGAAGCGGCCGTATTCGGTCTTGTCGAACATGTGGCCGCGGGCAATCAGCTGGTCGCGGTCGATGAAGCCGTTCTGGAAGGCGATCTCCTCGAGGCAGCCGATCTGCAGTCCCTGCCGGTGCTGGATGGTGCGCACGAACTCGGCCGCCTCGAGCAGGCTTTCGTGGGTGCCGGTATCGAGCCAGGCATGACCGCGCGACAGGCGCTCGACGTCGAGATTGCCGAGTTCGAGATAGATCCGGTTGATGTCGGTGATCTCGAGTTCGCCGCGCTCGGAGGGCTCCAGTCCGGCGGCGAAATCGAGCACCCGGTTGTCGTAGAGATAGAGGCCGGTGACGGCCCAGTTCGATTCCGGCGCCTCCGGCTTTTCGAGGATGCGCAGCGGCCGGCCGCTGCGGTCGAGGGTGACGACGCCGTAGCGTTCGGGATGATCGACCCGGTAGGCGAAGATGGTGGCGCCGCGCGAGGTCTCCCGCGCCTTGCGCAGGGTGCGGGCAAGGCCGGCGCCGAAGAAGAGATTGTCGCCGAGGATGAGGGCGACGTCGTCGCTGCCGATGAATTCGCGGCCGATGAGGAACGCCTGGGCGAGGCCCTCGGGCCGCTCCTGAATGGCGTAGGAAAAGGAAATGCCGAACTGCGAGCCGTCGCCGAGCAGGCGCCGGTAATTGTCGACATAGTCGGGCGAGGAGATGACGAGGATCTCGTCGATGCCGGCCAGCATCAGCACCGAGATCGGGTAGTAGATCATCGGCTTGTCGTAGACCGGCAGGAGCTGCTTGTTGATGGCGAGGGTCGCCGGATGAAGCCGGGTGCCGTTGCCGCCGGCCAGTACGATGCCCTTCATGATGCGCCCCTTTCGGATTGTTCGGCCGCACCGGCATCGCCGACGAGGCGATCGATCACCGCCGCGAGGGCGACATGCCAGTCGGTCTGCCCGATGCCGTATACGGCGGCGATGCGGCGATTGTCGAGGACGGAGCGGCGCGGCCGCCGCGCCGCGGCGCCGAACTCGGCGCTGGTGACCGGAACGACGCGGGCAGCGGGGCCGCCACGCGCCGCCGAGAGACGGAAAATCTCCCCGGCAAAGCCGGCCCAGCTGACCGCCCCGGCGCCGGAGAAATGGAACGTCCCGAAAAGCTCGGCATTGCCCGGCTCGGCGACGAGCCGGCGGGCGATCGTCGCGATCGCGCGGGCGATGTCGGCGGCCGCCGTCGGCGAGCCGGTCTGATCGTCGACGACACGGATTTCGTCGCGCTCGGCGGCAAGGCCGAGCATGGTGCGCACGAAATTGCGGCCATGAGCGGAATAGACCCAGCTCGTGCGCAGGACGACATGGGCGCCCGTCGCGGCGCGCACCGCCGCCTCGCCGGCGAGCTTGGAGGCGCCATAGCGGTTGAGCGGCGCCGGCGGGTCGTCCTCGCGGCAGGGCCGCTCGGCCGTACCGTCGAAGACGTAGTCGGTCGAGAGCTGGATGACCGGAACGCCGAGGCGCGCCGCCGCCTCGGCAACGAGGCCGGCGCCCCTGCCGTTCACCCTTTCGGCGAGATCGGCCATGTCCTCGGCGGCATCGACGGCGGTGAAGGCGGCGGCGTTGACGATGATGTCGGGGGCAGGCTCCGCCATGCGCGCGACGGGAACGAGGTCGGTCGCAAGGTCGATCTCCGGCCGGCCGATAGCGACGACATCGGCGATCTCGCCGGGCAGCTCCCGGAGCGCCCGGGCGACCTGGCCGTCGCGGCCGACGACGAGGATGCGCGGGTGCCCGTCACTCGGCATCGCCAGCCCCGTCGATGAGCCCGAGACGCTCGCCGGCATAGGCGGTCTCGCGCAGCGGCCGCCACCACCAGTCATTGTCGCGATACCAGCGCACGGTCTTCTCGAGGCCGCTCTCGAAGCTCTCCCTCGGCCGCCAGCCGAGTTCGGTCTCGATCTTCGTCGGATCGATGGCGTAGCGCCGGTCGTGGCCGGGACGGTCGGGGACGTGGGTGATCAGATCGCCGTGCGGCCGGCCGGCCGGCGCGATGTCGTCGAGGATGGCGCAGATGCGGCGGACGACCTCGATGTTGGTGCGCTCGGCGCGGGCGCCGACATTGTAGGTCTCGCCGATGCGGCCGCGGGTCAGGATGGCGTGGAGCGCCCGGGCGTGGTCCTCGACGTGGAGCCAGTCGCGGACATTGCCGCCATCGCCATAGACCGGCAGCGGCTCGCCGGCGAGGCCCTTCAGGACGACCAGCGGGATCAGCTTCTCGGGGAACTGGTAGGGACCGAAATTGTTGGAACAGTTGGAGATCAGCACCGGCAGGCCGTAGGTGCGGTGCCAGGCCGCGGCGAGGTGGTCGGCGGCGGCCTTCGAGGCCGAATAGGGCGAGGACGGGTCGTAGCGGCTCGTCTCGGCAAAGGCGCCGGTCGGCCCGAGGGCCCCGTAGACCTCGTCGGTCGAGACGTGGAGGAAGCGGAACGCCGCGCGCTCGGCCGATGCAAGGCGCGACCAGTAATGCCGGGCGACCTCGAGCAGCGCGAAGGTGCCGACGACGTTGGTGGCGATGAACGGCGCCGCGCCGGTGATCGAGCGGTCGACATGGCTCTCGGCGGCAAGGTGCAGGACGGCGGTCGGGCGAAACGTGGCAAAGGCCTCGGCGAGGGCGTCGAAATCGCCGATGTCGGCCTTCAGGAACCGGTAGTTGGGCGCGGCAGCGATGTCGCGAAGGGACTCGAGCCGGCCGGCATAGGTCAGCTTGTCGACATTGAGGACTTCGGCGCCGACCTCGCCGACGAGATGGCGGCAAAGCACCGATCCGATGAAGCCGGCCCCGCCCGTAACCAGTAGACGCAATGGACTTCCGCTCCCGTTCGCGGCGCGCCGCTTCGCTCTCGTCGAGGACCTTCTATAGCACATCCGCGACGCGCGGGTCGGCGTGGCGGCGCGCTCATCCGCCCTTCGGGGCGAAGGTCCGCGCCACCTCCGGCGGCCAGGGCACGACCACGGCACGGCGCTCGCCGCCGTCGTAGATCAGGCCGAATTCCAGCGCCTCGGCCCGGGCGAGGCTATCGAGCGCTTCGCGGGTCTTCGCGCCGGCGCCGGGAAAGCCGAAGATAACGTGATTGAACCCGACCGGGATGGTCATGCCTTCCTTCGACAGGTCGGCATCGACGTCGACGCCGAGCGGGCGCGGGAAGGCGTATTGCAGGATCTGGCCGCGGGTCGCGGCGATCTGCATGACGATGACGTTGGTCGCCTCGAGATTGGCCTCGCGCGTCGCCTCGACGCTGATATCGGCGACGAGGCCGAGATCGGGCACCATGAGGCGGCCGGTGAACAGGACCTTCGCGTCGTCGCCGTTGGTGCCGAGCGACGGTCGCCAGACGATCGTGCCGGTGACGATGTCGCGCGGCGCCTGCCGTTCGCCGGCGGTATAGGCGACGACGTTGGCGCCGCCCGGCGCATCGGCCGTGACATAGCTTCGCCACCAGGCACCGCCGCCGAGGCCCTTGCCGGCAGCATTATCGGCGGGGCGATCGAGGATCGGCGCCGTCGAGCCCGGCATGCCGCCGCCGCTCAGCCAGCGCGCCGGCGCCTCGAAGGCGCCGCTCCAGAGCAGACCGCCGATGACGAGGAGGGCCCCGACGAGCACCGCGGCGGAGGTGCGGACGATCGATGCGTCCGGTTCGTCGGCGTCCGGATCGATATGGACGAGTTCGTTGAGGAGTTCGGCATCCTCGAGCGGTTCGTCGTCGAAGGAGAACGGGTCGGCGGACACTTCTTGCGCTGCCGGCGCCGGCGTCGGCGCGGGTGCGGGCGGCGTGAGTGGCTGAGCGCTCTCCGGCGCCGGGTCCCTGGCCAAAGGTGCCGCCGCCGGTACTGGCGGTGCGGGCGGTGCGGGTGCCGGCTCGACCACCGTTGCGGGCGGCGGTGATGCGGGGCTTGCCGGCATCGGCGAAACGGACGGCGGCGGCGGGGGCGCGTCGGCGGTCGCGGGCGCGCGCTCCGGCACCGCGACAGGTGGCTCGGGACGGGCGACAGGCGGGGGAACGACAGGCAGGGCAGCGACGGGCGGGGCAGCGACGGGCGGGGCAGCAACGGGCGGAGGCGCAACCGGCAGCGGGCCGGCAGCGGGCTTTTCAGCCGGCGCGGGCGCCTCGGCGCCGGCCGGGGGCGGCGACGGTTCGTCGGCGTCCGGCGGAATCTGCCCGGTCCTATCGGCAGGTCGCCCGTGGCGGTCACCGGGCATCGATTCGATTGCCGGCGAAACCGGTCCGGCGTCGGGAATCGGGGCGGGTGGCGGCGGCGTCTCGTCGGCGCCGACAGACTCGTCCGCCGGCCCGAGATCGTATCGTCCCTCGATTTCCTCGATGGCCGCCTGAAGCAGTTGCCTTTGTGCAACGCCCTCGGGGGAATCAACCGCCACGCCGATCCGCTTCAGGTGCTCCAGGAGGGCCGTCGTCGCCCTGTCATATACAACCGCACGCTCGTCGGGACTTCTTGCCGCAGCACGCACAATCGCGTTTTCGATGACGGTATAAAAAAGATTATTTTCCAATGACTTCCCCCCTGCACCGAGAATCGCTCAACAGGCCATTACGCTTCATTAACCATAATGCCCCCCAAATCCCCGAGCTGATGTTTCGCTCCCTGGCCCGTTGGCTTCGCAACGGACAACGCAGTGGGCTCAGCTAGGCCGAAGCGGACGGGAGGCTTTCTTGTTCGGTAGAGTAGCAGCGATCGCGATTGCGGCAACGCTGTGCGCATGCAGCGCCATGCCGTCGTCCGGGCCGTCGGCCGGGGCGATCGGTGGTGCGTCCACTGTCGAGACCAAGCTGCCCTATAACGTGATCGATCTCAACCCCGAATCGGTCGAGGTCCTTTCCCGCAGCCGAGACGGGAGTCTTGCCGGTCACTTCTCCGACAAGCGCCCCTCGCCCCGCCAGACGCTCGGCGTCGGCGATGTCATTCGCGTCGCGATCTTCGAGGCGGGCCCGGGCGGCCTGTTCTCGACCTCCAACGGCTCGATCGGCGGCGGCACCAAGAATGTCGAACTGCCGCCGCAGGTGGTCGGACCGGACGGCACGATCAGCGTTCCCTATGCCGGGCGGATCAAGGTCGCGGGCCGCTCGACCCAGCAGGTCGAGGCCAGCATCGTCGAACGGCTGCGCGATCAGGCGATCGAGCCGCAGGCTCTCGTGACGATCGAAAAGGGCCGCTCCAACCTCGCGACCGTGACCGGCGAAGTCGGCTCGCCCGGGCGCGTCGAGCTGTCGCCGAAGGGCGACCGGCTGCTCGACGTGCTGGCGACGGCCGGCGGTACGCGCGGCGAGCCGGGCGACATCTTCGTGCAGATGACGCGCCGCAAGGCGACGGCCGAGGTGCCGTTCCAGGCGATCCTCGAACACACCGGCGAGAACATCTACGTCTGGCCGGACGACACGATCGTCGTCTACAAGGACCCGCAGAGCTTCACCGCCCTCGGCGCGTCGGGCAAGTCGGGCAACTTCCCGTTCAAGTACGAGAGCACGACGCTGGCCGAGGCGATCGCCGCGGCCTCCGGGCTCAACGACGCCCGCGCCGATCCGGCGGGCATCTTCGTCTACCGCCAGGAAGACATCGAGACGGTGCGTGCGCTGCGCCCGGATGCGGAGATCGTCGGCGAGGCCGGCGGCAAGGCGCCGGTGGTCTACCGGCTCAACCTTCGCGATCCGCAGGGCATCTTCTTTGCCGGCCGCGTGCACATCCGCAACAAGGACGTCGTCTACGTCGCCAATGCGGAATCGGCGCAGCTGATGAAGTTCCTCGGCATGGTCGCGCAGGTCGCCAGCGCGGTGAACGGCGGCGTCACCGTCGTCGACCGGACAAGCAATCTCGACGACTGAACCGGATCGAGCGTGGCCGCTGCGTATCGCGGCCGCTGAGTGCAGTGACCGGCAGCGGTCGGAACCCCCGGCTGGTTCCCGGCGCTACAAGGCAAGGCCTCGAGGCCAATGACCGATACGCGGATCGAGGCCCGCCAGCCCGGGCCTTTCAGGGAAGCCATCGCGACACAGGTCCGGGTCCTCTCGGCCCTCATCCTGCGCGAGGCGCGCACGCGCTTCGGACGCTCGCGGCTCGGCTATCTGTGGGCGATCGGCGAGCCGGTGGTCTATGTGATGACCTTCACGGCGGCCTTCACGCTGCTGCGCACCCTGCCGGCGCTCGGCAACAGCATCGCCGAATTCCTGCTGACCGGCATCCTGCCCTACCAGGTGTTCTCCAACATCGTCCAGCGCGCCTCGACGGCCATACCGGCCAACAGGGCGCTGCTGACCTTCCCGATCGTGAAGAACATGGACACGATCATGGCGCGGATCGCCCTCGAGATCGCGACCTCGCTGCTGGCGTTTCTGATCCTCTTCGGCCTGCTCGGCTTCTTCGGCATCACGCGGATGCCGGACGACCTGCTCGGCTTTCTCGCCGGCATCGGGGCGCTGATGCTGCTCGGAACCGGCATTGGCGTCGTCGCCGCCGTCGGCACGGTGGTGAACTCGACCTTCGCCACGGTGTTTCCGTGGATCATGCGCTTCACCTTCTTCATCTCCGGGCCGTTCTTCATTCTCGACCAGCTCTCGAACGAACTTGCCGACAAGATCGCCTGGAACCCGGTGGTGCACGGCATCGAGTGGGTGCGTACCGCCTATTTCCCGGTCTATGCCTCGAGCCACCTCGACCGGGGCTATATCCTCTTTATCGGCCTTGCGGCCCTGGCCCTCGGCCTCGCGCTGGAACGCATGGCGCGCAAACACCTGGCACTCGAATGATCGTCTTCGAGAACGTGACCAAGCAGTATTCCCTGAAGCGCGGACGCACGACGATCCTCGACGATGCGACGTTCGCGTTTCCGCGCGGCAAGAGCATGGCGATCCTCGGCATCAACGGCGCCGGCAAGTCGACCATGATCCGCATGATCGCCGGCACCGAGCCGCCCGATCGCGGCCGGATCAGGCGCAACGGCCTCAGGGTGTCCTGGCCGCTCGGCTTTTCGGGCGGCTTCCACGGCAGCCTTTCGGGCCGCCAGAACATCCGCTTCGCCTCGCGCATCTACGACAGCGACCCGCGCCAGGTGGAGGCCTTCGTCGAGGACTTCTCCGAACTCGGCAAGCATCTCGATGCGCCGGTCCGGACCTATTCCTCGGGCATGCGCGCGCGCCTCGCCTTCGGCCTGTCGATGGCGATCGACTTCGACGTCTATCTCGTCGACGAAATCACCGCGGTCGGCGACGCCCGTTTCAAGTCGAAATGCCAGAACGCCTTCGCCGACCGGCACGACGTTTCGGACGTCCTGATGGTTTCGCACAGTGCCGATACGGTAAAGAAGTATTGTGATTCGGGCTGCATCCTGCATGACGGCGAGATGCAGTTCTTCGAGACGCTGGAAGAAGCCGTCGACGTCTACAACGCACTTCTGAAAAGCCTGCAGTAAGGACCAGCCCCCGTGTCGACCGTACCCTTGCGAACCGATCCGGCCACATCGCCCAAGGTGGTGACGCTGAAGCCGACGAAGCGGCCGACCGAGCCGCGCCTCGGCAAGATCGAGGTCCGCCGCCACTGGCAGGCCTGGTCGGCGGTCGTCGCCGTGCTGTTGCCGACGATCATCGCGGCGCTCTATTTCGGCCTCGTCGCATCGGACCGCTATGTGACCGAGCTGCGTTTCGCGGTGCGCGGCCAGGACGCCAAGCTCGTCGATTCCCTCGGCGTGCTGAGCTCGCTCGGCGCGCCGGCCGGCGAGGTCTCGTCGGATTCCTACATCCTCGTCGACTACGTGCTGAGCCGCGCGGTGGTCGAGGAGCTGGAGAAGGATCCCGGCATCCGCCAGCTCTATTCGGAAGGCGGCATCGACTGGTTCTCGCGGTTCGATGCCGACGATGAGATCGAATATCTCGTCGACTACTGGCAGTCGATGACGACGGCGACCTACGATTCGATGCGCGGCATCGTCAGCGTCCAGGTCAGCGCGTTCTCGCCCGAGGCGACCGAGGCGATCGGCCGGCGGGTGCTGACCCTCGCCGACAGCCTCGTCAACCGGCTTTCCGAAAATGCCCGCGACGACGCCCTGCGCGGCGCGCAGGAGGACCTCGAACGGGCCGAGTTCCGCGTGCGCATGATCCGCGGCGCGATGCGCAAGTTCCGCGAGAACGAGCGCATCGCCGATCCGGTGCTCAGTGCCGGCTCCAAGCAGGAACACATCGCCACGCTGCAGGCCCAGCTCTCCAAGCTCGACGCCGAACTGGCGGCGGCCCGGGCGTTCATGAAGGACGACGCGCCGAGTATCATCGTCCTCAAGGTCCAGCGCGAGGCGATCGAATCGCAGATCACCAAGGCCAAGGCCGAGATCGACGGCTCGGGCGAGACGATCTCCGGCGATACCGCCGTCGCCTCGATGCTGTCCGACTACGAGGAGATCGAGGCCGAGCGGCAGTTCGCGGAAAAGGCCTATGTCGCGGCACTCGCCTCGCTCGAGAAGGCGCGCGTCGAGGCCGATCGCAAGCACCGCTATCTGGCCGTGTTCCTCGATGCGGGCAAGCCGGAATATGCGGAATTCCCGCACCGGATCAGCAACACGCTGCTGGTCGCGGTCTGCGCATCGCTGCTCTGGCTGATCGGCATCCTGACCTTCCATTCGGTCCGTGATCACATGATCTGAGGCCCCGCGTCCCGAGGACGCGGAACACCGCGCGGGCGGCGGGCTGCCGCCCGCCATGCGACCATTTGCTCGCCGGCGCCGTGTCGAACCGACGACACAAGTCGGCCCCGGAGCGGGTCGGGACACTCCCAAATACCGCTGCCATTCCCTATGTTGATCAGCAAATCAGGATGATGTCGCGACCCCGGCCGCCGCCGGCCAGGGCGTGGGCGTGAGGACTATCGCATGGTGATGCGCAATTTCGAGAACTTGAATCACGTAAAGGACATGGTGCTGCGGAACAGCACGCTGGTCGAATACCAGCGCGGCGAGACGATCTGCGCGGCCGGTGGCGACAAGCTGGCGATTCGATTCATCTCGTCGGGCGAAGCGGCACTCTACAGCCAGCTCGAGGTCTGCAACGAGCAGATTTGCGCACCGCTCGCCCGTGGCTCGATCATCAATGTCATCGATCTCCTCGAGGGCACCAACCAGCACACGATCAAGGCCACCAGCCGGTCGATGGTGTACGAGTTCGGCCTCGACAAGTTCCTGCAGCACCAGAACGATCCGGATTTCCTGCGCTGGTGCATCCGGGTCGTGACGCACAATGTCAAGCTGCTCAGCCTCTACACGTCGGTGCTGCTCTTGCGGAACGCCGACGACCGCCTGATCATGTTCCTGAGGGTCACCCATCTGCAGCAGCACGGGGTCCTGCCGCAGGGCGAGTTCTCGCTCGACTGGGGCATGCCGCAGCAGGTGTTCGCCGACATGATCAACGTCACGCGGCCGTACCTCAACCAGCGCCTGAAGGCCCTGACCGACGCCGGGGTGCTGACGATCGAGGGCACGCGCTACACCATCCGCACGCCATGATCCGCCGGGGATCGCGGTCGATCCCGTGCGGTTCATGCCCCGTGCGGTTCACAGGCCGTGCGGTTCACGATGGCGCCGTCAGGCGGTGGATTTCCGGAAGTCGCAGTTCAGTCCGCGACGAAGGGGATTGGTGGAGCCAAGGGGAGTCGAACCCCTGACCTCTTGAATGCCATTCAAGCGCTCTCCCAACTGAGCTATGGCCCCAATCTTCCCTTCGGGGGCCTCCCTGCCGGTGATCCGGTTCGGTTGGCCCCTGCGGCGGAGCGGGACAATAGGGTCCCCTTCGCCGATAATCAACACCTAAAATCGCATTTTCTCGGTCGCCGTGCCGGCTGGCCGAAAGGCCGCGATCTGCCTCGTTTTTCGCGTCTGCGGCTCAGACGTCCTCGTCCTCGTCGACATCGCCGATGAGGTCGGAAACGTCGTCGTCCTCGTCTTCCTCGAGAAACACGCCGTCCTCGTCCTCGTCGAGTTCGGTTTCGAGTTCGGCCTCTTCCTCGTCCTCGTCGACGTCCGGCGAGGCGCCGCGATCGGGCCCTTCGGCCTCGTCCTCGACCTCTTCGAGGGAAACGAGCTCCGCCCCGCTCTCCTCGGTCTCGTCCTCTTCGGTCTCGACCTCTTCCTTGACGCGACGCGCCGTCTCCGGGCGCACGCGCGAGGTGTCGGGGCGGGCGCGAGCGACTTCCTGCAGCTCGAACGCCGTGCCGCATTTCGGGCACACGATCGGCGAGCGGTTCAGGTCGTAATATCTCGCGCCACAGCCGGAACAGATCCGCTTGGTTCCAAGGTCATTCTTCACCACGGTTCCGCCTCTTCATGATCTGCTGAAAGACCCGCAATCGGGCCGCTCCATAGACTGTGGATCGGCCGGTGTCAAAGCGTTTGGGAAGGTTTTTTCGCCGATCGGCGACCGCCACCCGAAAGGATGTTCGATCGCGGCCCGCCGCGCGGTCTTTGCGCGGATGACGGCGGCCCATCGCTGTGTTAGGACGATCCGGCCCCGCGGCGGTCGATCGAACGCCCGCCGGCGTGGTGCAGCCGAGGCTTTTCGCGCCTTCGACCGACCGACGAGGCCGCCCCTGCGGCGGCCGGAAACACGCTGTGAGCCCAGTGACCAGTACCGCCGCGCCCCGCCCCCTTTCCGCTGCCCGTTGCGAGGGCCTGTCGGGCCGCGTCGTCGTTCCCGGCGACAAGTCGATTTCCCATCGGGCGCTGATCTTCTCGACCATGGCGGTCGGCGAATCGCGGATCGAAGGCCTGCTCGAATCGGAAGACGTGCTGAACACGGCCGGCGCCATGCGGGCGCTCGGGGCGACGGTGGAGCGCCTCGACGACGGCGCCTGGCGCGTCGCCGGCGTCGGCACCGGCGGCCTGATGGAGCCGGAGACCGTGCTCGATTTCGGCAATTCGGGCACCGGCGCGCGTCTCGTCATGGGTCTCGTCGGCAGCCATCCGATCGCGGCGACCTTCGTCGGCGACGCCTCGCTGTCGCGCCGGCCGATGGGCCGGGTGCTCGATCCGTTGCGGGCGATGGGCGTCGAGGTCATCGCCCGGTCCGGCGACCGGCTGCCGCTGACCCTGCGCGGCCCGGAGAGCGCCGTGCCGCTGACCTACCGCCTGCCGGTCGCCTCGGCGCAGGTGAAGTCGGCGGTGCTGCTCGCCGGCCTCAACGCCGCCGGCACGACGACGGTGATCGAGCCGGTTCCGACGCGCGACCATACCGAGCGCATGCTGGTCGGCTACGGCGCCGACCTCACCATCGAGGAGGACGAGACCGGCGGCCGCCTCATCCATCTCGTCGGCCGCCCGGAGCTCAGGCCGCAAGCGCTGGCGGTGCCGGCCGATCCGAGTTCGGCGGCCTTTCCGATCGTCGCGGCGCTGATCGTGCCGGGCTCGGAGATCGTGGTCGAGGGTGTGATGCTCAACCCGACCCGGACCGGGCTCTTCGACACGCTCGTCGAGATGGGCGCCGACATCGCCATCGAGAACGAGCGGCTCGCCGGCGGCGAGCGCGTCGGCGACCTCCGGGTCCGCCATTCGCGGCTCACCGGCGTCACCGTACCGGCGGCGCGGGCGCCCTCGATGATCGACGAATACCCGGTGCTGGCCGTCGCGGCGGCCTTTGCCGAGGGCGAGACGGCGATGCTCGGCCTCGAGGAGCTGCGGGTCAAGGAGAGCGACCGCCTCGCGGCGGTGGCGCGCGGCCTTGCCGCGAACGGCGTTACGGCGCACGAGGGCGAGGCGAGCCTCACCGTCGTCGGCGGCCGTGGCGCGGTCGCGGGCGGCGGCCGGGTCGTCACCCATCTCGACCATCGCATCGCCATGAGCTTCCTCGTCATGGGACTTGCCAGCGCGCGGCCGGTGACGGTCGACGACACGGCGATGATCGCGACGAGCTTTCCCGATTTCGTCGACCTCATGACGGGGCTCGGCGCGCGGTTCCAGACGGCGGAGGAGAGCGCATGATCATCGCCATCGACGGGCCGGCCGCTTCCGGCAAGGGCACGCTGGCGCGGCGCCTCGCCGCCCATTACGGGCTCAACCATCTCGACACCGGGCTCCTCTACCGCGCCGTCGGCCGGGCGATGCTCGACAAGGGGCTCGACCCGGCGAATGCCGAGGCCGCGACCGCGGCCGCCGAAGCGCTCGACCTCGCCGGCCTCGGCAGCGATCCGCGGCTGCGCGAGGAGGCGGCCGGCGAAGCCGCCTCGGTCGTCGCGGCGATCCCCTCGGTGCGCGCCGCGCTGCTCGAGCAGCAGCGCCGTTTCGCGGCAACGGCGCCCGGCGCGGTCCTCGACGGGCGCGACATCGGCACGGTGGTCTGCCCCAACGCCGACGTGAAGCTCTTCGTCTCGGCGAGCCCCGAGGAACGCGCCCGGCGGCGCACCGACGAACTCGCCGGCAAGGGCGAGCCGGCCGACTACGGCACCATCCTCGCCGACATCCGCCAGCGCGACGAGCGGGACATGAAGCGCTCCGTCGCCCCCCTCGCCCCGGCGAGCGATGCCTTCTATCTTGACACCTCGATGCTCGGCATCGAGGAAGTGTTCGCCCGCGCCCGGGCCCATGTGGACCTGGCGTGCGGCTGAAGCGGAGTATCTGCAAATGACCCTCAAGGCACGCGTGATCCCCTGCCTCGACGTGAAGGACGGCCGCGTCGTCAAGGGCATCAATTTCGTCGACCTGCGCGACGCCGGCGATCCGGTCGAGGCCGCCAAGGCCTATGACGCGGCGGGTGCCGACGAGCTCTGCTTCCTCGACATCACGGCGAGCCACGAGAACCGCGGCATCATCCTCGACGTGGTGCGCCACACCGCCGAGCAGTGCTTCATGCCGGTGACCGTCGGCGGCGGCGTCAGGACCCTCGACGACATCCGCGCCCTGCTCAACGCCGGGGCCGACAAGGTGTCGATCAACACCGCCGCGGTGAACGACCGCGATTTCGTGCGCCGGGCGGCCGAGAAGTTCGGCAGCCAGTGCATCGTCGTCGCCATCGACGCCAAGCGCGTCTCGGGCGAAGGCGAGCCGGACCGCTGGGAGATCTTCACCCATGGCGGGCGCAATCCGACCGGCATCGACGCCGTCGACTATGCCCGCGAGGTGGTGGCGCTCGGGGCCGGCGAGATCCTGCTCACCTCGATGGACCGCGACGGCACCAAGAAGGGCTTCGACGTGAAGCTGACCCGGGCCATCGCCGACGCGGTCGAGGTGCCGCTGATCGCCAGCGGCGGCGTCGGCACGCTCGACCATCTCGTCGAGGGCGTGCGCGACGGCCACGCGACGGCGGTGCTCGCCGCCTCGATCTTCCATTTCGGCGAATACTCGATCCGCGAGGCCAAGGAGCACATGGCGGCGGCGGGCGTCGCGGTCCGGCTCGACGGCTGAGCGGACGCGGCGATCCACACGAGAGCAAGC
>JAKPQE010000030.1 GCA_029572955.1 Pseudomonadota bacterium
CGAGGCGCCGCTGGTGCCCGGCACCCCCGACCCGGTCAAGGACGCCGACGAGGTCGTCGCCTTCGCCAAGAAGCACGGCGTCCCGGTAGCCATCAAGGCCGCATTCGGCGGCGGCGGGCGCGGCATGAAGGTCGCCCGCACCATCGAGGAGATCCCCGAACTGTTCGAGTCCGCCACCCGCGAGGCCGTCGCCGCCTTCGGCCGCGGCGAATGCTTCGTCGAGCGCTACCTGGACAAGCCGCGCCACGTCGAGGCGCAGGTGATCGCCGACAAGCACGGCAACGTCGTCGTCGCCGGCACCCGCGACTGCTCGCTGCAGCGCCGCTTCCAGAAGCTCGTCGAGGAGGCGCCCGCGCCGTTCCTGAGCAAGAAGCAGCGCAAGGAGATCCACGAGACGGCCAAGCGCATCTGCAAGGAAGCCGGCTATTACGGCGCCGGCACCGTCGAGTACCTGGTCGGCCAGGACGGCCTGATCTCGTTCCTCGAGGTGAACACCCGCCTGCAGGTGGAGCACCCGGTCACCGAGGAGACCTCCGGCATCGATCTGGTCCGCGAACAGTTCCGCATCGCCAACGGCGAGAAGCTGGACATCACCGAGGATCCCGCGCCGCGCGGGCATTCCATCGAGTTCCGCATCAACGGCGAGGACGCCGGCCGCGGCTTCCTGCCCGCGCCCGGCCCGGTCAGCAGGTTCGAGCCGCCGACCGGTCCCGGGGTGCGGCTGGACTCCGGCGTGGAGACCGGTTCGGTGATCGGCGGGCAGTTCGACTCGATGCTGGCCAAGCTGATCGTCACCGGCGCCAACCGGATGCAGGCCATCGAGCGGGCCCGCCGGGCGCTCGACGAGTTCCACGTCGAGGGGCTGGCCACCGTCATCCCGTTCCACCGCGCCGTGGTGAGCGACCCGGCGTTCATCGGCGACGACGACGGCTTCACGGTGCACACCCGCTGGATCGAGACCGAGTGGGACAACACCATCGAACCGTTCACCGGCGGCGGCCAGGTCGACGAGGAGGAGGCCCAGCCGCGGCAGAAGGTGGTCGTCGAGGTCGGCGGCCGCCGCATCGAGGTGTCGCTGCCGGGCGACCTGGCGATCGGCAACGGCGGCGGGCCCGCCGAGCCCGGTGTGGTGCGCAAGAA
>JAKPQE010000040.1 GCA_029572955.1 Pseudomonadota bacterium
CCCCGCCGCCGCCGGATCGCAAAAGCGACGCAACGTCGCTTTTGGCGCCGAGCTCGCTCTCGGCGCCGAACCGCGTCAGCGCCGGATCTTGTAAAATTTACAAACTTGGCCCCGCCGACTTCCCTCTCGGCGCCGAACTGCGTCACAGGCATATCGCAACATCTTGTGTTCCTAGTTCGGAGTCTGTACATTCAGCAGTGACCGAAGCCGAAGGCCCACAACTGCTGTGAGCCTTCACCATGACCATCATCTCCCTTCCTGTTCCGGCGACACCGATCGTCAACGGTGCCGCCTGCTCGCTGCCGGCGCTCATCGACCGGGCGCGCACGCGCCTCGCTGAAGCGCGTAGTTCCGCCGAAGTGCTGGAGGCACGAGCCGCCGCGATGGCGGCGATGCATTACGCCAAGCTGCAGAAGGCTGCGAACGAAACGCAGGCCGACTGCCTGCTGCTCATCAAGCGCGCCGAAATCCGCATGGCGGATGAGATCGACGCGGCGCAGCAACGGGGCGAGGTGGCGACGGATGCGACGGGCGGAGGGCGCCCGTCAAAAACCTGCCCGGAGTTCGGGCAGGTTTCGCCTGCCACCTATGACGAGCTCGGCATCTCAAGCCAACGTGTCGCCGAATGGCGGGAGATGCGCGACGCCGGCGAGGCGGTCGTCGACGAGGCGATCCAGGCCGCTCTCGACGAAGGCCGCGCGCCCACCAATGCCGACATCCAGCGCGCGGTCAAGGGCGGCCACTTCCGCAGCCACTTCACCGGCGAGAACGAGTGGTACACGCCGGCACCGTACGTCGAGGCGGCACGCGCCTGCTTAGGATCGATCGACCTCGATCCGGCAACCGCACCGGCCGCACAAGAGACCATCCGCGCCGCCCGCTTCTTCACCCGTGACGACGATGGCCTCAAGCAAGAGTGGCGAGGTCGCGTCTGGCTCAACCCGCCGTACGCGCAGCCGGATATCACCCGCTTCATCGTCAAGCTGTTGGCCGAGATCGCCGCCGGCCGGGCGACCGAGGCGATCCTGCTCACCCACAACTACACCGACACGGCCTGGTTCCATGCCGCCGCAGGGCAGTGCGCCGCGCTCTGCTTCACCCGGGGCCGGATCAGGTTTGTCGGCGCCTCGGGCGAGATCGCCGCCCCCACCCAGGGCCAGGCGTTCTTCTACTTCGGCCCCGGCATCGAGCGGTTCCGCGCCTCGTTCGCCAGCTTCGGGTTCATCCGTTGACGGCGGCGCCCGGCTACAACCCGCTGCGCTGGGACTGCGCGGCCCAGGGCTGCTTCAACCTCAAGCGGCGGCCGAAGATCGAGCTGTTCGCCGAGTGCTTCCCCGGCCGGATCAACTTCGGCGATGTCGACGGCATTGTCGAGATCGGCGGCAACGCGCTGCTCATGGAATGGAAGAGCGAGCCGCGCGAGCTGCCGACCGG
>JAKPQE010000041.1 GCA_029572955.1 Pseudomonadota bacterium
GCCGACACGCAACGGGACAAATCCACGGAGAAAGAACGGTACATTCTCTTGGGCGACGTGCAATTCGTGAATGGCGATGCCACCTCCTCCGGCGACGGCACCGCGGAGCGGCCGTTCTCGACCATCCAGCAAGGCGCCAACGCCGTCTACGGCTCGCGCAACGTTTACGTCTTCAATGCGTCCGGCCCCTACAACGAGAACGTCGTCCTGCTGCCCGACACCACCCTCTGGGGCAGCGGCAGCCTGATCCCCGGCTACGGCGGCAAGACCTTCGGCAGCGGCATCCATCCCGTCGTCGACGGCCTCAGCCTCGGCCCCGCGATCACCATGGCCGACCGCACCACCGTCCGCGGCATGAGCGTCCGCAACACGGATCTGGGCGGCCCCGACCAGATGGTCATTCTCCCCAACCTCCCCACCTACAACGTCCGCCGCGTCGGCATCTACGGCGACGACGCCACCGACCTGACTCTCCTCGACAACGTCGCCATGGGCAACGAAATCGGCGTCCTGCTGGGCCGCGCCGGCGATTTCAACCTGACCTACCGCAACAACCTGGCCGTGCGGAACGACGTCGATGGCATGGAAATCTGGGCCAACGGCGGCGGCGGCGGCCTCTTCAACGCCGACGTTTCGGGCAGCGTTTTCAACGAAAACGGCGGTTCCGGCCTCCTGCTTGTCGCCTCCGACTACGACGGTTCCTTCGTCCGCATCCGCGATTCCCAGGCCATGTACAACTCCGTCATCGGGTTCGAGTCGATCCAGCAGAACTCGTCTTTCGCCATGTCTCTGCTGTCCGGCCTGAACGCCCACGGCAACGTGATCGGCATCGAGCAAGTGCAGGTCGGCAATGACGTTGCCTTGGCGAACATCTCCGGCAGCGCCGCGAACGACAACACGGGGCTTGGCATCCAGAACGTCCAGAACTCCGACTTCGTTTCCGTCGGCGTCATCGGCATGCCGGATGGGATGGATACGCTGGCGGCGGGCTTGGCTTCGCTGATCGGCTTCCCGCTCCCGGCCGAGGTCGGCATGTTCCTCTCCCCCTCCGGCCCCGTCACGGCCAACAACAATGGCCTAGGCGTGCAATCCGTCGTCACGGCCGATTCCGGCCTGGCGCTGGGCGCGCTCTTCGACGTCACCGCCAACGGCAACGGCGCCTTCGGCATCCAGGCCATCAACCAAAGCGCCAACGGCGTCGCCGTCGGCTTGGCCGGATCGTCGCAGAACCTGGCGGAAATCCTGCAGCTCGGCGATAACGTCGCCGGGCTCTTCGGCCTCGACCTGCCGCTGTCCATCCCGGGCGACGGCCACATGGAAGCCAACGGCAACGGCATGGGCGGCTTCATGATGCAGACCACGGGCAACGACGCCGCCATCAACGCCGTCGTTGGTCTCGACACCCTCGGCAACGGCGACTTCGGCACGATGCTGGGCACCTATTCCGACGGCCTTGCCCTCTCCGCCCTCGCCCGCCTGAACTCGGCGGATAACGGCGGCGCCGGCCTCCTGTTCGAGGCCTACGGCCTCAATACCGGCGCCATCGGCGTCCTGGCCGACGTCTCCGCCGTCGGCAACGGCGACAGCGGCATCACCGCTTCCATCGACAGCCCCAACGGCATCGCCGCGCTGCTGACGCTCTCCACCGACGCCCTCCGCCCGGCGGCGGCGATCCTCGGCGAGACCTTCCTCGGCGCCCCGTTCACCCTTCCCGGCGCCTCCTTCGGTCCCGTCGTCGCCTCCGGCAACACCGGCAATGGATTCACCGCGGTCGTGACCGGAGAAGACCTCGCCCTGGCCGCCTTCCTCGACACCCAGGCCGACGACAACACCGGCAACGGCTTCAACGTGGTGGTCAACTCGGCCAGCAACCGCGCCCTCGCCGCCTTCGCCTCCAGCGATCTGCTCTACGAGGTGCTGCCCGACGCCCTAGAAATCGATCCCATCGCCTACACCCCGCTCGGCGGCATCACCGCCAATGAAAACGGCGGCGACGGCATTTTCCTCGATTTGGATGGCTATGACGCCGCCATGGCCATCTTCGCCGGCGTCGAGGCCAATGGAAACGTGAAC
>JAKPQE010000043.1 GCA_029572955.1 Pseudomonadota bacterium
ATGTTGGTCTTGACCCATGTCTCGTCGATCTTGATCCATGTCTCGTCGATGAAGACGAGCCGGCCAGCGGCGACCCTGTGTTGATGGGCTTTCCATCGCGCGCGCTTGCGGGCGATGTCGGGACGGGACTGCTCAGTGTCAATCGGCCCTGAAGAATGCCCCACCGTCGGCTTCGAACATTGACCCACTGTTTGTCGGTCTGATTGCGAGCGCGCGCGGCGGCGCGGCTGGTGAGGGTTGCGGCGCCGGCGCGCGTGCGGGATCGGCAGGGCGGGATTTCGTCAGACGCGATGTTTGAACCGCCAGCTCTCGTTTCCGGTCTCGACGATGTCGCAGTGGTGCGTGAGGCGGTCGAGCAAGGCCGTCGTCATTTTCGGATCGCCAAAGACGGTGGGCCATTCTCCGAAGGCGAGATTTGTGGTGACGATGATCGAAGTGCGTTCATAGAGCCGGCTGATCAGGTGGAACAGCAACTGGCCGCCGGCCTGGGCGAAGGGCAGATAGCCGAGTTCGTCGAGGATGATGATGTCGATACGGGCGAGATAGTCGGCAAGCCGCCCCTGACGTCCGGCGCGGGCTTCCGCCTCAAGCCGGTTAACGAGATCGACGGTGGTGAAGAAGCGTCCGCGGGCGCCGGCGCGGATGCAACTGCGGGCGATGGCTATCGCAAGATGCGACTTGCCGGTCCCGGTTCCCCCGACCAGCACGGCGTTACGCTGCTGGGCGATGAAGCCGCCGCCGGCGAGGTCGCGCACCAGCGCCTCGTTGATCGGCGTGCCGGCGAAGTCGAAGTCGTCGAGGTCCTTGGCGAGCGGCAGCCTGGCGATGGCGAGTTGATACTTGATCGAGCGGGCCTGCTTCTCGGCGATCTCCGCCTTGAGCAGATCCCCGGCGAAGCGTTGCGGCTCGTGTTGACGCTTGATCGCCATGGCGAGGGTCTCGTCATAGGCGGCGCGCATGCCGAATAGCTTGAGTGCGCCCATCATGTCGAGGACGTCGGTGCGCTCCATCATGGCCTCCTGAGGGTGTCGTATCTGGCGCAGTCGGCGACCGGCGCATGACGTAGCGCCAGCGCGGCCGGGGTGAGGATGGCGGCGACCGGCGGAGGATCGCGCCGCCGCGCCAGGATGTTGAGGATGACGTCGGCGGAAGAGACGCCTTCGGCCAGGGCGCCGGCGCAGGCGGCCTCGACCTCGCCAAGCCCGTCCGTCAGCACCGCGGCGAGGATCGCCACCATCTGACGATCGCCGTCATTGGACCCGGCGAGCTTGCGCCGCACCCGCTCAAGCGCGCCGGGCAGCATCCAGTCCTTGAACGGCGCCCCGTTGCGCAACGCGCCGGGCTTGCGGACGAGGACCGGCACATAATGCCAGGGATCGTAGATCGTCTCGTCGCGCCCGAAGCAGCGCCGGTGCTCGCCGACGACGCGGCCGTCCTGACGGATGACGATCCGGTCGGCAGGCAGCCAAGTTTACGCAGGCTGCGCAAGCTTGCCTGCTATGGCATGGATGTCAACCGGTCTGCCGACGGCGGCGGCGTTGACGGAGTATTTGTTGTTGTCGAAGCGCACCAGGCAAGTCTTCGACACCGATGCCGGCAGGGCGTGGAAGCCGTCGAAGCCGCCACGATAGGGGATCAGGAGCGGGCGCTCCTCCTCAAACGCC
>JAKPQE010000072.1 GCA_029572955.1 Pseudomonadota bacterium
AGACCTGGTCTGGCAGGATCCCGTTCCCGCCGGCCCGACGCAGTACGACGTGGGCGCGGTGAAGTCTGCGGTGGCGGCAGCGATTGCTGCCGGCCAGCTCACCGTGGGTGAGGCGGTGGCCACGGCCTGGGACAGCGCCCGCACCTTCCGCGGGTCGGACATGCGCGGCGGCGCCAATGGTGCCCGCATCCGTCTCGCCCCGCAGAAGGACTGGGCGGGCAACGAGCCGGCGCGGCTCGCCAAGGTCCTCGCCGTGCTGGGGCCGATCGCCGCCGAGGTCGGGGCGAGCGTCGCCGACATGATCGTGCTGGCCGGCAATGTCGGCGTCGAACAGGCTGCCAGGGCCGCCGGCTTCGACATCGCGGTCCCCTTCTCGCCCGGTCGCGGTGACGCCACCGACGAGGAGACGGACGCGGCCTCCTTCGAGGTGCTGGAGCCGATCCACGACGGCTACCGCAACTGGGTGAAGAAGGACTACGTCGTCAGCCCCGAGGAGCTGATGCTCGATCGCACGCAGCTGATGGACCTCACCGCCCATGAAATGACGGTGCTCGTCGGCGGCATGCGCGTCATCGGCACCAACCACGGCGGCACCGGCCACGGTGTCTTCACGGATCGCAAGGGCGCGCTGACGAACGACTTCTTCGTCAACCTGACCGACATGGCGAATTCGTGGAAGCCGGCCGGCAACAACGTCTACGAGATCCGCGACCGCAAGACCGGCGCGGTGAAGTGGACGGCGACCCGGGTCGACCTCGTCTTCGGCTCGAACTCGATCCTGAGGTCCTATGCCGAGGTCTACGCGCAGGACGACAACAAGAAGAAGTTCGTCGAGGACTTCGTTGCCGCCTGGGCGAAGGTGATGGACGCCGATCGCTTCGATCTCGTCTGATCCGGCCGCGACGGACGCCCGTCCGATCGAGACGACAAGAACCCCGGGCAGCCGCTTGCCGGCTGCCCGGGGCTTTCCTTTTTCCCGGCCTATTTCGAGCCGACCAGCGCCATCGGGAAGTCCGGCATGATGTCGGGCCGGCGCACCACCGGGTGCTGGCGCCCCTCGGTCAGCGCCTTCACCCGCTCGGACAGCCAGAAGCCGAGCTCGGCCGTCGTCAGGCTGCCGTCCTTGGTGATGTCGGCCTTGCCCTCGAGCCCCTCGATCAGCGCCTCGGTGAAGGCGCCGTTCTTCCAGGCCTTGTCCTCGACCGAGACCTCGCGGCCCGTCGAGGACGCGAACATCACGATGCCGTTCTCGGCCGCCGCGAACTCGTTGACGATCGAGGTGATGTCGGCGGCGCCGCCGCGGCTCGTGCGGTCGCCGAGCCCTTCGGCCGAATGGCAGGCATCGACCATGAACAGCACCTTGCCGGCGATCCCGCCGATGACGTCGCGGATGCCGCTTTCCGGGATGGCCGTCGAGCGCAGCCGGTCCGGATCGACGTCGACCGGCAGGTAGTAGAAGCGCAGCTTCTCGTCGGTGACGCCGTGTCCGGCGAGGAACAACAGCGCCACGTCCTGGCTCGTCACCTCGTGCTCCAGCCAGTCGAGCGCATCGCGGATGTTGTCCGCGGTCGCGTCGGCATCGGTCAGCAGCTTCGTCTCGACCTCGCGGTAGAGCCCGCCGGCCTGCCGCCGCAGCGCCGAATCGAGATCGATCGCGTCCTGGTTGGCGAAATTGAGCCGCAGATCCTCGCGCTCGTAATTGCTGACGCCGACGAGCAGCGCATAGAGCTTCGGCTTCAGCATGTCGCGCGCCGCGCCGCCTTCCCAGCGCAGCGCCACCTTGGCCGGCACGCTCGTCGCGCCCGCCGTGCGCGCGATCAGCGCCACCTCGACGTCGCGCGAGGGCAGCGTCACCGCGATCTCGCCCTCGCTCGCATCGCCGGCCGGCGGCTCGACGCGCGAAAGGCCCCGCGTGTCGAGAGGCCGACCGTCGATCAGCACCTCGACGTCGACGATCGGCTGGCCGGACGGCGAGCGCACCGCGTAGCGGACCGTGAGGTCCGGCGCCGAGAAGGTGCCGCCCTCGGCCGGCGCCAGGATGTCGATCACCGGCGGCAGGCTGTTCTTCAGATCGTCGTCGGCGCTCTTGCGGTTGGCTTCGCGATTGGCCTCGGTGATCGCCACCTGCTCGTCACCGGCGGCGAGCACGCGCTGGATGATGTCGGGACGATAGAAGCGATCGCGGAAGCGGTCGGCCGGGAAGAAATCGGCCGCGTCTTCCCAGCCGCGATTGACCTGCCAGCCGATCAGCTTTTCGCCGCCGGGCGAGGTCGCGTAGTAGCCCTTCGGCGTCCAGGCGACCCACTCCTTGGTCTCGCGATGGACGAAGAAGGCCAGGAGTTCGCGCCCGTCCGAAGTGCGATGCCAGCGGATCGTGCCGTCGCCATAGGCAACGACGAGCAGCTGCCCGTCATCGGAGATGTTGACGCCCCAGGCCGCGCCCGGCACCGGGATCGTCCACTCTTTGTTGGCCTCGCGGTCGAACCGGGCGACCGAGAAGTCGGAGCCGAGCACCAGCCCCGATGCGTCCGGCAGCACCGCGACGCTGCGGGACCATTCGTAGCGGGCGATTTCGAGCGGTTTGCCGGCGACTTTCGGACTGCCGTTGTGGCGCCAGTCCGCGACCTTCAGCTTGGTCGTGTCGGGCTGATGCATGTCGCGCGGCGCCTTCGGCGCCTGATTGAAGCTCAGCATGCCGATGTCGAAGAGATACGGCTCGTCGATGCCGAAATTGAGCCCGAACCGCACCCGCTGCGCATCGCTGGAAATCAGGAAATTCTCGTCGAGCTTGACGCGCATGTCGGCGGTCACCCGATCGCGCCAGATGTGCTGCGTCTGCCCCTCGAAATAGCCGATCTGCGGATCGGCCGCGCCATAGACGAGATCGCCGCCGGCGCCGCCGATGAGATCCATCACCGTATCGGAGGTGCCGCCGATCCGCTTCATCGGACCGCGGCCGCGCTTCGACCACGCGACGACCGGCGTCTCGTCGTTGGTGCGCCAGCGCCCGGCGGCATAGAGCGTCTGGCCGTCGGACGACCAGGCGACGCTGGCGACATTGCCGTTGGTCACCTTCTTGGTGTCGGGCCGCGCCTGGCGCGTCAGATCCTTCGCCGACAGGATGTCGACCGCCGCCGTGTCGATGAAACCGACCGCGATCTCGTTGCCGTCGGGCGAGAAGGCGATGCCGGACGGATTGACGCCGCCCTTGGTCTTGGCCGACTTGACGAGCTTCAGTTCCGGGCTGTAGAGCCGCACCTTGCCGTCATAGGAGGTGGTCGCGAGCCGCCCGTCGGCGGCCCAGGCGATGCCGTAGACGTCGCCGCCATAGTCCTTGTCGGCATAGGTCTCGCGCCGGCTGGCGATGTCCCAGACCCGGATGCCGTTCTCGTTGCCGAGGCCGGCGACGAGATAGTAGCCGTCCGGGCTGAATTCGAGCTCGTGGATCACGTTCGGCAGCGGCCCGAGCCGGCCGACCATCGCCCCGGTCGCGGTGTTGAAGACGTAGACGTAGTTGGTCTGGCCGACATCGTAATAGGCGTCCCAGCCGGCGGCGGCGACCAGCATGCCGTTCGGCGAGATCGCCACGGCGCGCACCTCGCCCGCCTCGCCCGGGCCGATCGGCACGCGCAGCACCCGCTGCAGGCGCCCGCCCGGCAGCGACCAGACGCGCACGGTCTTGTCGTCGGAACCGGTGACCAGCAGCGAGCGGTCTTCGTCGACACCGGCGCGCCGGATCACGCCGACATGCATGCCGGCCTCGATCATCAGGATCGGATCCTGCACCGGCGGCCGCTCGGCCGCGCCCGCCTGCCCGACTGCGCCGCCCGCGGCGAGCGCCAGGGCGATCGCGGCACCCCGGGCCAACGATCTGAAATGCGGCGGAAATTTCGAACGACGCTGGCGTTGGGTCAGGTGCGTGTCGGCCATCTGTCCATCTCCCGTCGAGAACCTTCGGAAAAAAGACTACACGAAGTGCCCTTTTCCGGCTCGTCGAGATGTGTGTTGGAAGCCGGGCGCGCCGTTTTGCGGGCGACCGGGCGCGACGATCAGCCCCCGCTTTCCGTTGATGAAGCGCAAGGGCGCCCTCCCTTTTGCTTTCCCTTTGGTGTAAACGGACCCCAACCACTCCGTCTTGCCCCAAGAATGCCGAGCGTCCGATGATTCCCAACGAGATCAAGATCACGCCCGAACTCATCGCCGAACACGGGCTGAAGCCCGACGAGTACGAGCGCATTCTGGCACTGATCGGCCGCGAGCCGACGCTGACCGAGCTCGGCATCTTCTCGGCCATGTGGAACGAGCACTGCTCCTACAAGAGCTCCAAGAAATGGCTGCGCACCCTGCCGACCAGCGGCCCGCGCGTCATCCAGGGCCCCGGCGAGAATGCCGGCGTCGTCGATATCGGCGACGGGCTCGTCGTCGTCTTCAAGATGGAAAGCCACAACCACCCGAGCTACATCGAGCCCTATCAGGGCGCGACCACCGGCGTCGGCGGCATCCTGCGCGACGTCTTCACCATGGGCGCGCGACCGGTCGCGGCGATGAATGCCCTGCGCTTCGGCGCGCCGGGCCACGAGAAGACCCGCCATCTCGTTGCCGGCGTCGTCGCCGGTGTCGGCGGCTATGGCAACTCCTTCGGCGTGCCGACGGTCGGCGGCGAGGTCAATTTCGACAAGCGCTACGACGGCAACTGCCTCGTCAACGCCTTCGCCGCCGGCATCGCCAAGGCCGACGGCATCTTCTATTCCAAGGCCTACGGCGTCGGCATGCCGGTCGTCTATCTCGGGTCGAAGACCGGCCGCGACGGCATCCACGGCGCCTCGATGGCCTCGGCCGAGTTCGACGACAAGACCGAGGAGAAGCGCCCGACGGTGCAGGTCGGCGATCCCTTCGCCGAAAAGCTGCTGCTCGAGGCCTGCCTCGAGCTGATGGCCTCCGGTGCCGTCATCGCCATCCAGGACATGGGCGCGGCGGGCCTCACCTGCTCGGCCGTCGAGATGGGCGCCAAGGGCGACCTCGGCATCGACCTCGACAAGGTGCCGTGCCGCGAGACCGGCATGACCGCCTACGAGATGATGCTCTCGGAGAGCCAGGAGCGCATGCTCATGGTGCTGAAGCCCGAGCAGGAGGCCGAGGCGATCTTCCGCAAGTGGGGCCTCGACTTCGCCGTCGTCGGCGAGACCACCGACACGCTGAAATTCGTCATCCGCCACCAGGGCGACGTGATGGCGACCCTGCCGATCAAGGAACTCGGCGACGAGGCTCCGGAATACGACCGGCCCTGGGTCGAGACGCCGAAGCGCGCGCCGCTCGACGCCGCCTCGATCCCGGCACCGGACGATCTCGGCGCCACGCTCGTCAAGCTCGTCGGCTCGCCCGACCTCTGCTCGCGCCGCTGGGTCTGGGAGCAGTACGACCACCTCGTCCAGGGCAACACCGTGGTGCGCCCGGGCAGCGACGCCGCCGTCATCCGCGTCGAGGGCACGACGAAGGGCCTCGCCATGGCCGTCGACGTCACCCCGCGCTACTGCGAGGCCGATCCCTTCGAGGGCGGCAAGCAGGCGGTCGCCGAGTGCTGGCGCAACATCACCGCCGCCGGCGGCGAGCCGCTCGCCGTCACCGACAACCTCAATTTCGGCAATCCGGAGAAGCCCGAGATCATGGGCCAGCTCGTCGGCGCCATCAAAGGCATCGGCGAGGCCTGCCGCGTCCTCGACTTCCCCGTCGTCTCCGGCAACGTCTCGCTCTACAACGAGACCCACGGCCGGGCGATCCTGCCGACCCCGGCGATCGGCGGCGTCGGCCTGCTCGACAACGTCGAAAAGCACGCCACCATCGCCTTCGAGGCCGCCGGCGACGCCGTCGTCCTCCTCGGCGGCCACGGCAGCCACATGGGCGCCTCGATCTACCTGCGCGAAATCCTCGGCAGCGAGGAAGGCCCGCCGCCGCCGGTCGACCTCGCCGCCGAGCGCCGCAACGGCGACTTCGTGCGCGGCCTCATCCGCGCCGGTCGCATCACCGCCTGCCACGACCTCTCCGACGGCGGCCTTGCCGTCGCCCTTGCCGAAATGGCGATGGCGAGCGGCCTCGGCTGCACGGTCGCCGTGCCGGCGCCGGCCCACGTCACGCTCTTTGCCGAGGATCAGGCCCGCTATCTCGTCACCTGCCCGGTCGACGCCGCCGATGCGCTCCTCGCCGATGCCGCCGCCGCCGGCGTTGCCGCCGAAAGGATCGGCACCGTTGCCGGCGACCGGTTGATTGTCGAGGGTCACCTCTCCATATCCGTCGGCGACCTGAAACGCGCGCACGAGGACTGGTTCCCGACCTACATGGCGCATATCGAAGAGACGGAGTGACCCCGATGCCGATGGAAGCAAATGACATCGTGGCCATGATCAAGGCCGCCCTGCCCGATGCCCATGTCGAGATCCGCGATCTTGCCGGCGACAACGACCACTACGCCGCCGTCGTCGTCTCCGAGGCCTTTCGCGGCAAGAGCCGGGTGCAGCAGCACCAGATGGTCTATGATGCGCTGAAGGGCAACATGGGCGGTGTCCTGCACGCCCTGACGCTGCAGACCAGCGTGCCCAACGGCTGAGCGGGAAAGATTTCCGGCGCCCCCGCCACTGGACGGGGCGCGGCGCTCCGCCATATTAGCAACCGGTATCGGTTGCAGGATGAGGGCGCAGGCGGCGCGCCGATGCCGCTACCGACAGGATTTGCCTCGAGCGTCGACCGGCAGCGACCGGCCCCCGAGGCGTAACGACACGAAAAATGGGCCGCACGGGCGCGGGACGCCGGGGCCGCAAGGAGCGACGAGAATGACCGATATCAAGAGCTGGATCGACAACGAGGTGAAGTCCAACGACGTGGTTCTGTTCATGAAGGGCACGCCGGCCTTCCCGATGTGCGGCTTCTCCGGCCAGGTCGTGCAGATCCTCGACTATCTCGGCGTCAACTTCAAAGGCCACAACGTGCTCGACTCCGCCGAGCTGCGCGACGGCATCAAGCAGTACACCAACTGGCCGACGATCCCGCAGCTCTACGTCAAGGGCGAGTTCGTCGGCGGTTGCGACATCGTCCGCGAGATGTTCCAGAACGGCGAGCTGCAGGCCCATCTGCAGGGCGCCGGCATCCCGGTCCGCAGCCGTCAGGGCGCCTGAGCCCCGGCGACACCAAGCCTTTCGGAAGTCGAGACGCCCGCCACCCGGCGGGCGTTTTGTTTTTGTTATTCAAAGCATTACAATACATATTTGGAGTGATTTATCGACATTCAACAGGAATTGAATTTCGCGTATTCGATGTATATATGTGTCATGCAATCATTTAAAAACGAGACTTGCGATGCCCGCCTTCATTGTGACGTACGACCTGCGCCAGCATGGTCAGAACTATGACTGCATCACCAAGCGGCTGGAATCCTACCCGACGCATTGGCACATGCAGCAATCCGTCTGGATCATCAACACGGAGAAGTCAGCCAAAGAAATTCGCGACCACCTCACCGCCTGCCTCGACGCGAACGACAAGCTCTTTGTGGGAAGACTCTCGGGCCAGGCGGCGTGGAAGGGTTATGAGGATTCCGCAAGTCAGTGGCTCATGAGCACGCTCTGAGTGACGCGATCCAACGAAAAAGGCGGCCACGAGGGCCGCCTTGTCCGAATTCCGCAAAGTCCGAACGGTCAGCGCGAGTAGAACTCGACGACCAGGTTCGGCTCCATCATCACCGGATAGGGAACCTCGGCGAGGCCCGGCACGCGGGTGACGGTCGCCGTCATCTTGTGATGGTCGGCGTCGATGTAGTCCGGCACGTCACGCTCGGCCAGGTGAGCGGCCTCGATGACGATGATGTGGTCGCGCATGACCTCACGCACGGCGACGACGTCGCCGATCTTGCAGCGGTAGCTCGGGATGGTGACCCGGCGGCCGTTGACCGTGATGTGGCCATGGTTGATGAACTGGCGCGAGGCAAAGACCGTCGGCACGAACTTGGCGCGATAGACGACCGCGTCGAGGCGCATCTCGAGGAGACCGATCAGGTTCTCCGAGGTATCGCCCTTCATGCGCAGCGCCTCGGCATAGGTGCGGCGGAACTGCTTCTCGGTGATGTTGCCGTAGTAGCCCTTGAGCTTCTGCTTGGCCTTCAGCTGGGTGCCGAAGTCCGACATCTTGCCCTTGCGGCGCTGGCCGTGCTGGCCGGGGCCGTATTCGCGGCGGTTGACGGGGCTTTTCGGGCGGCCCCAGACATTCTCGCCCATACGGCGATCGAGCTTGTATTTCGCGGACTGGCGCTTCGACATCGCGATCCTCTTGGGTCTCATCAAAGGAAACGCGCCCTCCTCTGCCCGTTTCCGGGCCGACAGATCCGGCCGCATTCGGCCGCATCGCGGGTGCGCAAATGGCGACGCGGGCCGTTCGACCCGCGCGCGCAGCCGTTCTCTAGAGGTTTGCGGCCGTCTTGTCAAACCCCGGCGGCGCATCGGGTGCGGCGATCGCAAGGCCGAAACCGGCGAGCGTTCGCGCCAGCGAGGCCGACGGCGCCCGGCCCGAGGTGAAGACCGCAAGGCCCGTCCCGCCGCCCGCCACTCCGCCCGGCGCGGCGGGCCCCTTTTCGGCGAGCACCTGGACCGCCCGCCGGGCAATCGCCGGCGCCGGATCGATGAACGTGACCGGCCAGGGCGCCAGCTTCTCGAACTCGGCGAGAAGGAAGGGATAATGCGTGCAGGCGAGCGCCACCGTGTCGGTGCGCCGGCCGTCATGCGCGACGAAGCAGGGGGCGATCTCGGCGGCGATCGCCGCCTCGTCGAGAACCTCGCCGGAAAGCTTGGCCTCGGCGATCGCCGCGAGCCGGGCCGAACCGACGAGGGTGAAGGCACAGTCGCCGCCATGCGTCGCGATCAGCGCATGGGTGTAGTCGCGCTTCACCGTGCCCGGCGTCGCGAGCACGCTCGCAAGGCGGCTGCGGCTCCGCTCCGCCGCCGGCTTGACCGCCGGCACCGTGCCGACGAACGGCACCGTGAAGCGCTCGCGCAGCGGCGGCAGCACCAGCGTCGAGGCGGTGTTGCAGGCGATCACCACGATATCCGGCCGGTGCATGGCGATCAGCCGCTCCATCAGCCTGACGACATGCTCCACGAGCGCCCATTCCTCCCAGGCGCCATAGGGAAAGGCGGCATCGTCGGCGACATAGACGAAGTCGGCGGCGGGCAGCGCCGCCCGCAGCGGGCCGAATACCGAAAGGCCCCCGATCCCGGAATCGAAAACGAGGACCCTGACGCTCATTCGGTGTCGTCCGCCGCGCCGGGCTTGGCCTTCGGCAGGTGCCGGCCGAGCCGGGCCGCCTTCAGCGCCGCCAGTTCCGCCGGCGAGATCGGCCCGACCTCGAGCGCGGCGACGATGCCGCGCAGCGTCTTGACCTCGCGCGCCGAGAGCCGCGCCCGCTGCAGCAGCGCCCGGATGTTGTTGACCATGCGCTGGCGCTTTTCCGGCGGGCGGAAATAGTTGACCCGGTCGAGGGCGCCTTCGAGATGCCCGAAGAGGCCGACGAGGTCGGATTTCGGTGCCGGCTCCTCCGGCGGTGCCGCGAAGGGCAGCGCCGCGTCCGCCTCCCCGCCGCCGGTGCGCCACTCGTAGGCGATGACCAGCACCGCCTGGGCAATGTTGAGCGAGGCGAATTCCGGCATCACCGGCAACGTCAGGATCTCGTCGGCGAGCGCCACTTCCTCGTTGTTGAGGCCCCAGCGTTCGCGCCCGAAAAGGAAGCCGACGGTCTGCCCGACCTCGGCCCGCGCCCGCGCCGTCGCCAGCGCCCGCTTCGGCCCGACCACCGGCTTGGCGATGTCGCGCTGGCGCGCCGTCGTGGCAAACACGAAGGAGAGATCGGCGACCGCCGCCTCGACGCTGTCGAACACCCGCGTCGCCGCGATGACGTGATCGGCCCGGCTCGCCGAGCGCTCGGCCTGCACGTTGGGCCAGCCGTCGCGCGGATTGACGAGGCGCAGGTCGGTGAGGCCGAAATTGGCCATCGCCCGTGCCGCCGCGCCGATGTTCTCGCCGAGCTGCGGCTCGACGAGGACGATCGCCGGCCCGGCGCCCGCTTCCCCAGCCATGTCTTCTGTCGTGTCGGTCATGCTCGCCGGTCTAGCGAAATCGGCGCATCGCGACAAGCCGCGCCGGGTATCGCGAGGTCCGTTCGGGCGCCCTCAGTCCTCGCGCAGCCGCCGGCGGGCATCGACGATGACCCGGTGGACGGCCGCCGCATCGGGCACGAGATCGAAGAACGGCCCGAGCATCGGGCCCACCCCCGGCAGGGTGGCGCCGCGCCCGACCCGGCCAAGCGGCAGCTGCGCGCCGAAGCCGATCGTGCCGCTGCCGTCCTTGCGCGTCTCGAGCGTGACCTCCGAGACGTCGGCGAGATCGATCGCGGTCAGCTTGCGACCGCCGGCCTCGCTGAGCAGCAGCACCCGCCCGCTGGTCACCCCGTAGACGGTGCGCCCGCGCTGGTAGGCATCGACGAAGAAGCGCCCGAAGATCAGATAGAGGCCGATCGCCACGAACGGTGCACCGAAGATCGGCATGATCGCCGGCGCATCGGACGTCAGCGCCATGAACTCCCAGAACATCGCGAAGCCGCCCCAGAGCAGGCTGAACGGGATGAGGAAGCCGTCGACGCCGCGCAGCACGAGGCCCTGTCGCGGCCGACCGGCCCAGAGCAGCCGCTCGCCGCGCTGGAGTTCGCCCTGCAGCCTGCTTGCCAGCTCGTAGTCCATGTCGCCCGACCGTCCCTTCCGGTCTCTCCTCGGCGAGATTGCCGCCACCCGGCCCGCGCCGCCAGCCCGCGCTTTGCCTCAGGGGCGCCGGCGGACGCGATTCCGCCGCCCCGGCCGCGTCGATTGAACCGCCCTTCCCCCATCTGCTGACTTTGCCGGACGCCGCCGTCGATGGTAAAAGCGCCGACGACACTGAAAGTCATTCCCGCCTGCGGACATCCCCCTGTCCGTCACGGCACACTCCAGACAACGAGGCACGAATACCGATGGCGAAGATCAAGGTTGCAAATCCGGTCGTCGAACTCGACGGCGACGAGATGACCCGGATTATCTGGCAGTTCATCAAGGACAAGCTGGTCCATCCCTATCTCGACATCGACCTGCATTATTACGACCTCGGCATCGAGCATCGCGACGCCACCGACGACCAGGTGACGGTCGACGCCGCCGAGGCGATCAAGCGCTACGGCGTCGGCGTGAAGTGCGCCACGATCACCCCGGACGAGGACCGGGTGAAGGAATTCACCCTGAAGAAGATGTGGAAGTCGCCGAACGGCACCATCCGCAACATCCTCGGCGGCGTGATCTTCCGCGAGCCGATCATCTGCCGCAACGTGCCGCGCCTCGTTCCGGGCTGGACCCAGCCGATCGTCGTCGGCCGTCATGCCTTCGGCGACCAGTACCGCGCCACCGACTTCAAGTTCCCCGGCAAGGGCAAGCTGTCGATCAAGTTCGTCGGCGAGGACGGCCAGGTCATCGAGCACGAGGTGTTCGACGCGCCCGGCTCCGGCATCGCCATGGCCATGTACAATCTCGACGAATCGATCCGCGACTTCGCCCGCGCCTCGATGAACTATGGCCTCACCCGCGGCTGGCCGGTGTACCTGTCGACCAAGAACACCATCCTCAAGGCCTATGACGGCCGCTTCAAGGACCTGTTCCAGGAAGTGTTCGACGCCGAGTTCGCGACGAAGTTCAAGGAAGCCGGCATCACCTACGAGCATCGCCTGATCGACGACATGGTCGCCTGCGCCCTCAAGTGGTCCGGCGGCTACGTCTGGGCCTGCAAGAACTACGACGGCGACGTGCAGTCCGACACGGTCGCGCAGGGCTTCGGCTCGCTCGGCCTGATGACCTCGGTGCTGATGACGCCGGACGGCAAGACCGTCGAGGCCGAAGCCGCCCACGGCACCGTCACCCGCCACTACCGCCTGCACCAGCAGGGCAAGGAGACCTCGACCAACTCGATCGCCTCGATCTTTGCCTGGACGCGCGGCCTCGCCCATCGCGCCAAGCTCGACGACAATGCCGAGCTGAAGCGCTTCGCCGACACGCTGGAGCGCGTCTGCGTCGAGACCGTCGAGTCGGGCTCCATGACCAAGGACCTCGCCCTCCTCGTCGGCCCGGAGCAGAAGTGGCTGTCGACGACCGGCTTCCTCGACAAGATCGACGAGAACCTGCAGAAGGCGATGGCCTGACGCCTCGGCCGCAGCACGGCCATCCGGCACGGAACAGGAAAAGGCCCGGGACGGCGACCGTCCCGGGCCTTTTTTTCCTGGCCGTCGCGCTGCCTCAGCGGGCGATGCGCAGATTGGTGCTGGTCGTCACGATGCCGGCGAAGATCTGGTCGAGATCGACGGCGCTCGGCGCATCGGAGAAGTGGGCGTTGTCGGTCGCGCAGGCGCTCAGCAGTCCCTTCAGCGCCACCGACGGCTCCTCGAGGCGGATCGTGAAGACCTCGATCCCGACATTCTTGATGTTGGTGCAGGCCGTCGTCATCTTGGTGTCGAGGGCGCTCTGCACCGCCTCGAAGGTCGGGTGATCCTGGTTGACCAGACGGTGCGTCCAGTAATAGCCCCAGCTCGTGTAGAAGCCGGCATTGTCGTTCGGCAGGACGTTGAAATTGTTCTCGCCGTCGGTCAACAGCACCAGGATCTTCTTGGTGTACTTGTCGGAATAGGGCGCACCCTCGGTGAACGGCGCGCCCGGCGACAGCACGCGCCAGCCCCACATCACCCCTTCCGGGATGTTGGTCGAGCCGGACGGCTTCATGTCCGCGATGGTCGCGCGAACCGCCGTATAGTCGTTCGTCAGCGGCCGCACCGGCGCCTGATCGCAGAACATGTCGGGCCCTTTGAGGCCATAGGCATTGGAGATGACCGTCTGCGGCGAGCGGTCGAACTTGGCGATGTTGCTGGTGGCGAGATACTTGGCGAGGTTCTTGGTGCGGGCAACGCCGTCCTTCACCGGCAGCATGTCCGGAATGAAGTTGTTGGCGTAGTAGGGCTGCTTCAGATCCGCGTCCGGATCGTCCGGATAGAAAGTCGGCGTGAAGAGCGTGTCGACATTGGCCTTGTCCGGCGCCTCGTCGGTGACGTCATAGGGCGGCAGGCGCGTCTCGACGCAGCCGGGCCACTCGATCCCGAGCTTGTCGTAGAGCTTGAAGCGGCTGTACTGCTTGTCGAACATGTCGCTGGAAACCTTGGACTTTCCGTCCACGTCGATCCACGACGCATCCTTGTAGCCCTTGCCGACATTGACGAAGGTCGAGAACGGCACGACGCCGATCTTCAAATTGTCCTTGTCGGGAACACGCTGGGTGACGAGGTCGATGAAGGTGTTCGCCGCCTTCTTCAGCTCGGTCATCTTGGTGCCTTCCATCGAGCCCGTATTGTCGAGCACGAGGGCGATTTCGTAGTGCATGGCAGACGACCAGACGACCTCGCCGAGGGCCGCCGTCTCCATGGTCTTGTAGCCGAACAGACCCATGAAGGTGGTCGGCATGGAGATCGAGCCGGTCACGCTGATCGCGGTGTCGGTGAGGCTGACATCGACCTTTCCGAGAGTGACGTTTTCCTCCTGGAGATGGGCCTTGACGTATTGCCGGGCGAGCTTCTTTGCCTCGCTCTTGGTGAGCGTGCCGGGATAGCGCGCGATCGCGACCGCGGCCCCGTCGACGACATCCTGCAGACTGCTGCGCCCGACATGCAGGCGCGAATAGTCGACCGCGATGCCGGACACGCCGAGCACCGGAATGAGCGACAGGGCGAAAATGATCGCGACGCTGCCCTTTTCGTTGCGGCCGAAAGCCTCGAGGCTCTTCTTCATCGTCAAAGGAGTCCCATTGATTCAATCGAGGCATCCTCCCACCCATGTCTAAATTTTGACCGAACGGATTCGATAAAATTGCGCCGACTTCATTTCGCCGGATCGGCGACGCCACACCCCAACCTTGCGGAGCGGTTGTGGTTTTTCGCGCGCCGCGCAGTCCGCGCGGCCGCGCCGGACATCGGTGCGACGTTGAAAATTTTAGGAAAATCAGTCGATTTCGCGCCGCGGATCGACCGTACCGCGGCAACGGGACGACCGCATCGCCGGGGTCGCGCCCGCTCCCGACCGGCTCCCGGCCGGCAACGGCCTATTTACCGTCCTGATCGGAATCCAGTTCCTCGGTCGCCAGATCGCCGCCCGGCGTGACGATTTCCTCGCCCATGCGCCGCACCGCGACGGCCCTGATCCGCTCGGCGATCTCGGGACGCTGGTGGAACATGCCCTGCAGGTCGGCGGCATCGAGCACGAGGAGATTGCAGCGGCTGGTGGCGATGATGGTCGCCGAGCGCCGCGCCTTGCGCAGCACCGCCATCTCGCCGAAGAACGCCCCCTCGGCGAGTTCCACCTGCTTGGTCGGAAGCAGGATGCGCACGTCGCCGCTGGCGATGAAATACATCGAATGGGCCGGGTCGCCGGCATGGGCGATGATCTGGCCCGGCCCGAAGCTCTGGGCGTGCAGGAGTTTCATCACCTCGGCGATCTCGGCCGCCGACAGATCCTCGAACAGTGGCACCCGCGCCACCATGCCCCAGGTCACCACGAAATCGCGCTGGTGGATCTCGTGGGCGAAGGCCGTCGCCACGATGCCGACCGGGATCGCGAACATGCCGAAGCCGAACACCATCACGAAGCCGCCGACGAGCTTGCCGAGCGGCGTGATCGGCACGACGTCGCCATAGCCGACGGTGGTCAGCGTCGCGACCGCCCACCACATCGATTCCGGGATCGAGCCGAACGCCTCCGGCTGGGCCTCGCCCTCGATGATGTGGAGGATCGACGCCGCCGTCAGCACCATGCCGGCCATGATAATGAGGCTGCCGCCGATCGCCCGCCGCTCGCTGGCGATCGCCGTCACGAGCGAGCGGATTCCCGGCGAATAACGCGTCAGCTTGAGGAACCGCACCAGCCGGAACATCCTGAGGAAGCGCAGGTCGACCGGCGAGCCGAAGGCGGCCAGGTAGAACGGCAGGATGGCGAGGAGATCGATGATCGCCGCCGGCTGGAAGGCATAGCGCAGCCGCGCCTTGAAGCCGCCGAGGCCGCGCAGCGGCGCATGCAGGTCCGCCACCCACAGCCGCGCCAGATACTCGATCGAGAAGATCGTCACCGAGATCGTGTCGATGATCAGGAACAGCGTGTGATGGCGAACCGCCAGATCCTCGACCGTCTCCAGAATGACGACCGCGACATTGATGACGATGAGGACGACGAGAAAGGCGTTGGTGAGGCGACTGCCGAGGCTCTGCGGCGCGCCGTCCTCCAGAACGTCGAACAGCCGCCGCTTCAGCGACACGTTCCTCTTATGGGTCTCGGTCATCGGCCCCGTCCGCCCTCGACACTGATTCGGCCTGCGCCCTGCGGCGCATACCGATCATGCGAAAGGGTCGAGGCGCGGGCAAACGGTATTCGCCGCCCGCGACGGCCTCAGGCCGCCGCCACCGCCGCCTCGATGGCGGAGAGCGCTTCGCCGGCCTTGGCTCCTTCCGGGCCGCCCGCCTGGGCCATGTCCGGCCGCCCTCCGCCGCCCTTGCCGCCGAGCACGGTCGAGCCGACCCGCACGAGGTCGACGGCGTTGAACTTGCCGACGAGATCCTCGGTCACGCCGACGACGACGCCGGCCTTGCCGTCTTCGGAAACGCCGACGATGGCGACGACGCCGGAGCCGACCGTCTTCTTGCCCTCGTCGACGAGGCCCTTCAGGTCCTTGGCCGGAATGCCCTCGATCGCCCGGCCGAAGAACTTGACCGAACCGATGGTCTTGACCGCGTCGGTGGCGCTCGCGGCGGCGCCGCCGCCCATGGCGAGCTGGCGCTTGGCATCGGCGAGCTCGCGCTCGAGCCGCCGCCGCTCCTCCATCAGCGCCGAAACGCGCTCGACGATCTCGCCCTGCGGCGCCTTCAGCACCGAGGCGACGTCGCGCAGGCGGGCGTTCTGGCCTTCCAGATAGCGCCGCGCCGCCATGCCGGTCAGCGCCTCGATGCGGCGCACGCCGGCCGAAACCGCGCTTTCCGACAGGATGCTGACGAGACCGATGTCGCCGGTCCGCGAAACGTGGGTGCCGCCGCACAGCTCGATCGAATAGGGCGCCGCCGCCGCGCTGCCCATCGAGACGACCCGCACCTCGTCGCCGTATTTCTCGCCGAACAGCGCCATCGCGCCGGCGGCACGGGCATCGTCGACCGCCATCAGCCGGGTCCGCACCGCCTCGTTCTGCAGCACGATCTCGTTGGCGATGTCCTCGATCTCCTGCAGCTCGGCCGCCTCGATCGGCTTGGGATGGCTGAAGTCGAAGCGCAGCCGGTCGCGCGAGACGAGCGAACCCTTCTGCGTGACGTGCTCGCCGAGCACCCGGCGCAGCGCCGAATGCAGAAGATGGGTCGCCGAGTGGTTGGCCCGGATCGCCGCCCGCCGGGCGCCGTCGACGACGAGCTCGAGCGGCATGTTCGCCACGAGCTTGCCTTCCTCGACCTTGCCGACATGGACGAAGAGCCCCTCGGCCTTCTTCAGCGTGTCGGTGACGACGAAGCGCACGCCCTCGCCGAGGATCACGCCGGTATCGCCGACCTGACCGCCCGATTCGGCGTAGAACGGCGTCTGGTTGAGCACCACGGCGCCGTCCTCGCCGGCCGCAAGCGAGGCGACTTCGGCGCCGTCACGCACCAGCGCGGTGACGACGCCCTCGGCCTTCTCGGTCTCGTAGCCGAGGAAATCGGTGCCGCCGAGCTTCTCGGCAAGGCCGAACCAGACCGCCTCGGTCGCCGCCTCGCCGGAGCCGGACCAGGAGGCCCGGGCCTCGGCGCGCTGGCGCTCCATCGCCGCGGCGAAGCCTTCCGTATCGACCGCGACGCCGCGCGCCTTCAGCGCGTCCTGCGTCAGGTCGAGCGGGAAGCCGTAGGTGTCGTAGAGCTTGAAGGCGACCTCGCCGTCGAGCGTCGCGCCCGGGGTGAAGCCCTCGGTCGCCTCGTCGAGCAGCACGAGACCGCGGGCGAGCGTGCGCCGGAAGCGCGTCTCCTCGAGCTTCAGCGTCTCGGTGATCAGCGCCTCGGCCCGCTCGAGCTCGGGATAGGCCCGGCCCATCTCGCGCAGCAGCGTCGGCACCAGGCGCCACATCAGCGGCTGCTCGGCGCCGAGCATGTGGGCATGGCGCATGGCGCGCCGCATGATCCGGCGCAGCACGTAGCCGCGACCGTCGTTCGAGGGCAGCACGCCGTCGGCAATGAGGAAGCTCGACGCCCGCAGGTGGTCGGCGATGACCCGGTGGCTCGCCCGCGCCGCGCCCGCCGCCTCGACGCCCGTCGCCTCCTCGGAGGCGCTGATCAGCGCCCGGAACAGGTCGATGTCGTAATTGTCGTGGACGCCCTGCATGACGGCGGCGATGCGCTCCAGCCCCATGCCGGTGTCGATCGAGGGCCGCGGCAGCGAGATGCGCTCCTCCTTGGAGACCTGCTCGTACTGCATGAAGACGAGATTCCAGATCTCGATGAAGCGGTCGCCGTCCTCGTCCGGCGAGCCCGGAGGACCGCCGGCAATGTGCTCGCCGTGATCGTAGAAGATCTCCGAGCACGGGCCGCACGGGCCGGTGTCGCCCATCGCCCAGAAATTGTCGCTGGTGGCGATGCGGATGATGCGATCCTCGGGCAGGCCCGCGATCTTCTTCCAGAGGTCGAAGGCCTCGTCGTCGTCGGCATAGACGGTGACGAGCAGGCGCTCCTTCGGCAGGCCGAATTCCTTGGTGATCAGCGTCCAGGCATGATCGATCGCGACGTCCTTGAAGTAGTCGCCGAACGAGAAGTTGCCGAGCATCTCGAAGAAGGTGTGGTGCCGGGCGGTGTAGCCGACATTGTCGAGGTCATTGTGCTTGCCGCCGGCGCGCACGCATTTCTGCGCGGTCGCGGCGCGGCTGTAGGGCCGCTTCTCCATGCCGGTGAAGACGTTCTTGAACTGCACCATGCCGGCGTTGGTGAACATCAACGTCGGATCGTTGCGCGGAACGAGCGGGCTCGAGGAGACGACCTCGTGGCCGTTCTTGGCAAAGAAGTCGAGGAAAGCCGCACGGATATCGTTGACGCCGCTCATGGATCACTTGCACCTTTCGCCAGCGGAGGAGTTTCCCGGCCGGACACCTTGGACGCAGGGGTTTTAGCGATGGCTGGCGTCCCTGTCCAGAAAGACAAAAGTGCCTTCATGGCACGCAGATTCGGGCCGCTGCCTGCCTCTCGGCACCCGCCGCACCGGATCACCGCCTTTGCCGTTCGGCAACAAAGGTAGAGGAGCGATCGCAGCGCGCAATGGCGAGCGGCCGAGGAGACCGGAGCGACATCGCGAACCGGCCGGCCGGTGTCCCGCGGCGACGGCCGACGCAGCCGCCAGATCGGAAAAGGAGATGACCATGCACGCCTTCAGCGATCCGCAATCGCGCGGCTACGCGCGCCTCGCCGGCATCTTCTATCTCATCGTCGTCATCGCCGGCGTCTTCGCCATCGCCTACGTCCCGACCCGACTTCAGGTCGCCGGGGACCCGGCCGCAACCATCGCCAGCATCCTCGACCGACGCGGCCTTTTCACCCTGGGCATCGGCGGCGATGTGGTCGTCATGCTCGCCGAAATCATGGTCACGGCGATGCTCTACCTGATGTTCCGGCCGGTCAACGAGACGCTGTCGCTCGCCGCCGCCCTCGCCCGTCTGGCGATGGTCGCGGTCATGGCGACGATGCTGTTCTTCCACGCTGCGCTTGTCACCTTTGCCGACCCGTCCGGATCGGTGACCGGCCTCTCGGTCGCCCAGCGCACCGACCTCGCAAGCGCGATGCTCCATGTCCACGATGCCGGCGTCTGGATCTGGCAGGTGTTCTTCACCCTGCATCTGGCGCTTCTCGGCCAGCTTGTCGCCGCCTCCGGCGCCTATCCGAAACTCCTCGGCCATGCCATGACCCTCGGCGCTTTCGGCTACCTGCTCGACAGCGTCTATTCCTTCGCCGCACCGGACCTTGCCATTCTCGGGCACGTCCGGGCCGGCCTCCTTGCGATCGTCACGCTCGCCGAGATCGGCTTTGCGCTCTGGCTCGTCATTCGCGGCCCGCGCCCGTCGGGCCCGAGCACGATCACGACCGGCTGAAGCGCCGCTGCCGCTGCTGCAGTCGATCCCCGCTGACTCGACCGCCGGAAAGTGAACGGGCGCCCCGAGGGGCGCCCGCCATGTCATGCGAATCCGGGGCTGGATTACATCTTGCCCTGCATACCGGACATGCCGGACATGCCGCCCATGCCACCCATGCCGGACATGCCGGACATGCCCTGGGCCGCAACGGTGCCCGCGGTCGCCAGAGCAACGACGGACGCCAGCGCA
>JAKPQE010000108.1 GCA_029572955.1 Pseudomonadota bacterium
TGCTCGGGCTCGTCCTCGTCGTCGGCTTCCTGGTGCCCCGAACCCGCTACGGCCGCCGCATGATCGCCGTGGGTGGCAACCGCGCCGCCGCCAAGGCGCGCGGCATCTCGCTCAAGGTCACCCGCTTCGCCACCTTCATCATTGCCGGCGGTTTCGTCGGCTTCGCCGCGGTGTTGTTCGCCGGCACAGCCGGGCCGTTCAACCCGTCGTCCGGCAACTCGATGCAACTCAACATCATCGCGGGCGTCATCCTCGCCGGCATTTCGCTGGCGGGCGGCCGTGGCAATTTCTGGATGCTGCTGCTCTCGGTCGGCTTCCTCTCCACCATCCCGACGTCGCTGGTCTTCTTCGGGCTGAGTTCCGACACCCAGTCGATCTTCCAGGGCATCATCCTCATCATCGCCGTCTCCATCGACGGCTACCGCGCACTGCGGAGGACTCCATGACCGATACCGCAGCACCCAGCGGCCAGGCTTACGTCGTCCCCCACCATCCGGTGCGCGACTTCCTCACTGGCCCCGTCGCCTCCATCGGCATCACCTTCATCCTCGTGGTCGCCGTCGGCCTCTTCTGGGCCGGCCCGAAATTCCTCAGCTTCGGCAACATCTCGATCATCGGCACCTTCCTCATCGTGCCCCTGATCGTCGGCGCCTTCGCGGGCTTCGCGCTCCTCTCGGGCGTGGTCGATCTCTCCATCGGCTCGATGGTCGGCTTCTCGTCCTCGGTCTATGCCCTCTGCCTGTTCAACGGCATCGATCCCTATTCGGGCATCGCCATCACGCTGGCCCTGTGCCTCGTCTTCGGCGCCATCAACGCCACCGCCATTGTAGGCTTCGGCGCCGAACCCATCGCGGCGACGCTGGGTATGCTGGTGGCGCTGCGCGGCATCACCTGGGTCATCCTCGGCTCGCAAGGCGCCATCTTCGCCTTCAACATCGACCTGTTCAACGTCGTCACCACCTCGGTGTTCGGCCTGCCGCTCTTCTTCCTGCTCGCCATCGGGCTGACCCTTCTCGCCACCATCGTCGTCACCAGGACGCGGCTCGGCCGGCACGTGCAGGCTGTCGGCGGCGACGATCGCGCCGCTGCCCGCGCCGGTATCTCGGTCAAGCGCGTCCGCGCCGCCGCCCTGTTGCTCTCGGCCTTCGGCGCCGGCATCGGCGGCATCATCTTCACCGGCCAGTTGGGCTCTGCCGCCCGCGCCACCGGCCTCGGCCTCGAGTTCCAGGTCTATGCGGCGCTGATGATCGGCGGCTACTCGATCCTGCGCGGCGGCGTCGGTAATCCGGTCGGCGGGGCGCTTGGCCTGCTTGCTGTGGCCGGCGTATCGAACATCCTCGATCTGCAGGCCATCAGCCCCTACTACGTAAA
>JAKPQE010000109.1 GCA_029572955.1 Pseudomonadota bacterium
GCGACGACGAGTGGGGCGGGCCGTTCGAGAATCGCATCCGCTTCGCGGTCGAGATCGTGCGCGCGACGCGCGCCCGGGTCGGCCCCGATTTCATCATCATCTTCCGTCTGTCGATGCTCGACCTGGTCGAGGGAGGCAGCAACTGGGACGAGGTCGTGCAACTGGCCAAGGCCATCGAGGCGGCCGGTGCCACCCTCATCAATACCGGCATCGGCTGGCATGAGGCGCGCATTCCGACCATCGCGACGATGGTGCCGCGTGCCGGTTTCGCCTGGGTCACGCAGCGCCTCAAGGGTGCGCTGAAAATTCCGCTGATCACCACCAACCGGATCAATACGCCGGAGGTGGCCGAAGAAGTGCTCGCCTCCGGTTGCGCCGACATGGTGTCGATGGCGCGCCCCTTCCTGGCCGACGCCGATTTCGTCAACAAGGCGGCGGCCAATCGCGGCGACGAGATCAATACCTGCATCGCCTGCAACCAGGCCTGCCTCGACCACATCTTCAAGGGCAAGGTGGCTTCCTACCTGGTCAACCCGCGCGCCTGCCACGAGACCGAGCTCAAGATCGTCGCAACCACGTCACCGAAGAAGGTTGCGGTGGTCGGTGCCGGCCCGGCCGGCATGGCCTGCGCGACGACGGCTGCCGAGCGCGGCCACGACGTGACGCTGTTCGATGCCGCCGAACGCATCGGCGGCCAGTTCAATATCGCCAGATAGATTCCCGGCAAGGAGGATTTCAACGAGACGCTGCGTTACTTCGGTCGGCGCATCCAGACGACCGGTGTCAAGCTCGAACTCAACCGCCGCGTCGACGCCGATTCCCTGAAAGCCGGCGGCTTCGACCATGTCGTACTCGCTACAGGCATCACGCCGCGCAAGCCGGCGATCCCCGGCGTCGATCATCCGATGGTGTGCAACTATCTCGACATCATCGAGGGTCGCAAGACGGCCGGCCAGTCGGTCGCCATCATCGGCGCCGGCGGCATCGGCTTCGACGTCGGCGAGTTCCTGACTCATGCGCACGACGGGCGCAGCGAGGCCGAGCGCTTCGATGCCGAGTGGGGCATCGACCGCAGCTATGCCAGCCGTGGCGGCCTCAAGCCAGCGGTCGACGAGGATGCGCCGCGCCGGGTCTACCTGCTCCAGCGCAAGTCGTCCAAGGTTGGCGACGGGCTGGCCAAGACGACGGGTTGGATTCGCCGCACGCTGCTCAAGAAGCGCGGCGTCGCGATGATCGCCGGCGTCGACTACAAGGCCATCGATGATGCCGGCCTGCACATCACGATCAACGGCGAGCCGAAGACACTGGCGGTCGACACCGTCGTCGTTTGCGCAGGCCAGGAGCCGCGCCGCGATCTCTTCGCCCCCTTGCAGGCGGCGGGTGTGCCGGTAACGCTGATCGGCGGTGCCGACGTGGCCGCCGAGCTCGACGCCAAGCGTGCCATCGACCAGGGCACACGCGTCGCCGCGGGGCTCTGACGATGGCCCGGCCAAGAGTGGAGCCCGGCCTCGAGCCCAACCGGCGGCGCGAGCTGCTGCGCGCGGCCGCCCGCCTGTTCGTCGAGAAGGGCTTCGCGGCAACGACCACGCGCGACATTGCCGAGGCGGTCGGCATGCGTGCCGGCAGCCCGTTCTACCATTTCCGCAGCAAGCAGGAATTGCTCAAGGCGGCGATGATCGAGGGGCTGGATTCCGGCCTCGTCCGGCTTCTGGCCGCGGTCGACGGCGTTGCCGACCCGGAAATATGCTTGCGCGTGCTGGTGCGCACCCACCTCGGCAACCTGCTGGAGGACGACTGTCGATCGCCGATGTTGATTTACGAAAGTCGGGCGCTGGACGCCGCCGACCGCGCCGAAGTCGCTGCCGCCTTCGACCGCTACCAGGCGCCGTGGCAGGCGACGCTGGAGCAGCTTGCCGCCATTGGCCGGATCGATTCGGCGGGCCCGCCGAAGCGGCTGC
>JAKPQE010000100.1 GCA_029572955.1 Pseudomonadota bacterium
TGTAAGAGGCCGTGATCGCAGCCACGATGATGCTCGCGACGTGCGACCACTGGGCCAGGGTGAACGACCCGATGGTGCCGATGATGCCCTTGGCTGCGGTGGCGTTGATGATGTCGCGCATGGTGTGGGGTCAGCGTTGGAAAATTGAGCGGATTAAGCCGCGGACGTGATACGCCAGCCGGCGAAGATCCTCGCGGGCGCAGGCGGCGAAGAGGGTGACGGCGGGGCGGTTCATGGCGTGGCCTCCCGGCGGATCTCGTGGACGGTTGCCTTCTCGTCGCGATTCATCATGGACGACAGCCGGGCGAACACGTGCTCGTCCAGCCATGCGCGAACGCTCTCGTCCGCCTCCTCGTAGGCTGTGTCCAGCACCGGCACGGCAGTCTTGGCGACTGCGGCAACCTTGGCGGTACGTGTCGCGAGTTCGGATGCGAGGTCGCCTCGCTTCTGGTGCTTCCATGCCCAGACGGCGAACCATGTGACGAGCACGAGCAGCACGCCACCGACCGCCCACAGGAACCACGGCGCGCCGACGATCTGCGCGGTGCCGAAGCAGAGCAGCGCACCGACACCGGAAACGACCGCCAGCGGGCCGACGCGGCGGATTGCGGCGACGCCACCAATGGCAAGCCCGATGCCGAGCGCCCCGATGGCGACGGCCATGCAGCCGAAGCCGATGCGGTTCAGCCAAGCGACTTGCGAGCGGAGCACGCCGTTGCGCGCCTCGTCGCGTGCCTTGGCGAGCGCGGCCTCGTTGGCGATCCGGTTGCGCTCCGCCTGGGCGATGAGTTCGGCGGTGAGCTTGTCGCGCTCAGCGGCGAGGCGGGCGGTGGTGGCGCGCAGTTCGATGATCAGCGCGGCGTCGCGCCTGCCGGCCTCGGCGGCCTTGAGGGCGTTCTGCCGGGCTTCCTCGGCGCGGCCGGCTTCGACGAGGGCGCGACGTTCAGCGGCGGCAGCCTGCTCCTGCGGGTCGGGCGTGATGTCGGAGAGGCGTCCCTGCGCGACGGTCAGCTCGTTGACGGCGACAGGCGCGGCTTCGATGTTCGGCGCTGCGGCTGCGGCGTCGACATTGGCGCGGAGCCTCGAGAGCCGGTCGGCCTCGGCGTTGTCGGCAGAGGTGGCGGCGCTGTTCGCGGCGGTCGCTGCGGCCGCGACATCGCCACCCATCGCAGACGCCGGCTTTGCGGCATCCGGCTTCGGGCAGCCGGCGAGCGCGAGCATCAGCAGGACAAGCGCGGGTGTGAGCGGCGGGCGCATGGCGTCAGGAGGAGGGTAGTAATGGCTCCATCGCCTCGTCAGGATCGACAGGGCCGAGCGCGTAGGAGGCGAGAAGAA
>JAKPQE010000149.1 GCA_029572955.1 Pseudomonadota bacterium
CACGAAGCCCGCGACCACCGCGCCGAGGAGCGCCACGATCAGGATGGCCGGCAGCAGTGTGGCCATGATGCCGCCGATGCTGATGCCGAGCGCCTTGAAGCCGATCGCCAGGAGCGCGATGCCCGCCTTGGCGGTGATGACCGCGCCGATGAGGGCGACGATGGCGCCAGCGGCCACGACGAAGCCGGCGAAGGCCTTCTTCACGCCCATGGGCATCGAGCGGATGACCTTGAGCACCGCGTTAAGGGCGTCGACGACCGCGGTGACCACGGGCTTGAGCACTTGGGCGAACGGCTCGCCCACGACGATCGCCAGCGTCTCCAGCGAGCCGCGCAGGAGCTGCTTCTGCCCGGCGAAGGTGTTGAGCATCTTCTCGCGGAACTGCGCCGCGGTGCCGCCGGCCTGCTCGAACTGCTTCCGCAGGTAGGCGATGGCGTCGGCGCCCTTCACCGTCTCGCCGGTGTTGGTGCGGATGCCGTTCGTCACCTGGGTCAGGATGGAGTTCACGCCGCCGAGCGCCTCGCGGCCGAACGCCTTGAGCAGGAACGCCGAGCGCTGGGCCTCGGTCATCTTGTCGAGGGCCGGGGCCATGTCCCCGAGCACGTCGAGGAACTGGCGGAAGTTCCCCTTGCTGTCGGCAACCGCGACGCCGATGCCGCGCAGCTCCTGCTGCGTCTTCGGGTCGGCGAGCCGCTCCATGGCGACGGCGACGGCGGTCGAGGCCCGCTCGACGCCGGGGATGACGTTCTTCACCAGGCCGAGGGCGATGAGCGTCTCGGAGAGCGACTGGTGCAGGGACTGCGCGCCGCGCGAGGCAGTGCCGAGGGCCAGCGGCAGCTCGCTCGCGTTGAGGGCGAACACGTTGACGGCCTGGAGCATGCGGTCGACCGAGATGCCCGCGTCGTCCATGCTGATGCCGAAGGCCTTCATCGCCTGGGCGGCGAGGCCGGCGGCCGCCTGCGGGGTCAGCTCGCCGAGCGAGCCGGCCGCGAGGTCGAGGACCGGACGCAGGAGCTTGATGGACTCCTGGGCGTTGTAGCCGGCCTGCGCCAGCTCGCGGAGGCCGACCGTCGCCTCGGTGGGCGAGAACTGCGTCTCGATGCCGGCGTCGATGGCAGCATCCTTGAGCTGCTCCAACTCCTTGGTCGTGGCTTCGGAGACGGCCGCGACGGCGGCGATGGACTGCTCGAACTTGCCGGCCGCGTCGGCCAGCGTGAAGGCGCCGGCCACGGTCGCCGCGCCCGCGGTGAAGATGCCGAGGCCGATGCCGAGCTGGCGAAAGGC
>JAKPQE010000032.1 GCA_029572955.1 Pseudomonadota bacterium
ACATCTCCCGTGCTCAGCGGTGGCCCGGCGACAGTGAGCGTGTCGTCGAACGCTCGCCGGGCCGGTGCCATACGGGCGAGTAATCAGCACGGGTAGCCTTGGCGGCGTGAGCGGGAACAGCGACTTCGATCTCTTCAAGACGAGCGAATTCCACGAGGAATTGCGTGCGGCCGTCCAGGAGGTGGCCCGCGACAAGATCGCCCCGTTCGCTGCGGCGGTCGACGAAGAGGCGCGCTACCCGCAGGAGGCGCACAACGCCCTCGTCGCCAGTGACTTCTTCGCGCCCCACGTGGCCGAGGAGTACGGCGGTGTCGGTGCCGACGCGCTCGCAACCTGCATCGTCATCGAGGAGGTGGCCCGCGCCGACGCCTCTGCCTCGCTCATCCCGGCCGTCAACAAGCTCGGCTCGATGCCGGTCATCCTCGCGGGCTCCGACGACCTCAAGCAGCGCTACCTGCCGCCGCTCGCCGAGGGCAAGGTGACCTTCTCCTATGGCCTGAGTGAGCGCGAGGCCGGCTCCGACACGGCCGGCATGAAGTGCCGGGCCAAGCGCGACGGCGACGACTGGATCCTGAACGGCCAGAAGTCCTGGATCACCAACGCCGGCGTCTCCGAGTACTACACCGTCCTTGCCGTCACCGACCCCGACGGCCAGCGCGGCAACAACGTGACCGCCTTCGTCGTGGAGAAGTCCGACGAGGGTTTCACCTTCGGCGAGAAGGAGCGCAAGCTCGGCATCAAGGGCAGCCCCACCCGCGAGCTCCACTTCGAAAACTGCCGCATCCCCGGCGACCGCATCGTCGGCGCCGAGGGCGAGGGGCTCAAGATCGCCCTGCGCACCCTCGACCACACCCGCGTCACCATCGGCGCGCAGGCCATCGGTATCGCCCAGGGGGCACTGGACCACGCGGTCGCCTACGTCAAGGAGCGCAAGCAGTTCGGCAAGGCGATCGCGGAGTTTCAGGGCATCCAGTTCATGCTCGCCGACATGGCCATGGAACTCGAGGCCGCCCGCAACCTCGTCTATGTCGCCGCCGCCAAGTCCGAGCGTGGCGACGCCGATCTCCCCTTCTTCGGCGCGGCGGCCAAGTGCTAC
>JAKPQE010000019.1 GCA_029572955.1 Pseudomonadota bacterium
CGGCGGCGCCTCGCCCGAGCGCGTCGCGCACTCGTTCCGGCTCGTGCTGTCCGATCCCAACGTCAAGGCGATCCTCGTCAACATCTTCGCCGGCATCAACCGCTGCGACTGGGTCGCGCAGGGCGTCGTGCAGGCCTGCAAGTCGATCGAGATCGGGGTGCCGCTGATCGTGCGCCTGGCCGGCACGAACGAGGAGGCGGGGCGGCAGATCGTCCGCGACAGCGGCCTGCCCATCATCGCCGCCGACACGCTGACCGAAGCGGCGGCCAAGGCCGTCGAAGCCGCGCGCAATCACCGCGCCGGCCACTGAACTCCCGGAGACATGCGGACATGAGCATCCTGATCGACGAGAAATCGAGAATCCTGATCCAGGGCTTCACCGGCGACAAGGGCACCTTCCATGCGAAGGAGATGCTGGCCTACGGCAGCAATGTCGTCGCCGGCGTCACGCCGGGCAAGGGCGGCAGCGCCCACCTCGGCATCCCGGTGTTCAACACGGTGAAGGAAGCGGTCGCCGCGACCGGCGCCGACACCAGCATCACCTTCGTCGCGCCGGCCTTCTGCGCCGACGCGATCATGGAAGCGGCCGATGCCGGCATCCGCCTCGTGTGCTCGATCACCGACGGCATCCCGGCGCAGGACATGATGCGCGTCAAGCGCTTCCTGCTGCGCTATCCGAAGGAGCGCCGCACGATGATGGTCGGCCCCAACTGCGCCGGCATCATCAGCCCGGGCAAGGCCATGCTCGGCATCATGCCGGGGCACATCTACAGGCAGGGCAACGTCGGCATCGTCTCGCGCTCGGGCACGCTGGGCTACGAGGCGGCCGCGCAGATGAAGACGCTCGGCATCGGCGTATCGACGAGCGTGGGCATCGGCGGCGATCCGATCAACGGCAGCGCCTTCCTCGACCACCTGAAGCTGTTCGAGCAGGATCCCGAGACCCATGCTGTCGTCATGATCGGCGAGATCGGCGGCCCGCGGAAGCCGAAGCCGCGGCCTGGGTCAAGGAGAAC
>JAKPQE010000022.1 GCA_029572955.1 Pseudomonadota bacterium
CGGCCCGCTCCTCGAACGCCACCGAGAACTTGCGGAAGGCGCGATCGAACATCGCCCCCATCATCAGGCCGAGGGCCCGGCTGCGGAACTCGTAGGCGATGTGGAAATTGACGTCGCAGGCGTCGGCGCCGCGCTCGATGAAGGTCCAGCGGTTTTCCAGCGAGGAAAACGGCCCGTCGAGATAGTCGACGACGATCTTCAGGTTCGGCCGGTCGAAGACGGCGCGCGAGGTGAAGGTCTCGCGGATCAGCTTGTAGGCGACCGTCATGTCGACGACGACGATCTCGGTGTCGCCCTGGGCGTCCCGGCCGCGCATATGGATCGACTCGCACAGCGGCACGAATTCCGGATAGCGCTCGACGTCGGCGACGAGCGCGAACATGTCGTTGGCCGAATGGCCGACCCGGTGATTGGTCGAGAAACTGTGCATTGCTGTCAGTAACCGTGGCGGGCGAGCCGCGCCGCCTTCAGCTTGGCGAAGTCCTCGCCGGCGTGATGCGACGAGCGCGTCAGCGGCGAGGCCGAGACATGGAGGAAGCCCTTCGACAGCGCCATGGCGCGGTAGCCCTCGAACGCCTCGGGCGTCACGAACTCGGCCACCGGATGGTGCTTGCGGGTCGGCTGCAGGTACTGGCCGATGGTCAGGAAATCGACCTCGGCGGTGCGAAGGTCGTCCATCAGCTGCAGGACCTCGTTCCGCGTCTCGCCGAGCCCGACCATGATGCCCGACTTCGTAAAGATCGTCGGATCGAGTTCCTTGACCCGCTGCAGCAGGCGGATCGAATGGAAATAGCGGGCGCCCGGCCGCACCTCGAGATAGAGCGAGGGCACCGTTTCGAGATTGTGGTTGAAGACGTCGGGCTTGGCCGCGACGACCGCCTCGAGCGCGCCGGACTTGCGGAGGAAATCCGGCGTCAGCACTTCGACGGTGGTGCCCGGCGAAGCATCGCGGATCGCCGCGATCGTCGCGGCGAAATGGCCGGCTCCGCCGTCGTCGAGATCGTCGCGATCGACCGAGGTGATGACCACGTGATCGAGGCCCATGGTCGCGACCGCACGGCCGATATTCTCCGGCTCGGCCGGGTCGAGCGGGCCCGGCAGGCCGGTCGCCACGTTGCAGAAGGCGCAGGCCCTGGTGCAGGTCTCGCCCATGATCATGAAGCTCGCGTGCTTCTTCGACCAGCACTCGCCGATGTTCGGGCAGCTCGCTTCCTCGCACACCGTGTGGAGCGAGTTGTCGCGCACGATGCCGCGGGTCTCGTGATAGACCGCCGAGCCCGGCGCCTTGACGCGGATCCAGTCCGGCTTGCGCTGCACCGGGCTGTCCGGCCGGCGCGCCTTTTCCGGATGGCGCGGCCGTCCCTCGCCGCCGACCGTATCGATGATCCTGACCATTGCGTCGCTTCCGAAAATCATGCGCCGCGCCGGCGAGCCGGCGCGGCATGAAACGCTTCGTTCCGCGTCAGCGCTGGCGCACCTTGCCCCAGATGAACAGCAGGATGATCGCGCCGATGGTCGCCACCACCAAATTGCCGATCCAGCCGGCAAACGCGATGCCGAGCACGCCGGCGAGCCAGCCGCCGATGAACGACCCGACGACGCCGACGACGAGGTTCATCAGGAGGCCGTGATTGGCCGCCATCACCTTCTCGGCGATGAATCCGGCGACGATGCCGATGACGAGAAAGCCGATCAGGCCGACGCCCGGCATGGTCATGAACTGAGCCATGGTATTCTCCTCGTGTTCGGCGCCGGCGCGCGGCGCCCCTTGTCCCTCGTTCCCCACGCACGGACGGACCCGCCCGCGCCCGCATTATATGGGGCCCCGCCGGCGCGATCCAAAGGCGGATTACGATCGGCGCCGTTCCGCAACCTGATATCAGGACGCCATCGCCGAGAAAAGCACCGCCGCCATGGGGCACTTCGTTAACCGGGGAGGAGTAGTTCTGGAACGTTTCGCCAGCACGCCTCCAAACCGCGCCGCCGAACACGACATCACGTCACCCCAGGGGCGGGTCTCGCCCTCCGGACTACTGGCATGCGCGGACCGCTGCTCGCCTCGCTCCTCGATCGAAACAACAACAATTTCAATCTTGTCCGCCTGCTCGCGGCGGCCAGCGTGATCGTCAGCCACGGCTGGCTGGCGACCGGCGGCGAGCACGCGATCGAGCCGCTCTACGGGCCGACGCCCTTCACGCTCGGCCAGCACGCCGTGCTCGTCTTCTTCTCGCTCTCCGGCTTCCTCGTCGCCGCCAGCCTGCACCGCGCCCGCACGATCGGCGAGTTCCTTTGGGCCCGCATCCTGCGCATCTATCCGGCCCTGCTCGTCTGTCTCTTCGTCGTCACCTTCCTCGTCGGACCGGCCGTCACCACGCGCGAGCTTTCGGCCTATTTCGGCGACGTGACCACATTCCTCTACCCGGTCAAGTCGGCAATCGTGTTCTCCGCGACCTACCACTTGCCCGGCGTCTTCGAGACCACCCCGTATCCCGGGATCGTCGACCTGCCGATCTGGACGCTGAAATACGAGATCCTCTGCTATCTCGCCCTCGCCGGCCTCGGCGCCGTCGGCCTCTTCCGCAAGGTCGCCGTGGTCTGGGCGGTGTTCGCGCTGGCGACGATCGCCTATGTCCTGATCCTCGTCGTGCCCGAGCTCGCCGTGCTGCCGAAGACGGCGTACCACCTCGCCCGCCTCTTCGCGATGTTCTTCCTCGGCGTGCTCGGCTGGCACTACCGCCACGAGATCCGCCTCTCCCCCGTCATCCTCGGCATTGTCGTCGCCGTCGCCGTCGCCCTGCACGGCTACGCCGTCTCGGAACTTGCCTGGGTGGCGGTCGACGCCTATGGCGCGCTTTGCCTCGCCGCGCTGCCGCTCGGCGCCGTGCGCCGGGTCACCAACCGCTTCGATATCTCCTACGGGCTCTATATCTATGGCTGGACGGTCGAGCAGGTGCTGGTCGACGCCATGCCGGATGCCGGACCGTTGACGATCGGTCTTGCCGGCCTCGTCATCGCCTCCGCCGTCGCCTGGGTGTCCTGGAACGTCGTCGAGCGCCCTGCCCTCAGGATGAAGCGGGCCGCGCCGGTCGGCCCCGCCATGCTCCCGGCCCGCTGAACCGCAACGCCCTGCCTCAGATGTGAATCGCCCGGCCGTAGGCGTCGAGCACGCTCTCGTGCATCATTTCCGAGAGCGTCGGATGCGGGAAGACGGCGTGCATCAGCTCTTCCTCGGTCGTCTCGAGGTTCATCGCGACGACGAAGCCCTGGATCAGCTCGGTGACTTCCGCCCCGACCATGTGCGCGCCGACGAGGCGACCGGTCCTGGCATCGAAGATCGTCTTGACGAGGCCGTCCGGCTCGCCGAGGGCGATCGCCTTGCCGTTGCCCATGAACGGGAAGCGGCCGACCTTCACCTCGATACCCGCTTCCCTGGCTTTCTTTTCGGTAAGCCCGACCGAGGCGACCTGCGGATTGCAGTAGGTACAGCCCGGGATCTTCGACTTGTCGAGCGGATGAGTCTTCATGCCGGCGATCGTCTCGACGCAGACGACGCCCTCGTGCTCGGCCTTGTGGGCGAGCATCGGCGGCCCGGCGACGTCGCCGATCGCGTAGATGCCCGGCACGCTGGTGCGGCCGTAGCCGTCGGTGACGATCGTGCCGCGCTCGATCTTGACGCCGAGCTTTTCGAGCCCGAGGCCCTCGACATTGCCGACGACGCCGACCGCCGAAATCACCTTCTCGACCGTCAGCGTCTCGACCTTGCCGTCCTTGCCCTCGATCGTCGCGGTCACCGCGCCGGTCGCCCTGTCGAGCTTCGTGACGCTCGCCGAGGTGATGATCCTGATGCCGAGCTTGCCGAGCCGCTTGGCGACGATACCGGCGATCTCCTCATCCTCGACAGGAAGGATCTGCGGCAGCACTTCAATGACCGTCACGTCGCTGCCCATCGCATTGTAGAAGCTCGCGAACTCGATGCCGATCGCGCCCGAGCCGACGACGAGGAGCGACTTCGGCAGGCTCGCGGGCACCATCGCCTCGAAATAGGTCCAGACGTCCTTCTTGTCGGGCTCGAGGCCCGGCAAGACGCGCGGCCGCGCCCCGGTGGCGACGATGATGTGCCTGGCGCCATAGCTGCCGGCGCCCTTGCCCGTCACCGACACTCGGCCCGGCGCCTCGATCGTCGCCTCGCCGTCGATGACCGTCACCTTGTTCTTCTTGAGGAGAAAGCCGACGCCCGTGGCGAGGCGCTTCGAGACGTCGCGCGAACGCTTGACGATCGCGGCAAGGTCGAAGGAGGTGCCGGTCGCGGCGAGGCCGTAGTCGCCGGCATGCTGCATGTGGTGCCAGATCTCGGCCGAGCGCAGCAGCGCCTTGGTCGGGATGCAGCCCCAGTTGAGGCAGATGCCGCCGAGATGGGAGCGTTCGACGACCGCCGTCCTGAGGCCGAGCTGGGCGGCGCGGATCGCGGTAACGTAGCCGCCGGGACCGGCGCCGATGACGATGACGTCGAAGTTCGTTTCGGCCATTTCCTCGAACCCTCTCGCTCGGCCGGCCCATCAACCGCCGGCTACGATTCTCGAATATAGAAGGCACCCGACCGCGTCCAGCCCACCACCTGCGGCCGGGCCGGCAGCCGCGACCCGGGGCGCCGCAGCCGTCAGTGCTTGGCGCCCTTGCCCTCGACCATGCGCACGAGCCGCGTCAGGAGCACCGCCGAGCCGTTGAGGCGGTCTTCCGGCTTCGGCCAGTTGCGCTGCAGGACGAGCCGGTGGTCCGGCCGGATCTTGGCGAGCGAGCCTTCCGTCGCGATGTACTGCACCAAGAGGCCCGGTTCAGCGAAGACGTTGTTGCGGAAGCCGATGACGACGCCCTTCGGCCCGGCCTCGATCTTCTCGACACCGGCCCGCCGGCACAGCGCCTTGACGAGCGCGATCTTCAGGAGGTGCTCGACCTCGTCGGGCAGCGAGCCGAAGCGGTCGATCATCTCGGCGCCGAAGGCATCGATGCTCTCGGCGTCGGAAAGGTCGGCGAGCCGGCGATAGAGCGACAGCCGCACCTCGAGGCTCGGCACGTAGCCTTCCGGAATGAGCACCGGCGTGCCGATCGCGATCTGCGGCGACCACTGGTCCTCGACGATCTCCTCGGCGCCCGATTTGAGGCTCGCCACCGCCTCCTCCAGCATGTGCTGGTAGAGCTCGTAGCCGACTTCCTTGATGTGGCCGGACTGTTCCTCACCCAAGAGGTTGCCGGCACCGCGGATGTCGAGATCGTGGCTGGCGAGCTGGAAGCCGGCGCCGAGCGTGTCGAGCGATTGCAGCACCTTGAGGCGCCGCTCCGCCGCCGGCGTCAGCTTCTTGTCGGCCGGCACCGTGAAGAGCGCGTAGGCGCGCGTCTTGGAACGCCCGACCCGGCCGCGCAGCTGGTAGAGCTGGGCAAGGCCGAACATGTCGGCCCGGTGCACGACGAGCGTGTTGGCGGTCGGAATGTCGAGGCCGGATTCGACGATCGAGGTCGAGAGCAGCACGTCGTAGCGGCCGTCGTAGAAGGCCGTCATGATGTCCTCGAGCGCGCCCGGCGACATCTGGCCGTGGGCGACCGCGACCTTCACCTCCGGCACGTGGCCCTCGAGGAATTCCTTCGTCTCGGAAAGATCGGAAATGCGCGGGCAGACATAGAAGGTCTGGCCGCCGCGATAGCGCTCGCGCAACAGCGCCTCGCGAATGACCAGCGGATCGAAGGGCGAGATGAAGGTGCGCACCGCCAGGCGGTCGACCGGCGGCGTCGCGATCAGCGAGAGTTCGCGCACGCCCGTCAGCGCCAGCTGCAGCGTGCGCGGGATCGGCGTCGCCGAAAGCGTCAGCACGTGCACGTCGGCCTTCAGCTCCTTCAGCCGCTCCTTGTGGGCAACGCCGAAATGCTGCTCCTCGTCGATGACGAGCAGGCCGAGATCGCGGAACTTAATGCCCTTGCCGAGGAGCGCATGGGTGCCGACGACGATGTCGATGCTGCCGTCGGTGATGCCCGACTTGACCGCGGCGAGGTCCTTCGCCGAGACCATGCGCGAGGCCTGCGCGACATTCACCGGCAGGCCGCGGAAGCGCTCGGCGAAGGTGCGGTTGTGCTGGCGCGACAGCAGCGTCGTCGGCACGACGACGGCGACCTGCTTGCCGCTCATCACCGCGACGAAGGCGGCCCGGAGCGCCACTTCGGTCTTGCCGAAACCGACATCGCCGCAGATCAGGCGGTCCATCGGCTGGCCCTTGCCGAGATCGTCGATGACCGCCTCGATCGCCGAGAGCTGGTCGTCGGTCTCCTCGAACGGGAAGCGGGCGTTGAACTCGTCGGTGAGGCCGTCCGGCGGGGTCAGCTCCGGTGCCTGCTTCATGGCGCGCGCCGCCGCCACCTTGATCAGCTGCTCGGCCATGTCGCGGATGCGCTTCTTCAGCTTGGCCTTGCGCGACTGCCAGGCGACGCCGCCGAGCTTGTCGAGCTGCACGCCGGCGTCTTCCGAGCCATAGCGCGTCAAGAGCTCGATGTTCTCGACCGGCAGATAGAGCTTGTCGCCGCCGGCATAGACGAGTTCGAGGCAGTCGTGCGGCGCGCCCGCCGCGGTGATCGTCTTGAGGCCGACGAAGCGGCCGATGCCGTGATCGACATGGACGACGAGATCGCCTTCCATGAGGCTCGTCGCCTCGGTGAGGACGTCGGCGTCGCTCTTCCTGCGCCGTTGCGGCCGCACCAGCCGGTCGCCGAGAATGTCCTGCTCGGCGATCAGCGCGAAGCCGGCCGTCTCGATGCCGGTCTCGAGGCCGAGCACGGCAAGACCCGTCGTCCCGGCGCCGAGCGCGAGGAGATCGGTCGCCCTCTCGACCGGCTGCACCCGGACGAGGCCGTGGTCGGCCAGCACCTGGGCCATGCGGTCGCGCGTGCCGGCGCTCCAGCAGGCGATCGCCGCCTTCTTGCCGGCCGCGCCGAGCGCTTCGATATGACCGACCACCGCGTCGAAGACGTTGGACGACCCGACCGCCCGCTCGGCGGCAAAGCTGCGGCCCTGGCGGGCGCCGAAATCGACGACCCGGCCGCCGCCGATGTCCGGCTCGGCAAAGGGCGTCATCCGCACCGATCGGCTGGCCGAAAGCCGCGCGGTCCACTCTTCCTCGCGCAGATAGAGCGAGTCGGGCGGCGCCGGCTTGTAGGGAACGCCGACGGCCTCGTCGAGCGCCCGGAGCCGCGCGTCGTAATGGTCGGCGATCTGGTCGAGCCGTTCGCCGACCGCCGCATCGACGAGATGGTCGATGAGCACCGGCGCGCCGGGCACGAAGTCGAACACCGTCGCAAGGCCGTCGTGGAAGAAGCCGAGCCAATGCTCCATGCCGGCGTGGCGCCGGCCCTCGCTCACCGACTGGTAGAGCGCGTCCTCGCGCGTCGCGATGCCGAAAGCAGTGCGATAGGCATTGCGGAAATGCGCGACCGCCGCCTCGTCGAGCACCACCTCGCTCATCGGCACGAGATCGAGCCGGCGCAGCGTGCCGGTCGAGCGCTGCGTTTCCGGATCGAACGGGCGGATCGTCTCCAGCGTGTCGCCGAAGAAGT
>JAKPQE010000053.1 GCA_029572955.1 Pseudomonadota bacterium
CGGCGGCCGCGAGGCGGCGGAGACGATCGCGACACGAAGGAGGAGACGGGATGAGCCGCTTCGACGGCAAGGTGGCTATCGTCACCGGAGCCGGGGCCGGCATCGGCAAGTCGACCGCCCGGCTGCTCGCCCGCGAGGGCGCAGCGGTACTCCTCGCCGACCGCGACCTCAAGTCGGGCGAGGCGGCGGCGGCGGAGATCACGGCCGCCGGCGGCAAGGCGGCGGCGTTCGAGGTCGACGTGAGCGATCCGCACGGCTGCCGCGAGATGGTGGAGCGAGCCGAGAGCGTCTTCGGCGGCGTCGACATCGTGCACGCCAACGCCGGCATCGACGGCCCCAACACCCTGTTCCACGAGCATGACGACGCTATCATCGAGGCCGTCACAAAGGTCAACTTCCTCGGCGCCATCTACACCTGCCGGGCAGCGATCCCCGCCCTCAAGGCGCGAGCAGGCGGCTGCATCGTCATGACATCTTCGCGCGTGTCTCTGCAGGTGCCGGCGACGATGTCGGTGTACGCGGCCGCCAAAGCGGGCTTGAATAAGCTGACCGAGTCGCTGGCCCTCGAGTACGGGCCCTACAACATCCGCGTCAACGCCGTCGCTCCGGGCGTCACCCTCACCGAGTTCTGGTTCGTGCTCTTCGAGCGGCGTCCCGAACTGCGACCCTACTACGAGGCGCTCACGCCGCTCGGCCGTTGGGGGACGCCCGATGATATGGCCAAGGCCGTCGCCTTCCTCGCCTCGGACGATGCCGCCTTCATCACCGGTGTCACGCTGCTTGTCGACGGCGGCCTCAACCTGCGACAGGCCGACCTCGCCTACCAGGGGGCGCTGAAGGAGCTGGGCCGCTGGTAGGACCCTCGGGCGCAGGCGACCGGCTCAGGGCGCCGGCCGGGCGAGGAAGGCGAGGGCCCGCATCCACGCGTCTCGCTTCCCTCGGTGTCCTCCGTACTGACGCTCGCGCGCCCCTTCATGGAGCCTGCACGCTGCTCGGGGCACCCTCGGCGGCCGCCGCGCGCAC
>JAKPQE010000070.1 GCA_029572955.1 Pseudomonadota bacterium
TGCGCAGTGACGGGCGGTTTGGGACGCCTCTGACGGTGAGCATCGGCGTCGCGTCGTTCCCCGGCCAGAGCGACGGTCTCGAAGATCTCGTGCGGAACGCCGACGCCGCTCTGTACAAGGCGAAGCGCGCGGGCAAGAACCAGGTCGAGACGTTCGGGTAGGCCGGGACGCCGCCGGCCGGCGAGCGTAGTGGGGCCGGCGGACGTAGTCGCGCCGGCCCGGATGGCGCCCGGCAGCGGCGGTGGGTGGCGGCGTCAGTCGCCGGCGAGAGCGGCCAGTTCGTCGAGCCGGCCGGGGTCGCCGCCGAGCACCGCCGCTGCCGCGCCTTCCACGCGGCCCTCCATCGCGGCGACGAAATGTCGCGCCACGAGCAGCTTGCGCGCGTCGGTCTGCGCGTCGCGCAGGACGAGGTAGCCGGAGATCACGTCGATCGCCATGTCCACCAGGCGTCGGCTCTGGAAGTCCCGATAACGGGTGTCGTCGAGCTCCCGCACGCGGTCGACGGCGGCCTGAAGGCGCGCGCGGGCGTGCCGCACGCGCGCCAGCAGCTCCGGCGTGCGCTGGTAGTCGCCGGCGTCGTACTCGTCGAGACGGTCGCCGAGCGTGCCCGACAGCACGCCGCCGATGGCGGCCACGACCTGGAGCTGCGTCGTCCCTTCGTAGATGGTGGTGATGCGCGCGTCGCGGACGTGACGCTCGACGGGGAAATCGCGCATGTAGCCCGAACCGCCGTGGACCTGGAGCGCGTCGTAGGCCACCCGGTTGGCCATCTCCGTACAGCAGGCTTTCGCCAGCGGCGTGTAGAGGGCGGCGAGCCGGGTGAAGCGCTTGAGCTCGGCGCGCAGCTCCTTGAGCTCGGCGGCCGGGTCGGCGGGAACGCCGGACGAAGGCGGGCCGGCCGGCGAAGCCACGCCGGCGCCGGCGTCCGCGGCTGCCGACTTCGCCGCCGCGAGCTGCGCCACGCGGCGCTCGAGGCCTTCCTTCATGTCGACGATCAGCGCCGTCTCGTAGAGCAGGGCGCGGGCCGCCTCGACGCTCACCCGCATGTCGGCCAGCATGGCCGCCACCGGGGTGAGCCGCACGATCGGCGCGCCGAACTGCACCCGCTCGCCGGCGTACTTCACGGCCTCTCTGCAAGCGGCCTCGGCGATGCCCTGCGCCTGCGCCGCGATGGCCAGGCGGGCGCCGTTCATGAGGCTCATGACGTAGGTCGTGAGGCCGCGCCGGCGCTCGCCGATGAGCAGCGCCGGGGCGTCGTCGAACTGCAGCTCGCAGGTCGGTGAGCCGTGGATGCCGAGCTTGTCCTCGAGGCGCCGGATACGCATGTGCTCATCACGCTCGTACAGGAACATGCTCAGCCCACGGGCGTCCGTGGTCCCCTCCTCGGACCGGGCGAGGACGAGGCTGACCTGGGCGCAGCCGTTGGTGATGAAGCGCTTCACACCGTTGAGGCGCCACGTCCCGTCCGGCTGCTGCGTCGCCTTGAGCTGGACGTTCTGCAGGTCGCTGCCGGCCTCGGGTTCGGTGAGCGCCATCGACCCCGTGACCTCGCCGCTCGCGAACCGGGGCAGGTATTGCGCCTTGATCTCGTCCGAGGCGAACCTCTCGATGGTCTCGGCGATGTCCTGGAGGCCGAAGATGTTCATGAGCGCCGGGTCGGCGCGCGAGACCATCTCGACGATCATCAGCGAGACAGTGACGGGGAAGTTCAGGCCGCCGTACTTGCGCGGGAGCGTGATGCCCATGAGGTCGGCTTGGCGCAGACGCTCGAGGGAAGCGGCGATGCCAGGGGCGTAGCAGACCTCGCCGTCGGCGAGGACGCTGCCGGTACGGTCAACGTCCTCGGCGCGCG
>JAKPQE010000078.1 GCA_029572955.1 Pseudomonadota bacterium
GGCGACGCCTTTCCTCTTGATCAGGTTCTTCATCATCGCCGTGGCGACGCCGTCGACGCCGGGCACTGCCGACACGATGTTGGGCAGGGCCATGTGCATGCCCATCATCGGCATCTGCATCGCCGGGTTGCCGAGCGTGGAAATCTTCAGGTCCAGCTTCTTCTTCAGGAGCGTCAGCCCGTAGAAGGTGAAGAACATGGTCACCTCGAGTCCCATCGCGGCCGCAGTGGTGGCCAGGATGAAGGGCGGGTAGGCCCAGTCGAGCGTGCCCTTGGTGGCGATGATCGACATCGAGGGCACGTGGGCGGCCTCGCGCTCGCGCATCTTTTCCTCGAAGCGCGCGTCGAACCAGCGATCGAAACGCTCGCGATCGGCATCGGCGAGGTCCGGCGCCGAGCCGTCCGGCCGCAGATTGGTGATGGTCGCCATGGTCGCTCTCCTCACTGGCGCTGGATGTGGAACCGATAGGTGCCGCCGGCCTCGGTCGAGGCGAGCAGCGCGTGCCCGGTCTGGCGGCAGAACGAGGCGATGTCCGCAACGGAGCCCGGATCCGTCGCCAGAACCTCCAGCACCTCGCCCGAGGCAAGGGCGCCGATCGCCTTCTTCGTTTTCAGAATCGGCAGCGGACAGTTGAGCCCCTTGGCGTCGAGCACCTCGGCGATCGTGATGCCGGCGGCGCCGGCGGAATTCGCTGTGTCGGTCATGTCGTTTCCTCCGCGTTTCGTTGTGACGAGGGCGGGCGGCGCCGCATCGTCGTTTGCAAACAAACCAGTTGGTCTGTACAGTGACGTTATCTCAGACCAACCGGTCTGTCTACGAATATTCGAAAGTGCTGATATCGTCGACGATCGTCCGGCGACGGCCGAAAGCGGGCTCGCCCCCGGGCGAATGTGCTATGGTGCGGGCACTGCGACGGGACGCGCCGACTCGGGCGATCGAAGACCCAAGGACACGATGACGAGCCAAGCAAAGATCGCCATGTCGGAGCGGATCGAGCGGCGCAACGACGCCGACGCGACCCGCACGCGGCTTCTCGACGTCGCCTTCGGCGAGATCTACGCGCACGGCTTCCAGGGGCTGCGCATCGATACGCTGCTCGACAAGGCCGGCCTCACCAAGGGCGCCTTCTACCACCACTTTTCGAGCAAGACCGCCCTTGGCCTCGCGGTCATCGACGAACTGCTCGCCGGCCTTGCCGATCTCGTCTGGGGCCAGCATCTGGCGCAATACGACGACCCGCTCGAGGGCATCGAAGCCTGCATCGGCTTCGCTCTCGGCGTCCTCGGCGACCGGGCGACCACCTTCGGCTGCCCGATCAACAACCTCGCCCAGGAAATGAGCGCTGTCGACGACGCCTTCCGCGACCGGCTCGGCGCGGTGTTTCGCGGCATTCTCGACCATATCGCCGCGGCGCTCGAACGCGGCCAGGCGAACGGCATCGTGCGCCCGGACGTCGATCCGCGGGCGGCGGCGATCTTCATCCTCGCCGGTTTCGAGGGGATGGTCGGGCTGGCGAAAAGCACCCGCGACCCCGACATGCGGGACGCGGCGATGGGCGAGGCACGGCGCTATCTCGAAAGCCTGCGCGCTTCCGGCTGACGTAAACGTCAGGCCCGAAAAATCCGGTATCCCGCATTTCTTCTGTGGATGGCGCGGAGATTTGCCGCGCCTCCTTCATGACGGTCAGGTGACAGTTCCATGACACCGCATGCTATTGTCATTCCGGCAAAACAAGGCCCGGAACAGACCGTTGAAACTGAAACACATCTCGCAGATCGAACTCGCCGCCTATGTCAATCGCGGTGAAGTCTCCCGCCTCGGCGTCGCACTCATCTTCGTCGCACTCGTGATGATTTTCGCCGGCTCAGCATTCGCCGGCCAGCCGCACGGCCCGCTGCTCGTCGCCTCGGCGGTGATCGGCGCCTACATGGCGATGAACATCGGCGCCAACGACGTTGCCAACAATGTCGGCCCGGCGGTCGGCTCGCGCGCCCTGACGCTCGGCGGCGCGATCCTGATCGCGGCAATCTTCGAGGCGGCCGGCGCGCTCATCGCCGGCGGCGAGGTCGTCTCGACGATCAAGGGCGGCATCATCAACCCCGACGCGGTCGCCGACTCGTCGACCTTCGTGTGGGCGATGATGGCGGCGCTGCTCGGCGGGGCGATCTGGCTCAACGTCGCGACCGCGGCCGGCGCACCGGTGTCGACCACCCATTCGATCGTCGGCGGTGTCGCCGGCGCCGGCATCGCGGCCGTCGGCTTCGACGTCGTCGACTGGCGAAGCATGGGCACGATCGTCGCGAGCTGGGTGATCTCGCCGGTGATGGGCGGCATCATCGCCGCGGTCTTCCTGTTCGCCCTGAAGAAGATGATCTTCTTCAAGACGGGCCGGCTCGCCGCCGCCGTCAAGGTGATCCCGGTGATGATCGCGATCATGGCCTGGGCGTTCGTCACCTATCTCGTCCTGAAGGGGCTGAAGCACCTCGTCGTCTTCTCCTTCCCGGCCGCCGCCGGCATCGGCCTCGTCGCCGCGCTCGTCACCTGGGTGGTCGTCTCGCCGGTCATCGCCAAAGCGGCGCCGAAGCTCGAGGACAGCCGCGAGAGCGTCAACCGGCTGTTCACGATCCCTCTGATCTTCGCCGCCGCCCTGCTCTCCTTCGCCCATGGCGCCAACGACGTCGCCAACGCGGTCGGCCCGCTCGCCGGCATCGTCGATGCGATCGCCGGCCATGCCGGCAATTCCAAGGTGGCGATCCCGCTCTGGGTGATGATGGTCGGCGCGCTCGGCATCTCGGTCGGCCTGGCGCTGTTCGGGCCGAAGCTGATCCGCACGGTCGGCACGGAGATCACCGAGCTCGACCGCTCGCGGGCCTTCTGCATCGCCTTGTCGGCGGCGATCACGGTGATCGTCGCGAGCCAGCTCGGCCTGCCGATTTCATCGACCCATGTGGCGATCGGCGCGGTCTTCGGCGTCGGCTTCCTGCGCGAATACCTCGAGATGCGCCTCGGCAAGGTGGTCGAGACCATCGCCGACCATCACAAGGGTGCCGAACACGAAGAGGTCGAACACTATCTCGCCTCGTTCCTCAACGCCTCGATCGAGGACAAGGAGCGGATGCTGCGCGATCTGAAGACGATGGCTGGCCAGGGGCCGATCACCGATGAGGAGCGCAAGCAGCTGCGCAAGGCCTACCGGCGCCAGCTCGTCAAGCGCTCGGCGTTCCTCAAGATCGTCTCGGCCTGGATCGTCACGGTGCCGATCTCGGCCGCGCTCTCGGCGATGTTCTTCTTCATGCTGCGCGGCATGCTCCTGCCGTGACGGCGGCGCTCAGGCGGCGCAGCTCTCGCAGAGGCCCCTGATCTCCAGGGTCGTCTTGCCGCGCCGGAAGGCGTGGCGGCTGCACCACGCGCCGAGACGGTGCTCGAACTCCGGATCGACGAACTCGGTGACGCGGCCGCATTCCTCGCAGATGGCGAAGGCGATGGTCTCGCCGCCATGGTCGTGGCCGGCCGAGCAGGCGACGAAGGCGTTGAGGCATTCGATGCGGTGGACGAGGCCGAGCTCCACCAGCCGGTCGAGGGCGCGATAGACCTGGAGCGGCGCGCGCAGCCCGTTCGGCCGCAATTCCTCGAGGATCCGATAGGCGCCGAGCGGACCTTCCGCCCCCTCGAGCGCGTCGAGCACCAGGCGCTGGTTGCGGGTCAGGGTCGAGGTGTCGGTCATGACTGGCTTCCGGGAGCTGAAACGGTGCGGCCGCCGAGGGCGAGGCTCGCAACGAACAGGGCCAGCGCGGCGACCACCACGGACGGGCCCGAGGGCGTGTCGAAGGCGAGCGAGCCGGCAAGGCCGGAGGCGACCGCGAGCGCGCCGAGGCCGGCGGCGATCAACGCCATCACCTCGGGTCCCGAGGCGAAGCGGCGCGCCGTCGCGGCCGGGATGATCAGCAGCGAGGTGACGAGCAGGATGCCGACGATCTTCATCGCGATGGCGATGACGGCGGCGAGGAGCAGCACGAAGACGGTGCGCGAGCGGGCCGGGGCGAGCCCCTCGGCGGCGGCGAGCTCTTCCGAGACGGTGGCGGCAAAGAGCGGGTGCCAGACGAGGGCGAGCACGGCGAGCACCGCCGCGCCGCCGATCCACACCATCGCCACGTCGCCCCAGCCGACCGAGAGAATGTCGCCGAAGAGATAGCCGACGAGATCGATGCGCACGGTCGTCAGGAAGGCGACGGCGACGAGGCCGATGGCGAGGGCGGAATGGGAGAGGATGCCGAGCAGCGCATCGCCCGGCAGCACCGAGACCCGGCGCAGCACCAGAAGGGCAAGGGCGATGGCGGCCGAGACGGCGAAGACGCCGACCATCACGTGCCAGTCGAGGAGCAGCGCGAGGGCGACACCGAGCAGCGCCGAATGGGCGATCGTGTCGCCGAAATAGGCCATGCGACGCCAGACGACGAAGCAGCCGAGCGGACCGGCGACGACGGCGACGCCGATGCCGGCGAGAAAGGCGCGCAGGAGAAACTCGTCAATCATGGCGGTGCCCGTGGTGCGGTTCGTGCCCGTGGTCATGGTCGTGGCCGTGATCGTGGCCGCAGCAGGCCTCGCCGCCCGCCGTCGCATCGATCGCCTCGGCGGTCGAGCCGGCCGGCACGACGCGGCCGCCGGGCAGATGGGCATGATCGTGGTGATGGCGGTAGACGGCGAGCGCGGCGGCGCCGCGACTGCCGAAGAGGGCGCGGTATTCCTCGCTCTCGGCGACCGATTGCGGCGTGCCGTGGCAGCAGACATGGCCGTTGAGGCAGACGACGTGGTCGGTCGCGGCCATGACGATGTGCAGGTCGTGCGAGATCAGCAGGATGCCGCAGTCGAGGCGGTCGCGAATGGTGCCGATCAGCTGGTAGAGGGCGATCTCGCCGGTGAAGTCGACGCCCTGCAGCGGCTCGTCGAGAACGAGCAGATCGGGCTTCCTGATGATGGCGCGGGCGAGCATGGCGCGCTGGAACTCGCCGCCGGAGAGGCGCTGCACCGGGGCGTCGGCGAGATGGGCGATGCCGACCTCGGCGAGCGCCGCCTCGATCGCCGGCGCGGGGAAGCGCCCGGTCAGCGTCATCAGCCGGCGCACGTCGAGCGGCAGGCTCCAGTCGATGGCGAGGCGCTGCGGTACGTAGCCGATCCTGAGGCCGTCGGCGCGGCGCACCTGCCCGGCGTCGCAGGCGTAGATGCCGAGCACGGTCTTGGCGGTCGTCGTCTTGCCCGAGCCGTTGGGGCCGATGAGGGTGACGATCTCGCCGCGGCGGATCTCGAAATCGACGTTGCGGACGAGCCAGCGGCCGTCGCGGCGCACGCCGATGCCCTCGGCGCGCACCAGCAGCTCGCGGCTTTCGCGCGGGCGCGCGGCAGGCGTCTCGGGGAAGGAAAGGCTGTCGGCCATGTGCTTGTCAGGTCCAGAGCGATACGTTATACCATAACGCCACCACGTTATATGATTACATACACCAACGGAACGGAGTAGGCGAGCATGACGGCGCGAATCTGGCACCGGAGCATCGATCGGCGGCGGAAACTGCCGGAAAGCTCCCTCCCCGCCGGCCCGGGCGGCGACATTTACCGCATGCGCGCGCGCCGCCGCGGCGCCCTTCTCGCCGTGGCGATGGCCGCGTTCGGCCTTTCGGCCGGCCCGGCGACGGCGTTCGAGCCCGGCGAGGCGGTCGCCTCGATCAAGCCGATCCATTCGCTGGTCGCGGCGATCATGGACGGCGTCGGCACGCCGCAGCTCATCGTCAAGGGCGGTGGCTCGCCGCACGCCTATACGCTGCGCCCCTCCGAGGCGCGGGCGCTCGATTCGGCGCAGATCGTCTTCATGGTGTCGCACGAGCTCGAGGCCTTCCTCACCGGCCCCCTCGCCGCGCTCGCCGGCGGCGCCGAGATCGTCGAACTCGCCGAGGCGCCGGGCGTCATGCTCCTGCCACCGCGCGAGGGCGAAGCGTTCGACGCGCACGATCATGGCGACGAGGCCGGGCATGCGGACGAGCATGCCGACGAGGACGAGCACAAGGGCGAGCCGGCGCACGACGACGAACACGAGCACGGCGCGCACGATCCCCATCTCTGGCTCGATCCGAAAAACGCCGAGGCGATGGCCGGGGCGATCGCCGCCGCGCTCGCCAAGGTCGATCCCGAGCATGCGACCCTCTACGCGGCGAACGAGGCCCGGCTGAAGGCCCGCCTCGCCGAGACGACGGCGAAGATCGAGGCGATGCTGGAGCCGGTGCGCGGCGCCCGCTTCATCGTCTTCCACGACGCCTACCAGTATTTCGAGGCCCGTTTCGGCATGGCGGCGGCGGGCGCGATCACCCTCAACCCGCAGGCCCAGCCGGGGGCGCGCGGCATCGCCGCGGTCCGGGCGCGCATCGCCGAGACGGGCGCGGCCTGCGTCTTTTCCGAGCCGCAGTTCGAGCCGCGTCTCGTCTCGGTCGTCATCGAGGGAACCGGGGCGCGGGCGGGCGTGCTCGATCCGATCGGCGCCGATCTCGCCGACGGGCCGGACCTCTATTTCACGCTTCTGGAGCGCAATGCCGAAGCGCTGGTCGACTGTCTCGGCGCGAAATAGGCGCCGCGGATCGGCCCGGCGATTTTGGCGGGGGCGCCGGCATGGCCGACGCCCCCTTCTTCTTGACGCCTCGCTTCCGAGCTTGCCGCCGGCCGTCGTCAATACATGACGGTCACGACGATGGTGTCCGAATAGGTCCCGGCGGCCGGAGCGGCCTGTGGCGGAACCCGGCCATAGACGGTGTATTGCTGGGTGGCGCCGGTGCCGATGCCGGCCTGGACCGAGCCGCGGCTGCCATCGCCCCAGGGCACGGTGCGGGCCGAATTGGTGTAGAGGCCGTAACTCACCCGGCTCGCGCCGGAGCGCATGGCACGGCGGGCCGGATCGATCGCGCCGCCCTGGCCGTTGTCGAGCAGGATGGCGTAGAAGGTGCCGCTGGTGCACGAGACATAGAGCGCGTTGGTCGAATCGATGTTGCGATCGAGGATGCCGACCTCGCCGAAGTCGAGCGCGGTGGCGTTGACGGTGCAGCGCGGGGCGACGGTCGCATCGACGCGCATGAAGCCCGAGGCCGAGCCGATCGCCTCGGTGCCGGAGCAGCCGCCGGCGCCGCCTGCCGTGTAGCGGGCGATGAGATCGGCGCCGAAGAACATCGTCGAATAGCGGCCCGACAGGGCGTTGCCCTGACCGCCGGCGACGGCCGCCCAGAACACGCTCGACGCCGAGCCGGTGCCGTTGGCGCCGAGCGTCACGACGATCTCGATCGGATCGCCGGGACCGGCGGAGCCATAGGCCGAGGCCCAGCGCTGGGTGCGGGCGGCGTCGCGATAGAGATCGAAGGACAGGCGATTGGAGTTGTTGAGCAGGTAGCGGGTGGTGCCGTCCGCGGCGATGCCGCCGATGCCGGCGCCGAGATCGACGCAGACATCGACCGAGGCGCCGGCGTCGCCGGTGCAGGTCGCCGTCAGCGCGCCGGTGGTGGCGGCCGGCGCGTTGAGGGTCGTGTCGACCATGCCGAAATCGAGCGAGGTCGCGGTGATGTAGCAGGACGTCTCGGCGCGGCCGCGATCGGCACCGGCGATGGCGAGGACACCCACGACGAGGGCAGCAAGCGCCAGGCGAAACGGCACGGTCATTGGCAGACGATCCCCTCGATATAGGCCTGGCCCGCCATCTCGGGCGTGAAGTCGAAACTGGCGCTGCACTCGCCATCGAGCAGGTCGATGGTCACCTCGTTCGAGGCGACGAGGCCGTCGATATAGGCTTCGCCGCCATAGCCGATGGTGAAGCGTCGGCCGGTCGCCGCGAGACGGCCCTCGATGCCGGCCTGCAGCGCCTCGCCGGCGGCGTCGACGAAGGCGACGACGGCGGCGGCGGGGGCGGCCTCGACGTCGAAGTCGACCTCGACCCCGGCATCGGCGCGCGGCACGACGACGGTGCGGGTCTTGGCGATGTTGGCGCCGACCGGCAGGGTGGTCGCGTCGATCGAGATGGTGTTGTTCTCGTAAGGCACGAGGTTCGGCACCAGCAGCCGGCCGGCGCGGCCGGTGGTGCCGACGAGGCGGTTCTGGTGATAGACGCCGACGCCCGGCGCGCCGACCTGACGACGGCGAAGGCGTTCTCGATGCGGTTGCCGAGGAAGACGCCGGCCGGCGAAGCGACGATCGCGCCCTCGACCTCGGCCTCGGCATGGAACGAGCGGCCCGACTGCTCGATCGAGCCCTGCACGCGACCATAGCGGCTGCGATAGGCGGCCATGGCCTTGCGGGCGCCCTCGTCGCCATCCTCGGCGTCGCGCACCCGCCAGCCATAGTCGCCCGGCAGATTGCCGAGCGGGCGGGCGGCATCGAAGGTCGCCTGGGTGCGGTCGAGGCTGTGGGAGACGCCGAAGGAGCTCTGTCCGAAGCTGCCGAGCGGGATCGAGACGCCCGCGAACACGCCGAAATTCTCGCGCTTGGCGATATCCATATAGCCGTTGACCGAAATGCTGGCACGGGCGCCGACGAGCTTGGCGAGCGAGCCGGTGACGATGTGCGTGTGCTCGCCGCGCAGCTTCTCGAGGTGCAGGTAGCCGAGCGAGGCCGTGGCGCGGAAGCGCGTCACCGGCACCGTCATGCTGACCCGGTCGCTGGCGCGCGGCGGGCGCAGCGCCGCATAAGGGTCGCTGCCGCTGACGCTGCCGGTCACGGTCAGATCGAGATTCTTCAAGTCGAAATCATTGGCGTCGAGACCGCGCCGGGTCGGCCGGGCGGTCACCGAGGCGACGTCCTCGAAGATGCCGAAGGTGCGGTCCGAGCTCGCCTGCAGGGAAATGCCGAAAATCTCGGTGTCGATGCCGATATGGGTCATGAAGCCGAACCGGCCTTCGTAATGGCTGGCCCGGCCGGCGAGCGAGAGCAGCGCCAGCCGTCCGGCGGTCGTCACGATGCCGAGACCGCCACCGACATAGCCCGGCGCGAACTCGGCCTCGGCCTCGACGGTGATGCTGTCGGCAAGACCGTAGCGCACGGCGCCGATGCCGACGGGCAGGAGAAGATAGGCGTCCGCCGCGGAGCCGTAGGACAGGCGCGGCGCGCCGATCTGGACCGAGAAATCGAGCAGGCCTTTGCGGATGAGCTGCGGCGCGACATAGAAGGGCAGCTCGGTCTCGACCAGCCGGCCGGTGGCGTCCTGGACGACGACGCGGGCATTGCCGGCGCCGGTAAGGCCGGGGATGTTCTCGATGACATAGGGACCGACCGGCAGCTCCCTGGAAAAGGTCTGGACGTTGCCGACGAAGATGTCGACCGTGGTCGGCACGGCAGCGGTGCCGCTGACGGAGGGGAGCGGCAGCGTCACCAGATCGGGCTTCAAGGCGAAGTCGCGCGCGATCTGCAGGCCGCCGATGCGCACCGCGCGGGTCCAGGACAGGCTGCCCGAAACCATGTCGCCGGCCTTGAAGACGACGGCGCTTGCCGGGCGCGGATGAACGAGCGTCGTGTCGAGGCGGCGCAGCTGCACCTTCTCGCCGCCGGTGAGCTTGGCAAAGCCCGACTGGCGCAGCTGCCCGAACGGGCTGTAGAGGCTCGCGTCGACCTGCGCCGTGCCGGTCTCGAAACGGCTCTGGCGCGCGGCGGCGCCGATGTCCTCGATCTCGTAGCTGCCGGTGGCGCCGTAGAGCAGATAGTTGGCGCGCAGGCCGTAGTCCGAGCGCGCCGTGTCGTTGCGCGGCGAGCCGTTGCGCGCGTCGAAGGAATTGGTGATCCGGCGGTCCACCTCGATCTCGACGTCGAGGCGCTGGCGCGGTTCGTCATAGGTGAAGGCGAGCCCCGACAGGGCGTCGAGCATGACGATGTCGTCGGCCGCGCCGTCGCCGCTCGGCTGGATGCCGAGGCTGAGCAGGTCCTCGCGGCGGGCACCGAGCCGGCCGTCGGGAAACAGCTCGAACGCACCGATCTTCTGGGTGCTCTCGCCATTCAGGAAGACTTCGAGGAGAAGCTGCTGATTGGCGGCGTCCGGCACTTCGCCGGCACGGACGGTATCGAGGTTTCCGAGGCAAGTCATTGCGAGCAACAATGCCGGCAATGCCTTTCGTAAATGGGACGACATTTCTACGGACTTCGTGCTGGCGTTGTCTCGATCAGCGGGCGACGGGCACCGGCCGGGCGCCACCGCGCTAGGCGGAAGCGACCGTCCGGAAGCCGTCTCGGGCTGTGCACTTGTGTGTTGAAGTCCGCGGCTCTGTTACTGGCCGCTTGAGGTATCGACGCGAGGTTCGCCGCGTCGATGCATCGCGATTACTTCGCGACGGTGTTCACCGGACCGGCATCGCTGTCGGCCGCCACCCGAATGGTGCCGCCAAAGCCGCGCGGGGCCGGACGGGACCAGGTCATGGTGGAGCCGGCCAGCGAATAGCCGATCAGACCGTTTCCGAAGCTCACCTGACGGCTGCCGTCGGAAACGCTCATATTGGCAAACCGCATCCGGCGGCCGCCGGCATTCTCGGCGCTGACGAGAAGCTGGCCGCCCCGGACCTCGGTCTTCCAGGAGATCCTCGGGCGATCGCCGTCGGCCGGTGCGAAGAACACCGGCACGGAGTGGCGAAGCACCACGGTGACCGAGCCGTTCCGGGTGCGAGCCGGATCCGGCAACTCGTCGACGACGAGGCGATAGGCCTCCTCGCCGCCCACCGGGGCCTTGGACAGGCGCACGATGCGGACCGTGTAGTCGGAGCGCGAGCCGAGCTTGACCATGGGCGGCGAGGCCACCACGTCGCGCGTCGGTTCGAGCACTTCCCGGCCGTCCTTCTGGCTCCACTTGAACACCCGCACCTGGGCATCGATGGGCTTCAGGCCTTCGTTGCGCAGGGTGATGGTGCCGGTGGCTCCCGGTGCCGGAACGTCGACGATGACGGGCGCCACCTGGAGCGAGGCCGCTTTGGCCGGCAGGGTAGTCGCCGCGAGCATGGCGAGCGAGATCGCCGTCATACAGGTACGAGTGAAGGTCATGGATCTTTACCTGGGTCTTTCGGATTGCGGTCTGCCGGACGCGGTCAGTAGGTGACCGCGACGGTGATCGTGTCGCTGTAGTTGCCGGCGATGACGGCGCCCGACGGCGGCGGCACACGACCGTAGATGGTCAGCGTCTGGTCGACGCCGGTGCCGGTCCCGGCGACCGTGTTGGCGCCATCGTCACCCCAGGGCTGGGCGCGGCTGGCGTCGCGGAAGAGACCGTAGGCGATGTTGCCGCCGCGATCGCCCGCCATCTGCCGATCGGTGACGGAGGAGCCGTTGAGGCCCTTGTCGAGACCGATGCTGAACGGAGTCCCGTTCGTGCAAGCAACAACCAGGCTCGCCTGGCTATCGACATTGGAAGACCACACGCCGTGATCGCCGAAGTCGAGAGTTTCCGTCGACTTCACCGAACATTCGTCGAGAACCTTCATGCGAACATTGAAAGTTCCGGTCGCAACAGTCTGCGCGACGGCGCCTGTTGCCAGCAGAGCGCCTGCGGTTGCTATTCCAATGATGATCTTGTTCTTCATATTACGTCCCCTATCCGTGTTTTTTTCACGTACGCGGGGATCATACGTTCCGTTCAGGTAAACAGAATCTTAACGCGATCGTATCTAACCTTACGGTCCAGTACAAAACTCCGGAAACCAATTTTTACGGCAAACAAAAGCTTAACGGGGCGGCAGAAAATGCCTGACATTTTGCCACAACTATCGAGAATCAATATCATTTCAGATTCAGGAGGCGTCGTCCGACTGCCCCGAAAAGGGCTCGATTGCAGGTGTCGAATTCGACAACCCTCGTCGCGAGACCATTCTTTTCGCTGGCAAAATAACGCTCAGCGCAGCATCGCCTCGGCCTTGCGGGCAATGCGCACCAGCAGCACGTAGAGGAAGGCGACGACGGTCGCGAGCGCCACGGCGAACGACGTCCAGGGCGTCGTCAGCGACGCGCCGGCAAGGCCGACGAGGCCGATGTCGAGAACGGCGACGAGGCGCACGGTCGAGGCATGGCCGATGATCGCCGCCGCCTTCTGATAGGCGTGCTCGCGATGGGCCTGCCAGACGCGCTCGCGGCGCAGCAGGCGGCGGGAAAGGGTGAAGCTCGCATCGACGACGTAGTAGAGCGGCAGGATCAGCGCCGCGGCGAGCGCGCCGTTGCCGGCGAGCAGGATCAGCAGCCAGCCGGCGACGAAGCCGAGCGGGACCGAGCCGACATCGCCCATGAAGAGCCGGGCCGGGCTCCAGTTCCAGACGAGGAAGCCGAGGCCGGCGCCGGCGAGCGCCGCGCCATAGAGCGGCAGGGCCGGATCGGCGAAGCCGGCAAGAGCCGCGACCGCGACGATACCGAGGCCGAGCGCCCCGGTCTCGGTGCCGGTGATGCCGTCGATGCCGTCCATGAAGTTGTAGAGGTTGATGAACCAGAGCCAGGCAAGGCCGGTCGCCAGCCGGTCGAGCCAGAGCGGCAGAAGGCCGCCGAAGACCGGCTCGGGCGCGCCGCCGACGAGGACGATCGCCACCGCCGCGCCCTGGGCGAGGAGGCGCACGCCGGCGCCGAGGTTCTTTAGGTCGTCGGCCCAGGAGATCGCGACGAGCAGGGCGATGCCGGGCAGCACCCAGGCGAGGCGCGAGACATCGCCGGCAAGGAGCGCCGCGGCGAGCAGCGTCGGGGCGAGCCCGGCGACCACACCCCAGCCGCCGCCGCGCGGCGTCGGCACCTTGTGGTGGCTGCGGGCGTTCGGCCTGTCGAGTACCTGATGGCGGACGAGAAGCGCGAGCACACCGCGCGTCGCCACGGCGGTGACGAGGAAGGCAGCCGCAAAGAGCGCGACGAGCGTCAGGACCGACGAAGCGGGCATATGGGCGGATTCCTCGCGGCGCGCGTTCTCGAAATGGCGGGCAATGCCTATCTTCTCGGCGGGCCGCCTTCAAGTCCCGTCGAAAAGGCGGCGATGCTGGCGGTCGGCGCCCGGCTGTGGCATTGAGGCGCGAGCAACCGGCCAGAGGAGACCTTCGGGTGCGGATCGGAATTACCGGCGCGACCGGTTTCATAGGCCAGCAGCTGATCGAGGCGGCCCTCGCCTCGGGCGTGACGGCGGTCGCCCTGACGCGGCGCGCGGCGGTCTTTCCCGGCGGCGTCGAGACCCGGGTGATCGGCGATGTCGGCGGCGCCATCGACGCGGCGAGGCTCGAGGGCCTCGACGCGATCGTCCATCTCGCCGCCCGCGTCCACGTCATGCGCGACACCGCCATCAACCCGCTCGCCGCGTTCCGGGCCGTCAATGTCGAAGGCACGCTGCGGCTCGCCGAGGCCGCCGACGCCGCCGGTGTCCGGCGCTTCGTCCATGCCAGCTCGATCAAGGTCAATGGCGAGGAGACGGCGCCGGGCCGGCCGTTCCGCGCCGACGACGCGCCGGCGCCGGTCGACCCTTACGGCGTCAGCAAGGCCGAGGCGGAGGCGGTGCTGCACGCCCTCTCGCAGAAGAGCGGGCTCGAGGTCGCGGTGGTGCGCCCTCCCCTCGTCTACGGCTCCGGCGCCAAGGGCAATTTCGCACGCCTTGCCGGGCTCGTCGCGCGCGGCGTGCCGCTGCCGTTCGGCCGCATCGCCAACCGACGCTCGCTCGTTGCGGTGGAAAACCTCGCCGACCTGCTGCTCACCCTGGCACAGCACCCGCAGGCCGCCGGCGGCACCTTCCTCGTCTCGGACGGCGAGGATCTGTCGACGGCGGGGCTGGTGACGCTGATGGCGGCGGCGCTGATGCGCCCGGCGCGGCTCGTGGCGGTGCCGGTGGCGCTTCTCGAACTTGCCGGAAAGCTCACGGGGCGCAGCGCCGAGGTCCACCGCCTCACCGCGTCGCTCGAGGTCGACATCGGCCCGACGCGGGCGCGCCTCGACTGGGCACCGCCGGTGCCGGTCGATCAGGCGATCACCCGGGCGCTGCGCGATTTCCCTCGCTGAGGGAAGGCCTTACATCCCGTAATAGTCCTTGTACCACTCGATGAAGCGCGGGATGCCGACCTCGATCGGAGTCTTCGGATCGAAGCCGAGGTCGCGGCGGCTGGCATCGATATTGGCCGAGGTCTTCTGCACGTCGCCGGCCTGCATCGGCTCCATGATCATCTTGGCCTCGACGCCGAGGGCGGCCTCGATCGCCTTGATGTAGTCGAGCAGGCGCTCGGTGCGCTCGTTGCCGAGATTGTAGACCCGCGCCGGAACGATGTCGGGACCGACGGTCGCCGGGGTATCGAGGGCGGCCACCGTGCCGGAGATGATGTCGTCGATATAGGTGAAGTCGCGGGACATGTCGCCATTGTTGAAGACATGGATCGGCTTGCCGTTGCGCATGGCGTCGGCGAAGAGATAGGCGGCCATGTCGGGCCGGCCCCACGGGCCATAGACCGTGAAATAGCGCAGGCCCGTCGTCGGCAGGCCGTAGAGATGGCTGTAGGAGCGGGCGATCAGCTCGCCGGCGCGCTTGGTCGCGGCATAGAGCGACACCGGCCGGTCGACGCGGTCGTCGATCGAGAACGGCATCTCGGTGTTGGCGCCGTAGACCGAGGACGAACTCGCATAGCAGAAATGGGCGAAATCGGGTAGCCGCCGGGCGGCCTCCAGCATCACCACCTGACCCATGACGTTGGAATCGACATAGGAATAGGGATCGACCAGCGAATGGCGCACGCCGGCCTGGGCGGCGAGATGGACGATGCCGGTGATCGAGGGATTGTCGTCGACGAGGGCATGAACGGCCTCGCGGTCCTGCACGTCGATCCTGGCGACGCGGAAGCCTTCGCGGGCCTCGAGGCGGGCAAGCCGGGCCTCCTTCAGGCGGACGTCGTAATAGCTGTTCATGTTGTCGATGCCGATGACCTCGTCACCACGGTCGAGCAGCCGCATCGACAGATGGGAGCCGATGAAGCCTGCGGCACCCGTCACCAAAACCGTCATTTGGCAATTTCCCTCGGTTCACCTGCGCGCGCCCGCGCCGGGCGGGCTTCGCGGTCGCTCTTATGGGACAAAGCGACCGTGGAGGGAAGGGAAAAGGTGAGCCGCCGGCCGCCGAAGATTGCATCGAAGGCGGCGCCGGGAGCGACGAGCGATACTTTCCCGTCGCCGCCGGATGGTAGAAACTCGACGTGATTCGAGCCGACGCGGCGGCGGATCCGGTCAGGCAGACAGCGGCGGGAAGCGACATGGCGGCCAGTGAAAATCACAGAATCGTTCCGGTGGTGCTCTGCGGCGGCGGCGGCGAGCGCCTGTGGCCGCTGTCGCGCACCTCGCTCGCCAAGCAGCTCATCCGCCTGCACGAGAACCGGAGCCTCTTCGAGGCGACCATCGACCGGCTGGCGGCGAGTCTCGGCAACGACATCGTGCCGATCGTGCTGACCGGCGCCGGCGACCGCTTCGTCGTCGCCGAGCAGATGCGCGCCCGGCTCGGCAATCCGGGCAAGATCATCCTCGAGCCGATGCGGCGCGACACGGCGGCGGCCGTCGCCCTCGCCGTCACCATCGCCATGCAGGACGACCCGACGGCGCTCCTGCTCGTCTGTCCGGCCGACCATCTGATCGAGGACGCCCGCGCCTTCGGCCGCGTCGTCGCCGACGCCGCCCCGGTGGCCGAGGCCGGCCGGATCGTCACCTTCGGCGTCGAGCCGACCGAGCCGGCGACCGGCTATGGCTACATCCGCGCCGGGGCACCGATCGAAGGCACGGCGGCACTGACGGTCGACCGCTTCGTCGAGAAGCCGGACCGTGAGCGGGCCGAGGCGATGATCGCGAGCGGCGGCCATTTCTGGAATGCCGGCATCTTCCTCTTCCGCGCCGACGTGATGCACGCCGCTCTCCGCACCCATTTCGCCGAGGGCCTCGCCGCGGTCGAGGAAGCGGCACGCGAGCCGATCCCGGACCTCGAATTCTGGCGCATCGACGAGACGGCTTTCGGCGCGGCGCCGAAGATATCGATCGACTATGCGGTGATCGAGAAGGCCGACAATGTCGCGGTGGTGCCGGCCCGCTTCGACTGGAACGACGTCGGCTCGTGGGTGGCGCTCGCCACGACGTTCCGCGGCGACAGTGCCGGCAACGCGATGCGCGGGCCTTCGGTCCTCGTCGAGACCAGCGACACCGTCGTCTACTCCGACCCGCGCATGGTGACGGCGACCTTCGGCGTCGAGGGCCTCGTCGTCGCCGCGACGCCCGACGCCGTGCTCGTCGCACCGAAGGCGCGGGCCCAGGAAATCCGCAAGGTGGTCGCCGAGCTGCGCCAGGCCAAGCGCAAGGAAGCCGACCTCCACCCGGAAGTGTTCCGGCCGTGGGGCAGCTATCACGGCCTCGTCGAGGGCGACCGCTATCAGGTCAAGAAGATCCGGGTGAAGCCGGGCGGCCGGCTGTCGCTGCAGCGGCACAACCACCGCGCCGAGCACTGGATCGTCGTGCGCGGCACGGCCGAGGTGACGATCGGCGAGGAGATCAAGATGGTGACGGAGAACGAGTCCGTCTACATCCCGATCGGCGCCAATCACCGGCTGGAGAATCCGGGCAAGATCGACCTCGAACTGATCGAGGTGCAGACCGGCTCCTATCTCGGCGAGGACGACATCATCCGCATTTCGGACGACTACAACCGCACCCCGGCCGAGTAGTCGGCGAAGGTTCCGCCCTTTTCGGCGAGCTCGACGAGCAGCGGCGCCGGCTGCCAGCCGAAGCCGCCGGCGGCGCAGGCCGCCTCGACCTCTGCGAGCACGACCTTCAGGCCGCGCCGGTCGGCCTCGAACAGCGGCCCGCCGCGCCAGCGCGGATAGCCGTAGCCGTTGACCATCACCATGTCGATGTCGAGGGCGCGGGCGGCGATGCCTTCGGCCAGAACCTTCGCCGCCTCGTTGACGACCGCGGCGAGGATACGGGACCTGATCTCGTCGGCGCCGATCTTGCGCCGCGTGACGCCGGCCGCGGCCGAGGCCGCCTCGATCACCTCGCGCACCAGCGGGTCCGGCGCGCCGTTGCGATCGCTCGCATAGCCGTACCAGCCGGCACCGGTCTTGCGCCCGAAGCGGCCCATTTCGCAGAGGCGGTCGGCGACCGTCACGTAGCGCTCGCGCGGGTCGCGGGTCGCGGCGAGGCGCTTGCGGTTGGCCCAGGAGATGTCGAGGCCGGCGAGGTCGGCGACGGCGTAGGGCCCCATCGGGTAGCCGTATTCGAGCATCGCCGCGTCGATTTCCTCGGGGAGCGCGCCCTCCTCGACGAGGAAGTCGGACTGCTTGCGATAGGTCGCGAGGATGCGGTTGCCGATGAAGCCGTCGCAGACGCCGGAGACGACGGCGACCTTGCCGAGGCGGCGGGCGACCGCCATGGCGGTGGCGAGCACGTCGGGCGCGGTCACTGCGCCGCGAACCACCTCGAGCAGCTTCATCACGTTGGCGGGACTGAAGAAATGGAGCCCGACCACGGATTCCGGCCGGCCCGTCGCGCGGGCGATGTCGTCGACGTCGAGATAGCTCGTATTGGTGGCGAGCACCGCGCCTTCAGGCATGACGGCGTCGAGCTTGCCGAAAATCTCGCGCTTCAGGCCCATGTCCTCGAACACCGCCTCGATGACGAGATCGGCGATGCCGGCGGCCTCGAGACCGACGGCGAAGGCGGCGCGGCCGAGGCGGCGCTGGCGCTCGGCGGCGTCGATGCGGCCGCGCTGGACCATGCCGTCGTAAAGGCCGGTGACGCGGCCCCTGCCCTTTTCCAGCGCTTCGGCGCCGGTCTCGATCACCGTCACCTCGAAGCCGGCATCGAGGCAGGAAACGGCGATGCCGGAGCCCATGGTGCCGGCGCCGATGATGGCGATGCGGGCGACCGGACGCGGGGCGACCCCGTCGAGGCCGGGCACCTTGCCGACCTCGCGCTCGGCGAAGAAGGCGTATCTGAGGGCCGCCGCCTGGTCGGACGCGACGAGTTCGAGGAAGATCTCGCGCTCGCGGCGCATCCCCTCGGCAAAGTCCATGCGGGCGACGTTGCGGATCGATCGCAGCGCCCGGAGCGGCGAAAGCTGGCCGCGCGCCTTCTTCGCGACGGCCGCCTCGGCCTTGGCGAATTCCGCCTCGGAGAATTCCGGCACCGGAAGCGCGGCGGTCACCGGGTGCGGCCCGCCCTCCTCGGCGCGCTCGCGCACGAAGGCGACGGCGGCGCCGATCGGATCGTCGTCGACGACGAGGTCGGCAAGGCCGTGTTCGACCGCCTCGGCCGCGCCGACGCGGCGCCCGCTCGTCACCATGTCGATCGCCGCGGCAAAGCCGGCAAGGCGCGGCAGGCGCTGGGTGCCGCCGGCGCCGGGGATGATGCCGAGGGTGACTTCGGGAAGGCCGACCCTGGCGTCCGCCTTCAGCACCCGGTAGTGGCAGCCGAGCGCCAGCTCGAGGCCGCCGCCGAGGGCGGTGCCGTGGATCGCCGCGGCGACGGGCTTTGCGCAATTCTCGATCGCGGCGACGACGTCGGGCAGGAAGGGCGGCACCGGCGGCTTGCCGAATTCGCGGATGTCGGCGCCGGCGATGAAGCTCCTGCCGGCGCAGGCGAGCACGGCGGCAACGATGCCGGCGTCGGCCTCGATCTCGGCGATCGCCTCGACGAGGCCCCGGCGCACGGCCTCGCCCAGCGCGTTGACCGGCGGATTGTCGACGAGGATGACGGCGACGCCGTCCTCGCGCTCGATATGAACGACGGCAGCGTCGGTCACCTGGAACCTCCGTTGGGAACGGCGCGGTCGTCTGCCGCGCCGGTGCGTGTCACAGGCCGAGATAGGCGGACTTCACCCGCTCGTCCTCGAGAAGGTCGCGGGCATTGCCGGAGAAGGCGATCTTGCCGGTCTCGATGACGTAGCCGCGATCGGCGATGGACAGCGCGGCAAAGGCGTTCTGCTCGACGAGGAAGACGGTGGCGCCCTCGGCGCGCATCACCTTCACGGCCTCGAGGATCTGGTCGACGAGGATCGGCGCGAGGCCCATCGAGGGCTCGTCGAGGAGCAGCAGCTTGGGGCCGCTCATCAGCGCCCGGCCGATCGCCAGCATCTGCTGCTGGCCGCCGGAAAGGCCGCCGGCGATCGAGTTGCGGCGGGCCTTCAGCACCGGGAAGATGCTGTAGATGCGCTCCAGATAGCGTGCGCTGTTCTTGCCGTTGCGCCGATAGGCGCCGAGCCGGAGGTTGTCCTCGATGGTGAGCGGGCCAAAGACCTGCCGCCCCTCGGGCACCTGGGCGATGGCGCGGGCGACGCGCTGGTGCGGCTTCAGGCGCGAGATGTCCTCGCCCTCGAAGAGGATGCGCCCGCCGGTGATCGGCTGGACACCGGAGATGGCGCGCAGCAGCGTCGTCTTGCCGGCGCCGTTGGCGCCGACGAGGGTGACGATCTCGCCCTTCTCGACGTGGATGTCGACGCCCTTGACCGCTTCGATGCGGCCATAGCCGCTCGTCAGGTTCTCAATGGTCAGCACGGGCCGCCTCCGTCTGTCCGTGGGCCCCGAGATAGGCGGCGATCACTTCGGGATCGTTGCGCACCTCGGTGGCCGTGCCCTCGATCAGCTTCCTGCCGTAGTCGAGGACGAGAATGCGGTCGGAGATCTTCATGACGAGGCGCATGTCGTGCTCGACGAGGGCGACGGTGACACCGCTCTTGGCGATCTCCTGGATCAGGCCATCGATCTCCTCGGTCTCGACGGCGTTGCAGCCGGCGGCCGGCTCGTCGAGGAGCAGCAGCTTGGGGCCGAGCGCCAGCGACCGGGCGATCTCGAGGCGCTTCAGCGCGCCATAGGGCAGCGAGCCGGCCGGCTCGTCGGCCTTGTCGGCGAGGCCGACGAAGTCGAGGAGCTCCATCGCCTTCTGCCGCGAAGCGCGGTTCTGGGCGCGCACCGAGGGCAGGTTGAAGAGCTGGGCGGTGATGCCGACATGCTCGTGGATGTGGCGCCCGACCATCACGTTCTCGACCGCGGTCATGCGGAAATAGACCTGCAGGTTCTGGAAGGTGCGCGACAGGCCGAGACGGGCGAGACGATGCGGCGGCAGCCCGGTCACGTCCTCGCCGGCGAGCTTCACCGCGCCCCGGCTCGGCGTGTAGACACCCGAAATGAGGTTGAACATCGTCGTCTTGCCGGCGCCGTTCGGGCCGATGATCGAGAAGATCTGGCCGGGCCGGATCTCGAACGACACCTCGTCGACGGCCCGGACGCCACCGAAGTCGATGCCGATGTCCTTGACTTCGAGCACGGCGTTCATTGCACCCTCCCGGCGATCCGGTCGCGCAGGGTCGGGACGATGCCGCGCCTCAGGAAGATCATGAAGAGCATCATCATCAGGCCGAGCATCAGGTGCTCGTAGTCGTGGAAGACGGTGAGCGCCTGCGGCAGCGTGACGAGCACCGCGGCGCCGACGAGCGAGCCGAGGATCGAGCCCATGCCGCCGAGCACGACCATGGTGACGAGCTGGATCGAATGCAGGAAGCCGGCCGTGTTCGGCGTGACGAGGCCGTCGAAGAAGGCGAGCAGGGAACCGGCGACCGCCGCATAGACGGCCGAGATCACGAAGACGATCAGCTTGTGGCGGGCGACGTCGATGCCGCCGACGCGGGCCGCCGTCTCGCTGTCGTGCAGGGCCCGCAGCGCCCGGCCGAGCGGACTGTCGACGAGGTTGAGCGCGAGCCAGGCGCCGACGAAGAGGAAGCCGGCGGTGATCCAGTACCACATCACCGGGCCCTTGACCTTGAAGCCGAAGAGCACGAGGCGCGACACCGGCATGCCGTCGGGGCCGCCGGTCCATTGCGCCTCGTTGTTGAGCACCATGGCGACGAGGATGCCCATGCCGAGGGTGGCGACGGCGAGATAATGGCCGCGCAGCTTCAGGATCGGCCGGCCGACGACGAAGGCGAGGAGGCCCGCCGAGGCGGCGCCGAGCAGCGCCGAGGCGACCGGCGGAATGCCGAGATGGGTCGGCCCGACCGCGACGGCATAGGCGCCCATGCCGAAGAAGCCGGCATGGCCGAGGCTGACCTGACCGGCATAGCCCATCAGCAGGTTGAGGCCGATGACGGCGAGCGCCGAGATCCAGACCAGCGTCGCGATGCGGAAATAGTAGTTGGACGGGAAGGCGACCGGCAGGATCAGCACGATGATCGCGATCGCCAGCAGGACACCGTATTTGCCTTTGAGGAACGCCATCACACCCGCTCCGTATGGCTGCGGCCGAAGAGGCCCTGAGGCATGACGAAGAGCACGCCGAGAATGACGAGGAAGGCGATGGCATCCTTGTATTCGGAATTGATGTAGCCGGCGCCGAAGGCCTCGAGCAGGCCGACGAGAAGGCCGCCGATGACGGCACCGATCGGATTGCCCATGCCGCCGAGCATCGCCGAGGCGAAGCCCTTCAGCGCCAGCAGCGTGCCGACGTCGTAGCTGGTCAGGGTGATCGGGGTGACGAGCACGCCGGCGATGGCGCCGATGGCCGCCGAGACGGCGAAGGAAAGGGCCATCACGAAGGTCGTGTTGATGCCGACGAGACGCGCCGCGAAGCGGTTGGCCGCCGTCGCCAGCACCGCCTTGCCGGTCAGGGTGTGATTGAAGAAGGCATAGAGCGCGAGGAAGATGACGATCGCGCTGCCGAGCACCCAGAAGCTCTGCGGCAGGAGGGCGGCGCCGCCGATGCGGATCGGCTCGTCGCCGGAGAAGGCCGGCAGCGAATGGAACTGCTTGTCGAAGACGACCTGAGCGAGGCCGCGCAGGAAGATCGAGGCACCGATGGTGATGATGATGAGCGTCACCGGCGGCGCGTCGCGGGCCGGCTCGATCGCCAGCCATTCGAGCGCGAGGCCGACGAAGACGGCAACGATCACCGCAAGCAGCGCGGCAACCGGCAACGGCAGTCCGGCCGCGTAGGCGAACACGGTCACCATGCCGCCGATCATCACGAACTCGCCTTGCGCGAAGTTCACCACGTCCGAGGCGTTGTAGATGATCGTGAAGCCGAGCGCGACGAGGGCGTAGATCGCCCCGACGGTCAGGCCGGAGAAGGCGAACTGAAGGAAATCGGCCATGTCGAGTGCCCTGAAGGTCCGGGTGCCGGCTCCCTGCACGGAGAGGGAGGCGGCCGGCGGATCGAGGGACCGACGCGCCGGCTCGTCGCCGACGCGTCGGAACGCGATGGGCTTACTTGGCGAGCATCCAGTCGCCGCCCTTGATCTCGAGCATGCGGAACGCCGTCAGGTCGAGGCCGAGATGGTCGGTCGCCGACATGTTGACGACGCCGGCCGTGCCCATGAAGCCGGTGGTCTTCTCGATCTCGTCGCGAACGGCGGCGGGCTCCTCGGAGCCGGCGCGCTTCATCGCGTCGGTCAGGATGAAGAGACCGTCGAAGGCATGACCGCCGAAGGTCGAGACGGCCTGGCCGCTCTTCTCCTCGTACATGGCCTTGTAGCCGGTGACGACGGCCTTCTGCGGGTCGGCATCGTCGAGCTTGTCGGCGACGAGCAGGGCCGCAGCCGGCAGGCGCACGCCCTCGGCCGCGTCCGCGGCGAGGTCGATGAAGCTCTTGGAGGCAACGCCGTGGCTCTGGTAGAGCGGCAGTTCGATGCCGAGCTGCTTGTAGTTGCGCGTCACGATCGCCGGACCCTGGCCGAAGCCCGGGTTGAGGACCGCCTGAAGGCCCGCGGTGCCCTTGATGTTGGTGAGCTGCGGGGTCATGTCGGAGTCCTTCGGACCATAGGTCTCGTCGGCGAGGACCTCGATGCCGTAGTCGGGCGCGACGCCCTTGCACTGCGCCTGCATCGACTTGCCGAAGCCGCCGGTGCCGGAAATCATGCCGATCTTCGAAATGCCCTTGGCCTTCATGTCCTCGAAGATCTTCTGGCAGGCCATCTTGTCGGTGTGCGGGGTCTTGAACACCCACTTCTTCACCGGGTCGATGATGACGACGGCGCCGGCGAGCGAGATGAACGGCAGCTCGGCGTCCTCGAAGACCGGGATCATCGCCATGGTCGTGCCGGTGGTCGAACCGCCGACGATCGCGACGACCTTGTCTTCCTCGACGAGACGGGTGGCGAAGGTCTTGGCGTTGTTGGCGTCGCCCGCATCGTCATAGACGACGAGCTCGAGCTGCTTGCCGTTCACGCCGCCCTCGGCGTTGATCTTCTCGACATACATCTTGAGGGTCTTGTCCTCGGGATCGCCGAGGAACGAGGCCGGGCCGGTGATCGACAGCACCGAGCCGATCTTGATGGTGTCGGCGGCGAGCGCCGATCCGGCAACGAGAACGGCGGACGCGGTCACCGCGCCCATCATCAGGGTCTTCAGCTTCATTTTCTTTTTTCCTCCCTAGCGCTCCCTTCGAGGAGCGGCACAAATCCAGGTTCAGGCGACACGCGGTCGGCGCACGGTCGCCACCCGGAACCGGTTGGCCACGAAGGCCGAGTCGGTCAGACACGCATTCCCGGCGGGATTGGCGCCGGTCACGTGGAAATCGCTGAACGCCGCAGATTGGTTCACGAAGATACCGCCGGTCAAGTTTACCGAGAGCGGCACTCCGGCGCGGGCGAAGGCATCTGCGGCGGCCTCGACCACACCTTCGTCGGTCGAATAGAGCGCGGCGGTGATGGCGCCCTTGCGGGCCGCGGCGCCGGCGGCGCGGGCGATCGAGTCGGCGGTGCCGGCCGTCGCCACCACGAAGCTGATCGGGCCGAAGCGTTCCTCGGTATAGGCGGCCTCGTCGGCCACGGCATCGACAGCGAGGATCAGCGGTGTTGCGGTGCGCGCGCCCGGAAATCCGGGAATTTCCACCGAACTGGAGGGTCGGACGACGCGGCCGAGGCCGGCGACCTCGTCGACGCGGGCGACGGTCGCCGGGTTCTGCACGGCGCCGAGGACGGCGGCGGCGCGATCGGGATCGGAGAGCAGGCGGTCGATGCCCTTGGCGAGCGCCGCGGTCACCTCGTCGAAGCTCTTCCTGCCCTCGTCGGTGTCGATGCCGTCCTTCGGAACGAAGACGTTCTGCGGCGCGGTGCACATCTGGCCGGTGTAGAGCGACAGGGAAAACGCGACGTTCTGGCACATTCCCCGAAAGTCGGAGGTACTGTCGATGACGATCGAATTGACGCCGGCTTCCTCGGTGTGGATCGCCGGGGCCGGCGAATTCTCGCGCAGCCAGCGGCCGAAGGCCGGCGAGCCGGTGAAGTCGATGACCGAGATGCGCGGGTCGGTGACGAGTTCCCTGGTCACGGGAGCGTCGGCCTCGTCGGCGAGGAGCAGCAGCACGTTCGGATCGAAGCCCGCCTCGGCGAGGACCTCGCGGCCGATCCGCACCGTCAGGGCGAGCGGCAGAATGCTCCCCGGATGCGGCTTGACGATGACGGCGTTGCCGGTGGCAAGGCTGGCGAAAAGGCCCGGATAGGTGTTCCAGGTCGGGAAGGTCGAGCAGCCGATGACAGTGGCGAGACCGCGCGGCACGATGCGATAGACCTTGTCGAGGACGAGCGGATCGGCCTTGCCCTGCGGCTTCTCCCAGACGGCGGCGGCCGGAATGCGGGTCATCTCGTCATAGGCATAGGCGACGGCCTCGAGGCCGCGGTCCTGGGCGTGCGGGCCGCCGGCCTGGAAGGCCATCATGAAGGCCTGGCCGGAGGTGTGCATCACCGCCATCGCCATCAGGAAGCTCGCCTTGTTGAGGCGATGGAGGATTTCGAGGCAGACGCCGGCGCGCTCATCGATGCCGGCGCGGGCCCAGGCCGGCGCGGCGGCGTCGGCGGCCTCGATCGCGGCACCGACGGTGAGCGCCGGATAGCCGATGGCGAGGTCGAAGCCGTAGGGCGAGACCTCCTTGCCGAGGCGGCCGCCGGTCGTCGGCTGGTCGAGATCAAACGGCTTGCCGAGCATGTCCTTGAAGGCGGCCTCGGCGTCGGCCTTGGCGGTCTCGCCATAGATCTTGCCGGAGGGAATCTCCGGATAGGCGCTCCAGTAGCCGCGGGTGATCGCCGCCTCGAGCGCCTTGTCCAGAAGCTCGCGATGAGCCGCCATGAACCCGGTCATGCCTTGATCCCTCCCCCGGCACCGTCCGTCGCAGCGGCGCCTTATCGTCGTTGACACTGTTCGATCGTGTCCATAATAATTAGCTGACCGGACGGTTAGTCAAGTTATTTCTGAACAAGACGGAACCACCATCTTCCGGCAAGAATGGAAAGGCGGCGGCATGACCGACCGCTTTCTCGAAAGGGAGGACATCCGCTGATGGCACCGCAGTCGATCCTCGTCGACAAGCGTGAGGGTTACCACGCGATCACGCTCAACCGGCCGGACAAGCTCAACTCGTTCAACGAGGAAATGCATGCCCTCCTGAAGACCGCCCTCGCCGAGGCGGCCGATGACGCGGACTGCCGCGCCGTGCTCCTGACCGGTGCCGGCAAGGGCTTCTGCGCCGGCCAGGATCTCGGCGACCGGGTCAATCCCGACTTCGGCCCGCCGGACCTCTCGGACACCATCGGCCGGCTCTACAATCCCCTCATCCGCCAGATGAAGGCGCTGCCGATGCCGGTCGTCTGCGCCGTCAACGGCGTTGCCGCCGGCGCCGGCGCCAATATCGCGCTCGCCTGCGACATCGTCGTCGCGGCGCGTTCGGCGAAGTTCATCCAGGCCTTCGCCAAGATCGGCCTCCTGCCCGATTCCGGCGGCACCTACTTCCTGCCGCGCCTCGTCGGCGACGCCCGGGCGCGCGGCCTCGCCCTCCTCGGCGAGCCGCTTCTCGCCGACAAGGCCGAGGAATGGGGCCTCATCTGGAAGGCGGTCGACGACGACCGGCTGATGGACGAGGCGCACGCCCTTGCCGGCCATTTCGCGACCCAGCCGACCATCGGGCTTTCCTACATCAAGCAGGCGCTGCAGGCCTCGCACGACAATTCGCTCGATGCCCAACTCGAACTCGAGCGCGAGCTGCAGGGCAAGGCCGGCCGCACCCCCGACTATGCCGAGGGCGCGCGCGCTTTCATGGAAAAGCGCAAGCCCCGCTTCACCGGCCGCGCCTGAACCGACGCTTCCCGAAAGGTCCCCTCGATGAAGATGAATCCCAAGCAGCTCGCCAGGGCCTGCGCCGACGCCATGCTCGTCGACGACAACACGGTGAAGAGCCTCGGCTTTTCGCTCGACGAGGTGGAGCCCGGCCGGGCCGTCATCTCGGTCACCGTAGGCGAGCACATGACCAACGGCCACGGCATCTGCCACGGCGGCTACATCTTCACCCTGGCCGACTCGGCCTTCGCCTACGCCTGCAATACGTATGACCAGCGCACCGTCGCCCAGCATTGTTCGATCACCTATCTGATCCCGGCCAAGACCGGCGAGCGGCTGACGGCGACCGGCACCGAGCGCATGCTGACCGGGCGCAACGGCATCTACGACATCACCGTCACCAACCAGGATGGCGACGTCGTCGCCGAGTTCCGCGGCTTCTCGCGGACGATCGCCGGGACGATCCTTTCGGACGGGAGCCAGGGCAAATGAGCGAAGCCTTCATCTGTGCCGGCATCCGCACGCCGATCGGCCGCTATGGCGGCGCCCTTGCCGGCGTCAGGCCCGACGATCTTGCCGCCCACGCCATCCGCGAGGTGATGAAGCTCGCGCCGTCGCTGCCGGCCGAAGCGATCGAGGACGTGCTCCTCGGCGCCGCCAACCAGGCGGGCGAGGACAATCGCAACGTCGCCCGCATGGCGGCGCTGCTCGCCGGCCTGCCCGACACGGTGCCGGGCGGCACCATCAATCGCCTCTGCGGTTCCGGCCTCGACGCGGTCGGCACCGCGGCGCGGGCGATCAAGGCGGGCGAGGCCGAGGTGATGATCGCCGGCGGCGTCGAATCGATGTCGCGCGCGCCCTTCGTCCTGCCGAAGGCCGGCACCGCCTTTTCGCGCAACGCCGAGATCTACGACACGACGATCGGCTGGCGCTTCGTCAATGCGGCGATCAAGGCGCAGTACGGCATCGACTCGATGCCCGAGACGGCCGAAAACGTCGCCGCCGATTTCGACATCTCGCGCGCCGACCAGGACGCCTTCGCCCTCAGATCGCAGGCGCGCGCGGCGGCGGCGCAGGCCTGCGGCCGTTTCGCCCGCGAGATCGCGCCGGTCGTCATTCCCGGCCGCAAGGGCGACACGATCGTTGCCGACGACGAGCATCCGCGCGAGACGACGCTCGAAGCGCTCGGCAAGCTCAGGGCGCCGTTCCGCGAGGGCGGTTCGGTCACGGCCGGCAATGCCTCGGGCGTCAACGACGGCGCGGCGGCGCTGATCGTCGCCTCGGCGGCCGCCATCGAGAAATACGGCCTGACGCCGCTCGCCCGCATCGCCGGCATGGCGACCGCCGGCGTTGCACCGCGGATCATGGGCATCGGCCCGGCGCCGGCGAGCCAGAAGCTGCTTGCCCGGCTCGGCCTCACCCTTGCCGACGTCGACCTCGTCGAACTCAACGAGGCGTTCGCCGCCCAGGCGCTCGCGGTTCAGCGGATGCTCGGCCTGCCGGACGATGCCGAACACGTCAATCCGAACGGCGGCGCGATCGCCCTCGGCCATCCGCTCGGCATGTCGGGGGCGCGGCTGGCGCTCACCGCGGCGGTCGAAATGCGCGAGCGCGGCCTTGCCCGCGCCCTTTGTACGATGTGCATCGGCGTCGGTCAGGGTATCGCGCTGATGCTCGAAAAAGCATAATAAACCCCGAGGATAAGCCCGCCGCTCGGAACACGATGCGGGCGCCGCTTCGGGGGAAGCGAAATTCAGTGGAGGGAACACCGTGCTTGATCTGGCACCCAAGAAAGAAGAGCTCGAGCGCATCGAGATCGCCTCGCGCGACGAGATCCAGGCGCTGCAGGTGCGTCGCCTGCGCTGGTCGCTGAACCACGCCTACGAGAACGTCGAGCATTACCGCAAGACGTTCGACGCGGCGGGCGTCCATCCGGACGATTTCCACGCCCTCGAGGATCTCGCCAAGTTCCCCTTCACGGTGAAGCAGGACCTGCGCGACCATTATCCGTTCGGCATGTTCGCCGTGCCGCGCGAGAAGGTGGTGCGCGTCCACGCCTCGTCCGGCACCACCGGCAAGCCGACCGTCGTCGGCTACACGCAGAACGACATCGATACCTGGTCGCGGCTGATGGCGCGCTCGATCCGCGCCTCGGGCGGCCGGCGCGGCATGGCGGTGCACGTCTCCTACGGCTACGGCCTGTTCACCGGCGGCCTCGGCGCCCACTACGGCGCCGAAGCGCTCGGCTGCACCGTGATCCCGGTCTCGGGCGGCATGACCGAACGCCAGGTCCAGCTGATCACCGACTTCAAGCCCGACATCATCATGGTGACGCCGTCCTACATGCTGTCGGTGCTCGACGAGTTCCGCGCCCAGCAGATGGACCCGCGCGGCTCGTCGCTGAAGGTCGGCATCTTCGGCGCCGAACCGTGGACCAACTCGATGCGGGCCGAGATCGAGGAAGCCTTCGACATGCACGCCGTCGACATCTACGGCCTGTCCGAGGTGATGGGGCCCGGGGTTGCCAACGAGTGCGTCGAGACCAAGGACGGCCTCCATGTCTGGGAAGACCACTTCTATCCCGAGATCATCGACCCGGTGACCGGCGAGGTCCTGCCCGACGGCGAGGTCGGCGAGTTGGTCTTCACCTCGCTCACCAAGGAAGCCTTCCCGGTCATCCGCTATCGCACCCGCGACCTCACCCGGCTGCTGCCGGGCACGGCCCGCTCGATGCGGCGCATGGAGAAGGTGACCGGCCGCTCGGACGACATGATCATCCTGCGCGGCGTCAACGTCTTCCCCTCGCAGATCGAGGAACAGCTGCTGCGCTGCGACGGCCTTGCGCCGCACTACCAGATCGAGCTCAGCCGGCCCGACCGTCTCGACGAGATGAAGGTCTATGTCGAGGCGCGGCCCGGCCACACCGAAGCGGCGGCGCGGATGGCGCAGGCCAAGCTCCTCGCCCATCACGTCAAGAGCGTCGTCGGCGTCACCATCCGGGTCGATGTCGCCGATCCGGGCAGCGTCGAGCGTTCGGCCGGCAAGGCCAAGCGCATCGTCGACCTCCGGCCGAAAGACTGAGCGGCAGATGGCACGACCACGCGCCAGCGACTACGACGACAAGCGCCGGGCGATCCTCGATCGCTCGGCGGAGCTTTTCGCGCGGTCGGGCTTCGACCGTACCTCGATGAGCCAGATCGCCGACGCCTGCGGCGTCTCGAAGGGCCTGCTCTATCACTACTACCAGAACAAGGATGCTCTGCTCTTCGACATCATCGAGCGTCACCTCGCCGAACTGATCGAGGCCGTCGAGGCGGCCGAGACGACGGGAGTGGACGCGAAAGCCGATCTGAGGGCGCTGATCTTCGCCCTGCTCGAGGCCTATCGCGACGCCGACGCCGAGCACAAGGTGCAGATCAACGACCTTTCCAAGCTGGCGGTCGAGCAGCAGGAAGCCCTGAAGGCGCTGGAACGGCGGCTCGTCTCGATCTTTTCCGAGGCGATCGCGGCGGCCAATCCCGGCCTCGGCGACCCGTCGCGGCTCTTGAAGCCGGTCACCATGGCGCTCTTCGGCATGATCAACTGGAGCTACATGTGGTTCCGCGAGGGCGGCGCACTCACCCGCGAGGACTATGCCGACATCGTTGCCCGCCTCATCATCGAGGGCTCGAAGGGGCTCTGACCCCCTCACCCAGCCACCCTCTCCGCCGAGGTGGCGTGGCTCTTGCGCCGAATGGGCCGCAGCGCCCCAGGCCTTCTCTCTTTCGCGGGAGACGGTTGGACGAGGAGGAAGGCGCAAGCCTTCTTGCCGCCACCCGCCTTGTCGCGGGACGCCCGATCGGGTAGGACGACGACGCATCGCGGCGGGCTGCGGCTCGCGGCGCGAAATCCTATTCGAGCGAGAAAATCCCGGACGTCCGACATGGCCAAGATCAAGCAAGACAAGCCCAAGGCGCGCCTGCCGCGCGGCCTCGTCGACAGGGGACCGACCGAAATCCGGGCGAGCGAGGAAATGCTCGCCGCCATCCGCCGCGTCTACGAGCTCTACGGCTTCGAGGCGGTCGAGACGCCGGCGATCGAATACACCGACGCGCTCGGCAAGTTCCTGCCCGACCAGGACCGGCCGAACGAGGGCGTCTTCTCCTTCCAGGACGACGACGGGCAGTGGCTGAGCCTGCGCTACGACCTGACGGCGCCGCTCGCCCGCTATGTCGCGGAGAATTTCGACAAGCTGCCGAAGCCCTATCGCAGCTATCGCGCCGGCTACGTCTATCGCAACGAGAAGCCGGGGCCGGGTCGCTTCCGCCAGTTCATGCAGTTCGATTCCGACACCGTCGGCGCGCCGTCGGTCGCGGCCGATGCCGAGATGTGCATGATGATGGCCGACACGCTCGAAGCCCTCGGCATCGCCCGCGGCGACTACGTCATCCGCGTCAACAACCGCAAGCTCCTCGACGGCCTGATGCAGGCGATCGGCATCGGCGGCGAGGTCGATGCGATGAAGCGCCTCGCCGTGCTGCGCTCGCTCGACAAGCTCGACAAGTTCTCCCGCGAGGACGTCGGCCTGCTCCTCGGCCCCAAGGGCCGCATGGACGAGAGCGGCGACTTCACGCGAGGAGCAGGCCTCAACGAGGGCCAGATCGCCGACATCTTCCGTTTCCTCGACCATGCCGAGAAGATCGCCAGCGAGTATTTCCCGGCCGCCTTCCGCGATGTCGGCACCGAGGCTGCCGAGAGCTTCTACGGCCAGGTCCGCGAGGGCCTCTCCTTCCTCGGCGAGAATGCGGCCCTTGCCGCCGGCATCGAGGAACTGGAAGCGATCCACCGGCTCGTCGCCCGCGCCGGCTACGACATCGACCGCATCCGCATCGATCCCTCGGTCATTCGCGGCCTCGAATACTATACCGGCCCGGTCTACGAGGCCGAGCTGCTGTTCGAGGCCAGGAACGAGGACGGCCAGAGCGTGCGCTTCGGCTCGGTCGGCGGTGGCGGGCGCTATGACGGCCTCGTCGGCCGCTTCCGTTCGGAAGACGTGCCGGCGACCGGCTTCTCGATCGGCGTGTCGCGGCTCGCGGCGGCGCTTGCCCATCTCGGCAAGCTCGGCGGCGGCGGCGCGCGCGGGCCGGTCGTCGTCCTCGTCATGGATCGCGACCGCGTCGCCGACTACCAGAAGATGGTCGCCGATCTGCGCGGCGCCGGCATCCGCGCCGAGATGTATCTCGGCGGCTCCGGCATGAAGGCGCAGATGAAATACGCCGACAGGCGCAACGCGCCCTGCGTCGTCATCCAGGGCTCGGACGAGGCGGCCAACGGCGAGGTGCAGATCAAGGACCTTATCGAGGGCAAACGCCTGTCCGAGACGATCGCCAACAACGAGGCCTGGCGCGAGAGCCGGCCGGCACAGGTGACGGTGCCGCTCGCCGACATCGTCGCGACGGTCCGCGGCATCCTCGAGCACCATGACGCCGACGCGGAAGGGAACGCCCGATGACCTCCGACACCCTCAAGCGCCTGATCGCGGCGCGCGGTTCGATCATGGTCGATCCGCCGCTGCTGCAGCCGGCCGACGTCTTCCTCGACCTCGCCGGCGAGGATCTGCGCCGCCGCCTCTATCTGACGCAGGGCCCGGACGGCGCCGAGCTGTGCCTGCGGCCTGACTTCACCATTCCCGTCTGCCGCATCCATCTCGACGGCGGCGCGGCCGGCCGGCGCGCCGAATACGGCTATGTCGGCCCGATCTTCCGCCACCGGGCGAGCGCCTCCGGCGCGGTGACCCAGGCCGGCGTCGAATCCTTCGGCCGCGCCGACCGCGAGGCGGCCGACGCCGACACCCTCGCCTTTGCGATCGAAGCCTGCCGGGCGATGGGCGTTGCCGACCCCGCCATCAGGATCGGCGACAGCTCGCTGTTCGTTGCCGCGCTGGATGCGCTCGGCCTGCCCGCGGCCTGGCGGGCACGGCTGCACCGCCTGTTCGGCGACCGGGTCCGGCTCGACCGCTGCCTTGCCCGCGCCGCCGAGGATGCCGGCAACGGCGCCGGCGGCCCGGCCGGTTTCCTTGCCGCCCTCGAGGGCTCGGCGCCCGAGGCGGCACGGGCCGTCGTCGAGGACCTCCTCTCGATCGCCCGGATCAATCCGGTCGGCGGGCGCACGGCCGGCGAGATCGCCGAGCGCTTCCTCGAACAGGCGACGCTCGCGGCCGGCGCCGGCATCGGCGAGAAGGGCGCTTCGTTCCTCTCCGGCCTGCTCGACATTCACGGCCCGGCCGACAAGGCGGGCGACGCCATCGCCGACCTCACCGCGTCCGCCGGTGTCGACCTGTCGGCAGCGATCGAGTCCTATCGTCGCCGGCTCGCGGCCTTCGCGGCGAACGGCATCGACGTCTCGCGCATCGAATTCTCGGCCGAGTTCGGCCGCCGGCTCGACTATTATTCGGGCTTCGTGTTCGAGGTCGAGGGCCCTGCCGGCGTGCTCGCCCGTGGCGGGCGCTATGACGGGCTCGTCGCGCATATGGGTGCGGGCGGCCCGGTTCCGGCCGTCGGCTGCGCCCTCTGGATCGACCGCTTCGAGATCGGAGGCGCCAAATGACCGGCCCCCTCGTCATCGCCGTGCCGTCCAAGGGGCGGCTGCAGGAAAACGCCAACGCCTTCTTCGGCCGGGCCGGCCTCTCGGTCACCCAGCCGGGCGGGGCGCGCAATTATCGCGGCCGCATCGCCGGCCTCGACGGCGTCGAGATCGCCTTCCTCTCGGCCTCCGAGATCGCCCGGGAGCTCGCCGCCGGCGGCGTCCATCTCGGCGTCACCGGCGAGGACCTGATCCGCGAGACGATCGCCGACGCCGATGCCAAGGTCATGCTCGTCACGCCGCTCGGCTTCGGCAATGCCGACGTCGTCGTCGCCGTGCCCGAGGCCTGGATCGACGTGCGCAGCATGGCCGATCTCGACGACGTCGCCGCGGGCTTCCGCGCCCGGCATGGCCGGCGCCTGCGCGTCGCGACCAAATACCTCAACATCACGCGCACCTTCTTTGCCGAGCACGGCATCGTCGACTACCGCATCGTCGAGAGCCTCGGGGCGACCGAGGGCGCGCCGGCATCGGGCGCCGCCGACCTCATCGTCGACATCACGACGACCGGCTCGACGCTCGCCGCCAATGCCCTCAAGGTCCTCGACGACGGCGTGATGCTGCGCTCGGAGGCCAACCTCGTCGCCTCGCTTTCGGCCGACTGGAACGCGGCAACGCTCGACCGGCTGAAGATCATCCTCGACCGGATCGAGGCCGAGGAGCGGGCCCGCACGATGCGCGAGATCCGCGCCGACCTCGCCGATGCGGCCGGGCTCGCCACCGAGGCCGAAGCCGCCTTCGGCGCCCGCGCGCCGTTTCCGGCGGCCGGCGGCCCGCTCACGCTCCACTGCCCGGCAAAGCGCGTCTACGACTGCGTCGCCTGGCTGCGCGGCAAGGGCGCGGCAACCGTCACGGTCGGCCGTCTCGACTATGTCTTTGCCGCCGACAACCCGCTCTATGCGGCGCTTTCGGCGCACATCGGCGGCTGAGCGACGGGCGTCTCGCGAAACCGCTTTCCGGTTGCCGTGACAACGGTTTCTTTACCATGATTTCCGACAGTGGCCGGAGCAGTCGTTCCCGCCCGGTTGGCCCATGTTCAGCGCTTCACAAGCCCCTTCCCCTCGCCCGTCCAGCGACCGCGCCGACCGGCGCATGGTTCTCCTCGCCGATGGCGACGGCGCCCAGCGGCGCTTGCTGAAAGAGCTCATTCGCGGCCAGTTCGGCGCCCATGTCGAGATCGACGAGGCGGCGAGCGCGCGCACCCTCGATGCCTTCCTCGACCGCCACGCCTACGACCTCGTCGTCGTCGACCTCTCGCTGTGCCAGCGTGGCGCCACCGAGATCTCGCAGATCGCCGGGCGCGCCGGCGCGCCGCTCGTGGTGACGAGCGCCGCCGGCTCGGTCAATTCCGCCGTCACCGCCATGCGCTCGGGCGCCGACGATTTCCTCATCAAGCCGTTTCCGGCCGCCGCCTTCCTCGAGCGCGTGACGAGCCACCTTGCCGGCCCGGCGCGGCGGATCGGCACGGCCGAGGCCGCCGGCGGCGACTTCGAAGGCTTCGTCGGCACCTCGCCGGCGATGCTCGGCATCTACGACCAGATCACCCGCATCGCGCCGTCGAAGGCGCCGGTCTTCATCAGCGGCGAGAGCGGTACCGGCAAGGAGGTCTGCGCCGAGGCGGTGCATGCCCGCTCGGGCCGGGCCGAGGGTCCGTTCATCGCGCTCAATTGCGGCGCGATCCCCAAGGACCTGATGGAAAGCGAGATCTTCGGCCATGTGCGCGGCGCCTTCACCGGCGCCTCGGAGGACCGGCCGGGCGCCGCCGAACTCGCCGACGGGGGCACCCTCTTCCTCGACGAGATCGGCGAGATGGACCTTGCCCTGCAGGCCAAGCTGCTGCGCTTCATCCAGACCGGCACGGTGCGCCGCGTCGGGGCGACGAAGACGCAGGCGGTCGACGTCCGCATCGTCTGCGCCACCAATCGCGACCCCTATCGCGAGGTCTCGACCGGCCGCTTCCGCGAGGACCTGTTCTATCGGCTGCATGTCCTGCCGATCCACCTGCCGCCGCTGCGCGAACGGCCCGGCGACATCCTGCCGCTCGCCGCCCGCTTCCTTGCCGACTTCTCCGAGGAGGAGGGCCGCGCCTTCACCGGCTTCGAGCCGGACGCCGAGCGCCTGCTCGCGGCCTGGCCCTGGCCCGGCAATGTGCGCGAACTGCAGAACGTCATCCGCCGCGTCGTCGTGCTCTCCGACGGCGAGCGCGTCGCCGCCGCCATGCTGCCGATCGGCGGGCCGGTGACCGGCTGCGGACCCGTGACCGGCTACGGACCCGTGACGGGCATCGGACAAGTGGCGGGTTCCGGACACGCGACGGGCAGCGCATCCCATTCCGGCCATGGGCCCTCGGCGGGCGCCGGCGCGTTCACCGCCGGCGGCCACGCCATCGGCGGCGCGACGGCGTCCACCGCCCACGCCGGCCTATCGTCGATCGGTCCGATGGGCACGCACATTCCTGCCATGCCGCGACAGGCAACCGGGTCCGCCATGCTCGGCGCCGAGGTCGGGCACATCGCGCCGTTCTGGCAGCAGGAACAGCAGATCATCGAGACGGCGCTCGCCGCCTTCGACGGCAACATCTCGCGCGCCGCCGCCGCCCTCGAAATCAGCCCCTCGACGATCTACCGCAAGAAACAGGCCTGGGGAGAGCGGGTCGAGGGGTAGGCATCGCCGTGCCTGACCGCCATTCCTGCAAGGCCCGATGTCGTTTCGTCGTCCGCCAGCATTCCCGCGCGAGCTGGAATCCACATTGTTTTTCAATGCGCTGAAAACAGACCTGGATCCCCGCCTGCGCGGAGATGACGGATGCGGCTGGTGTCAGATACGTTAGTGCGAAGGGCATGAAACGCCATTCCACGCTGATGCTCGACGCGTTTCGCTCGCGGCGCGGGTCATGGAGCGCGCGTTTCTTGCCATCGAATCTTCGATCTCTGCTATTCATTGATCCTGTTCGTGAATGCAACTATCCGTACGCAGACTAGGTACCATCATGGCTTGGTCAGACGGCCTCATCCCGACCACCCCCGCTTATCGGATTGCGTCATCAACCAATGACCGCATCCGCGTAGTTGCCGGTCCTGGAACCGGAAAGTCATTTGCCATGAAACGGCGTGTCGCTCGCTTATTGGAGATGAGTGTCGCACCCAACAGGATTCTACCTGTCACTTTCACAAGAGTTGCCGCAGAAGATCTGCATCGAGAGCTTGTCAACATGGGCGTGACTGGCTGCGATGAGCTCAAAGGTGTTACTCTCCACAGTCTCGCTCTTCGGATGCTGATGCGAAACCATGTGCTGGATGCAACAGGCCGAGTTCCCCGCCCACTGAATGAGTTTGAGCTTGAACCACTCATCTGTGATTTGGCGAATGCACATGGAGGGAAGAAGGCAGCAAAAAGGCTCAAAATCGCCTATGAGGCCGCGTGGGCGCGCCTTCAGTATCAACAGCCAGGTTATGCGCCAAGTCCTGCGGATGCGGCCTTCCAAGCCGACCTGCTTGATTGGCTTCGGTTTCATGATTCAATGCTGATCGGTGAGGTTATCCCGCTTCTCTACCAATATTTGCACTCAAATCCGGCCGCTGCCGAACGGCGAGAATATCGCCATATTCTGGTTGACGAGTACCAAGACCTGAATCGGGCGGAGCAAGGCATAGTCCAGCTGCTCTCCGATAGCGCTGATGTCTGCATTGTTGGTGATGATGACCAGTCAATCTATAGCTTCAAACACGCACATCCCGATGGGATTCGTGAATGGCTCAATGCCAATGTCGGTGCCGATGACCTCGGCCTTGATGAGTGCCGCAGATGCCCGACGCGGATCGTCGAAATGGCGAACAGCCTGATTGGCCACAACGCTCAGCGACCTGTTCCGCGACCGCTCAATCCGATGGCCGCGAATGGTGCGGGCGAAGTCCAGATAGTCCAGTACCCAACCATCGCTCGGGAAGTTGCCGGCGTTGCGGCCTCAGTTCGCGAGATGATCGCCAACGGAACCCCGCCAGGCGACATTCTCGTGCTCACCCAAAGCAGAGCCTTTGGGACTCCTCTATATGAGGCCTTGGTCACAAGCGGTGTTCCCACCAAGTCGTATTATGCCGAGTCTGAATTGAGCCACGATAACGCCAAACGGGCTTTCGCGCTCCTGAAGCTCTTCGCGAACAGAGAGGACAGAGTGGCACTGCGTTGGCTCGTCGGGGTGAATGGCAACAACTGGCATGCAGCCGGTTATCGCCGCGTCCGCGAGCACTGTGAGAATAACGGCATGTCGCCTTGGGAAGCGATGACAGAGCTTGAACTCGGCGTGCTTCGCCTGCCCTACACTGCCGCGATCGCGACATCGTTCCGTGACATCGTCCAGAATCTTAGTGACCTTGAAGCCCTCCCGGATCTTCGAGCTGTCGTGGACCAACTCTTCCCAAACGGGCAGGAATCGACTCGTAATATTCGCGAACTGGCCGTGGCGATACTCGATACAATTACCGCCGACAGTCGCGAAGATTTCGTGCGTGAACTCTCAACCGCAATCAGCCAACCGGAGATCCCGACCGAGATCGAAGATGTCCGGATCATGAGTCTACACAAGAGCAAAGGGCTCAGCGCACCCGTCACAATCATCGCAGGTTGCGTTCAAGGGTTACTGCCAAGGCCAGGCCCTGATGACCTGACACTTGCCCAACAGGCGCAATACCTCGAGGAGCAGCGTCGTCTTTTCTATGTCGGAATAACAAGAGTGAAGGCCGCGCCGGCAGACGGGAAACCGGGCACTCTGGTCCTGACCTACTCTCAACAGATGCCCGTGCGCGATGCCCTTTCTGTTGGTATCACGCCTGCTTGGCAGCAATATGATCAGGCCTTGCTACATGCTAGCCAATTCATTCGCGAACTCGGACCAACCGCGCCCGTCCCCATCGCCGGATAGCCATCTTCACAAGACAAATCCCACGCCCGAACCCGAGGCGCGCCGGGCGAAAAGCGACCAAGGACGGGTTTAAAGAAGTCTGAAATGCGCCATTGGCGCATTGCCGGCGAGAGCGCAGTCCGATCGGTGTGCGGCACCGTGCCATCGTATCCTGCGGCATCGGCGAGGCGCGTCCCCTCACCCGCCGAACCTTGCCCTGACGCTCGCGTCGGGCGGTGGCAGGGGGCCGGTTTCGTTGCGGGCATGGGCGTCGAGGAAGGCGTCGGCGGGGCCGGCGACCTCGCGATAGACGCCGGCGCAAAGCTGACGGACGCGGTGGCCGGGCCAGTCCGGCGGCAGCAGTTCGACTGGCAGCAGCGGGTCGTGCAGCATGACGCGGCGATATTCGTGGATGACGAGAATGCGCAGCACGAGGGCGTCGCGGCCCGAGACGGGGCTTGCCACGAGCGCGGCCTCGAGGGCGGCGAAGAGGCTCGCAAGGCGGTGATAGCCGGCGGCCAGTTCCTCGAGCCGGAAGGTCTCGGCGGCGAGGCGCCGCGCCTCGTCTGGCGTGCCGCCGCTCGCTTCCATCAGCATCACCGGCTCGCCGGCGAGCGCGGCGGCGTGGCTGCCGTCGTCGGCCTCGCAGAGCGGCGCGATGAGGACGTTCGGGGCAAGGGCGACGAAGCCGCGCTCGACGAGCAGCTCGCGGGTCGCGCCGCGCTCGCCCGGCTCGCCGAGGATCGTCGCGACGTACCAGCGCCCGCCCCAGCGCGCCTTCGGCACGGCATAGATGCGCCGCGCCGCCTCGAGGAAGCCGGTGCGGCCGCGCGGGCTCAGGCGGTAGTAGCTGTTGCGGCCGATGCGGGTGCGCTCGAGCCAGCCGTCGGAGGCAAGGCGCGACATCGCGGTGCGCACGACGCCGGCATCGATGCGGAAGGCCTCCATGATCTCGATCAGCGAGCCGAGCCAGAGCGAACCGCCGCGCGGCACGATGGCGTCGCCGTAAAGCGTCACGATCAGCGACCACGCCCGGATCGGCGTGCGCCCGTGGAACACTTCGAGCATGGTCTCGACGGCGCTGCCGCCTTTCGTCCCGTCCATTGCGCCTGAATAGAGCATCGGGACGGGCCGCCGCAATCGCTCAGGACGCGGCGGCGGCCTCCTCGGTCAGATAATCGCGCACGTTGCGCTTGAGGATGACGTGGAGGTGCGCCTGGTCGCCGGCCTCGACGGCCTCGTCGATCTCGGCGAGCGCCTTCTTGATCTCGGCCATCGTCAGGAAGTCGGGCTTGGCGCCGAGCATGCCCTTCATGCCGATATCGACCATCGGCTCGTTGGGCGAGAACAGCTCCTCGTAGAGCCGCTCGCCGGGCCGGGCGCCGGTGAACTCGATCGGGATCTCGGTATAGGGCTCGTAACCGGAGAGGCGGACCATCGTCTCGGCGAGCCGGAGGATGTGCACCTGCTCGCCCATGTTGAGGGCATAGACGCAGACGTCGCGGCTCTGCGTGCCGGCGCCGTGCGAGGAGGCGGTCAGCACGAGATCGACCGCCTCGCGCACCGTCATGAAGTAGCGCACCATGTCCGGGTGGGTGACGGTGACCGGACCGCCGCGCTCGATCTGGGCGCGGAAGCGCGGCACCACCGAGCCGGACGAGCCGAGGACGTTGCCGAAGCGGACGGCGAGGATGCGCGGCGACGGGGTGTCGCCGGCGCGACCGGCGAGGTCGAGGTCGAGCGCCTGGCAGTAGAGCTCGGCAAAACGCTTGGTCGCGCCGAGAACGGAGACCGGGCGGATCGCCTTGTCGGTCGAGATCAGCACCATCGCCCTGGCGCCGGACTTCACGGTGGCGTCGGCGACGTTCATCGTGCCGATGACGTTGGTCCTGACGCCCTCGTCCCAGTCGCGCTCGAGATAGGGCACGTGCTTCAGCGCGGCGGCGTGGAAGACGAGGTCGGGCTTGAAATCGCAGAGCAGCTGCTCGGTGCGGTGGCGGTCGCGGATATCGCAGATACGGCCGGAATACTTCGTCGAGACGTCCATGAAGTCGATCGAGAAGCTGACGTCGTGCAGCGCCGGCTCGGAATTGTCGAGGATCAGGAGGTCGGAAGCGCCGTATTTGGCGACGCGCCGGCAGATCTCCGAGCCGATCGAGCCGCCGCCGCCGGTGACCGCGATGCGCTTGCCGCGGATGAACTCGGTGAGCAGCGTCTGGTCGATCTCGACGGAGGGGCGCAGCAGCAAATCGCCGATCGAGATCGGCTGCATGCTGGCGCCCTCGCCGCCATGGCCGATGTCGGAAATGCGCTGCACGCGGCTCGCCACGATGTCGAGGCGGCGGGCGGTGGCGATGATGTCTTCGGGCGCGTTGGAGCGATCGAGCGCGGAGGGGGTGAGGAGGATACGGCGGACCTTGATGCCCTGCTCGGCGAGCTTGCCGCAGACCTCCTCGAGGTCCTCGATGCGGCCGAGGACGCGCACGCCGCGGATCGACTGGCCGTCGTCGGAGGGTTTGTTGGAGAGCACGCCGGCCGGGAAGAAGGTGTGGCGGGCGTCGGACTTCAGCATGCGCACGGCAAGGTCGGCATCGGCGCCCGAGCCGAGCACGAGGGCCGGCACGCGGTTGCCCTTCTTCTCGATGCGGCGCTCGTGGTGCCAGTCGCGATAGTAGCGATAGAGCAGGCGCGGGCCGCCGAGGGCGGCGATCTGCACGAACCAGTAGATGATCACCGTGGCGCGGCTGACGATCAGCTGGTTCTGGTAGAAGCGGGCGACGAAGAAATCGCCGATGACGATGAGGATCGCCAGCACCGAGACGGCGCGCACGATGTTGAACAGATCCTGCGTCGAGGCGAAGCGCCAGATCGAGCGGTAGAGCGAGAAATAGCGATAGACGAAGGCTGCCGCGAGGGTGACCACGGCGGCGATCCCGAACAGCACCTCGCGCGGGCCGGCGGTGAACACGTAGTCGCCGAAGCGCAGCCAGAACGCCGCGATCACGGACGCCCAGGTCATCACCAGATCGTGGATGATGACGGTCGGCTTGCGGTATCGCGATTTGATCGAGAGTCTCATGTCACCCGTTCCGCCGACGGCGTTTCGGCGGCTCTTGTCGGCGCGCGCCCGCTCGTGGAGGCGCCCGGCGCGGCCGATCCGGTCGGTCCTTGCCGCGCAATCCGGTACGGAATTGCCAAGTGCGGGTCAAGGCAATTCGGCAAATCGCCCCTCGGCCGCCCCTCGCCACGCGGCGATACGGCGCGGCGCGGCGGCGGTGGCGATGGTGGCTTGTCGCCCCGGCCGCGCGCACCATATCGGCGCTGAGGCCGGAGCCCGGCCACCGCCCGCCGTTTCCGCCGAAAAGGAGTCTGCGATGACCCGAGAGCTTTCCATCGAAGAACAGGATGCCGCGGCCCGCGTCGATGCCGCCCGCCTCAAGCAGGAGATCGCGCGCGCCGATCCGCAAACGCTGCGGCTGCTCTTCACCGAGGCGCGCACCCACAATGGCTGGCGCGACCGGCCGGTCTCGGACGGCATGCTGCACGCCCTCTACGATCTCATGAAGTGGGCGCCGACCAGCATGAACGCCCAGCCGGGCCGCTTCGTCTTCGTGCGTTCGGCCGAGGCCAAGGAAAAGCTGCGGCCGACGCTGTCGCCGGGCAATGTCGACAAGACGATGGCCGCCCCGGTCACCGTCATCATCGGCCAGGACGTCGAGTTCTGGCGCCATCTCGACACGGTGTTCCCGGTGATGGACGACCCGGCGGGGGGCTTCCGCGACAATGCGGCCGGATCGGAGATGTTCGCCTTCCGGAACGGCACGCTCGAGGGCGCCTATCTCATCCTCGCGGCGCGGGCGCTCGGCCTCGACACCGGGCCGATGTCGGGCTTCGACAATGCCAAGGTCGACGCCGCGTTCTTTGCCGGCACGACCATCCGCTCGAACTTCCTCGTCAATCTCGGCTATGCCGACGAGACCAGGATCTTCCGGCGGCTGCCGCGCCTCGCCTTCGACGAGGTCGCCGAGATCGTCTGATGCCGGCATCGCCGGCGCCGTTTGACCCGCGTCAACGCGCCGGCCTGCGCTTCGTGGCATGAAGACCGCAAGGTCGGCGATCCCTCGGTGACAGGGGATCCCGTGTCGTGGCGTTTTCGAGGTGCCGCGGCAGGAAGGCCAGGGGATCGGCTCGACCGGCTCAGGAGGCTCCAATGAAGCGTTCAATCCTCACCGGCGCGGCTATCGCGACGACCCTTCTCATGACCGGCCCGGCCCTCGCCCATACCGGCGTCGGCGCGGTGAACGGCTTCTCGGCCGGCGCCACGCATCCGCTCTTCGGCTTCGATCACCTGCTCGCGATGGTCGCCGTCGGCCTCATCGCGACCGGCCTCAAGGGTCGCGCGCTCTATGCCGTGCCCGCCGCCTTCGTCGGCTTCATGGCGGTGGGTGCGATCCTCGGCATCGCCGGCATCGGCGTACCGGCGGTCGAGACGGGCATCGCCCTGTCGCTGGTGGTCTTCGGCGCGATGATCGCGACGCGGCTCAAGGTCGCGACGACGCTGGCCGTCGCCGCAACGGCGCTCTTTGCCATCTTCCACGGCCACGCCCACGGCACCGAGATGCCGCTCGCGGCGAGCGGTGCGGCCTATGCGGCCGGCTTCCTCATCGCCACCGCGGCCCTGCATGCCAGCGGCATCGGCCTCGGCCTTGCCGCCGAGCGGCTGCTCGCCCGCGCCGGCACGGTGCTCGTGCGCATCGCCGGCGTCGCGGTGATGGCGGTGGGTGCCGGTCTCCTCGTCGGCTGAGCGGCCACCGCCGGCCGATCGACATACCCGTTTCTCGACGGCAGTCCGACTTCCCTCCCCGCCCGGCTCGTCCGGGAACGGGGAGGCTTTTTTCGTTGCGACCGACGGCCCGTCGTCTTCAGAAAACGATTCAGCGGGCGTTGAGAAATTGATTCAACGCCGGCTCACAATTCGATCGAGCTTTGCTTCAGAAAATGATTCAGCATCGCCGGCCGAAGCCGGCGCCCCGTCTTCATGTGATGATTCACCGGGGCGAAGGATCACTCGAAGCGCGGGCGAAAAGCCGAGTCTCCAGAATCACTTGGCGCGGACAGCCGAGACCGAGATTCCGATTCAACCTTGCGGCCGCAGCGCCCGCCGGCGGACGAGGAGATCGGCGGCGAAGATCGCCAGCGACAGCCAGATGATCGCGAAGCTGACGAGGCGCGTCGGCGACAGCGGCTCGCCGAAGGCGAAGACGGCGAGCAGGAAGTGCAGCGACGGCGCGAGGTATTGCAGGATGCCGACGGTCGAGAGCGGCAGGCGGCGGGCGCCGGTGGCAAAGAGGACGAGCGGCAGCGCGGTGATGATGCCGGTGAGGACGAGAAGGACAGTGCGGCCGGGGTCGGCGAGGAAATGGCCGGTGCCCGAGACGTCGAGCCAGCCGAGATAGGCGAGCGCCAGCGGCAGCAGCACGAGCGTTTCGACGAAGAGGCCCGGGGTCGGCTTGACCGCCACGGTCTTGCGCAGGAAGCCATAGAACGCGAAGGAGAAGGCAAGGGCGAGCGAGACCCAGGGAAAGCCGGTGAGCCCTGTCGCCTGGACCGCGACGGCAAGGGCCGCGACGGCGATGGCGATGCCCTGCAGGCGCGAGAAGCGCTCGCCGAGGAGCACGAAGCCGAGGGCGACATTGACCAGCGGATTGATGAAGTAGCCGAAGCTGACCTCGAGGACGCGCGCCTGCGAGACCGCCCACACGAAGATCAGCCAGTTGCCGGCGATGAGAACGGCCGAGGCGAGGAGGCGGAAGATGACGGCGGGATCGGCGACGGCGGCGCGCACCTCGCCGAGGCGGCCCTTGGCGATGATCCACAGGCCGACGAAGACCACCGTCCAGGAGATGCGGTGGGCGATGACCTCGGTCGCCGGCACCGCCTCCAGGAGCTTGAAGAACAGGACGGCGAGCCCCCAGATGGCATAGGCACCGAGGGCGGCGGCAAAGCCGAGGAGGTCCGTCGTATTGTCCGCCGGCGCGTCCGGAGCTGCCGTCTCCTCCTCGGGCGCGCTCATGGCGCGGGCGCGTCCGACCGCAGGAGCTTGTAGTTGATCGAGTCGGCGAGCGCCTGGAACGAGGCATCGACGATGTTCGGCGAGATGCCGACCGTCGACCAGCGATTGCCCTCGCCGTCGCGGCTCTCGATGAGCACCCGGGTGACGGCGCCGGTGCCGCCGTTGAGGATACGCACCTTGTAGTCCGAGAGCTCGAGATCGGAGATGAACTGCTGGTAGATGCCGAGGTCCTTGCGCAGGGCAATGTCGAGGGCATTGACCGGGCCGTTGCCCTCGGCCACCGACATCAGCTTGTCGCCGTTGACCCGCAGCTTCACCACCGCCTCGGAGACGGTGACGAGATTGCCGAGGGCGTTGTGGCGGCGCTCGACGATGACGCGGAAGCTGTCGACGTTGAAATAGGTCGGCACGGCGCCGAGGGTGCGCCGGGCGAGCAGTTCGAAGGAGGCCGAGGCCGCCTCGTAGGCATAGCCGATCGCCTCGCGCTCCTTGACGAGGGCGAGCAGGCTGTCGAGGCGCGGATCGTCCTTCTCGGCGGAAATCCCGAGGCGGGCGAGCTCGGCGACGAGGTTCGACTTGCCGGCCTGGTCGGAGACCAGCATGCGGCGGCGGTTGCCGACGGCCTCGGGCGGGACGTGCTCGTAGGTGTCGGGGTTCTTGTTGACCGCCGAGGCGTGGATGCCGCCCTTGTGGGCGAAGGCCGAGGCGCCGACATAGGGCGCGTGGCGGTTCGGCGCCCGGTTCAGGAGTTCGTCGAGGGTGCGGCTGACATGGGTCAGCGTCGCCATGCCCTTCTCGTCGACGCCGATGTCGTAGCGGTTGGCGAACTCCTTCTTGAGGAGCAGCGTCGGGATCAGCGAGACGAGGTTGGCGTTGCCGCAGCGCTCGCCGAGGCCGTTGAGAGAACCCTGGATCTGGCGCACGCCGGCGCGCACGGCGGCAAGCGAGTTGGCCACCGCCATCTCGGTGTCGTTGTGGGCGTGGATGCCGAGATGGTCGCCCGGCACCACATGGGTGACGGCGTGGACGATCGCCTCGACCTCGTGCGGCAGCGTGCCGCCATTGGTGTCGCACAGCACGATCCAGCGGGCGCCGGCCTCATAGGCGACGCGGGCGCAGTCGAGGGCGTATTCGGGATTGGCCTTGTATCCGTCGAAGAAGTGCTCGCAGTCGACGAGCGGCTCGCGTCCGGCGGCGAGCGCCGCCTCGACCGATTCGCGGATGGAGACGAGGTTTTCCTCGTTGGTCGTGCCGAGCGCGACCTTGACGTGATAGTCCCAGGACTTGGCGACGTAGCAGACGGCATCGGCGTCGGCGTCGAGCAGGACCCGAAGGCCGGGATCGTTGGAAACCGACCGGCCGGCGCGCTTGGTCATGCCGAAGGCGGTGAACTTTGCCCGCGTCGTCGGCCGGTTGGCGAAGAAGGCGGTGTCGGTCGGGTTGGCGCCCGGGTAGCCGCCCTCGATGTAGTCGATGCCGAGTTCGTCGAGGAGGCCGGCGACGATCTGCTTCTCCTCGACGGAGAAGTCCACGCCATTGGTCTGGGCGCCGTCGCGCAGCGTCGTGTCGAACAGGTAGAGGCGTTCCTTGGTCATTTTGACGGTCCGGAATACGGGTCGTGATGCTCGGCTCGGAAATGGGGCGCGGTGCGCCTCACTCGGGCAGGTGGCAGACGGCCTCGATGTTGTGTCCTTCGGGGTCGAGCACGAAGGCACCGTAATAGTTCGGATGGTAGTGCGGGCGCAGGCCCGGGGCGCCGTTGTCGGTCGCCCCGGCGGTAATCGCCGCGGCATGGAAGGCATCGACCATCGCCCGGCTGTCGGCGCCGAAGGCGATGTGCTGGGCCGGGGTCTGGTGGCCCTTCGGGGCGATCCAGAACACCGGCTTGCCCTTCGGCCCGAAGCCGGCGGAGGGGATCGAGCCGGTCATCTCGGCGGTCACCTCGATGACGAGGGAGAAGCCGAGCGGCGCGAGGGCCCTGGCATAGAACGCCTTGGCCCGCTCGTAGTCGGCGACGTTCAGCGAGATGTGGTCGATGAGATTTCGGGGCATCAGCGTGTGACCTCCCAGGTGGTGCCGGCCGGGCCGTCCTTGAGGACGACGCCCAGGGCGGCGATCTCGTCGCGAATGCGGTCGGCCTCGGCGAAATTCCTGGCCTTGCGGGCGGCTGCGCGGGCGGCGATCAGCGCCTCGACCGTCGCCTCGTCGACATGGGCGGCTTCCTTCCTGGCGGCGAACCAGTCCGTATGGGTGCCGGCGAGCAGGCCGAGCAGGTTGGCGCTCGCCTTGAGCGCGGCCGCAGCAGTCGCATCGCCATGGGCGGCGGCATTGCGCAACCCGTGCAGGGCGGCGATCGCCTTCGGCGTGTTGAGATCGTCGCAAAGCGCCGCGACGACCGCCTCGTCGGGCGTGCCGGCATCGGCCTCGCCGACCGCCTCGTAGAGCCCGTCGAGCACCTTGACGCTCTCCTCGAGGCCGGCGACGGTCCAGTCGATCGGCTGGCGATAATGGGTGCGCAGCATGTTGAGGCGGATCGCCTCGCCCGGCCAGTCCTTCAGCAGGTCGTGGATGACGATGAAGTTGCCGAGCGACTTCGACATCTTCTCGCCCTCGACCTGGAGGAAGCCGTTGTGCAGCCAGTAGCGCGCCATCACGTCGGTACCGTGACAGCAGCGCGACTGGGCGATCTCGTTCTCATGATGCGGGAAGACGAGGTCGATGCCGCCGCCATGGATGTCGAAGACCTTGCCGAGGTGCTTCCAGGACATCGCCGAGCACTCGATGTGCCAGCCGGGACGGCCGCGACCCCAGGGGCTGTCCCAGCCCGGCTCGCCGGGCTTCGACGGCTTCCAGAGGACGAAATCCATCGGATCGCGCTTGTAGGGCGCGACCTCGACGCGGGCGCCGGCCTTCATCTCGTCGAGCGGCCGGCGGGCAAGCTCGCCATAGTCGTGCATCGAGGGCACGTCGAAGAGCACGTGGCCGTCGGCGGCATAGGCGTGGTGGTTCTTGACGAGGCGGCCGATCATCGCGAGCATTTCCTCGATATGCTCGGTGGCGCGCGGCTCGATGCTCGGCCTCAGCACGCCGAGGGCGTCGGTGTCCTCGTGGAAAGCCCGGGCGGTCTCCTCGGTCAGCTCGCGGATCGAGATGCCGCGCTCGGCGGCGCGGGCGTTGATCTTGTCGTCGACGTCGGTGATGTTGCGGACATAGGTGACGTGGTCGGCGCCGTAGAGATGGCGCAACAGGCGGAACAGCACGTCGAAGACGATGACCGGGCGGGCATTGCCGATATGGGCGTAGTCGTAGACCGTCGGGCCGCAGACATACATCCGCACATTCGCCGGATCGATCGGCTCGAAGGTTTCCTTGGCGCGCGTCAGCGTGTTGTAGAGCGTCAGCGTCATGACAAATACCGTCCCTCGCCTGCTGGCCGGGGCGTCCTGTCTTCGATCGGAAAGGGGCGAAGGGGGGCGGCCGGACCAGCTTGGTGCTAGTCGCGAATAATGATCCCGCAAATGAGGATGGCGCCGGAGCGCATGGCCGTCTTCATGGCCAAAGCTAATAAGCGCGCCGCCGGCCGGCGTCAAGGACATAGACGGCGGCACCGATCGGGCATTTCACCTTGCGTGCTTGGGCTTGCGGCGGACCACCGCAGGGACCTCGCAATTCTGCCTGATCCATTCGGCCGTGTCAGGGCAGATCCAGGAGAGCAGCTTCATCATGTCGCCATACAGATGCATCGCATCGAGCTTGATCAGCGGCTCGTGATGGGAAATGCGATTGCGAAGGCCGGCCACTCGGCCGGCCAAATCGAAAACACTATGTCGGTTTTCCGTCTCGGGAAGCAGAGGAAAGGCCACGCGCAGATGTCGACTCCAAATCCCGGGATTGTACCGCTTCTGCAGCATGCCCACCCAGAATCCGAAGGATAGGCTCGCAACGATCTGATCAGTCTCGATCGTCTTTCGCTTGTTGTGCAATCGCGTCATGACGGTCTTCAAATCGCGATCACGGTCATGGTCGGTGACGTGGAAGAACATATCTTCCTGCCACCAGTCCGCGCCGAATTGCATGACAAGGACCGCGTTGACGCGATTGCGCAAGGCGACCTCGACCGCTTGAACGAGAATGTGAAACGATGCTCCGAGTTCGGCATTCCAGAGATAGAGCTCGAAGGCCCTTTCCTGGTCGTGGCCGGCAGCCCGCAGATAGGTCTCGAACCGACGCTTCGAGAGAGTCTGGATCAGCGTCTCGACCATGGGCTCGTTAACGGCTTCTTGACTTTCGGCGTTGCAATGTGCACATCTCACGAGTGAGCTGAAATTCGTCACTGCACGCAAACGTTTTCAGACGGATAGAACCCCGCGACAGCCGCAAGGTCCTCGCGGGGTTTCGCTTTTTAGTACCCAGTTGGCGGAAATTGCAATCAAAAGCGACATCCTGCTGTCCGCTCACGCGGCATGCCAGCCGAACGATTTCTGAATTGCTCCTTCAGCTTGGCTTAAGGGTTCGTCGCTAGAGTGGCGCCGTTCCGAAATCGAAGCGGGAGGAACGCGCGATGAACCGGCGGATGTACGACGAAATGCTGGCCGATCTCCTGATGGAGGAAGTCGGGGCCGAGGTCATCGACGAGACCGCCGCCTCGCAGGTCGCCGGCCTCTTCGCCTTCCTCGTCGGCGAGCCGGACGGCGCGCCGCGCGACCGGATCGAGATCGGTACCGTTTCTGCCGATGCCGGCTGGATGTGGGGCGGCGCGACCCGCCACTGACAGCCGTTCAGCTTTCCAAGGAAGACCTCCCGATGCGGCGCCCCACCCGAGGCGCCGCTATCGATTCCGGGGCCCCGCAACGGCGCTTTTCGTTGCTTCGAACGCTTCAAAGGAAGCGCGTGACAAGACCCCGTCCCGCACGTATATTCGAATGTATGCAAATACAGGAACTCGAATCCCGGTCCGAAGAAGCGGCGACATTCCTGAAGATGCTGGCCTCGCCGCCGCGTCTGATGATTCTCTGTCACCTCGCCGCCGGCGAGCGCTCGGTGGGCGAAATCGCCGAGCTGACGGGGCTTCGCATGTCGACCGTGTCGCAGCACATGGCGCTTCTGCGCGGGCAGGATCTCGTCACCACGCGGCGGGACGGAACGACGATCTACTACGCGCTCGCGAGCGACGCCGCCCGCGACGTGATGGGCGTTCTCTACCAGGCTTTCTGTGTCATTCCGGGACCTTCTCGAAAGACCGATTGACGGCTCGGTAACCAAACTCTAACACCCGGTTTAATATTCTGAACCGCAGATGAACCGTGCACTCAGCACGAGTTCAGCGGCACCCCGTCAGTATGTGTCCTCAGGCTCGCGTCGCGTATCGAGCGGAGGACGGATCAATGTGGCAAGCAGAAATGGCAGTACGGCAGGTCAGTATCGCCCGGTGCGGTCTCGGGGCTTTCGCCCTCATCGGGATCGTCCTGTTGCCGCTGTTCGTGGCGATCCTCGTCAATCGCTTCGCCGACATCGACGTCGACCCGATTCACACCGCGACGACGCCCTGCCTGCACGACCCGGCGGGTTGCGATCGGCTGCCCGGCCGCTGAGGGACCGGCCGACGGTCACCAGACCGGCCGGCCCGGACCTTTGCCGATCAATCCTGGACCCATTCGCCGCAGCGCGGCGCCGGCTGGTCGCCCCACGGCATGATCGGCACGGTCGAGGTCGAGTTCTTCGGCGAACCCTCGATCAGCTTGTCGGAATAGACGAGATAGACGAGCACGTTGCGCTTGATGTCGCAGCCGCGCACGATCTGCATCTTCTTGAAGACCAGCGAGCGGCGCTCGCGATACATGTCGTCGCCCTGCTCGAACTTCTCCTTGAAGGAGATCGGGCCGACCTGGCGGCAGGCGAGCGAGATGTCCGACAACTCCTCGGCGACGCCCAGCATGCCCTCGACGCCGCCCTTCTCGGGCACGGTGAAATGGCAGGCGACGCCGTCGACGATCGGATCGTCGATCGCGTAGACGGCGAGCTTGTGGTCCGGCGTCAGGAACTTCCAGACCGTCGACTTCTTGAAGATGAGGTCCGGATCCGAGCCGGCGAAGGCCGTGCCGGCCATGGTCAGGGCGACAATCAGGGTGAGGACGAAACGCATCTTGGCCTCGCATCGCTGGTGGAGGCCGGTGACAGGCCGGCCGTATCGACGGACCTCAGATAGGCCCTCTCCATGACGATTGCGAGGTCGCGCGCTGCCGGCCCTTCGCTTTTTTCAGCCGGCCCGGCTGTCGGCGAGACCTTCCCTTGCGGCGGCGAGTGCTTCTTTCAGCACGGCGATGTCGCCGATGTGGTTGGCGAGCAGCAGGACGAGGCGGGCGTCGAGCGCGGCGCTCGCTTCCGGCGCGAGGTCGCGATGGGCATCGACGATCGCAACGAACGCCTCGTCCGGGTTGGCGAAGCGGGACTGGGTGAGGAGACGGCTCATTTCACGATGCCTTTCGCACGATCGAGGGCGGCGGCGACGAGCGCGGGATCGTAGTGGCGCCAGCGGGCCGCGAGGTGCTGGTCGGGCCGCACCAGATAGGTCGCGCCGGGTGTCGCGTCGAGACGCTCGGCGAGCATCCCCTTGGGATCGGACCAGCCGGCGCCGATATCGAGCAGGGTGACGCCGTCCGGCACCGCAGGCGCCGCACCGTCGGCAAAGACGATGAGCGTGAAATCGTCGCCGAGCGCTTCGAGCAGCCAGACGTCGAAGCCGTCGACGTTGCGCAGGGGCGCGTCGGGCAGCGGCGCGCCGAGGCGGGCGGCGCCGGCGAAGGTGTCGGCGTCGGGCGTCGACAGCGGCGTCTCGTAGGTCGCCGGCGTCGACAGGCGGCCGGAATTGACCATCCGGCGGGCGAAGTCGAAGCGGCGCGACAGATCGAGCACGGCATTGCGGTAGCCGATCGCGGCCGGTCCCTTCGGCGAGATGAAGTCGGTGGACCGGGTCGAATGACCGATATTCATGTCGGCGGCGGCCGAGCGCTCGAGATGATAGGTGTCGAGCAGGCTTTCCGGCGCCTCGCCCTTCAGCACGAGATCGAGCTTCCAGGCAATGTTCTCGGCGTCCTCGAGGCCGGAATTGGCGCCGCGCGCGCCGAACGGCGAGACCTGATGGGCCGAGTCGCCGGCGAAGAACACCCGACCGTGGCGGAAATTCTCCATGCGCCGGCACTGGAACTTGTAGACGCTGACCCAGACGAGGCTGTAGTCGCGGCCCTCCAGCATGCGGTCGAGACGGGCGCGGACGCGCTCCGGCTCCTGTTCCTTCCTGGCATCGGCCTCGATGCCGATCTGGAAATCGATGCGCCAGGTGTCGTCGGGCTGGCGATGCAGCAGCGCCGACTGGCCGCCATGGAAGGGCGGCTCGAACCAGAACCAGCGCTCGGGCGGGAAATCGGCCTTCATGTTGATGTCGGCGATGAGGAACTGGTCCTCGAAGGTGCGGCCGATGAAGCCGGCGCCGACCATGTCGCGCAGGCTCGAACGGGCGCCGTCGGCGGCGATCAGCCAGTCGGTCTCGAGCACATAGGGACCATCGGGCGTGTCGATGGTGAGGCCGACGCCGTCCGGCCTGTTGTCGAGACCGGTGACCCGGTTCGACCAGCGGATCTCGAGGTTGTCGAGATCGAGGGCGCGCTCGACGAGATACTGCTCGAGATAGAACTGCTGCAGGTTGACGAAGGCCGGCATCTTGTGGCCGGCCTCGGGCAGGAGGTCGAACTCGTAGACCTTGTCGTTTCGGAAGAACACCTTGCCGAGCTTCCAGGAGACGCCCTTCTCGACCACCTGCTCGCCGGCGCCGAGGCGATCGAGGATCTCGAGCGCGCGCTTGGAATAGCAAAGGCCGCGCGAGCCCTCGCCGATGCGGTCGGCATCGTCGAGGAGAACGACGGCATTGCCGCGCTCGGCGAGGTCGATGGCGGTGGCAAGGCCGATCGGTCCGGCGCCGACCACCACGATCGGACGGCGCACCGGCGCGGCGGCGTCCTGATCCGGCGAGCGGCGATATTCGAACTGGAAGACGGCGGCCCGCTTGTAGAGCTCGGTCATGCGTTTTCCCCCAAAACCCCCGGGCGCGCCGGTTGACCCGGCTTGTCGCCCCTGTCTTGCGTCCGTTTTCTTGCGCGTATCCTTGTCCGAAAACCGGTTCCCACTTTTCGGGAATACGCGCTAGTCCTGCAGCGAGGCCCACATCTCGCGGTCGCGCTCGGCGGTCCAGACGCGCGGATGCTCGATGCCGGAGGCCTCGTCATAGGCGCGCGCGACATTGAAAGGCAGGCAGTGCTCGTAGATGGCGAAGTCGCCGAACCGCGGGTCCATCGCCTCGCGCACGGCGGCGAAGGTCTCGTTCAGCGGCCGGCCTTCGGCGACGGCGGCGGCCGTCGTGTCGTAGAGCGTCGAGAGGAAATCGCGCGTCAGCCCGATCGCCGTCTCGACCTCGCCGCTGCTCGTCAGCGCGGCGCCGCGACCCGGCACCAGCGCCTGCGGCGAGAAGGTCGCGAGGCGGTCGAGGGTGCGCGGCCACTCCTTGAGATGGGCGTCGCCGCAATAGCAGGCCGAGTGGTACTCGACGAGGTCGCCGGAGAACATCACCTCGGCATCCGGCACCCAGGCGACGATGTCGCCCATGGTGTGGCCGCGGCCGAGGTGCATGAGGCGCACCTCGCGCTTGCCGAGGAACACCGACATGCCGGTGCCGAAGGTCATCGTCGGCCAGGTGAGGCCGGGGATCGTCTCGGCGGCGGCGAAGAGGCGCGGGAAACGGCCATATTCGGAATCCCAGTCCTCCTGGCCGCGCTCGACGATCATCTGCCGGGTGAGATCGGAGGAGAGTACCTCGTCGGGCTCGTAGGCCGAGGCGCCGAGCACGCGCACCGCGTGGTAGTGGCTGAGCACCACGTATTTCACCGGCTTGTCGGTGACCGACCGGATGCGCTCGATGACCTTGCCGGCCATCGCCGGGGTCGCCTGGGTGTCGATGACCATCACCGCGTCATCGCCGACGATGACGCCGGTGTTGGGGTCGCCCTCGGCGGTGAAGGCATAGAGACCCGGGCCGATCTCGTCGAAGCTGATGGTCTTTTCCTCGGTGTCGCCAACCGACGCGAATGCCTTGCTCACGGAATACTCCTCGGCGTTCTTGCCCGCGCCTCGCCTCAGCCCGCGCTTGCGGCGGGCTTGAAGGTCAGCGCGAGACCGTTGTTGCAGTAGCGCAGGCCCGTCGGCTTCGGACCGTCGTCGAAGACGTGGCCCTGATGGCCGCCGCAGCGGGCGCAGTGATATTCGGTCCTCGGGATGATCAGCTTCCAGTCGCTCTTCGTCCCGACACGACCGGGAATGACATCGAAGAAGCTCGGCCAGCCGGTGCCGCTGTCGTATTTCATCTCCGAGGTGAACAGTTCGAGGTCGCAGCCGGCGCAGTGGAAGCTGCCGGCACGCTTCTCGAAATTGAGCGGGCTCGATCCCGGCGGCTCGGTGCCCTCGTTGCGCAGCACCTCGTAGCGGGCCGGCTCGAGGCGGGCCTTCCATTCGGCGTCGCCGAGCTCGAGCTTCTCGATGGCGCCGGCCCCGGCGGCCGTCTCGGCCATCGCGGAGCCACCGGCACGGCGCAGCAGCACGGCGCCCGTCGCGGCGATCGCGAGGCCGGCGGCCGACATCAGAAGTGTACGTCTCGAAGCAATCATCGGTCTTGTCCTTTCCCTTTTCCGGAAACCCAGTTCCGGCAGGGAAGATAGGCCCGGGCGTGGCCGGCGGCGTCTCAACTCGCGATCAAAACGCCGTGACGACCCGCCGCGGTCAGCGCTTGCGGATCGCGGGCGCCGTGACCGGGCCCGCGACCTTCCAGCTCTCGGCGTAGTCGCCCCATTCCACCGACGAGGCGCCCTCGCCGACTTCGAGCGCGTCGCGGGTATCGAGCATCACCGCGTATTCGTCGGTCGCGGTCTTGGTCTGCTCGAACATGCGCGACAGCGCCTTGGGGTGCGGGCCATGGGTGAAGCCGCAGGGGTGGAACGTCACCATGCCCGGATGGATGTTGTCGCGGCTGAAGAAGTCGCCGGCGTGATAGAAGATCACCTCGTCGTAGTCGTCGTTGTTGTGGAAGAACGGCACCTTGAGGGCGCCCGGATCGGACTCGAACGGGCGCGGCACGAAGGTGCAGATGACGAAGCGGTTGGCGACGAAGGTGGAGTGGGCCGACGGCGGCAGGTGATAGCGGTGGCTCATCAGCGGCCGGATGTCGCGCACGTTGAGCCGCACCGGGGCGAGGTCGCCCTGCCAGCCGACCGCGTCGAGCGGATTGAACGGATAGACGACGGTCGAGATCTCGCCGCGGCGGCGGATCAGCACCGGCCATTCCTTCTCGTCCTGCTGGGCGAGGAAGGCCTCGTCGATCGCCGGCACGTCGAGCATGCCCGGATCGAAGACCGCGTGGCGGCCGACCATGCCGCGATCCGGCAGACTGTAGCTGCCGTTGGTGGCCTCGAAGAGCAGCATGGTCACCGGCTCGGCGGTCTCGATGCGCCACATCGTCGAGCGCGGCAGCATGACATAGTCGCCGGCGGCGATCTCGAGATGGCCGTAGTCGGTGAAAAGCGCGGCGCGGCCCTTGTGGACGAAGAGCAGTTCGTCGCCGTCGGCGTTGCGCACGAGATGGTCCATCTTGCCGGCGAAATTCCAGATCCGCATCTGCACCGACGCGTTGTGGAGGATGACGGGCGCGTCCCACACGGTGCCGGCGGGGACCGGCAGCTTCGTCAGGTCGAAGGCGCGCGGGCGCAGCGGACCCGACCAGCTCGTCCAGCCGGTCGGCGGATGGCGGTGGTACATCTGCGTCGCCGGGCCGAAAAAGCCCTCCTTGCCGAGTTCGCGCTCGAAGGTGCCCTCCGGCAGGTCGCAATGCGCCTGACGGGAATGGGTGCCGGAGCTTCTCGGCAATCCGATCGGCGTGGTGGCCATGGCGATGCTGCCTCCCCTGTCCGCGCCGGCCGCCCGGGACCCTGCGCGATCGTTTCCATCTCTGGTACATCTATCGCGGCGCCGGATTTTTTCCGGTGCCGGCGGCGAATTTCGCCGATCGTTGGTTGCGCTGGTGTCGCCGCGGATGTTTCTATCGGTTACCCGCTGCGACATTCTGTCAAAGTATTAGTTGCGATCGCAACTTTGTCAATAACAGGACCCGCCTCGATCCCCATGTCAGAAACGCCGCCCCGTCTCGTCCTCGAAAGCTTCCTGCCCTATCGCCTCAACGTGCTCGCCGAAGTGGTCAGCCAGTCGCTGTCACGGCTCTATTCGAAACGCTACGGCCTCTCGGTCGCCGAATGGCGGGTGATCGCGACGCTCGGGCAGTACGACCGGATGACGGCGACGGCGATCTGTGCCCACAGTCACATGCACAAGACCAAGGTCAGCCGGGCGGTGACGGCCCTTGCCGATCGCGGGCTCGTGGCGCGCGCCACCAACGCCAAGGATCTGCGCGAGGCGATCCTGATGCTGACCGCCGACGGGCGCGGGGTCTATGACGAGTTCGTGCCCGAGGCGACGGCCTTCGCCGAGGGCCTGACCGAGGGCCTCGGCGAGGCCGAGCGGGCGCTGATCGAGACGACCATCACGCGGCTGATCGAGCGTTCCGAGGCGCTCGCCGCCGACCTTGCCGGAGACCGGCCATGACGCGGCTCTACACCTATTTCCGGTCGACGGCCGCCTATCGGGTGCGCATCGCCCTCAACTTCAAGGGCATCGCGCACGAGCTGGTGCCGGTCCACCTCGTCAGGAACGGCGGCGAACATCGCGGCGCCGACTACCTTTCGCGCAACCCGCAAGGGCGCGTTCCGGCGCTCGGCGTCGACAGCGCCGACGGCGAGACGGTGCTCGCCCAGTCGCTGGCGATCCTCGAATATCTCGAGGAGATCCATCCCGAACCGGCGCTGCTGCCGGTCGACCCGGTCGCCCGGGCCAAGGTGCGCGGCGTTGCCGACATCATCGCCTGCGACATCCACCCGCTGAACAATCTCGCCGTCCTCGGCTATCTGAAGACGCAGCTCGGCGCCGACCAGGCGGCCGTCGACAGGTGGTACGCGCACTGGATAACGGTCAATTTCACCGCGATCGAGCAGATGATCGAGGGGCCGGATTTCTGCTTCTGCGGCGTGCCGACGCTCGCCGATCTCTGCCTCGTGCCGCAGGTCTTCAACGCCCGGCGCTTCAAGGTGCCGATCGACGCCTTCCCGAAGATCGTCGCCATCGACGCCCATTGTTCGCGGCTCGCGGCCTTCGCCGACGCCCACCCGGACAACCAGCCCGACGCCGAGTAATTCGGCCCGCGCTGCCTTCGGTCTCAATGTCGTCACGATCCGCGGCGAACAATTAACGTGGCGGGGCGAAGTTGCAGGATCGGTAGCATTTCGTTCACCGCGTTCGGCAGCTTCGTTTGACGCCATGGAAGGCGGACCCAATACTCGGGCAAGGCTTGGGGTTGCCCCCTGTGGCCGGACGGGTGGGGATTCGTCCGGGATCGAAGCAGGGAGCGCCGGGAAACCACCTTTTTTGAAAAGGGAGGCTGCCGCGAACGGCCGCATCGGCAGGATGCCGATCGGTGGCGCGCGACGACGGCGAACGAGGGACGATGTTGCGGCGTATCGCATCAGCGACGCTTCTGGCGCTCGGCACGCTTGCCGTGGCGGGGCCGGCGCATGCCGACCGCTCGGCCTGCGCCCGCATCGAGGCCCAGCTCGCCGGTCTCTCGAAGGGTGGCGGCAAGTCGGCGCTTTTCGAGAAATACGACGCGGCGGTGCATCGCCAGCAATACGAGCTCGACCGGGCGCTGAAATCGGCCCGGCGCTACGGCTGCAACGGCGGCCGCTACCTCTTCGGCTCGCCGTCGAGCAGCACCTGCGACACCATCCTCGACCAGATCGACGACATGCGCGCCAATCTCGACAAGCTCGAGGCCAAGCGCGAGCAGCTCGCCCGCCGGGGCAGCGGCAATGCCGGCGCCGAGCGGGCCCGCCTCACCCGGGCGCTCGCCCGCAACGGCTGCGGCCGCGAGCGGACCCAGGAGGCGCGGCGCGATCCGGATGCCGCCGAGAGCGCCGGCACGTTCAAGGCCGCCGTCGGCCCGACCTATCGGACGCTCTGCGTGCGCACCTGCGACGGCTATTACTGGCCGATGAGCTTCTCGACCACCGCCGGGCGGTTCGAGACCGACGAGCAGGCCTGCGCGGCCCGTTGCCCGACCGCCGAAACGAAGCTCTACGTCCATCGCAATCCCGGCGAGACGGCCGAGAACATGGTCTCGCTCGAGGGCAGGCCCTATGCGGAACTCGCCACGGCGTTCCGCTACCGCGAGAAGTTCGACGCGGCGTGCAGCTGCGGCACGGCACCGGGCGGCATGCTCGAGGCGCTGAACGACAGCGCCGAGGACCGGCCGACGGCCGATGTCGTCGCCGCATCGAGCGAGCCGGCGGAAGCGACGACGAAGATCGACAAGCCCGAATTCCTCGACGAGGGCGCGATGCGGTCCTCGATGGCGATCCCCGGCATGTCCGGCGAGGCCACCGACAAGCCGGAAAAGACCGCCAAGGTCGACAAGGCCGGAAAGGCCGGCAAGGCTGAGAAGGTCGAAACGACCGACAAGGCCGACGACGGCAAAACGGTCACCAAGGACGCCGCCAAGGGCGACGTCCCTGCGGCGGCCAAGGGCGACGCCAAGGACGACCTCGCTGCGGCCGGCGAAGATGCCGCCAAGGACGAGTCCTCGGGCACCGTCGCCAAGGCCGACGAGGCCAGGCCGGCCGAGGCCGACGCGACGAGCGTCGACGAGACCGGCACCAAGACCGAGCCGAAGCGCAAGGTCAGGATAGTCGGTCCGTCGTATTCCTATATCCGATAAGCGGCAGCAGGCGCTTCAGTTCCGGGCCGTCGTCGCGGCCGGTGAGCGCGTGGCGCAGCGGCAGGAACAGCGCCTTGCCCTTGCGCCCGGTCGCCGCCTTCACCGCGCCGGTCCAGGCGCCCCAGGTCTCCGCGTCCCAGGGCTCGGGCGGCAGCAATTCCCGCGCCGTCTCGAGGAACCCGCGATCGTCCGCCTCGACGACCGGCTCGATCGGTCCGGTGACGACGCGCCACCAGTCCGCCGCCTCGGCAAAGCGGGTGATGTTGGCCCGAACCGTTTCCCAGAACTCGGCGCCGCCGCCGATGCCGAGGCCGGCGAGCCGCTCTGCCGCCGCCTCGTAAGGCATGGCGTGCAGCAGACGGGCATTCAGCAGGCCGATGTCGTCGGGGTCGAACCGCGCCGAGGAATGGGAGACGTGGGAGAGATCGAACGTTTCGGCGAGGGCGTCGAGGTCCGGCGCCGGCTCGACCGCATCGGAGGTGCCGATCAGCACGGCGAGCGAGGCGACCGCCATCGGCTCGTAGCCTGCCTCGCAGAGCGCCCCGACCGAGAGCGAGCCGAGGCGCTTCGACAGCCCCTCGCCGCTCGCCGTCGTCAGGCGATTGTGGTGGCCGAACACCGGCACCGGGCCGCCGAGCGCCTCGAAGAGGTCGATCTGCACCGCCGTGTTGGCGACATGGTCGTCGCCACGGATGACATGGGTGATGCCGAGTTCGATGTCGTCGACGACCGAGGGCAGCGTATAGAGGTAGGTGCCGTCCTCGCGCACCAGCACCGGGTCGGAGAGCGAGCCGAGATCGATCGAGCGGCGGCCGAGCACGAGGTCGTCCCAGGTGACGTCGCGATGGCCGATGCCGCCGTCCGGCGCGGTGTTGGAGAGGCGGAAGCGCCAGTGCGGGCGCCGGCCCTCGGCTTCGAGGGCGCGGCGCTCTTCCTCGCCGAGGCCGAGGCCGGCGCGGTCGTAGACCGGCGGCAGGCCACGCGCCAGCTGGCGCTTGCGGCGCCGCTCCAGCTCGTCCGGCGTCTCGTAGCAGGCATAGAGGCGGCCGCTCGCGCGGAGCCGGTCGGCGGCGGCGCGATGGCGCTCGGCGCGGGCCGACTGGCGCTCGACGAGGTCGGGCACGATGCCGAGCCAGGCGAGATCGCGGGTGATCGCCTCGGCATATTCCTCGCGCGAGCGCTCGGCGTCGGTGTCGTCGAAGCGCAAGAGGAAGCGACCGCCGGTCTTCCTGGCAAAGAGCCAGTTGATCAGCGCCGTGCGGGCGTTGCCGATGTGGATGCGTCCGGTCGGCGAGGGCGCGAAGCGGACGGTGACGGGAGCCTCTGACATGGCGGCGGTTTATCGGCTCGGCCGGGGCCGGGCAAGCAGGATGTTGAGGACGAGGAGGACGGCGGCACCGGCGAGCGCGACGGCCGCCGCCGTATAGAGCAGCCGGTAGGAGCCGGCGGCGCCGAGGAGGGTCGCGGCGGCCGGTGCGGCGACCGCCTGGGCAAGGGCGAAGGCGAGCGTCGCCCAGCCCCAGACCTTGCGGTGCAGCTCGTAGCCGACGGCCGATAGGGTCGCGCCGGCGGTCAGGCTGACGGCGCCGAGGGCGAGAATGCCGACGCCGAGCGAGGAGGCGAAAAGGGCGACGGGGCCGGTCGCGACGATCGGCAGGGCGACGAGCAGGCACTTGACCACATAGGCGCCGGCGAGCGTTGCCGGAAAGCCGATGCGGTCGGCGATCATGCCGGTCGCGAACGGGCCGATCGCCGCGCCGATGCCGAAGAGGGCCCAGTAGAAGCCGCCCGCCCCGAGGCTGTTGCCGAGATCGCGGACGATGAAATCGACCCAGAACAGCATGTGCGGAATGGTGCCGACGGCGTCGAGCCCGTAGGCGGCGATGACGAGGGCGACGGCGAGGCGGGCCGAGACCGGAATGCCCGGGGCGGGACCGGCGGCGCGCGGCGTCGCGGCGGCGCGGCGGGCGAGCGCGCGCCAGACCGGCAGGGTAAGCGCGGCGAGCAGCGCGGCGGCGATGCCGAGGCCGATCCAGGCGGCCGGCAGGCCGTGGCCGACGAGCAGCGGCACGGCGAGCCCGGAGAGCACGATGCCGACGCCGATGCCGGTGAAGACGATGCCGTTGACCCGGCCGCGGCGGTTCATCGGGGCATGCATGACGACGAGCGGCGAGGCGTTGATGAGGACGAGCGCCCCGGCAATTCCGGCCGCGAAGCGCCAGGCGAGGAACCAGAGGAAGCTCGCCGGCAGCGCCGAGGCGAGGAAGCTCACCGCGATCAGCGCCATCGACAGCGGCACGAGGAGGGTCGGTGCGACGAGCGTCGCGAGGCGATGGGCAAGGAGGGCGCCGACAAGGTAGCCGACGAGATTGGCGGCGCCGATATAGCCGGCCTCGACGCCGGAGAACCAGCCGGCGGCAACCACCGCCGGGAGCAGCGCGACATAGGCGAAGCGGCCGATGCCGTGGCCGACGAGGGTCGCGGCAAGCCCCGAAAAGGCGGCGCGATAGACCTCACCCGTTGCTGCCGCCGCCTCGCTCATTGCGCCCCTCCGCCCTGTCGTTGCGCAGAAGATAGAGAGGGACGGGGCCGCTGGCGAGGCGTCGCCGCCATTACGAGAAGGCGATCGCGTCCATCCTGAGGGCGCCGTAGTCGCGGCTCTCGTGGAGGACCGTGCCGCGCGCGCCCTCGCCGGCGGCGCCGAGGGCGACGAAGAGCGGCAACAGATGCTCGTCGGTCGGGTGGTTCTCGACCGCATGGGGGGCGCGCTCGCGATAGGCGAGAAGCTCGTCGACGGCGCCGTCCCAGACCCGCTCACCGATCCAGTCGGCGAATTCGTCGACCCAGGGAACCGGCGTTTCGGCCGGCACCGACATCATCGACCAGGCGGCGCGCAGATTGTGGGTCATGGCGCCGGAGCCGACGACGAGGATGCCCTCGTGCCGCAGCCCCTCGATCGCCCGGCCGAGGGCCAGATGATGGTCGGGGCCGAGGCGTGGCTGGATGGCGAGTTGCAGCACCGGCACGTCGGCCGCCGGCCAGGCGAGGCGGAGCGGGATCCAGGTGCCGTGATCGAGGCCGCGCCTGTCGGAGACCCTGGCCGGCAGGCCCGCCGCTTCGAGGCGCGCGGCGATGGCGTGGCCGAGTTCGGGATCGCCCGCGGCCGGATAGGTCATGTCGTAGAGTTCGTCCGGAAAGCCGCCGAAATCGTAGATCGTCTCGGGAGCGCGGGTGGCCGCGACGCCGGGCTCGGCGGTGAGGAAATGGGCGGTCGCGACGAGGATCGCACGCGGGCGCGGCAGGGTCCCGGCGAGACCTTCGAGGAAGGCGCGGGCCGGCGTTTCGCGCAGGACGATGTCCGGCGAGCCGTGCGAGAGAAAGAGGGTCGGCAAGGCGGTCATCGGTGCACTCCCTTCGTCGCTCGGCGGCCATGACGCGATCATGCCCGCCGATCGTTCAGATAGCGCAGCAGTGTCGCCTCCGGGAGGTCACGGATCGTGAACAGTGCATCGCCGCGCGGTGGACGGCTCCGGGCGCTCGGGCCCGACACCACGAAAAAGGGCTGCCGGCATGCCGGCAGCCCTCGAAACCCGGAATGCCGACGCGCTCAGCGAGCGCGGGCGATCGAGAGGTCACGCATCACGTTGGCTTCCATCTCGGACTTCTGGCGCAGCACCTCGAGGGTGTCGCGGATCGAGATGACGCCGAGCAGCTTGGTGTTCTCGATGACCGGCACGTGGCGGATGCGGTTGCGCTTCATCAGGCCCATGGCCTCCGCGCAGCTCGCCCCCGGGCCGCAGGAGATCACGTTCTTGGCCATGAGGTCGCCGACCTTCATGTTGGCGATGTTCGGCTCGCGCGAGGCGAAAGCCCGCACGACGTCACGTTCGCCGAACATGCCGACGACCCGACCGTCGCCGTCGACCACCGGCATGGCGCCGATGAACTTGCTGTGAAGCAGGACAGCGGCGGTCTGAACCGTGTCCTCGGGCCGGCAGGTCACGACCTGGCCCTGATCCTTGATCATATCGCGTGCAAACATGTTCCCTCCCCGTTTGCCTCGAAGACGAACGTTCCCGTTTCTTATCGTTCTTATTAGAAGAAGATGATACGCACGGGCCGGAACCCCCGGCAAGATGGATTTTTCGCCACCTTCAAATTGCGGGGAAAGGCGGTCGCGGATTCATGCCGCAAGCCGCCGGTTGCCAGCCGTCCGCCCGCGCCGGAATCCGGCCCCCAGCATCAGCCCTGCTTCGGGCCGCCGGCGGAAAATTGCGGCACGTCGTCGGCGATCTCGTAATAGTCGCCCTTGTCGGCAACGAAGATGTGCTTTTCGAGGTGAAGGCCGGTCGGCCGGTCGAGCGAGCCGGCTGAAATCTCGAACGCCTCGGCGTCGACCTCGCGCCAGAACAGGAACGAGCCGCAGGTCCGGCAGAAGCCGCGCTCGGCGCTCTCGGAAGAGCGGTACCAGGTGACGTTGTCCATGCCGGTGATCGTCAGATCCCCGGGCGCGACGTCGAAGCTTGCCCAGTAGTGGCCGGACTGGCGCCGGCACTGCGAGCAGTGGCAGGCGCCGAGATCGACGAGCGGGCCGGCGATACGGTAGGCGACCGCGCCGCAGAGGCAGCGTCCGGTGTGGATCCCCGCCTCCTGCGCCGCGTCCGTCATGGCGTCAGGCCGTCGCGATCGCCGACACGTCCTTGCCGCGCTCGCGGCGAAGGTTCTCGGCGATGAGGAAGGAGAGCTCGATCGCCTGGTCGGCATTGAGCCGCGGATCGCAATGGGTGTGGTAGCGGTCCGACAACGCCTCCTCGGTAATCTCGCGGGCGCCGCCGGTGCACTCGGTCACCGCCTGGCCGGTCATCTCGACATGGATGCCGCCGGCATGGGTGCCCTCGGCACGATGGACGGCGAAGAAGTTCTCCACCTCGGCGAGGATGCGCTCGAACGGCCGGGTCTTGAAGCCGGTGCCCGCCTTCACGGTGTTGCCGTGCATCGGGTCGCAGGACCACAGCACGACCTTGCCCTCGCGCTCGATCGCCCGGATCAGCCGCGGCAGGTGCGCCTCGACCTTGTCGGCGCCGAAGCGGGTGATGAGGGTCATGCGGCCCGGCTCGTTCTCCGGATTGAGGACGTCGACGAGGCGCAACAGGTCGTCGGTGTCGAGCGAGGGACCGCACTTGACGCCGATCGGGTTCTTGACGCCGCGGCAGAACTCGACATGGGCGTGGTCGAGCTGGCGCGTGCGATCGCCGATCCACAGCATGTGGCCGGAGGTGGCGTACCAGTCGCCGGTGGTCGAATCGACGCGGGTCAGCGCCTGCTCGTAGCCGAGCAGCAGCGCCTCGTGGCTGGTGTAGAGATCGGTCGAGCGCAGCTGCGGGGTATTTTCCGGATCGATGCCGCAGGCGCGCATGAAGTCGAGCGTCTCGGTGATGCGGTCGGCCAGCACCCGGTAACGCTCGCCCTGCGGGCTGTCGTTGACGAAGCCGAGCATCCACTGGTGGACGTTGTCGAGATTGGCATAGCCGCCCTGGGCGAAGGCGCGCAGAAGATTGAGCGTCGCCGCCGCCTGGCGATAGGCCATGGTCATGCGGGTCGGGTCCGGGATACGGCCGGATTCCTCGAAGGCGATGTCGTTGATGATGTCGCCGCGATAGCTCGGCAGCTCGACGCCGTCGATGACCTCGGTCGCGGCCGAGCGCGGCTTGGCGAACTGGCCGGCGATGCGGCCGACCTTCACCACCGGGCGCGAGCCGGCAAAGGTGAGCACGACCGCCATCTGCAGGAAGACGCGGAAGAAGTCGCGGATGTGGTTCGGGTGGTGCTCGGCGAAGCTTTCGGCGCAGTCGCCGCCCTGCAGAAGGAACGCCTCGCCGCGCGCCACGGCCGCGAGATGCTTCTTCAGCTTGCGCGCCTCACCTGCAAAAACCAGCGGCGGAAACGTCGCCAGACGACCCTCGACCGCCGACACCACCGCCATGTCGGGGTAGTCGGGAACCTGCGCCACCGGCTTCATCCGCCAGCTGTCGGGTGTCCAGATCGCTGCCATCGTCGTCTTTCCATGTCCTGCCACATGCCGGCCGGGAGGGGCCGGCGGTCGCCGTGAGTGCGGCGTTATACACAGATCGGGCCGCGCTGACCAGCAAGTAGAGCCGGGGCGACGGCCGGCAATTCGACCGATGGAGAAGGGCCGTCGCCCGGTGCCGCCGAGGCCGCTTGCCTTCCGGCGAATGTCCGGATCAAAATCGGTCGCCGGCAAGTTGGGGGACCGGTCAGGCACGGGCGACACGTGCCGACCGGGCGCGATCAGGCGGGGGGAGCGATCGAGATGCCGATACCGGAACCGTCATTCACTCTCGGCATCGAGGAGGAATATCTTCTCATCGACAACGAGACCCGCGATCTCGCCTCGGACCCGCCGAAAGCGCTGATGAGCGAATGCGAGGCGCGGCTGCCGAACGAGGTGAGCCCGGAATTCCTGCGCTGCCAGATCGAGATCGGCACGCCGGTCTGCCACTCGATCGCCGAGGCGCGCCAGCAACTCGCCCGGCTCCGCCGCACCATCGCCGACGTCGCCGGCGAGCACGGCCTCTCACCGCTCGCCGTCTCGACCCATCCCTTCGCCGACTGGGAGCGGCAGCACCACACCGACAAGGACCGCTACAACGAGCTCGCGCGCTCGATGCAGGTCGTCGTGCAGCGCCTCTTGATCTGCGGCATGCACGTCCATGTGGCGGTCGAGGACGAGGCGCTGCGGATCGATATCTTCAACCAGCTCTCCTACTTCCTGCCGCACCTCCTCGCGCTTTCGACCTCATCGCCGTTCTGGCGCGGCCGTCGGACCGGCCTCAAGTCGTACCGCCTCTCGGTCTTCAAGGAGCTGCCGCGCACCGGCCTGCCGGAGTTCTTCAACAGCCCGGACGAATACCGGCGCACGATCCAGGTGCTGGTCGATGCCGGCGTCATCGAGGACGCCACCAAGGTGTGGTGGGACGTGCGGCCGAGCGGCCGCTTCCCGACCCTCGAGATGCGCGTCACCGACGTCTGCACCCGGCTCGACGACGCCATCGCCATCGCCGCGCTCTATCGCTGCATCGTGCGCATGCTCTATCGCCTCAGGCGCGGCAACCAGCGCTGGCGCCACTATTCGCGCTTCCTCATCGAGGAAAACCGCTGGCTCGCCCAGCGCCACGGCGCCCATGGCGACCTCATCGACTTCGGCCGCGGCCAGGCGGTACCGATGAGGGAACTCGTCGACGAGCTGCTCGAGCTGGTGCGCGAGGACGCCGAGCATTTCCACTGCGTCGCCGCGGTCGAGCACGCCCGGGCGATCCTCACCGACGGGACGAGCGCCGACCGGCAGCTCGCCACCTTCGAGGCGGCGATCGCCGAGGGCGCGACGCCGCACGAGGCGCTGGTCAAGGTCGTCGACCAGCTCAGGGCCGAGACGCTGATCGGCTGCTGACGTCAACGGAAGCCGTCGCCATCGGGCGGCGAGTTTCCGCTTGCGTAACGTTGCGGGAGGCGAACTAGCGTTCGATCCTCGCCCCGGCCCCGCGGGGCCGGCCCAGCGGAGATTGCCTGCCGTGGACGTCAACATCCGCGACATCCAGATACCGGCGGCCGACGGCTTTGCCCTCGCCGCGACGCTGTTCGAGGCAGGCGGCGGTCCGGTCGTCGTCATGTCGGCGGCGGCGGCGGTGCCGCGCCGGTTCTATCGGCATTTCGCCAGCTTCCTCGCCGGCGACCTCAACGGCAGCGTCGTCACCTACGACTATCGCGGCGTCGGCGACTCGCGGCCGAAGTCCCTCGTCGGCTTCGAGGCCTCGATGCGCGACTGGGCGACCCGGGATTTCGCCGGCGTCGTCGACTGGGTGCGCCGCACCGCGCCGGGGCGGCCGATCCTTCTCGTCGGCCACAGCTTCGGCGGCCTCGCCCTCGGCCTCACCGACCGCAACGCCTTCGTCGAGCGCGCCGTCTTCGTCGCCACCATCTCGGGCTACTGGGGCAATGTGGTCGGAGCGGAGAAGCTCCGGGTCTGGCTCTTTGCCCACCTGCTCGGCCCGCTCGCCACGCTGCCGCTCGGCTACCTGCCGGGCAGCCGGCTCGGCATCGGCGAGGACCTGCCGCGCGGCGTCTTTGCCGACTGGGCGCGCTGGATCCGCAGCCGGCATTTCCATTTCGAGGATCCGGGCCTGCCCGAGACGCGGCACTATGCCGACTATCGCGGCGCGATCCTCGCCATCGGCCTTGCCGACGATCCCTGGGGGCCGCCGAAGGGCGTCGAGGCGGTGCTGTCGCGCTACACCGCGGCGAGGCGCGAACACCGCCATCCGGGGCCGCGCGACGTCGGGGCGAAATCGATCGGACACATGGGTTTCTTCCGGCCGGAATTCCGCGAGACGCTGTGGCGCGAGACCGCCGACTGGCTCGCCGCCGACCGGACATAGCACTCGCTTTTGCCGGCGCGGCGTGGTCTCTTCGGTGCCCCGGCAACGACGTCGGACGGCGAGGAGACGGACGGAGTGCGCAGCCCCCTTGGTGCCGACGGCTGGACGATCACGGTCGCCGTCGCGCGTGTCTTCCTCTTTGCGACCTTCATGACGATCGCCGCGGCGATCCCGGTGCTGCGCGAGAGCTGGGGCCTCTCGGCCGCCGAGGCCGGCTCGATCGTGACCAGCTTCACGATCTCCTATGCCGTCTCGCTGTTCGGCTTTGCCTGGGTCGCCGACCATATCGGCGCCAAGCGCGCGGTCGCGATCTCGGCACTGGCGAGCGCGCTCGCCTCGGCGCTTTTCGGGTTCCTCGCCCGCGACTACTGGTCGGCGCTCGTCCTCTACGGCCTCGTCGGGGCGGCGCAGGGCGGCGTCTACACGCCCCTCATCATGCTCTTTGCCGAGCGCAACTCGGTCGAGCGGCGCGGCTCGGCGATGGGCTGGCTGATCGCCTCGACCTCGGTCGGCTATGCCGCCTCGCTCGTCCTTTCCGGGCTCGGCCTCAGGATCGGCGGCATTCCGGCCGCCTTCATCGCGACGGGCCTTGCCCCGAGCGTCGGGACGCTCATCCTTCTCGCCGCCCTTCGCGGAGTGGAGAACCGGGTGCACAGCCGCGACGGCAAGCCCGGCCTCGTGGCGCAGATGGTGCACAATCTCGATGCCCGGCGCCTCATCCTCGGCTACACGGCGCACACCTACGAGCTGCTCGGCATGTGGGCGTGGATGCCGGCCTTCCTTGCCGCGAGCTTCGCCCTCGACGGCCTCGGCACCGGCGCGGCGACCCAGTCGAGCGCCTGGTTCTCGGCGGCGATGCACATCGTCGGGGCGAGCGCGGCGTTCTCGATGGGGCGCGCCTCCGACGTGCTCGGCCGCAAGCGGGTGCTCGTCGGTGTCGCCGCGCTCTCGGCGATCCTGTCGCTCTCGATCGGCTTTGCGATCGCGCTGCCCACCCTCGTGCTCGTCGCCATCGGCTTCGTCTACGGCTTTGCCTGCATCGGCGATTCACCGGTACTCTCGACGGCGCTGACGGAAGCGGTCGATCCGGCCTATCTCGGCGCGGTGCTGGCGGTGCGCTCGCTCGTCGGCTTCGGCGCCGGGGCGGTCTCGCCGCTCGTTTTCGGCGCCGTCCTCGACATCGCCGGGGCGGCGGGCGCCGGGCCGAGCCTCACCTGGGGCGCGGCCTTCGTCGCGCTCGGCATCGGCGGCGTCGTCGCGACGGTGATGGCAGCGCGGCTGAAGGGCATTGCCTGACACGCGACGGCCCGCGCGCGCCTCAGGGCTTGAACACCATGAAATAGAGGTTCGCCAGCGGCAGGATGGTGGCAAGGATGCCCCAGATGAACCAGTGGCGGTTGAAGCGCCAGTAGCGGTCCGGGATCGGCCCGCCGTCGGCGAAGGACCGCGCCATGCGCGCCTGGGCGATCTGCAGCGGGATCAGGACGGCGATCCAGATGATGCCGGAGAGGTAGAACATCACGACGCCCCACCGCACCCAGGTCGGATGCTCGAAGAAGGTCCAATGCGCCGAGCCATAGCCCATGCCGGTATAGCCGAACACGACGAGGACGACGCCGCCGAAGGTGAAGACCCAGTCGGTGATGGTGACGAGGCGCTGCCCGAAGGCGATCACCACCGGATTTCCGGTGCGGTCGGCGAAGGCCTTCCAGAAGCCGGTGATGATGATGTTGCCGAGGAAAAGCACCACGCCGAGGACGTGGACGGACTTGTACGCTTCATAGGACATCGCTCGAACCCATTGGCGAAAACCGGACGTTGACAGTGTCAACATAACAGACGTGTTTACACTGTCAACAAATCGCTGCGAGCGCTGCAAAACATGGTATGAAGGGTCGGATCGATTCAAGCGAGACGGGTGTCGCAGTGTCCAATCCCGACAAGGATCAGGGTCACGCCGAGGGGCTGAGAGACGTTCTCATCGCCGAGGCGATGCGGATCCTGGAGACCGACGGCCTCGAGGCGCTGAGCCTGCGCGCCGTGGCGCGGGCGGCAAAGGTCTCGCATGCCGCACCATACCGCCATTTCGCCGACAAGGACGCACTGCTGGCGGCGGTCAGCGCCTGCGGGTTCCTGGCGCTCGCCGAGGCGATGGAGGCGGCGGCTGCCGGCATCGACGACCCGTTCCGGCGCCGGTCGCGGATCGGCATCGCCTATGTCCGCTATGCGCTCGACCATCCGGCCCGCTACCGGCTGATGTTCGGCCCGACAATCGCCGGCAAGCGGCGCTTTCCCGAACTCGTCGAAGCGGGCGAGCGTTCGTTCCGGCGCTGCCGGCAGATGATGACCGATGTCGCCGGCCCGGCGGAGCGCGCCGACGAGGCCCTGATCGAGCGCCGGGCGATCGCCATCTGGTCGCTGGTGCACGGGCTCGCGAGCCTGCTGATCGACGATACCGTTACCCTGCCCGGCCCGGACGATCTGGCGATCGACGAGCGCATTTCCGCGGTCCTCAGGATCGCTCCCTGAGCAGCGGCGGGCTCAGCCGACGGCGCGGCGCATCACCTGCATCTCGACGTCGAGGGCGAGCACCTCGTCGTGGCGGGTCTCCTCGCGGGCGACCTCGAAGCCGTGATGGGCGAAGAACTTGCGAGCCCGCACATTGCCGGCGACGACATCGGCGACGAGCCCGTCGCAGCCCTCGCTGCGGGCCCGCTCGATCATCGCGGAAAGCAGCGCCGTGCCGACGCCGCGGCGCCACGCCGACGGCTCGACCCAGATGTCGGAGAGGAGGCACGGCTCGTCGGCGGCGGCAAAGCCGACCGGCACGCCGTTCAGCTCGGCAACCAGCACGCGGGCGCCGAGGGCGGCGAGGATCGGATCGAACGGCCGTTCGTCGCGCATGCGCTTCCAGGCCTGCGGCAGCAGCGGGCCGACCGAGGCCTGCCAGGCATAGAGCGCGATCCGCGACAGCAGCGGCAGGTCGGCGGCATGGGCCTCGCGGATGGTGACCGCGGCATGGCCGGCGCGGTGGCCGGGGGCATGGCCCATGGCCATCACCGGCGCCGGCGGCGTCCCGGCGGCGTCCTCGCGGACATGGCGCTCGGAGCGCTGGCGCATGGTCACGAGCTCCTCGGCCGCGGTCGGATGGACCGCGATGGTGCGGTCGAAATCGGCCTTGGTGGCGCCCATGGCGAGGGCGACGCCGACGAGCTGGATCATCTCGCCGGCATCGGGACCGAGGATGTGGCAGCCGACGACCTTGTCGCTCTCGCCGTCGACGAGGAGCTTCATCACCGTCTTCTCGTCGCGGCCCGAGAGCGTGTGCTTCATCGGCCGGAAGCTCGAGCGGTAGACGTCGAGGACGCGGCACTTCTCGCGCGCCTCGGCCTCGGTGAGGCCGACGGTGCCGATCTCGGGGTTCGAGAACACCGCCGTCGGGATCAGCGAATGATCGACCCGGGTCGGATTGTCGTTGAACACCGTCTCGGCGAAGGCGGCGCCCTCGCGGATCGCCACCGGCGTCAGGTTGACGCGATGGGTGACGTCGCCGACGGCGTAGATGTTCGGCACCGAGGAGCGGGAATAGTCGTCGACGACGACATGGCCGTTCCAGCCGAGCTCGACGCCGACGCGCTCGAGATCGAGGCCGACGGTATTCGGCACGCGGCCGGTCGCGAACATGATCTCGTCGGCGGCGATGATCGAGCCGTCGTCGAGTTCGCCCTCGAGGCCGTCGACGGTGCGGTCGATGCGGGTGAAGACGCGGCCGGTGACGATGCGGATGCCCTTCTTCTCCATCTCGTCATGGAGGGCGTGGCGCATGTCGTCGTCGAAGCCGCGCAGGATCTCCGGGCCGCGATAGACGAGGGTGGTTTCGGTGCCGAGGCCGGCGAAGATGCCGGCGAATTCGACCGCGATGTAGCCGCCGCCGACGATGGCGACGCGACGCGGCTGGCGCTCGAGGTGGAAGACCTCGTTCGACGTGATGGCGTGCTCGATGCCGGCGACGCGGTCGTCGAGGGCCGGACGGCCGCCGGTGGCGACGAGGATGTAGCGGGCGGTGACGTCGCGCCCCTCGGCGACGAGATGGACGGTGTGAGCGTCCCGGAGCACGGCGCGGGAGCGGATGATCTCGACGCCGGACGTGCCGAGATTGCGCGAGTAGATGCCCTCGAGCCGGTCGAGCTCGCGATCCTTGGCGGCGATCAGCGTCGCCCAGTCGAAGCTCGTCTCGCCGAGGCTCCAGCCGAAACCGGCGGCATCGTCGAATTCCTCGGAGAAGCGCGCGGCGTAGACCATCAGCTTCTTGGGCACGCAGCCGCGGATCACGCAGGTGCCGCCGACGCGGTATTCCTCGGCGACGGCGACCCTGGCGCCGTGGCTCGCCGACATGCGGGCGGCGCGCACGCCCCCCGAGCCGGCACCGATGACGAAGAGGTCATAGTCGAAGCCGGACATGGGCGTGCTCCCGCTCGGTTCTCGGTCAGAGGATCTCTGCCGCGGCGCGGCGGACGGCAGCGGGTGCCGTCCCGGCGGCGCGGCCGCGCTCGGTCAGAGGTTGTGACCGCGCTTCAGCATCTCGGCGCGGATGCCCGACACCATGTCGCTCGACAGCTTGTCGCCCCAGTCGCGGGCCGCTTCGAGGGTCTTCAGCGACAGCGCGTTGACCGAATTGGCGAGCTTCTTGCCAGCGTCGGACTCGTAGAAGGCCGAGATCGCCTTCAGTTCGTCGGGGGTGAAGGCCTCGGCGTAGATCATGGAGATCTGCTTGTCGAGCTCGGCGCGGCGCGCCTTCATGTCCTCGCCGATCTTGGTGGCGACTTCGCCGATGTCCTTGGACAGGTCCGGATTGGTGCGGATGAACAGCGTCTTGGCGTCGTCGACGATCGCCGGAATGATCTGGTCGAGGCCGGAATCGGCCTTGGTGGCGGCGGCGACCTTGGCGGCGAGCGCCAGATGCTCGGCGCTCGGCTCGGCCCGGGCAACGCCGGTCATGCCGACGAGGGCAACGAGCGCGGCAGCGAAAAGGCTGGCAGTCAGACCCGTAAGGGTTTTGCGCATTTGTGTTTTCTCCGTTCTAACGTGCTGGTTCGCCTCACGCCGTCAGCGTTTCGACCCCGTTCGGGCCGGCCACCAGCGCGGTCGTGGCAAGACCGATGAAAAGACCGTGTTCCACGACGCCGGGGATCGCCACCAGCGCGTTCGCCAAGGCTTCTGCGTCGGGAATGCGGCCAAAAGATGCGTCGAGGATATAATGTCCTCCGTCGGTGACGAAAGGCAGGCCGTCCGGGCCCTTGCGCAGTTCGATCGGGCCGGAAAGGCCGAGCTTCTCGGCCATCCGCTCGACGGCGATGCGGGTCGCGCCGAGACCGAACGGGTTGACCTCGATCGGCAGCGGGAACCTGCCGAGCATGTCGACCTTCTTGGAGGCGTCGGCGATGACCACCATGCGGGCGCTCGCAGCCGCGACGATCTTCTCGCGCAGGAGCGCGCCGCCGCCGCCCTTGACGAGGCGGAGCGCGGCGTCGAGTTCGTCGGCGCCGTCGACCGTGAGGTCGAGTTCCGGCGTCTCCTCGAGGGTCGAGAGCGGGATGTTGAGGCTGCGGGCAAGGGCCGCGGTGCGCTCCGACGTCGGCACGCCGACGACCTGCAGCCCCATGGCGACGCGAACGCCGAGCAGCTTGGTGAATTCGTCGGCGGTCGAACCGGTGCCGATGCCGAGGCGCATGCCGTCGGTGACATAGTCGACAGCGGCGGCCGCCGCCTGTTTCTTCAGATCGCTCATGACGTTTGCCTCCCCCAAGGCATGCGGGCGGTTACTTGTCGAGGCCGCCCATCAGCAGATATTTGATCTCCACATATTCCTCGATGCCGTGATGCGAGCCCTCACGGCCGAGGCCGGACTGCTTGACGCCGCCGAACGGCGCCAGCTCGCTCGAGATGATCCCCGAATTGATCCCGACAATACCGTACTCCAGAGCCTCGGCCACCCGCCAGACGCGACCGAGGTCGCGGGCGTAGAAATAGGCGGCGAGGCCGAATTCGGTGTCGTTCGCCATCGCGACGACGTCGGCCTCGTCCTTGAACCGGAACAGCGGGGCGACCGGGCCGAAGGTCTCCTCGCGGGCGACGAGCATGCCGGGGGCGACGTTCTTCAGCACCGTCGGCTGGAAGAAGGTGCCGCCGAGGGCATGGCGCTGGCCGCCGAGCACGATTTCGGCGCCCTTGCCGACGGCGTCGGCGATGTGCTCCTCGACCTTGACCACCGCCTCTGCGTTGATCAGCGGGCCCTGCACGACGCCGTCCTCGGTGCCGGCGCCGACGCGCATTTCGGCGACCTTGACGGCGAAGCGCTCGGCGAAGGCGTCGTAGATGCCGTCCTGGACGTAGATGCGGTTGGCGCAGACGCAGGTCTGGCCCATGTTGCGGTATTTCGAGGCCATGGCGCCCTCGACGGCGGCGTCGATATCGGCATCGTCGAAGACGATGAAGGGCGCATTGCCGCCGAGCTCCAGCGCCACCTTCTTCACCGTCGAGGCGGCCTGGCGCATCAGGAGCTTGCCGACCTCGGTCGAGCCGGTGAAGGCGACGACGCGGACGATCGGGTTCGAGGTCATCTCGCCGCCGATCGCCGGCGCATCGCCGGTGATGACGTTGAGGACGCCCTTCGGCAGGCCGGCTTCCTCGGCAAGGACGGCGAGCGCGAGCGCCGTCAGCGGCGTCTCGGGCGCCGGCTTGCAGACCGCCGTGCAGCCGGCGGCGATCGCCGGGGCGACCTTGCGGGTGATCATCGCGGCCGGGAAGTTCCACGGCGTGATCGCGGCGACGACGCCGATCGGCTGGCGGATGCAGACGATGCGGGCATCGGCGCGGAAGGTCGGGATGGTCTCGCCATAGATGCGCTTGGCTTCCTCGGCGTAGAACTCGACGAAGGAGGCGGCATAGGCCACCTCGCCACGGGCCTCGGCCAGCGGCTTGCCCTGCTCGGTGGTCATGATGAGCGCGAGATCTTCCTGATTCGCCATGATCAGATCGAACCAGCGGCGCAGGATCTGGCTGCGCTCCCTGGCCGTGCGCTTGGCCCAGGGGCCGAAGGCGGCCTCGGCGGCCTCGATCGCCCGGCGCGTCTCGTCGGCGCCGAGCACCGGGACGCGACCGACCACCTCGCCGGTCGCCGGATTGCGGACTTCCTCGGCCGGGCTGCCGACCCAGGCACCGTCGATATAGCAGCGATCCTTGAGCAGAGCGGGATTGCGGAGCTTCATCTTCGAGATCTCCTTGAAGCGGCCGGGCGGCGCCTTACATGGCGAGCATCGCACGCCTGTCGTTATCAGTTCTCGTCCCCCGGCTCTTAGCACGCAGCCCAGACGGCGCCAAGGCAAGCTCGCAGGCGACGGCCTTGTCGTCGCAGGCCGGCCCCGCGCCCTTGCGGTACGCCCGCGGCAAGGCTAGCCACGGACGAGAAAACGGAGACCAAAACCATGACCGCTGCCCGCCCGCTCGTCGTGTTCGATCTCGACGGCACCCTCATCGAGACCGCCGGCGACCTGATGGCGACGCTGAACCACATCCTCGCCGCCGAGGGCCTGCGCACGGTGGAACTCGCCGAGGCGCGCGAGATGATCGGCGACGGCGCCAAGGCGATGCTGCAGAAGGGTTTCCAGGCCAACGAAACGCCGCTCGAGGGCGACCGGCTGGAGCGGCTGTTCGCCACCTTCCTCGAGCATTACAGCGCCAACATCGCCAATGAGAGCTTCGCCTTTCCGGGCGTCGTCGGCCTCCTCGACCGGCTCGACGCGGAGGGCATCCTCGCCGCCGTCTGCACCAACAAGCCGGAGGCGATGTCGAAGCTCCTGCTGTCCGAACTCGGCCTTGCCGAACGCTTCGCGATCATCGCCGGGCCGGAGACCTTCGGGGCGCGCAAGCCCGATCCGCGCCACATCGCCGAGACCATCCGGGCGGTCGGGGCGAGCCCGGCGACGAGCGTGATGATCGGCGATTCCAAGAACGACATCGACGCGGCGCGCGGCGCCGGCGTGCCGGTGATCACCGTCGATTTCGGCTACACCACCATCCCGGTGAGCCAGCTCGGCCCGGATCGGATCGTCTCGCATTTCGACGACATCTGGGACGCCATCGTCGCGGTGGCGCCGGGCGTCGTGGCGGCGGCGGGCTGAGCGGCGCGATCAGACGAGTTGCTGGTCGAGAAGCGTCTGCGCCATCGCGGTGGCGGCCTCGCGCCAGCCGATCAGCGGGCGCCCGAGCATTTCCTCGGCAAGGCCGTGTTCCATCTCGAAGCGAAGGCCGATCGAGCGCACCGAGGCGCGGGCGTCGGCGTCGAAGAGACCGACGAGGCGGACGAGGAAGGCCGGCAGGCGCCGCGTCGGGAGCTTTCCGGCATAGGCCGGGAACGCCTCGGCGAGCGCCAGCGCGATGTCGCGCATGCCGACCGAGCCGCTCGAGGCGAGCACCCTGTGACCGAAGGCGCCCGGATCCGTCATCGCCCGGACGTGCAGCGCGGCGACGTCGCGCACATCGACGATCGTGAAATTGAGGTCCGGCGAGCCGGGCAGCTTGCCGGCCATCATCTTGTGGATGATCGCCCCCGAGGTGCCCATGTCGGCATCGAGCAGCGGGCCGAGGATGAAGCCGGGATTGACGACGGTGAGATCGTCGCGCCGCCCGGCCCGCTCCATGATCGCCCAGGCCTCGCGTTCGGCGAGGGTCTTCGACTTGAAATAGGGCGTCATGTCGGGGGCCTCGACGTCGCTCCAGTCGGCCTCGGTCAGCGGCCGGCCGAGCCCCTTGCCGTGGCCTCTCGCGACGGCGACCTCCGAGGAGGTGACGACCATCCGCTTCACGCCGGTGCCGAGCGCCGCCGCGAGCGCCCGGCGCGTTCCCTCGACCGCCGGCCGGATGATCTCGCCCTCGTCCTTCGGGATGTGGGTGACGAAGGGCGAGGCGGTGTGGACGAGATAGTCGACGCCGGCCATCGCCTCCTGCCAGCCGCCGTCGGACATGAGGTCGAGCGTGACGAAGGAGAGGCCCGACGTGTCGGCGCCGTGCGCCTCGAGAACCTTGCGGACATGACCGCCCTTCCGCGCGTCGCGCACCGACCCGCGCACGCGGTATCCGGCGCCGAGGAGATCGCGGACGACATGGCCGGCGAGAAAGCCCGAAACGCCGGTCACGAGAACGAGGTCAGAAGACATCCGAGGCTCCATTATGAAAATTGATACTTTTCTTCATTTATCATTTAATGGACTCGCTGGCAATGAGCGAACGGGTTTTCCGCCCGCCCGATCTCGTATAGTCCTTGCTGCAACCCCTCATGCGAAGGCGGACGGAGAACAGGCACTTGGCAAGGCCGAAGACGAACAAGGCCGATGTACGCGAGGAAATGCTGCAGACGCTCGATGCGCTCATCAAGCGGCGCGGCTCGCACCGCGTCACGCTGTCGGAAGTCGCCGAGGCCTGCGGCATGTCTCAATCGAACGCCTATCGCTTCTTTGCGAGCAAGAAGGCGATGATGGAGGCGGGCGTCGAGCGCTGGTTCCTCGACATCGACGCCGAGCTTGGCGAGATCGTCGCCAGCCGTGACGAGGCCGACCGGCGGCTCGCCCGTTTCCTGAAGCGACGCTACGAGCTGAAGCGGGCGAAACACGACGCCGATCCGGAGCTCTTCGCCGCCCATCTCGCCGTCGCCGACGATTATGGCGCCGCCGTCGCGCCGCATATCGGGCGCATGCAGGCAATGCTCGAGAGCATCCTCGCCGACGGCATCGCGGCGGGGACATTCCGCTCCGCCTCGAGCGCCGAACTGGCGATCGCCGTCGAAATGCTCGCCGAGGGCTTCAGCAATCCCTGGCAGATCCTGCGCCACCACCAGATCCTGACGCCGGAACGGGTGGATGGCGCCATCGCCATGATTCTCGCCGGCCTCGAGGCGAGCGCCGAAGCCTGAGCCTTTCCGGGGCCGATCGCCGGATCGCGCGATCGAACGGCCGCAGGCGCCGGCGGCGCTTGACTTGCCCTCCCCGCCCCCCTTATATCGCGGCACTTCTCCGCCAGGCCGGAGCGGGCGCGTAGCTCAGCGGGAGAGCACTTCGTTCACACCGAAGGGGTCACTGGTTCAATCCCAGTCGCGCCCACCATTTCGCCAGCAAGGCGAAATGCTTGGTTTTCTTGATCTCACGGCAGTTCGCTACGCTCACGCTTGCGATGGCGCGCGCTGGCCGCGTGACGGCCGTTGGCCTTGCGAACCCTGCCGGGTTCGGGTTGCCCTTCCTGATCTCACGGCAGTTCGCTTCGCTCATGATCTCCGCGAGGGCGGCCTGACCGGCCGGCGCGCATTTGCGCTTGCGAACCCTGCCGGGTTCGGGTTGCCCTTCCTGATCTCACGGCAATTCGCTTCGCTCACGCCTGCGATGGCGGCGTTTCCGACTAATTCGAGCCATAGCGGCGCGGCAAACTCCACGAATTCTCTTGCCGCGGCGAAACTCTGCCTATAATTTTCGCAAATTCGAATATTTAACGGAGTGTAAACATGGCGATCGACCGCATGGTCATGGCTGTTGCCGGCCTCTTCATCCTTCTCTCTCTCGCCCTGTCGCAGGTGCACAGCATCTACTGGCTGTGGTTCACCGCGTTCGTCGGCGCCAATCTCCTGCAGGCCTCCTTCTCGGGCTTCTGCCCGATGGTGATGATCCTGAAGAAGTTCGGCTTCAAGCCCGGCGCCGCGTTCAACTGAGGCGGAGCCCGAGGGACATCATGAGGTCCATGCTGAAGGCCGTGCTCGGCGCGGCCGCTTTCGTCGTTGCCACCGGCACGACGCTCGCCGATGACCGCCAGATGGTCGATCTGCCCGAGCCGATGCGCGAGATGTTCCTGGCCGAAATGCGCGGCCATCTCGCCGATCTCGACGACGTCGTCGCGGCGCTTGCCGCCGGCGACTTCAAGGCGGCCGCCCAGCTCGCCGAGGAGCGCATGCAGATCGGCCACCGGATGGTCGAGCGCATGCAGGGCATGGGCGCGACGCCGGAACAGATCGCCGAGATGCGCAAGCACATGGCCCAGATGCGCGAGCAGATGGGTGGCATGGGCGGCGGCATGGGTATGGGCATGGGCGGCGGCATGGGCATGGGTGGTATGGGCATGGGTGGTATGGGCATGGGCGGCGGAATGGGCTTCGGCCGGTTCATGCCGGAAGAGTTCCGTGCCCTCGGCATGCTCTTCCACCAGGCGGCCGACGATTTCGCCAGGACCGCACGCGCCGCCGCCGAGCCGCCGACGCCGGACGACTACAAGGCGGCGATGGGTGCCCTCGGCGCGATCACGGTCGCCTGCCGCGGCTGCCACGACGCGTTCCGGGTGCGCTGACGGCGCCGCCGGGCACCGGCCGGTCGACCATCGCGCGATTTCCCCGCACGGCGGAAATCATCTATAACGACGGCCGCTGCCCTCGGGCGCGGCCGTTTCCTCGTCGGGGCGCCCGCGCCGGGCGGCGCGGCTGCCGTCCTGCCGGTCCGCCCGCGTCGTGCGATGCGGGCGCCGGTGGTTGCGACAATGGCGCCTTTCCTGGCGCAAGGCCTGGAGCCGAGCTGGAAGCATGTTCGACATCCGACCGGTCGCCTTCGTCGTCGGCGCCTTCATCTGCACCCTCGCGCCGCTGCTTCTGATTTGCGCGGTCGTCGATCTGGCCGCCGACAATCCGGACTGGATGGTGTTCGTCGGCTCGGCGATGGTGACGTTCGCCTTCGGTTCGCTGCTCACCCTTGCGACCCGGGCCGAAAACCTCGAATTCGACATCCGCCACGGCTTCCTTTTGACCATCGCGGTGTGGGTGGCGATCTGTCTCGTCGGCGCCATCCCGTTCTATTTCGCGGCGGCCAAGCCGAGCATCGCCGACGCCGTCTTCGAATCGACCTCCGGCATCACCTCGACCGGCGCGACGGTGCTCAGCGACCTCGATCACATGCCCCCGGGGATCCTCATGTGGCGGGCCCTCCTGCAGTGGATCGGCGGCCTCGGCATCGTCGCCACCGCGCTGCTCATCTTCCCGTTCCTGCAGGTCAGCGGGATGCAGCTCTTCAAGCTCGAATCATCGGATGTCGGCGAGAAGCTGTCGCCCCGCATCGCCGACACGACGCGGCAGATCACCCTCCTCTACGTCGCGCTGACGGTGCTGACGACGGTCGCCCTGATCGCCGCCGGCCTCAGGCCTTTCGATGCCGTGTGCCACGCGATGACCGGGGTGGCGACCGGCGGCTTTGCGACCCACGACAGCTCGATCGGCTATTTCGGCAACCGGGCGGTCGAGGCGATCCTGCTCGTCGCGATGATCGCCGGCAGCCTGACACTCACCCTGGTGCTGCGGGCCGTGGCGGGGCGACCGGGCGCCCTGTTGCGCGATCCGCAGACGCGACTTTTCTTCGTTTCGATCGGCGTCGCCGTGGTCACGATCACCACCTGGCGCATCCTCACCTCCGAGGTCGAGCCGCTGCAGGCGCTGTGGGGCACGCTCTTTTCCGTCGTCGCGATCATGACGACGACCGGTTTCGTCCTCGAGGACCACGCGACCTGGGGGGCGCTGCCGGTCGCCGCCTTCTTCGTCATCATCTTCATGGGCGGCTGCACCGGATCGACGGCCGGCGGCCTCAAGGCCTACCGGCTCTACGTGCTTCTGGTCGCGACCGCCTACCATTTCCGCATGCTGTTGCACCCGCACCGGGTGACGGCGCTGCGCTATGGCGAGATGCGCCTCGACGACGAGGTGGTGCGCTCGGTGATGACCTTCGTGCTGCTCTACATGGCGAGCTTCGTCGTCATCGCCGGCGGGCTGTCGGCCACCGGGCTCGACTTCCTTACCAGCCTTTCCGGCGCGGCCCAGGCGATCGCCAATGTGGGCCCCGGACTCGGCGACATCATCGGCCCGGCCGGCAACTTCTCGACGCTGAGCGATGCGGCCAAATGGATCATTTCGGCCGGAATGTTGCTCGGGCGTCTGGAGATCATCGCCGTCGTCATGGTATTTACCCCCGCGTTCTGGCGGGTATGAGGCAGCTTACCGGCGGGTGCAGCCGGGTTCGTAGTTGGCAGGCAAGGGCACGACAGGCTTCTTGCGGCCGCAACAGAGGGCCTGGCGCAGCCCATAAGGCCCTGAAGCTGAGCGAAAAGACATGTTCGATGTCCGACCGGTCGCCTTCGTCGTCGGTGCATTCATCTGCACCCTGGCGCCGCTTCTCCTGATCTGCGCCGTCGTCGACCTCGCCGCCGACAATCCCGACTGGCACGTGTTCGTCGGCTCGGCCCTCGTGATCTTCGCCTTCGGTTCGCTGATGGCGCTGGCCACCCGGGCGGAGCGGCTCGAATTCGACATCCGCCAGGGCTTCCTTCTGACCGTCGCGGTGTGGGTGGCGATGGGCCTCGTCGGCGCCGTGCCGCTCTATTTCGCCTCCTCCAAGATCGGCGTCGCCGACGCGATCTTCGAATCGATCTCCGGCATCACCACCACCGGCTCGACCGTGCTCGTCGACCTCGACCACATGCCGCCGGGGATCCTGATGTGGCGGGCCCTCCTGCAGTGGATCGGCGGCCTCGGCATCGTCGCCACCGCGCTGCTCATCTTCCCGTTCCTGCAGGTCAGCGGGATGCAGCTCTTCAAGCTCGAATCGTCCGATGTCGGCGACAAGTTCTCGGCCCGCATCGCCGACACGGCGCGCCAGATCATGCTGCTCTACGTGTTGCTGACGGTGCTGACCGCGGTCGGCCTCATCGCCGTCGGCCTCAAGCCGTTCGATGCGGTCTGCCACGCGATGACGGCGCTCTCGACCGGTGGCTTCGGCACGCGCGACAGTTCGGTCGGCTATTTCGGCAGCATCGCGGTCGAGGCGATCCTCGTCGTCGCCATGATCGCCGGCAGCCTGACGCTCACCCTCGTCCTGCGGGCCGTCGCCGGCCATCCGCGCCCGCTGCTGCGCGATCCGCAGACGCAGCTCTTCTTCGCCGTCATCGGCATAGCGGCCATCGTGCTGACGATCTGGCGCGTCGCCACCTCGGACACCCTGCCCGGCCCGGCGCTGTGGTCCTCGGTCTTCAGCGTCGTCTCGATCATCACGACGACCGGCTTCGTCACCGAGGACTACTCGACCTGGGGGGCGCTGCCGGTCGCCGCCTTCTTCGTCATCACCTTCATGGGCGGCTGCACCGGCTCGACGGCCGGCGGCCTCAAGTTCTACCGCCTCTATGTGCTGCTGATCGCCACGGCCAACCATTTCCGCATGCTGCTCCACCCGCATCGCATCGCGCTCCTGCGCTATGGCGACAAGCGCCTCGACGACGAGGTGGTGCGCTCGGTGACGACCTTCGTCCTGCTCTACATGGCGAGCTTCGTCGTCATCGCCGGCGGGCTTTCGGTCACCGGCCTCGACCTCGTGACCAGCCTTTCCGGCTCGGCCCAGGCGATCGCCAATGTCGGCCCGGGCCTCGGCGACATCATCGGCCCGGCCGGCAACTTCTCGACGCTGAGCGATTCGGCGAAATTCATCCTTGCGGCGGGCATGCTGCTCGGCCGCCTCGAGATCGTCGCGGTGGTAATGGTGTTCACGCCGGCGTTCTGGCGCGCCTGACCAGGCGCCGCCGGAAACATTCCCGTTCCCGGCTAAAAACCGTGTCCGGCAGACCACACTTTTTCCGAAATTTACCAAACGGCAGGGCAATTGTCGTTTTTGACATTGCACCGACGCCGCCCGTTCATAGAGATTGACGGGTGTTGCTGCCGGTATCCGCGTGCTGGCGGCAAGGTATTTTAGTTTCAAATGTTCGGGCTGATGAGCTGATAAGGGGAACAGAGGATGCGAAAGCACCTTCTTGTGGCTGCGGGTGTCGTTGCCGGCGTGATGGCCGCCGGCGGTATCGCCGTGGCGGAATTCAATCCGGGCGTGCAGACCTCGTACGATTCGAACGGCAAGGTCGCGAGCGCGCCGGACAACTTCGCTGCGGGCAGTCCGTCCCGCAGGTCGTCGATCAGGCGCGAGGTTGTCGATTTTGAGGGTAGCTACTCCAAGGGCACCATCATCGTCGACACCAACGAGCGCCGCCTCTACTACGTGATGGGCGACGGCAAGGCCATGAAGTACGGCATCGGCGTCGGCCGTCCGGGCTTCCAGTGGTCGGGCGCGCACAACATCACCCGCAAGGCGGAGTGGCCGGGCTGGACCCCGCCGCCGGCCATGCGCAAGCGCCAGCCGGGCCTGCCGGCCTTCATGCCGGGCGGCCCGAACAATCCGCTCGGTGCCCGCGCCATGTATATCGGCTCGACCATCTACCGCATCCACGGCTCCAACGAGCCCTGGACGATGGGCCAGGCGGTCTCCTCGGGCTGCATCCGCATGACCAACGAGGACGTGACCGACCTCTACGAGCGCGTCGACGTCGGCACCCGCGTCATCGTCAAGCGCTGACGAACGCCACCGCCGAAAAGAACGAGGGCCGGGAAATCCCGGCCCTTTTTTTGTCCGCGTCGCCTCGGCTCAGTGGCCGCAGCCGCAACTGCCGGAACCGCAGCCGCCGCCCGAGCCGCTCGGCTCGCCAAGGCCGATCATCGGCTCGCGCGACAGGTTGGCGGCGTCGAGCGCATCGAGATAACCGCCCCAGAGCTTGTCGAAATCCTCGCCGAGTTCCTTGAAGTAGACCCAGGTGAAGATGCCGGTGTCGTGCATGTCGTCGAAGACCAGCTTGACGGCGTAGTTGCCGACCGGCTCGACGCCGACGATCTCGACATTCTTCTTGCCGGGCACCGTCTTCTTCTGGTCGGGGCTGTGGCCCTGCACCTCGGCGCTCGGCGAAAGAACGCGCAACGCCTCGGCCGGCAGGTCGTAGGACGTACCGTCGTCGAAGGCGACGGTCAGCAACCGCCGGTCCTTCCGCAGCTTGATTTCAGTCGGCCAGACCTTGCCTTCGGTCAAGTCGATCCCTCCCTCTCGATGATAACGATTGGCCATCAGCGGCCTTGTCGATGACCATCTAGGCGGGGGCGTGCCATCCGGCAAGCCCCCAGCATGCGCCTGCGACGGCGGGTCCCGCGAGAAAGGCGCCCAATGGACCATTTGACTGGCGAGCGGAGTGATCTAGTGTTACGCGACACGACTGTCCAAGACCCCGCAATCGCTGGCGCAAGCCATCCGGAGAGAGGCCGCGTGACGAGTTCTACGGCGCATGACGGTCAGGGAACCATGGTCGACCCGTTCGGGCGGGCCGTGACCTATCTGCGCGTCTCGGTCACCGATCGCTGCGATTTCCGCTGCGTCTACTGCATGGCCGAGGACATGACCTTCCTGCCGCGGCGCGACCTGCTGACGCTGGAAGAACTCGACCGGCTCTCGACCGCCTTCGTCGAAAAGGGCGTGAGGCGGATCCGCATCACCGGCGGCGAGCCGCTGGTGCGCAAGAACATCATGCATTTCTTCCGTCAGCTGTCGCGCCATCTCGCGAGCGGCGCGCTCGACGAGGTGACGGTCACCACCAACGGCTCGCAGCTCTCGCGCTTCGCCGGCGAGCTCGCCGATGCCGGGGTCCGGCGCATCAACGTCTCGCTCGACACGCTGCGCGAGGACCGCTTCCGCTCGATCACCCGCTGGGGCGATTTCGGCAAGGTGATGGACGGGCTCGACGCCGCGCAGAAGGCCGGCCTGGCGATCAAGATCAACGCGGTCGCGGTCAAGGACTTCAACGAGGACGAGTTCGACGAGATGATCCGCTTCGCGCATGGCCGCGGCATGGATCTGACGATGATCGAGACGATGCCGATGGGCGAGGTCGGCGACGAGCGCCACGACCAGTACCTGCCGCTCTCGGCGGTGCGCGCCGATCTTTCGAGCCGCTGGACGCTGGTCGACAGCGACTACCGCACCGGCGGGCCGGCACGCTATGTCCGCATCGCCGAGACCGGCGGCCGGCTCGGCTTCATCACGCCGATGAGCCACAATTTCTGCGAATCCTGCAATCGCGTGCGGGTCACCTGCACCGGCATGCTCTATATGTGCCTCGGCCAGGACGACGCGGCCGACCTGCGCGCTCCCTTGCGCGCCTCTGAGGGCAACGAGCTCATCGGCGCGGCGATCGACGAGGCGATCGGGCGCAAGCCGAAGGGCCACGACTTCGTCATCGAGCGGCAGGAGACGCGCGGCACCGTCGCCCGCCACATGTCGGTCACGGGTGGCTGATTGGACAGGACGCCCGAGGACCCCTCGTCATCCTTCGAGAGCACCGATGTCGCGGCGGCGGCACAGGCGGTCATCGCGACGGCCGCCGAGAATTCCCGCGGCATCTTCGCCATGCTCGCCTCGATGGCGTTCTTCATCGGCAACGACACGCTGGTGAAGCTGGCGAGCGCCAACCTGCCGACCGGCGAGATCATCTTCATCCGCGGCCTGATGGCGACGGCGCTGGTGCTCCTCGTCGCCAAATTTACCGGCGCGATGCCCCGCCCCGACCACTATCTGCGACCGGCGATCGCCCTTCGAATCGTCGGCGAACTCGGCGCGACCTTCTTCTATCTCTCGGCGCTTTTTCGCCTGCCGATCGCCAACGTCACGGCGATCCTGCAGGCGGTGCCGCTGTTCGCGACGGTCGCCGCCGTCGTCTTTCTCGGCGAGATCGTCGGCTGGCGGCGCTGGCTGGCGGTCGGCGCCGGCCTTCTCGGCGTCCTGCTGATCATCCGGCCGGGCTTTGCCGACTTCAACGCCGCCTCGGTGCTGGCGGTCGTCTCGGTGCTGTTCATCGTGCTCAGGGATCTCGCCACCCGGCGCGTGCCGCAGGCGATCCCGTCGATGACGCTGACGGCGCTCACCGCCATTTCGGTGACGATGATGGGCGCGGTGCTGGTGCAGACCGAGACCTATGTGCCGCCGAGCAGCCACGACCTCCTCATGCTCGCCGGCGCGGCGGTGCTGCTCAATTGCGGCTATTTCTTCATCGTCGTCGCGATGCGCTCGGGCGAGATGTCGGTGGTGGCGCCGTTCCGCTACTCGATCGTCCTTTGGGCGATCGCCATCGGCTGGCTCGTCTGGGGCGATCTGCCGAAGCCCGCCGGTCTCGTCGGCATCGCCGTCGTCACGATCGCGGGCATCTACACCTTCCGGCGCGAGCGGCTTGCCGCCCGGGCAAAATGAAACGCCCCGGCACCGAGGGGCAACCGGGACGCTCCAACGACGCGGTGGGGGGAAAATCACACCGCGACATGGCTCTCCACGCCGACGTCCACGCGGATCGCCTCGCCGGCCCGCTCCTCGATATCCTCGAGTGCGATCGAGATGTCGTAGCCACCGACGGCTGCGGTGCGCACGATCTCCTCGGTCGGCAGGCGGCCGGCGCTCGCCAGCGCCCAGAGGATCGCGGCGCGGGTGCCGGACTTGCAGTAGGCGAAGACCGGCTGCGGCAGTTCGGCGAGCGCCTCGACGAAGGCGTCGATCTGCTCCTCGTCGGTGACGCAGTGGCAATGCACCGGCAGATGGCGGTAGCCGAGATCGAAGGCGCGGGCCATGTGGCCGGCGTCGCCCGACTGCAGGAACTCGCCGGTCTCCTCGTCGGGCCGCAGATTGAGCACCGACTTGAAACCGAGGCCGGCGATGGTCGCGAAATCGGCATCGGAAACCTGCGGCGCGACTGCGATCGAGGGGCTGAACGCGCTGAACCTGGTCATTGTCGTCGTCTCCAAAGTGGCGCCGGGAGGGTCGCCAGCGAATGTCTGTCGCGCCCGTTAGACAGCAAATCCATTTCGCAAACAAGCGGCCGTAGCGCCGTTTGCGCAAAATAAATCCAATATTTCAGGAATATCGGGACTCTGTAGCACGCCAATTTGGCCCAAGCGGCTTCTGAATAGAATATTGTTCCAAGAATCTGTCCGGTTGCGACACGCCGCCGGAAAGATCTCAGCAAGCATCTGTTTTCAAAAGGAAAAACAGAAATGCGAAACCCCGCGGCGGGCGCCGCGGGGTTCGTTCGTTGCCATCCGTCGTCGCCTCGCCGGCCGGCGAGTCGCCGATGCGGCTCACTTCTTCTCGAGGCGGGCGATGAGGCTCGAGGTATCCCAGCGACGGCCGCCCATCTTCTGCACGTCGGCGTAGAACTGGTCGACGAGGGCGGTGACCGGCAGGCTCGCGCCGTTGCGGCGGGCCTCGGCGAGGAGGATCGAAAGGTCCTTGCGCATCCAGTCGACGGCAAAGCCGAAATCGAACTTGCCGGCGTCCATGGTCTTCCAGCGGTTCTCCATCTGCCAGGACTGGGCGGCGCCCTTGGAGATGACGCCGATCACCTTCTCGACGTCGAGGCCGGCGGTCCGGGCGAAGTGGATCGCCTCGGCGAGGCCCTCGACGAGGCCGGCGATGCAGATCTGGTTGACCATCTTGGTGAGCTGGCCGGCGCCGGCCGGGCCCATCAGGCCGACCATGCGGGCAAAGCTCTGGATCACCGGCTCGGCGGCGGCGTAGGCCGTCTCGTCGCCGCCGACCATCACGGTGAGGGCGCCGTTCTCGGCGCCGGCCTGGCCGCCCGAGACCGGGGCATCGAGGGAGGAGAAGCCGCGCTCGGCGGCGGCGGCGGCGAGTTCGCGGGCGATCTCGGCCGAGGCCGTGGTGTTGTCGACGAAGACCGCGCCGGCCTTCATGCCGTGGAAGGCGCCGTCGGCCCCGAGCGTCACCGACCGCAGGTCATCGTCGTTGCCGACGCAGGCAAAGACGAAATCGCAGCCCTCGGCGGCGGCGCGCGGCGTCGGCGCGGCGGTGCCGCCGAACTCGGCGACCCACTTTTCTGCCTTCTCCGCGGTCCGGTTGTAGACGGTGACGTCGTGACCGCCCTTGACCTTCAGATGGCCGGCCATGGGATAGCCCATGACGCCGAGGCCGAGAAAAGCGACTTTCGCCATATGCCGATGCTCCTCGATTGCCGTTGCCGGGTTCGTCAGCCGCGCCGGGGACCGGTCATCCCTCGACGGGATCGATGAGCAGCCCCCGGGGGGGGGGGGGCTTTGTCCTGTCGCGTTTGCGACCGCGAACCGGCTTCCACTTCGTCAGGAAACGCTCATAGCCGATCGTGCGGGCGCCGTCACGTCCTGGCGGTGGCCGGGCGCATGTGACGGGTGATGCGGATCTCGAGGCGGTCCCAGACCCGGCGCAGCACCTCGACGACGACGAGGTAGAGCACGGCCGCCCACAGATAGACCTCGAAATCGAAGCTGCGCGAGAAGGCGAGCCGGGTCGTGCCCATCAGATCGTAGACGGTGATCACGCTGGCGATCGCCGAGCCCTTGATCATCAGGATCACCTCGTTGCCAAGGGGGCGCAGGGCAATGACGAAGGCCTGCGGCAGGATGATCTTGCGCAGTGTCGTCCAGCCCTTCAGCCCGAGCGCGGCGGCGGCCTCGGACTGGCCGATCGGCACGGCCTGGATGGCGCCGCGCAGGATCTCGGCCTGATAGGCCGCCGTGTTCAGCGTGAAGGTGAGGATGGCGCAGAGATAGGCCTCGCGGAACAGCCACCACAGGCCGACGGCCTCGAGCTCGGCGCGGAACTGGCCGGCGCCGTAATAGACGAGGAAGGTCTGGGCGAGCAGCGGCGTGCCGCGGAAGAAATAGACGTAGGAGAAGGAGACGCCGCGCAGGAGCTTCGAATCGCTGATGCGGGCGAGTGCCACCGGCAGGGCGAGCAGCGCGCCGAGGGTCACCGAAACGGCGACGAGCGAGAGGGTGACGTTGAGGCCGCCGAGCATCTGCACGCCGTAGCGCTGGAGGAGGTCCCAGTTCATGCCCCGACCCTCCGCTGGCCACGGTTGGCCCGCTTCTCCATGGCGACGAGGAAGACGCTCGAGACGATCGAGAGCACGAGATAGATGAGGCAGGCGGCGAGGTAGAAGAAGAACGGCTCCTTGGTGGCGCCGACGGCGACCTTGGTCTGGCGCAGCAGGTCGTCGAGGGCGATGACCGAGACGAGCGAGGTGTCCTTCAGCAGCACCAGCCAGAGATTGCCGATGCCGGGCAGCGCGTAGCGCCAGAGCTGGGGAATGATGACGAGGCGCAGCGTCAGGCCGCGGCTGAGGCCGAGGGCGCGCGCCGCCTCGATCTGGCCCTTGGAGATCGCCCTGAGGGCGGCGAGGAACACCTCGCTGGCATAGGCGGCGAAGACGACGCCGAGGGCGACCATGCCGGCGACGAAGCTCGACACCTCGACATAGGTGTCGACGAACAGCGCGACGATCTTCTGGAAGAGGATCTGGCCGCCGTAATAGACGATGAACAGCGTCAGGAGTTCCGGCAGGCCGCGAAAGACCGTCGTGAAGACGTTGCCGACGAAGCGCAGGACGCTGGAATGGGAGTTCTTGGCGAGCGCGACGGCAAGGCCGAGCATCAGCCCGAAGGGCACCGTGGCGAGCGCCAGGCGAATGGTCAGCCAGGTCCCGGCCAACAGCTCGTCGGCCCAGCCCTCAGACCCGAACTGCAAGAGGCCGAACAGCTCCGTCATCCCCTCCCCTTCGACGGAGAACGCCTCGTTGCCGCGAGCCGAACCGCCTCTTTCTGCGCGCTGCACCCACCGCCGGCACTCCCCACGAATGCCGGCGGCAGGGTTTCAGGTCGTCCGATCAGAAGATCGAGAACGGGAAGTACTTGGCGTTGATCTTCTCGTAGGTTCCGTCGCCGCGGATGTCCTCGATCGCCTTGTTGAACATGTCGCGAAGGTCGCTGTCGTCCTTGCGGATGGCGATACCGATGCCTTCACCGACATACTTCTCGTCCATGACGTCTTCGCCGACGAATTCGCAGCACTTGCCGTCGTCGGTCGAGGTCAGCCACTCGTAGCCGACCAGCTTGTCGACGGCGATGGCGTCGAGGCGGCCGGAGGCGAGGTCGAGATTGGCCTCTTCCTGGGTCGGGTAGAGCTTGACGTTCGAGCCCTTGTAGGTGTCCTCGACGAAATTGGCGCTGACGGTCGAGGACTGGGCGCCAACGGCCTTGCCGGTGAGGCCGGCGGCGGTCACGTCGGCGATCTTGCCCTTCTGGACCATGAAGGCGATCGGCGAGGAGTAGTACTTGTTGGTGAAGTCGACCTGCTGACGACGCTCGTCGGTGATCGACATCGAGGCGATGATCGCGTCGTACTTGTTGGCGAGGAGGGCGGGAATGATGCCGTCCCAGTCCTGGGCGACGAATTCGCACTCGACCGCCATCTTCTCGCAGAGCGCCTTGGCGACGTCGATGTCGAAGCCCTGGAGCTGCTTGTCGGCATCGAAGAAGTTGAACGGAGGATAGGCACCCTCGGTGCCGATGCGGACCTTCTTCCATTCCTTGGCTTCGGCGACACCGGCCGCAGCGATCGCGATCACCGCACCAAGCACCAGCTTTTTCAGAATGCTCATGTTTTTCCCCTGTTTCGACGCCTGCCATCTGACGTGGCATCCGAGCCTGCCGCCCACCGACCAACCGGCGGGCGCGCTTGGCGGGCATATTCCCACCATTTTGGAAAGCGATGCAACGGGGTTTCGGCCGGCTGCCCAACCATTGGGCAACGAAAGGTCAACGGGGCGGAATGCCGAATTCCGGGAACGGGATGAACATCACCGGCTCGCCGCGCCCGACCTGCTCGACCTCCTCGGGAACGACGATGAGGCCGTCGGCCTCGCGCAGGCTCGTGATGATGCCCGAGCCGTCGCGCGGATATTTGCGCACCACCGGCCGGCCGTCTTCGTCGCGGCCGAGAATGCCGCGCAGGAATTCGCGGCGGCCGCCCTTCTTCGATGCGATCTCGAAATCGGCCGGCAGCAGGTAGTGGTTCGGCTCGCGCCAGCTCGCCCCGGCGAGCCGTTCGAGCACCGGACGGCCGTAATTGAGGAAGGTGACCATGGCGGCGACCGGATTGCCCGGCAGGCCGAGGAAGACCGCCCGGCCGATATTGCCGAAGGTCACCGGCCGGCCCGGCTTGATGGCGAGGCGCCAGAGGTGGCGCTCACCGAGGCTCTCGAGCGCGGCAACGAGGTGATCCTCCTCGCCGATGCTGGCACCGCCCGAGGTGACGATCACGTCGTGGCTCTCGGCGAGGCGGGCGAGCGTGTCCTCGACGACGTCGCGCCGGTCGGGCAGCACGCCGACATCGGTGACGGCGGCGCCGAGGGTCTCGAGCAGCGCCGAGATAAGGAAGAAATTGGCGTCGTAGACCTGGCCCGGCACGATCGGTTCGCCCGGCCGCACGATCTCGTCGCCGGTCGAGACGACGGCGACCTTCAGCGGCGCGAAGCAGCGCACGAGGTCGTGGCCGGTCGAGGCGATGGCGGCGAGTTCCTGGGGCCTCAGGCGCGCGCCCGGCTCGATCATGACGGTACCGGCCTTGAGGTCCTCGCCGGCCTTGCGCCGGTTGGCGCCGGGCTTCAGGCCGCCGGGCACGACCACGGCGTCGCCGTCGAGGTGGCAGTCCTCCTGCATGGCGACGGTGTCGGCCCCCGCCGGCATCGGCGCGCCGGTGAAGATGCGCGCGGCCGTGCCGGCCGGCAGGTCGCCGGCATCGACATGGCCGGCGGGAATGCGCAGGGCGACCGGCAGGCGGCCACCGGTCGCGACATAATCGGCATGGGCGAAGGCGAAGCCGTCGACGGCGGAGTTGTCGGTCAGCGGCACGTTGCGCGGCGCGACGATCGGCTCGGCAAGGACCCGACCGTGGCAGGCGCCGATCGGCACGTCCTCGGCGGCGGCGACAGGAACGATGCGCGCCTCGAGCAGCGCCAGTGCCTCGTCGTGGCGCATCAGGCGCTCGTCGACGCGGAAGCAGCAGTCGTTGGCGTGGATGTGGTCAGCCATTACCCCGTTCCGGCAGCTTCGTGAACGATACGATGAAATCGGCGATCCCGGCCACGTCGTCAAGGTCGAAGACCGGAACGCCCTCGTCGCCGGTCGCATGATCGGTGGCGATGGCGACGATGTTGGGGTCGTCGGCGGCGAGCGGCCGGTCGCGGCGGGCGCCCTTGCGGCGCACCTCGATCTTGGGATGGGCCTGGCGCTTGTAGCCCTCGATGACGACGAGGTCGCAGGGATCCATGCGGCGCAGGATGTCCTCCATCGCGGGCTCGGCATCGTCGCGGATCTCGTGCATCAGCGCCCAGCGATAGCCGGAGACGAGCGCCACCTCGACGGCGCCGGCCGCCCGGTGGCGATAGCTGTCGGTGCCCTCGTGGTCGATGTCGAAGGCATGGTGGGCGTGCTTCATCGTCGAGATGCGGTAGCCGCGCGCGGTGAGCTCGGTGACGAGGCGCTCGACGAGGGTGGTCTTGCCGGAGTTCTTCCAGCCGGTGACGCCGAAAAGCGGTGGGGTCACGCAAGTCTCTCCAGGATGGACGCGGCGGTCGCGAGGTCGCCGGGCGTGTTGACGTTGAAGAACGGGTCGACGGTCGTGCCGGCGATTTCGAGATCGGCAAAGACGAGATCGGCGCTCGGGTGACGATCGACGAAGCGGCGAACCTTGCGGTTGTCCGGGTCGGCGAGCCAGAGGGCGAGGTCGTCGGCGAGCGCGACCGGCCACAGGCCGATGACCGGGTGCAGGCCGGCGGCCGAGCGGGCGAGCACGATGGCGCTGCCGCGGGCGCTCGCCGCCTCGAGCCGCGTGACGAGATCGGCGGGCAGGAACGGCGTGTCGGCGGCAACCGTGAGGAGCGCCCGGGCGTCCGGCATTTCTGCCTTTGCCCATTCGAGGCCGGCAAGGAGGCCGGCGAGCGGACCGGCATGGCCGGCGACGGTGTCGGCGACGACGGCAAGGCCGAAGGCGGAAAGCCGTGCCGGATCGCCATTGGCGTTGATCGCGAGACGGGCGACCTGCGGTGCGACGCGGGCGACGACGTGGGCGAGCATCGGCCGGCCGGCGAGGTCGAGGAGTGCCTTTTCGTGCCCGCCCATGCGGGTCGAGCGGCCGCCGGCGAGAACGATGCCGGCGATATGCGGGAACGGCCGGTTCACGCGGCGCCCTCCCCATCCGGCCCGGCGCTCTTGCGGCGGTGGCGGGCGTGCTCGTCCTCGACGGCATGGAGCGGCGCGTCGAAGACGATGCGCTCGAGCCCCGAAAGCGCGACGAAGCGGCGACCGCGCAGCCGGCCGACCACCGTGAGGTTGGCCTTGCGCGCGAGCTCGACGCCCCAGGCGGTGAAGCCGGAGCGCGAGGCGAGCACGGGAATGCCCATCTTCACCGTCTTGATGACCATTTCAGAGGTAAGCCGGCCTGTGGTGTAGAAGATCTTGTCGGCGGGATCGATGCCGTTCATGAACATGTAGCCGGCAATCTTGTCCACCGCATTGTGGCGACCGACGTCCTCCATATAGACCAGCGGCTCGTCGCGGCGGCAGAGCACGCAGCCGTGAATGGCGCCGGCGGCGAGATAGAGGCTCGGCACGGTGTTGATCTTTTTCGCCAGCGCATAGAGCCAGGAGGTGCGCAGCTCGCCGCCGGGCGGCAGCGCGATATCGTCGAGGCTTTCCAGCAGGTCGCCGAAGACGGTCCCTTGCGCGCAGCCCGAGGTCTGCACCTTCTTCTTCAGCTTCTCCTCGTAGTTGGTCTTCCTCTCGGTGCGCACCACGATGGCGCCGAGGTCGGCGTCGTGCTCGATGGCGCGGATGACGTCGTCGGGTTTCAGCATGTGCTGATTGAGCAGATAGCCGACGGCGAGAAGATCGGGATGGTCGCCGATCGTCATCGCCGTCACGATCTCCTGCGCATTGAGGAAGATCGTCAGCGGCCGCTCGGTAACGACGCGCACGTCGACCGCCGCCCCGGTCTCGTCGACGCCGGCGACGGCGACGGACAGGCGCGGATCGTCCGGCGTCGGCGCGATCTCGAATTCCCGCAATGGCTGCCCTCCCCAAAGCCGCCCGATTTGCCCGTCGCCACGTTATGAGGCGGGTGGGCGGCCCGGCAAGAGGCAAGCGCCTCGATCAATCGTCGGCAGGGGCGGTCAGCGTCGCGACGAGGCGGGCGACGACGGGATCGAACCGGGCCTTGTCCTCGGCCTCGTAGGAGATCTCGAAATGCGACATCGCCGAATGGTCGCGGTTGAACATCACGCGCATGTAGAAGATGCGCTCGCTCGGCTTGTCGGAGCGCGGGCTCGGCCGATAGCCGGAGAGCACCAGCCAGTCGCGCTTCACCACCTTGTAGGTGACGCGGCCGAAGCCGGCATCCTCGGAAAGGAACGCGGCGTATTCGGCCGGGCTCTGCTCGAGGGCGTTGTACGAGCCCCAGACGACGAGGTGGGAGCGCCCGTCGCGACCGGAAAAATCGCGGCCGTCATTGTTCTCCGGTGCCGGCTGCATGGCGAAGAGACCCGCCGGCACGTCGATCGAATAGCCGAAGCGGGCATTGTCGTAGCGCGTCCAGCGCAAGTCCTCCGCCGCGGCGGCACTCGCCAGCGCGAGACATCCGAGGACGGCGAGGAGCACGGAGTGCGCACGGATCATCTTTCAATCCTCCCCTTCGGCGGTTCCGACGCGAAAATGCGACCGGGCCAGAAGGTCGCAAGATTCCTCGCCTGGCCGCGATTGACCCGGCGAAGTCGGGCATTACATTAGCGCCACGTCATGGATCATGGATCCTCCAGGATCCTTTCATTCGAAGCACAGGCGGGGAAGCGCGCAATGGCAGCAGTCACCAAGGACCGGATTCTCGAAGAGCTGAGGCGGGTCAAGGGCCCGAACCTCGAGGGCGACATCGTCTCGCTCGGGCTGGTCTCCGAAATCGTCATCAATGGCGGCAAGGTCATCTTTTCGATTTCGGTCGATCCGGAGCGGGCTTTCGAGCTCGAGCCGCTGCGCGAGGCGGCCGAGCAGGTCGTCGCCGACATTCCCGGCGTCGAGCAGGTGATGGTGGCGCTGACCGCCGACCGGGCGCAGGCCCAGGGCAAGGCGGCCCCGGCGCCGCAGCAGGCCGCCCCCTCGGGCGGCTCCCACGGCGCCCAGGCCGACCTGCCGAACGTCAAGTCGATCATCGCCGTCGCCTCCGGCAAGGGCGGCGTCGGCAAGTCGACGAGCGCGATCAACATCGCCCTCGGCCTCAAGGCGCTCGGCCTCAAGGTCGGCGTGCTCGACGCCGACATCTACGGCCCGTCGATGCCGCGCCTTCTCGGCATCACCGACCAGCCGCAGGCGGCCAACGAGAGCCAGCTCGCGCCGATGAAGGGCTTCGGCCTCGAGGTCATGTCGATCGGCTTCCTCGTCGAGGAAGACACGCCGATGATCTGGCGCGGCCCGATGGTCATGTCGGCGCTGACGCAGATGATGCGCGACGTCGCCTGGGGCGAGCTCGACGTGATGGTGGTCGACATGCCGCCGGGCACGGGCGACGCCCAGCTCACGATGGCCCAGCAGGTGCCGCTCGCCGGCGCGGTCATCATCTCGACCCCGCAGGACCTCGCGCTCATCGACGCACGCAAGGGCATCGCCATGTTCCGCAAGGTCGACGTGCCGATCCTCGGCGTCGTCGAGAACATGAGCTATTTCCTGTGCCCGTCCTGCGGCACGCGCTCGAACATCTTCGGCACCGGCGGCGCCAAGGCCGAAGCGACGCGCCTCGGCGTGCCGTTCCTCGGCGAAGTGCCGCTGCACATGGACATCCGCGAGAAGTCCGACGCCGGCACGCCGGTGGTCGCGGCCGAGCCGGACGGCCCGCACGCCAAGATCTACAAGGACATCGCGGCGCGGGTCTGGGCCGATCTGCAGGCCAAGCGCGGCGGCGCCAAGGCCGCCCCGAAGATCGTCGTCGAGAACTGAGGATCGGACGCGCCCGCCCCGCGGCGCGGCGCACCGAACCTCACCGAACATGAAGACGGCCCGGCGGGAAACCGCCGGGCCGTTTTGCGTTCCGATTCATTGACGATACGTGCAAAATATTGCACAGTCCGGCCTCATGAGCCGGAACGTCTGCTGGGTCAAAGCTGCGCGAAAGGAATATCTCGCGTTCCCGCAACCGGTCATCGACGACATCGATGCAAGTCTGTTCGCGGCGGCGCGCGGCGAGACGACCGGGTCGATCAAGCAGATGAAGCATCTCGGACCGGGCGTCTACGAGATCGCGCTGCGCCATCGCAAGGATGCCTACCGGGCGGTCTATCTGACGCAGATCGGCAACGACATCTGGGTGATCCACGCGTTCCAGAAGAAGTCGACGAGCGGGATCAAGACGCCGCAGAAGGAAATGGACGTCATCCGCGAGAGACTGAAACGCCTGAAGGAGGCTTTGTCGAATGGATGATCTCGAACTCGTTCGCGGCACCGACAATCCGTTCGCGGACCGGCAAGACCCGGCCGCCGCGTCGAAGGCGTTGAAGGCCGAGATCCTGACGGCGATCCTCGGCATCCTTCGCGAACGCGACCTCGGCGCGACCCGGGCCGGCGAGATTGCCGGCATCTCGCGCTCGCAAATGTCGCGGATCAGGAACGGCCGGATCAGCTCGATCAGTCTCGATGTTCTCGTCAACGTCCTCGACGCACTGTCCGGACACCGGGCAGTCGTGCATGTCGCCTTCGCGGAACCGGCGACGGCGCGGGCGTGAGGGCGCGGGGTGCGCCCGCCGCATCGAGTGGTGAGACGCATGATGATGCAGCCCATTGTTCGATTTGGTTGAGCGGATTTTCTGGAGAAAAATCGCTGCTTAATCTTATCATATCGGCAAAATTACTATAAATTCTAAATTCTCCCCTTCTTGGCATCCAGAATAACGGAGGAAAGATATTGCCTATGAGAGATACAGTTCGAGTCATTCAAGCAAACAAACGGCGCGTTAAAATATTTGTTGATTTTTGGAACGTCGTTGTAAATGCACGGAATCAATCAAAGATGTTTGATTTAGAAGTTCGATGGGACGCTTTGGCGGATTTCGTTCTTAACAAGACAAGATCTGGATACACCGATGAGACTACAGGAGAAATGGCCGGCTGTTATGTATTCGGTTCGTACCCGAAATCAAATCACAAAGAATACAAATTTATAAAACGGACTATCGATGAATTCTGATCTCTTCCTGGGCTATTTTTTGACTTTCAGGAACGAATTTCAAAAACATCCTCTGTTCGTTGCGCAAAGTGCGGCCAATCGAACCGAGCAAAATCGGAAGCCGGGGTCGACGTCCTGCTTGCAGTTGAAATGATTAAGCACTCCGCCATGAAGGAGCATGAATACATGGCTTTAATTTCCAGTGATCGAGATTTTGCTCCAGTATTATCCTATCTAAGAGACCAAGGTCACAGAATAATACATGTATCGGCATCAATGATAGACCAGAACATGACATCATTGTCCTGGAGCCATATAAACCTATCCGACACTTACACTACATTATGCAAGATAAATATGGATGGGTATACTGTTTTTTCTACACCTCATTGCACTGTTGAACTTGCAGAACTTAAGAGACACGCACCGGTCGATGCAGATAAGCTGAGAATAATCGACTTGACAGACAAAACACAAATCGGAGATGAAGACCTATCTTTTATTGTCTCTCATCTGAATATGTATTGGCCAGACCCAGGAAAAGAAAGCAATTTATACTTTGACATCAAAAAATTCGGCAGCATTTCAAAATTTCGAAAGCTTCTAAGTGAAGGGGCAATATGGGGAAATCTACCGTATGTACTGCGCAATGGCCAATCAGAAATATTTTTCACCAACCATGATCACACCTTTCCTTGGATAGTATCCGGCAGCACTGGAGCTGGTGACCGATGGCGGAGTCTGAGAGAGAAACGCTGATACTCTCGGTCACGGCAGATCGTGCGTTACGCCCAGCCGGCACCCCACCTCTTTCCTCTCCCTCTCCACCCCGACGCCACGAGACACCCATCCCGGCCGCTCGCGCCAAAGCCGGCGCGCCCCTCTCAGAACACCAGCGGGCCGACCAATGCCCCGACGATCAGGGCGACGGCGATGCCGACGAGGTCGAGCGGCAGGCCGGCGCGGAGCATGTTCGAGCGCGTCACCGCCGGGTTCGCAAAGACGATGGCGTTCGGCGGTGTCGCCACCGGCAGCATGAAGCCGATCGAGGCGGCGAGCGCGACGGGAAGCGCGAAGTCGAGGGGCGCGACACCGATGCCGACCGCGGCGGCGCCGGCGACAGGCAGGAAGATCGCCGCCATCGCGGTGTTCGAGGCGAGTTCGCCGAGATAGACGATGATCGCCGCGATGACGACGAGGATCAGCAGCGGCGGCAGTCCCTGCAGCGCCTCGGCCCGCCCGCCGATCCAGCCGGCAAGGCCGGTGCCGTCGATCGCCGCGGCGAGCGAGAGGCCGCCGCCGAAGAGAATCAGCACGTCCCAGCGGATGGTCGCGGCCGCCTCCCAGTCGAGGAGGCGACCGCCGCGCCCCTCGCCCGAGGGAACGAGGAAGAGCGCCAGCGCGCCGGCCATGGCGATGACCGCATCGCTCAAGCCGAGGGCTGGAAAGAGGCCGGCAAGGACCGGCCGCAGGATCCAGCCGAGTGCGGTCGCCGCGGCAACGAGGGCGACCCGTCGCTCGCCGGCGCGCATCGGCTCGCTGCGGCAGAACTCGATCGTCAGCGGTTCCGGCTCGAGCCTGAACGAGAGGCGCGTCAGAACGAGCCAGGTGACGGGCAAAAGGATGATCGCCACCGGCAGACCGACGAGCATCCATTCGGCAAAGCCGATGACGACGCCGTGCGCCTCCTCCATATAGGCGGCGAAGAGGGCGTTCGGCGGCGTCCCGATCAGCGATCCCATGCCGCCGATCGTCGCCGAATAGGCGACGCCGAGCATCAGGGCGGCGCCGAAGCCGTCGTCCTTTGCGCGGACCGCGGCGATCGAGGCGGCGATCGGGGCCGCGACCATCGCCGCCGCCGTGTTGCTGATCCACAGGCTGAGGAAGGCGGTGACCGCCATGATCGACAGGACGATCCGCGCCGGATCGCCGTTGGTCCTCGCCAGGATGGAGAAGGCGAGCCGCCGGTGGAGGTTCCATCTCTCGATCGCCCGCGCGATCAGGAAGCCGCCGAGGAACAGGAAGACCACCGGGTCGGCGTAGGACGCCGACAGATCCGCGACCGACGCGATGCCGGCAAGCGGAAAGAGAACGACCGGGACGAGCGCGGTCACGGCGAGGGGGACCGCCTCGGTCACCCAGAGCACGGCCATCAGCACGCCGATTCCGGCGGCGGCCTGGGCGCCCGGGCCGAGACCCCATTGCGGCGGCAGGACGATGCTCGCGACCGCGACGCCGATCCCGACGAGATTGGCGGCCCTGACGATCGCCGCGAGCTTCGGTTTCGAGACCAATTTTCTCTGCCTCGTGCACCGGGATCGAAACGGCCGGCCACCGGATCGCGCCCGGACGGGCCGGTGCCGGTTGCCTGCCGGACGTCCCCTACCCCTTGCCCTCCTCGATATAGTCGAGCGGCAGGGCGGTGGTGAACTTGATCTGCTCCATGGCGAAGGAGGAGCTGACGTCGGAGAGCTCGATCTTCGAGATCAGCCGCTTGTAGAAACGGTCATAGGCCTCGATGTCGGGCACGACGACGCGCAGGAGATAGTCGATCTGGCCGCTCATCCGGTAGAACTCGACGACCTCGGGGAATTCGTCGACGGCGGCGGCGAAGCGCTCCAGCCAGTCGCCCTCGTGGCGGTTGGTGGTCACCGAGACGAAGACGGTCACCTTGGCGTTGACCTTCTTCTGGTCGAGGAGGGCGACGCGCTTCTCGATGACGCCCTCCTCCTCGAGCTTCTGGATGCGGCGCCAGCAGGGCGTCGTCGAGAGCCCGACCTTCCTGGCGATCTCGGCGACCGGCAGCGTCGCGTCGTGCTGCAGGATGTCGAGGATGCGGCGATCGATGCGGTCGATCATGGGCGTCTCCGCGGCGCGAGAGATTTGCGCATTAGGCGCAATTTTATTGCGTCGGCGGCGAACCCGCCACCGGCTGACGGAAATTTTTTCTCTCGATCACGACGGGATCAGGCGGCGGACCTCGGCGCGCAGCACCGGCAGCACGTCGGCCTCGAACCACGGGTTCTTCTTCAGCCAGCCGGTGTTGCGCCAGGAAGGATGGGGCAGCGGCAGGCGGCGCGGCCGGGCTTCGGCCTCGAAGATCGCCCGCCAGCCGGCCACCGTCTCGGTCAGCGAGCGGCCGCGGGCCGGGCCGAGGTGATAGTCCTGCGCGTACCGGCCGATGACGAGCACGAGTTCGAGCTGCGGCATCGCGGCAAAGACGCGGTCGTGCCAGGTCTCCCGGCATTCGCGGCGCGGCGGCAGGTCGCCGCCCTTGGCATCGAGGCCGGGAAAGCAAAAGCCCATCGGCACGATGGCGAGCCGCGCGCGGTCGTAGAACTCGGCGCGGCCGATGCCCATCCAGTCGCGCAGCCGGTCGCCGGACGCATCGTCGAAGGGGATGCCGCTGGCATGGACGCGGGTGCCCGGCGCCTGACCGCAGACGCAGAGCCGCGCCGTTGCCGAGAGATGGGCGACGGGGCGCGGCTCGTGCGGCAGCGGCGCCGCCCGTGGCGCCTCGCGGCAGATGCGACAGGCGGCGATTTCCGCGGCGAGGCAGTCGAGGTCGCCGCCCGCCGTCATCGCGGCTCGAAGACCGGGTGGAAGGCCCCGGCCGAGACGATGACGCGGATCGCCTCGCGGGTATCGTCGAGACCGGCAAAGACCGCCGTGTCGTCGGCGATGCGCCAGACCGCCTCGCGCTTCTCGGCCGGCGCCTCGCCGACATAGCCGACGACCCGATAGCAGGTCGGCCGGGGCGCTGCCGGCGCCTGCCACATCGCGGTCGAGGCGCCAAAGCCCATGCCCGACATACCGGGCGTGCCGCCCATGCCGGACATGCCCCACATGCCCCACATGCCGGACATTCCGCTCATGCCGGGCGGCATGGGGATCGGCGGCATGCCGGACATGCCGCCCATGCCGAAGCCGGCGGCGACATTGTCGAACTTCGCCATGACGGCGCCGTCGGGTTCGCGCAGGATCACGATGCTGGCGGCACCGGTACCCTTGAAGGAGACATCGAAATGCAGCGAGGCGCCGGCGGGGCCACAAGCGGCCGGTCCGGCGAGCGCCGCCGCCGATGCGAGGCCGAAGGCCGATGCAGCCATCCCGAAGAATATCGCGCGCATGATCACTCTCCCGTTCGCGGCCCCCACACCAATAAGATATACCGCAACGGCCCTTCACCGCAGGCGCGTTCGGTCACATGACGGCCGGTCAGGCCGCGGCGCTCGGCCGGGCCGAGACCTCGGCATACCAGCGCTTGAGATTGGCGAGGTCCTCGGGCAGGGCGATCCTGGCGGCGCGCATGAAATCGACGGCGACGAGCAGGGTGATGTCGGCGACGGTGAAGCGGTCGCCGGCAACGAAGGCCCGCCTGCCGAGTTCGCCGTCGAGCCAGGCGAGCTGTTCGAGGGCGCGGCCGCGATTGACCTCGGCCCAGTCGGCGACCTGCGGCACCTCGAAGCCGGCCATGCCGGGATGGCCGTGGCGGAAGACGAAGGAGACCTGGGAAAAGACGCCGAGTTCGACGAAGCGGTTCCACATCTCGACCTTGGCGCGCTCGACCGGGTCGGCGCCGAAGAGGTCCGGCTCGGGGTGGATTTCCTCGATGTAGCGGCAGATCGCCATCGTCTCGGCGATCGCCGTGCCGTCGTCGAGGACGAGGACCGGCACCTGACGCTGCGGGTTGATCTCCCGGAAGCGCTCGCCGCGATGCTCCTTGCCGGCAAGGTCGACCATCTCGCTCGGCACGACGACGCCCTTCTCGGCAAGGAAGATGCGCACGCGGCGCGGGTTTGGCGCTTTCACCGCATCGAGCAGCTTCATGTCGGTCCGTCCTCCCGATCGTTCTTGGCCGCGCCACTCGACCATGGCGGCCGCATCGGCGCAACTCACAAGTCCGGCACCATCTCGCCATGGATCGCGCGCCAGTCGCGCGGGCGCTCGAAGGTTCCCTGCCAGACGCCGGCGCGGTCGCGCTCGGCCTCGGCTTCCTCGAGGTCGTAGTCGCCATAGGCGAGCGCCCAGCCGGCGCGCACCTGGGCGGCATTGAGATCGACCTCGCCGACCCGGCAGCGACCGAGCACCCGGTCGAAACGGTCGCGCCCCTCGCCGAGGCAGACGACCGTGGCGCCGGCGACGAGGCGCTTCAGGTGATCCTTCGATTGCCGGCCGCAGGGCCATTCGGTCCCGTTGCGAAAACAGACCTGATCGAGCTCGGGCGCGTCGATGCCGACGAGGCGGATGCGCTCGCCGCCGATGCGCAGGCTGTCGCCATCGGCGGCGACGGCATTGCCGGCAACCTCGGGGCCGGCCTTTTCCTTCAGGAGGACGCCGACGAGAAGCAATCCGGCAACGACCGCCAGCGCACCCCACAAGTCGAGGCGGCGCCTCAGGAAATCGCCCCCGCGCCGGCTTGCCGTGCTGCGTCTTAACCGCTGGTTAACCATGTTTTTGAGGCAACTCTTAAGCCTTGTCGGAGAAAAATCTGGCGGTCACGCGTCCATGACGGCGCGGGGCTCGGTTTGGACGCATTGGGGGTCCCGTGGGAGTTCGATCGCGATGAGCGATTCCGCCGTTCAGAATAGCGCGGACAAGGCCGTGCTCAACCGGCAGCGATCGGATCGCCGGCGCGCGGTGTCGCGCACCCTGAAGGACGTTCGCGAGCAGCTCAATTCCGACACCGGCACCCGGCCGCAGTTCGATTTCGAGCTGATGCTGATGTACGCCAAGAACCGTCAGGGCGCCTCGTTCGCCATGCCGGTCTTCGCGCTGGTGATGGCCGGTGCGCTGTCGGTTCCGGGCGATCACGTCACGGCCGGCTCCTGGCTGATGGTCACCCTCTGCGTCCACGCGCTCGTTCTCTTCCTGTGCTCGCGGTTCGAGAAGACCGCCCGGCCGGACGCTCCCCTGCGCGCCTGGCGCACCCGCTTCACCCTTGCCGAGCTGCTGCACGGCATGACCTGGGCCGGGGCGATGGTGGTGGCGCCGCACGCCGACGCGCCGGCCGCGCTCGAGATCTTCGAGTTCGGCGCGATGCTGGTGATCATCGCCGTCTCGACCATGCTGTCGAGCAACCTGCCCTCGGCGGTGGTCGCCTCGACGACGCCGCTCGCCGCCGTGCTGGCGCTGCATTTCGGCCTGCGCGGCGATTCGCTCTATCTCGCCATGGCGATCATGGCGCTCGGCGCGCATGTGTTCTTCCTCGTCCTCGCCGGGCGGGTGCAGAAGACCTCGCTGACGATGCTGGAATACCGGGCCGAGAAGGATTCGCTGATCGGCGAACTCGAGCAGGCCAAGGCGATCTCGGACGAATCGCGGCGTCGCGCCGAGGAAGCGAACCTTGCCAAGTCGCGCTTCCTGGCCACCATGAGCCACGAGCTGCGCACCCCGCTCAACGCCATCCTCGGCTTTTCCGAGGTGATGAAGTCGGAGGTGTTCGGGCCGCTGCCGAACCAGCAGTACAAGGACTACGCCAACGACATCCATTCGAGCGGCCAGCACCTGCTCAACCTCATCAACGAGATCCTCGACCTGTCGCGCATCGAGGCGGGCCGGCACGAACTCAACGAGGAGGCGGTCACGCTCAGCCACATCGTCGAGGACTGCCACTACCTCCTGCAGATCAAGGCGAAGAACAAGAACCTGCAGATCACCGAGCAGTTCGAGCCGGGCCTGCCGCGGCTCTGGGCCGACGAGCGGGCGATCCGCCAGGTGGTGCTGAACCTCCTGTCGAACGCCATCAAGTTCACGCCGACCGGCGGCCAGATCTGGCTGAAGGTGGGCTGGACCGCCGGCGGCGGCCAGTACATCGCCGTCAAGGACAGCGGGCCGGGCGTGCCGGAGGAGGAAATCCCGACGGTGCTGTCGGCCTTCGGCCAGGGCTCCGTGGCGATCAAGTCGGCCGAACCGGGCACCGGCCTCGGCCTGCCGATCGTTCAGGCGCTGGTCAAGATGCACGGCGGCAATTTCGAGTTCCACTCCAAGCTGCGCGAAGGCACCGAAGTCATCGTCACGTTCCCGCGCACCCGCGTCATGGAAGCGCTCGGGCCGATCGACGAAGAGGCCGATTCCCGCACCGCGCGGCGGGCCGTGCGGCGGGCGCGCCTCGCCCGCAGCGCCTGAGCGCCGGTCTCGCGCAGACCCTTCTCAGTTCTCGTCCCGGCCCTCGGTGAGGCTTTCGACGGCGCTCGCCGCGGCGCGCACCAGCGTCGCGGCCATGGCGCCGGCCGCGCCCTCGCCAAGCCCCATGTCGAGCAGCGGACGCAGGCCGAGCGCGGCGGCAACGGCGGCAGCGCCGGCCGGCACTTCGGCGAGCAGGCAATGGTCGATGGCGCTCGCGTCGAGGCCCTTCAGCAGGACCGCCGCGGCGAGCGCCGGGATACCGTCGAGGATGACGGGAACGCGCTCGTAACGGGCCGCGACGATCGCCCCGGCAAGGGCCGCGATCTCGCGCGAGCCGGTCCGGCGCAGCGTGTCGAGGGCATCGCCGCTCTTTGCGGCGACGCGGGCGCGCGCCGCCGCGGCGGCGACCCGGCCGGCCTCGTCGAGCCAGCCCTCGCCGTCGGCGCCGAGCGCTGCGACGAGCGCGGCGGCGGCGACATCGCCACCGGCGCCGGTCGAGGACAGCACCAGCAGATCGTTGCCGCCGGCGACCGCCTCCATGCCGAAGGCGAAGGTCGCCGCGCAGCCGTTTTCGTCGAAGGCATTGGCCGCGACGATATCGGGCGTCGGCACCTCGACGGCGAGCTCGAACACCTTGAGGCCGAGATCCTGCGTCGCGCAGACGTGATTGACGAGGGCGGAGCCGTCGGTGAGCGCGGTGACGCGGGCGCGGGTGGCGGCCACCGGGTCGCCCTCGCCGGTCCTTGTGGCGACCGTGCCGCTCGCCGCGAAGACCGCGACCAGCGGACGGTCGACGCGCGGCTGCGGATCGCCGATCCAGGTGGCGAGCCAGGCGACGATGTCGCGGGCGCGGCCGAGGCGTTCGGCCGAACCGGCCTCGTCACCCAAGCGCGCCACGGCCCTGGCAGCAGCGCCGGTATCGGGTCCGGGCAGTCGCGCCACCAGATTGCGGATATCGTCGAACGGGCGATCGGCGGCCATCGGCTGTCTCTTTCCTCGGCGGTCGGCAGAAGGGATCGCCGAGAGGGGAGAGATGGCGATCCTTGCGGATTGGCTCTGGCAGCGCGGGGGCATCGACCCCATTTCCGCTGCGATGCGGAATGCTCTATCGTTCCACGCCGGCGAAGAAAAGGGTCCGATGGTCTTGAGCGCGATTTCCAGCCCCTGCACCAAGGTCTGCAAGATGGACGAGCGCACCGGGCTCTGCCTCGGCTGCGGCCGCACGCTCGCCGAGATCGGCGCCTGGGGCACGATGAGCGAGGACGAGCGCCGGCGCGTCATGGCCGGCCTGTCGCAGCGGCGCGTCGAAGCGGTCCGCCGTCTCGCCATGGCCCAGCAACAGCAGCAGTAGCGGCATGCGAAAGAGCGCCTACATCGCCCTGGCGATCGTCGCCATCGCCCTCGTCGCCCTCCTCGCCTTCGGCGATCGCGGCTCGATGCTCGGCCTGCCGAGCGACGATTTCGCCCGTGTCACCATGCTCTCGGCGCTCGTCGTCTTCGTCGGCGGCGGCATGTTCGGGCGCGGCCGGCTCGGCGAGAACCTCGGCGCGGCGGCGATCTGGCTCGTCATCGCCCTCGTCCTCGTCGCGCTCTATGCCTACCGGCCGGAGCTGGAATCCTTCGGCCTCCGGATGCTCGGCGCGCTTTCGCCCGGCACGCCGATCGCCCGCCAGACCGGTGACGGCGCGACGGTCACGGTGATGCGCTCCGACGACGGCCATTTCAACGTCACGGCGACTGTCGAAGGGGTCGGCGTCGACTTCCTCGTCGATACCGGGGCGAGCCTGATGACGCTGACGGCGCGCGACGCGGCACGGGTCGGCATCGACCCGGCCCGGCTCGTCTTCTCGACGCCGATCGAGACGGCGAACGGGCGCACCTTCGCCGCGCCGATCCGGATCGCCGAAGTCGCGATCGGGCCGATCGTCGAGCATCAGGTGCATGCGCTCGTTGCCGAGGACGGCGCGCTCGATCGCAGCCTCCTCGGCATGAACGTGCTCGACGCCCTCGCCTCCTTCGAGTTTTCCGGCGACCGGCTGACGCTCAGGCGCTGAGCATCACAGCAGGCTGAGGAAGAAGCGGCCGGCGACGACGATGAGGAAGATGCCGAAGCCGACCTCGAGCTTCCGCTTGGACACGGCGTGGGCGATCTTGACGCCGATCGGCGCCGTCCAGATCGTCACCGGAATGACCAGCAGCACGCCGAGCAGGTTGATGTAGCCGAGCGAGAACGGCGGCAGGCCGGCCGCGCCCCAGCCGGCCCAGATGAAGCCGATGGCGCCGGGGATGCTGATCAACGTGCCGACACCCGAAGAGGTAGCCACAGCCTGGTGGATCGGCCGGCCGAAGAAGGTCATGAAGGTGTTGTTGAAAACGCCGCCGCCGATGCCCATCAGCGTCGAGAAGAGACCGATGGCGACGCCGATGATGCTGCGCGCCGGCTGGCCGGGCAGATCGTCGCCGAGGCTCAGCTTGTCGACGCCGGAGAGCATGCGCACCGCGATGAGGATGGCGAAGAAGGCGAAGATCGCCTTCATCACGGCAGCCGAGACGAAGGCCGCGACGAGCGAGCCGAGGACGACGCCGAGCGGCACCGCGATCACCCAGCTCTTCAAGAGTTCCATGTCGACCGCGCCGCGCGCCTTGTGGGCCATGAAGGAGCGGATCGAGGTCGGGATGATGATGCCGAGCGAGGTGCCGACGGAGATGTGCATGCGCACCGCCTCGTCGACGCCGAGGATCACCAGCAGCTGGTAGAGCACGGGCACCAGCACGGCGCCGCCACCGATGCCGAAGATGCCGGCGAGAATGCCGGCGACACCGCCGGCGGCGACGAGGCCGACGGCGAGCAGGATGAGTTCGTTGACGGGCACGGACATGGGCGAGCGACCTCGGAAGGGTCCCGGCGGAAGGGCGGGGGTTGCGACGAAACGTCGTGCCTAATTAGCGCGTTCGTCCCGGCAGCGCCATGGGGCGCCCGTCATGGCTGCCCGGCGCCGGCGGCAAGACGTTCGCGCCCTTGCCGAATTTCGGCGAGCGCATCCTCGAAGACCTCGGTGCCGGCGCCCGGCCGGCAGCTCTCCACCGTGAGGATGCGGCGCCAGGCGCGCGCGCCCGGAACGCCCTGGAAAAGACCGAGCATGTGGCGGGCGATGGCATTCACCCGGACGCCCGCGGCGAGCATCCGTTCGGCATAGTCGATCATGCGGGCGACCGCCGCCTCGGCGTCGGCGACGGGCGGCGCCTTTCCGGCGACGAGCGGGTCGACGCCGAGCAGCAGCGCCGGGTCGTGATAGGCGGCGCGTCCGAGCATCACGCCATCGACACGGGCGAGATGGGCCTCGGCCTCGGCGAGGCTGGCGATGCCGCCATTGATGATGACCGGCACGTCGCCGAAGAGTTGCTTCAGGCGGTAGACGCGGTCGTAATCGAGCGGCGGGATGTCCCGGTTCTCCTTCGGCGAGAGGCCCTGCAGCCAGGCCTTGCGGGCATGGACGACGAGGCCGTCGACACCGGCCGAAACGACCTTTTCGACGAACCGGTCGAGGTCCTTCTCGACGTCCTGGTCGTCGATGCCGATGCGGCACTTGACCGTCACGGGCACGTCGACCGCCGCCTTCATCGCCGCCACGCATTCGGCGACGAGGTCGGGTTCGGCCATCAGGGCGGCGCCGAAGCGGCCGGACTGGACGCGATCGGACGGACAGCCGCAATTGAGGTCGATTTCGTCATAGCCCCAGTCGGCGCCGATGCGCGCCGCCATTGCGAGCTTTGCCGCGTCGGCACCACCGAGCTGGAGGGCGACCGGGTGCTCGGCCGGATCGAAGCCGAGAAGCCGCTCGCGGTCGCCGTGAATGACCGCGTCGGCAGTCACCATCTCGGTATAGAGCAGCGCATGGGCCGTCAGCTGCCGGTGGAAATAGCGGCAGTGCCGGTCGGTCCACTCCATCATTGGAGCAACGCTGAACTTGTGCAGCCGGTAGGTCGTCATCGCCTGGCGGGTCGGGTTTGCGGATCGAAGGGCGGTTCTATCAGCTTTCGGCCGATTTGCGGAACCGGCCGCCCGGCGAGGCCCGGGCGAGGTGCAGCGCAATGCCGCGCCCGCCGTCACATTGCCGTATTCGGACTGCTATAGGGCGGCGGTGCCGCAAAGGCGGCGCCATTGTCCAGAATTTCCTCGACTTATCGCGCCGGCTGGCCCAAAAGCTGGCGAAACTGAACGTCGAGACACCTTGGGGGTCGTTCACCACCATGCATATCGCAATGATCGGGTCGGGTTATGTCGGGCTCGTCTCGGGCGCCTGCCTTGCCGACTTCGGCCACACCGTCACCTGCATCGACAAGGATGCCGCGAAGATCGAAGCGCTGAACAACGGCCGCATCCCGATCTTCGAACCGGGCCTCGAGACGCTGGTTTCGACCAACGTCAAGGCCGGCCGCCTGACCTTCACCACCGAACTCGCCGAGCCGGTCGCCAAGGCGGACGTCGTCTTCATCGCCGTCGGCACCCCGTCGCGGCGCGGCGACGGCCATGCCGACCTCTCCTACGTCCATGGCGCGGCGCGCGAGATCGCCAACGCGGTCAACGGCTTCACCGTGGTCGTCACCAAGTCGACCGTGCCGGTCGGCACCGGCGACGAGGTCGAGCGAATCATCCGCGAAACGAACCCGGCGGCCGACGTCGCCGTCGTCTCCAATCCGGAGTTCCTGCGCGAGGGCGCGGCGATCAACGACTTCAAGCGGCCCGACCGAATCGTCGTCGGCATCGAGGACGAGCGTGCCCGCCCGGTGATGAACGAGGTCTACCGGCCGCTCTACCTTAACCAGGCGCCGATGCTGTTCACCGAGCGGCGCACCTCCGAGCTGATCAAGTACGCCGCGAACGGCTTCCTCGCCATGAAGATCACCTTCATCAACGAGATCGCCGATCTCTGCGAGAAGGTCGGCGCCAACGTCCAGGACGTCGCCCGCGGCATCGGCCTCGACAACCGCATCGGCGGCAAGTTCCTGCATGCCGGCCCCGGCTATGGCGGCTCGTGCTTCCCCAAGGACACCCTCGCCCTCGTCAAGACGGCGCAGGACTACGACAGCCCGATGCAGCTGATCGAGACGACCGTGCGCATCAACGACACGCGCAAGCGCGCGATGGCGCGCAAGGTGGTGCGGGCGGTCGGCGGCGACGTGCGCGGCAAGACGATCGCCATCCTCGGCCTCACCTTCAAGCCGAACACCGACGACATGCGCGAGGCGCCGTCGATCTCGATCATCCGCGCCCTGCAGGACGGCGGCGCCAAGATCCGCGCCTTCGATCCGGAGGGCGTCGAGCAGGCGAGGACCGAGCTCACCGACGTCGCCTATTGCGCCGACGCCTACGACGCCGCCAAGAACGCCGACGCCCTCGTCATCGTCACCGAGTGGGACGCCTTCCGCGCCCTCGACTTCGAGCGGCTGAAGGCGACGATGGCGGCGCCGGTCTTCGTCGACCTGCGCAACATCTACCGTCCCGAGGAAGTCACCCGCTACGGCTTCTCCTACGACAGCATCGGCCGGCGCGGCTGACGCGGCGCGCCCGGCTTTCGCGGCCGGGCGAATTGCGCTATCCGGAACCCAGGTCGATTTCGACGAGGGCACCCGGATGATGCTGGACGAGGCCGTCGCGCGGCGCGGGGACGGGAGGCACGATGCCGGCTGACTTCGGCACGCCGCTCGTCCTTTACGACGTCACCCGCCTCGTCAACCGGCGGCGGGCAACGATCCCGACCGGCATCGACCGGATCGACGTGCAGTTCGCCGCCGCCACCTTCTCCCGTTTCGGAGCGTCCTGCCTGCCGGTCGTCCAGTCCGACGGGCGGCCGCTGGTGCTCGCCGCCGAGCGCGGGCCGATCGAGGATCTCGTCGGCAGCCTCCTTTCGGCCTGGTACCACGACACCGCCCCCGACGAGGCGATCGCGCGACGCGTCGACCGGCTCGGGATTGCCGGCAATGCCGGCTACGGATCACGGCGCGTCGAACGCGACCTGATGGCCCGGCGACCGGCGCCGGTTCGGGTCGCCGGTCAGGCGCGGCGGCTGATGCAGCACGCGGCGCGGCTGGTGCGGCGGGCGCGCGAGACCTGGCCGGCGGACCTTGCCGCCGACACCCGCCCGCTCGTCTACGTCAACGCCTCGCACGAGGGCGTCGCCCGGCATCCCGGCGGTCTCGACGATCTCGCCGGCGGCAGGCCCTTGCGGGTCGCCTCCTATCTCCACGACATCATGCCGATCGAGGTGCCGCAGTTTTCGCGGCCGGACCAGATCGCCTCGTTCGAAGCGTTCCTCGGCGAGTTCGTCTGTCACCGAACGGCCTTCGCGGTCAATTCGCAGGCGACGGCCGGCTCGCTCGCGGCCTATCTCGGGCGGCGGACGCCCGGCGACGCGGTCGACCCCGAGGTGATCTGTCCGGGCGTCGGCCGGGCGCCTCGCAATGCATCGCCGCGGCCGATCCCGGCGACGGCGAATTTCGTCGTGCTCGGCACCATCGAGCCGCGCAAGAACCACCTGATGCTGCTCGAAATCTGGCGCGAGCTCGTCGGCGAGGACGGCGCATCGGCGCCCCGGCTCCTGATCATCGGCCGGCGCGGCTGGGAGAGCGCGGCGGTCGCCGATCTCATCGACGGCTGCCCGGAACTCGCGCCGTATGTCACCGAGGAGGCCGAACTCGCCGATGCCGAGGTGAGGCGGCGCCTCGCCGGCGCGACAGCGCTCCTTTTTCCCTCGTTCGCCGAAGGATTCGGCCTTCCCGTGGTCGAGGCGGCCGGCCTCGGCGTGCCGGTCATCGCCTCCGACTTGCCGGTCTTTGCCGAGATCGTCGCCGATGGCATGACGCGGCTTCAGCCAGGCGACAAGGCGGCCTGGAAGACGGCGATCCGCGAGGCCGCGCGGCAGCCGGAAACGTTGCGCGCGCCCGTCCTTTCGCCCGATCTCGACGACTGGCCGGCGCAGGCGCGGCGTTTCACCCAATTCGTCGAAAGGGCATGGCGATGACGGCCCCGAGCCCGCGCCGGCCCGGCCCGGCATCGGCACACCGGCACAGCGAAGTGGATCGAGACCCATGCCGATCGCCGCGCTGACGCAGCTGATCACCACCGACGTCATCCTTTACGACGTCACGCGGCTCATCAATCGGCGTCTCGCGCCGTTCGCGACCGGTATCGACCGGGTCGACATCTCCTTTGCCCTCGGCCTTGCCGAAAGCGCGCCCGAGCGGGTCGTCTTCGTCGCCAAGCGCGGCGGCGACGGCGCCATCGTCGAGCGCGACCTCGCCGTCGATTTCATGCGGGCGATGCAGGAGGCCTGGCTCGACGGCGAGGCGCGCGACCGCAGCTTCTCGCGCCGGCTGGAGCGTGCCGGCGTCGTCGACAACATGCTCGGCCCGCTCGCCTTCGATCTCGACCGCCTCGCGGCGATGCCGGTCGCCGAGCGGTCCGCCCATTTCGCCGGGCTCCTCGCAGCCGGCGATCCGCGCCACGTCCTGCCCGCCGCTTTCGGCCGGCTGCACACGGTGCATCCCGGTCTGTCGCGGGCCGCGACCCTTGCCCTTGCCCTCGCCCCGCGCCTCGCCAACGGCGCCGTCCGACTGCTGCGCAAGGCAGAGACACGGCTCGCGGCGGCCCGCGACAAGGGCCTCGCGGCGCGGCTCAAGGAACGGCTCGACGGGCGAACGGCGACCTATTTCGTCTGCTCGCATCACGGCTTCGCGCAGCGGCCCGGCTTCCTCAAGGGGCTCCGGGACGCGGCACGCTTCGACGTTCTCGCCTATATCCACGACATCATTCCGATCCAGTATCCCGAATACATCCGGCCGAAACAGATCGGTCGCTTCGCGCGCTATCTCGAGGAAATCGTCGCGGCCGGCGGGCGGTTCGTCTGCAATTCGGCCGACACGGCCGCGCGGCTCACGGCCCATGGCGAGGCGATGGGCTGGCAGGCCCCGGTCGTTGCCGTCATCCGGCCGAAGATCGAGGTGCCGCCGCTCGCCGACCGGCCGCCTTCGCCGGCGGTGCGCGAGATCCTCGCCGGGGCGCTGCCCTATTTCGTCACCGTCGGCACGATCGAGCCGCGCAAGAACCACCTCCTCCTCCTGCACCTCTGGCGCGAGCTGGCGGATGCCGGCCTCGCCGTCGTCCCACATCTCCACATCGTCGGCAAACGCGGCTGGGAGAACGAGAACGTCGTCGATCTCCTCGAGCGCAGCCCGGCGATCGGGCGCCACGTCACCGAGCACGGCGCGCTCGACGACGGCAGCCTCTTTCATCTCCTGAAAGGCGCCAGCGCGCTGCTCTTTCCGAGCTTTGCCGAAGGTCTCGGCCTGCCGCTGATCGAAGCGGCGGCGCTCGGCGTTCCGGTCATCGCCTCCGACCTGCCGGTGTTTCGCGAACTCGGGCTCGACGGCGTCACGCTCATCGACCCGCTCGATGCAGCGGCGTGGAAGCGGGAATGCCTCGCGGCGACGGCACGCAAGGCGGCGCCGGACGAGGGCCCATCAGGTCTCTAGGACGACTTGCCCGCGCCGCGCACCGCCTGGCGCAGGCGGGCGGCAAATCCCTGCGCCGCCTTGCGGATGCGTTCGTGGAGGACGAGCCAGTCGCCGATCTCGGCCGCCGCCCAGTAGAGGTCGTCCTCGTCGAAATGGCCGAGATGAACCGGCATGCCGTTCGCGGCCGAATAGCTCGGCGGCGCGACCGAAAGCGCCCGCCCGATATCGAGACCGTCCATGCGGTAGCCGGCGAAGGCCATCGCCCGGCCGATCGTTTCGGCCGCCGTCGCCGAATCGAGCAGGTCCTCGTAGTGCAGCGACAGTACCGGCTTTGCCGCGGCGAGTTCGTCACAATAGGCATGCCATTCGAGATAGTGGCGCAGATCGGCGCGGAAGAAGGCCCGGAAATCCTCCGCGTCGGCGACCGCCGGGTCGACGTGGTTCTTCAGATGGAGATGGAAACGGGCACGCATGTTGTCGAGCGGATTGCGCACCAGCCGGACATGGCGATCGCAGTTCGCCGGCTCGGCGGCGAGCCAGCGATCGAGCGCCTTCTGGAACCGGCCGCGACCGGAGATCCGCGTTTTCGCCATGCCGTAATTGCGCATGTGCGACTTCACGAAGGACGGCTGGTCGATGCCGGGCAGGACGGCATTGGGAAACCGCAGCGAATAGACGCCGCGATGGGGCTCGCCGCCGACGGTGCGGGCCTCGGGCTCATAGACCGTGTGATTGCAGATGCGGCTGGCGCGGGCGGTCAGTTCGAGGAACCAGGAGGTTCCCGAATTCGGGAAGGTGAGGAGACCGACAAGGCCCTCGCCGGCAAACGGACCGACGTCCTCGTTGCTGCGGACGGTCGCGTAGAAGGCCTCGACGACCGGCCGCAGGACCGTGTCGTAGGTCTCCTCCAGCCTTGCGCGGCGAGCTTCTGGCAAGGCCGATTCGCTACCTGACATTCCAATGTTTCCAATCGTCTAGTCGAAGCGCCGGTCGGTCTCGACCGTCGTTCGCAGCATCGAATAGTCGGCCGGCCCGATCAAGTCGCGGACCTCGTCGAGGGTTTCGAGGAGGTGTTGCCGGAGATCGGCGACGTTGCGCTCGGCCGGCGGCTCGGCAAGCAGTTCCTCGGCATAGGTCGTGATCCAGTGGACCGGCGCCTTGCCGAGATGGCGGGCGACGACCTTGACGCCCTCGACGGCGACCCGCCGCCGCATCCGCAGGGTGATGCAGTCGTCGTGCAGGCGCGACATCGCCTGCACCTCGTCGATGAAGCCGATACGCTCGGGGAAGGCGCGGAAGGCGCGCAGCCAGTATTCGAAATCGAACGCCGCCTTCAGGTCCTCGTCGAGGTCGCCGAGCAGCACGTGCATCGATTTCTTGAAGAACACGGTCGGCTGGCAGATGAAACAGCCCTCGGCGAAACGCCCGATCGGCCCCGTCGGCCGGCGCGTCGGATAGGTGTCGAGGAACGCCGCCTCGACGTCGACATGCTGGCCCTGGCCATAGACCATGATCCAGTCGGGACGGGCGGCGAAGGCGGCAACGGCGCGGGCGACGGCGCCGGGCGCGTAGAGGTCGTCGGAATTGAGCCAGCCGATGAGGGTGCCGCGCGCCCGGGCGAGCGCCCGGTTGATCGCCTCGGCCGGACCGCTGTCCCTCTCCGACAGCCAGCGTAGCCGGTCGTCCGCAGCGCTGCGCTCGGCGAGATAGTCGACGGTGCCGTCGGTCGAGCCGCCATCGGCGACGATCAGCTCGACATGGCCGTAGTCCTGGCCGAGGACGCTGTCGATCGAGGCGCCGATGAAGCGGCGCTGGTCGAAGGAGGGCATCACGACGCTGACGAGGGGAGATGCCGGCATGACCGTCTCGCAAGGCAAAGGGCGACCCGCAGCGCTCAGCCTTTCAGCGCCTCCCGATTGGCGACGAGGCCGCGGCCGGCGACGCCGACAGCGCCACCGGCCACGATCTCCGAAACCGCCGTCACCGGACCCGCCTTGCCGTCAGGCGAAGTTGCGGCCGCGCGCCTTCTCGACCTGGGTCGCGATCCAGGGATAGGTCTTGCGCATGCCGTCGATCAGCTTCTGCGACGGCCGCCAGCCCAGCTCCTTCTCGTAAAGGTCGTTGTGCGAGTTGCGGCCGCGCACGCCGAGCGGACCCGGAATGTGCTCGATCGTCAGATCCTTGCCGGCGATCTCCATGGCCATGCGGGCGAGCTGGTTGATGGTCACCATCTCTTCGGAACCGATGTTGACCGGGCCGGTGAAGTTCGAGCGCGTCAGGCGGGTCGTCGCCTCGAGGCACTCGTCGACATACATGAACGAGCGGGTCTGCTCGCCGTCGCCCCACATCTCGATCGAGCCACCGGCCGCGGTCTCGGCGACCTTGCGGCACATGGCGGCGGGCGCCTTTTCGCGGCCGTCGTTCCAGGAGCCTTCCGGACCGAAGATGTTGTGATAGCGCGCAACGCGCACCTGCATGCCGTAATTGCGCTGGTAGGCGAGATAGAGGCGCTCGCTGAACAGCTTCTCGAAGCCGTAATCGCTGTCCGGATCGGCCGGATAGGCGCTGTCCTCGCGGGTAACCGGGGCGTTCGGATCGAGCTGGTTGCGCTGCGGGTAGATGCAGGCCGACGACGAGTAGAAGACGCGCTTGGTATTGCGGTTCTTGCAGGCCTCGAGGATGTTCAGATTGATCATCGCCGAGTTGTGCATGATGTCGGCGTCGTGGATGCCGGTGAAAACATAGCCGGCTCCGCCCATGTCGGCGGCGAGCTGATAGACCTCGTCGAATCGGCGATCGACGATGGCGCGGCAGTTGGTCGGCTCACGCAGATCGGCGATGACGAAATCGTCGGCCTCGGTCTCGGCGAATTCGGGAAATTTCAGGTCGACGCCCCGAACCCAGAAGCCTTCTCTCTTCAAACGCTTGACGAGATGCGAGCCGATAAATCCACCTGCTCCGCAAACGAGTGCCGCCTTCATTTCCGATTGCTCCTGCGGTTGGACCCTGCAGCCCCACGAAGTGATGCCAAGTGCCTGCAATGGTGATGATGCTCGCCCTGTTAACGCAACCGCCAAGTACTGTCCAGCCGGCCGCAAAACGGCCGGCGAGCCGGATCGACGCAGAGCGACGGATCGGCCCGAGGGCCCGCGCCATCAGATGTAGGCGCCGCCATTGACCGCCGTACCCGCCACATCGCCGGGGAAGAACGACGCGCCCGACCAATTGGTGTCGATGACGGCATATTTGGTCGAGTTGTAGCGCTTCCCGGTCGCCGAGCCGCTGATGGTGCAGGCGTAGAACACGGCCATCGCCTGCTGCTGCGCCACGATGAATTCCGTGAAGGCCGGCGTGCCGCTCACGGTGATGGTCCGCCCGTTGGCGTAATAATAGGTCTGCGCGTCGAGGCGCAGGTGCTGTCCGGCACCCGCCGAGACCGTGTAGTTGTTGTCGACCAGGCATTGGCCGCGGCTGGCCAGCCAGATCTGGATACTCGCCGCCGCGAAAACGACGGCAGACCTGATCCGCAGCGTACCGATCTTCATCGAGATGCCGTATGTGCCGGCAGCCGAGATCGTGCAGCCGGAGAACGAGATCGTGATGTCGGCCTCGACGTAGTTCGCGCCGAAAACCACGCTGGCCGGCGTCGCGGTGTTGCCGACGATCTTCATCTCGCGGACGCCGATCAGCGGGGCGGTCGCATAGAGGCCGGCATAGGTGCCATCGGCGACCTGGATCGTCACATCGTGTCCGGCGCCGTCGATCGACGCGGCGATGGCATTGTATGCCCCACTGAGGGTGAGAAACGCCCCGGCCGCGGTGTTGGCGAGGCCGTCGTTGCCGTCCGAGCCATCCGAGCGGACATAGTAGGTCCGTGCGGCGGTCAGCACCTCGCGATAGAGGGAAAGCGGCAAGGTGACGGCGCCCGTGTCCTTGTCGATCACGATGGCATCGCGCCAGGTCTCGCCGTCGGCCGAGACCTTGAAGTGGAAATGGTCGTCGCCGGCAAGCCCCACCTCGGCCCGCCCCGACCAGTCGTCCTGGAAGAGAAGGCTCGCGGTCTTGTCGGAGGCGGCCTTGTTGACCTTGAAGCGGATCGAACCGTCGCCGGGGGTCACGTCGTCATGGGAAAAGAGCACGGCGTCGGATTTCGCCGCGAGCCTGTTGGTCGTGTCCGCCAGCGTGTTGACGCCGAGGAGCGACACCGGGTTGACTGACGGGACGCCACCGCCGAAGGAGACCCAGCCGGCGCCGTCGAACACGAGCAGGACGTTCTCGTCGGCGACCCAGGCGCGCCAGCCCTCGTTCGGCTCGAGGAACGCCCAGGCGCCGTCCTCGAACGACGCGATGCGGCCGTCCCTGCCGAGCCAGGCACCCGTCGCCGGCGTGGCGACGATGTGGCGCTCGCCGGCCTGCGGCTCGGCCGGCGGCTCGGCAAGGTCGCGATCGGCGACCGAGAGCTGCACGAGCGCGTCGAGCAGCCTCAGGGCCTCGTTGTGGGTCACGCGCTTCTGGGCCTGCGCCGCCGCGATATAGGGCAGCTTCAAATTGGGGGTGTCGTCCATCGTCGCGCGCTCCTGTCGGCGGGTTTGGCGACGACGACTATGACGCGGGACCGGATCACCGGGGATAAGTGGGACGGATGGCGGCGCCGGCCAGGGCCGCCCGCAGGCGCAGCTTTTCAAAGCGAACGTATCGCTCGCCATCGCAATGTTCCGCGTCGTATTCCTAGAGCCTTTTCACTTTTCGATGAATCGCGAAAAGGCTCCAAGTCTCTGATTTGTCGCGTTTCCGGACGGCGAACCGGTGTCCACTTCGCCTCGAAACGCTCTAGTTCCACCCCTCATAGGCAAGCAATGCATGGCCTTTTCGCACAAAAGCCAAGTCTACCTGGCCCTGCGCGTTGTCGTATGGCCGGTTCAGCGGCGCAAATATCTCGTAAAGCTGAAATCCCTGCTCGAACAGGAAGTCGATGATATCCCGAACGAGGTTTTTCCGATTGGTCAGGGATGCCTCGACGATCACGGTATCGCATTTGCGCAACGTCCCGGTCGCGCCGTGGAGGGCCCGCAGGTCGGCCCCCTGGACGTCGAGCTTCAGGAGCGCGCCGTTTTCGATCGGGCTCGACCCGACAATTACATCGATGGTGCGGATCGGAACCGTGAAGGTTACTTCGCCATTCTTCGGCGCTTCGAGAACATTCGCACCGGCCAGGGCCTGCGGGGTAAGATTTACCGCGACATCAACTTGACCTTCCTTGTCCCCGACCCCGACCAAATGGCTCTCGCCACGCACCCGCTTGAGAATGCGCTCGAGATCCCCTTCGAAACACGGCAGGGCTTCGATCAGGATGAAATAGGCAGTCGGAAAACCCTCATATAATTCCGGTGTTCCCCAAGCAACACCGACATCCAGCACAGTTTCCGGCGCGTAATCGAGAGAACGCAAATGGGTGATGAATGCTCGGAAGTCGCGCATTAGCCTGTCCTCCGCCGGTGCGCGTCGTATTCTCTGACGAATTCGTAGAGTCGCCGGTCCTGTTCTGTTGCACCCATCAGAAGCGACAGACAACCGCTGTTCAGATCGGACACCGCCACGCCCCGAGGACTGACGTTCTCGCGCCGGGCCGCATCGATCGAAATGCCGAAATTCTCCGCCAGGAACGGATTGATCGCTTCGATGTCGTCCGACACTCCGAAGAAGTCGAAGTTCGACAACAGACTGTCCCGCGCCGTTTCGAACTTCGCATCATTGCGATCGCCCAGATACAAACACTGATGGTTCAATACAGATTCCGGATCGACCGAAAGCAGGAAGCGGAAATAGTCTTCCGGCTCCATGGTCAATGCCTGTTGGTGGTATTGTTCGTACGCGGCCGATCGGGTGTAATTGTAGGCAGAGACCAGACGCTTGATGGGATCACGCAGAAACGTCAGCCCGCGCGGATTGTCGATACCGACACGCCGAAATATATCGGCAAATCGGACGTATTTGGCGTGCCCGCAAATGATCCTGCATCGCGGATCGGCAATCGCATTGCCGACGCGATCGAGGAAAGTCAGTCCATCCTTCTGACCGTCGTTTATCTGCGGGGCGGCTTCTTCGCCAAGTGCCTCGCGCAGCTGAACCTGTACAGACGTTCCGGCCGCCTTGAAGATATGGACGAATGCGTAGACTGTTCGCTTCGCTCGGTTTTCCGACCGACGCGGCGGAACCAACCACATCAGAAATCCCTTCCGCTCATCTCGACTTGCGTGTTGCGCGCCGAAAGCCGGAGTGCCAGCTCCGAGAATGAACTCCACGTCGATCCAAGGAGAAGCGGTGCCGTTCCGAGCAGCAGCGCGTCGGCCAGCGCATATCGCAACTGCTCGGCCGAGCGATCGTAGAGATCCCGCGTGAGGTAGGCAACGCGGGCCCCGTAGGCTGCCTGGAACTCCAGATATGTCTCCGACTTGTCCGCGGCGAGGAGCACCCGCTCCGCCCTGCCCTCGGCAATCAAGGCATCGATCCGCTTCATGAAATGCGAGAAATGGCTGCGCTCGCGCCAGTGCTCGATCGCGGCGTGGCCTTCCGCCGTCCAGTTTTCGGTCGCCTCATAGGGAAGATGTTCGTAGTCCTTTCCGCCAACCATCCGGACATGGGCCGAGACATCGTTCGGCTGACGTACCGTCGAAACGAGATCGCGAACGGCCTCGACCGGACGCAGGGCGCGCAGCCATCTGTTCTCCATGTCCCAGCCAGTAATCGGGGAGTTCAGCACATAGGCCGAACGCACATAGGCATCCTTCGTCGAATCGAGGGCGAGAAGAGCATCCTTTTCGGATCCTTCTTCCGCTTCCATGTAATTGAAGACGGTGAAACCGTCGGCGACCGCATCGGATACGAAGTTCTTCCCGATGACGGCGCCCTGATACTCGAACAGATCGGAAATCAGACAATCGCAATGGTGATCGGCTTCCCAGACCGCCACGAGTTCGCGGTCCGTGGCCTCGGCTATGACCGCCGCGGAGGCAAGAGCCCGAAGTCGATTGCCAAGACCATGCTGGACGTCGGCGAAGATCTTTCGACGTGGGGCCGAGACATTCGGCACCGAAAGACGCGGGGCAACCTTGTCGGCGCCCGGTTGTGCCTGCTGCGACCCGAGCAATTTCCACACGTCGGCCGTCTCGATCTCGTCGAGCCGCTTGCTCTCGAGCAGGCGATAGAAATCCGCACGCGGCAAATGATACACCGATGGCCCGATCCGCCATGAGACCAATTCGAGAGCAGCGTAGTATTCGGCGTCTGCCTTGATGTCGCTTCCCACGTAATGGGGCATTGCCCCCTGTCTTCGCCTCACTTCGATATAGGATTCCGTATTCAGCAAAACATCGAACGGAACGAGCTGTCGTTCATTCGTCCATGGCGGCATGACCAGAGAAAGGTAGCGGTTGCCGCGAATTCTGAACAACGGGTTTGCGGCAAGGTCACCGACAGCGTCTTTCGGCGCACTGTCCGAACCGCTCAGCCTTTGAACGTCCTCGTGCGGAATGTGATAGATTGTCTCCACATCGACGCAGACTCTTTTCAAGCCGAATTTCTGAAACCGCAGATAAAGTTCATCGTCGTCCCACCCATATGTCGTAATATACTCGTTGAAACCGTTGATCCGCATCAAATCATCACGGAACGTGTAAAAGAATCCGTTGATGTGCTCCTGCCCTTCGTCGGCGACTTCCCAATCCCCCGCAACGAATGTTCCGGAGGCCAACACGTTCTTCTCGAAAAAGGCCGGCTTCAGCTTGATGTCGGCGTCGACCTTGAGGATTCTCGCGGCCTTCGCGTGGCGAAAACCGAGATTGAAGGCACAGGACAGAATCCATCGCGGCTCGTCGAGGACACGAATGATCTTGATCCGCCGGTCCTCGATGCCTGCGCCACGCAAGGCGTCGGACACCGGAACGGCGCTGGACCAGTCGACGACGATGATCTCGTCGATTTCTTCGAGCGCCAGCCAGGTCGGAAGGGCCTGCAGCAGGTTTTCCGTCCGATTCATGCAGCAGGTGACGAGCGAGACGCCGCCGCCCGATGCCGGCTCCTTCGCTGCGCCGGCCGCCTTGTCGGCCCAGTCGACGGACGGATGGATGGCGTAGGTCTTTCTGATGAACTCGATGAGCTTGCGGGTCGACGCCCCGCCCTTGGCGCCCGGATCCTTTTCCAGTTGCGACTCGATGCCGAGGAGAATGCGGTTGGCGCGCGAGCGATCGCCGCTCCTTGCCGCTTTCAATGCCTGATCGATCAAGGCCGCATTGGTGGTCATGCGCTCATGCCCCCTTGGGTCCGGAGCCGGAAACGGGCGGATACGCCGGCGATCGCCTGAAGAACCAATCGTCCCACTCCCGCTCGATGCAGTCGTAGCCATGGCCCTCGAGCAGGTTCCGGATGTCCTTGCGCCGCGCCGTGAAATTGTGCTCGACCGTCAGGAGCGCGACGTCCCAGTCGGCGAACGGGAAGCTCTCGAGAATGTCGAACTCGCTGCCTTCGGTGTCGATGCTGATGTAGTCGATCCGGCGCGGTGCACCGTGTCTGACGAGGAGATCGTCGAGCGACAGCGTCGTCAGCCTGGCGACATCGCCGGCGGCGCGATAGGCCTCGCGCCGCTCGCTGTGCATGTCGTCGCCGGCATAGGCGGCGATCCCGCCATAGACGTCGGCAAGGATGAACTCGACCTCGTCGCCGGTGCGCGGGCCGATGCAGTCGCCGGTGACGATGCAGGCGCGGTTGGCCCGCAATTCCGTGAGGAAGGACGGGTTCGGCTCGACACAGATGCCGTTCCAGCCGAACTTCTTTTCGAGCAGCCAGGAATTGCTGAGGAGGACGCCGTTCGCCGCGCCGACCTCGACGAAGAAGCCGCCGCGCCTGAAGCCGGTGTTTTCGAGGACCCAGACGTCCTGACCGAGTTGCGCCATCGAGTTCTCGCGCGCGGTCCGGGCATCCTCGCCCGGCGACGCGACCGCGCCGGCGTCGCGATCGCCCGGCCGCGGCACCTGGATCTGCCGGCGGTCGAGGGCGAGGGTCAGTTCGTGGCGCAGCTGATCCATCTCCGATTTCAGCATGTCGAACCGGCGATCGCGCGACCGCGTGCCGGGGCGGGACCGCAGCTCCCCGGCGAGCCGCAGCTCGAGCCGGGCCGCCGCATCGGCGAAGAGGCCGATCCGCGCCATTTCGCCGTTGCGGCGCCGCTCGGCGAGGCGCGTCGCATCGGCTCTGCCGGGCCGGTCGGCATCGACGGCGCGCGCGAAATAGGACGCCGCCTGTTCGTCGTCCCGGCGGATCGCCGCGATGTTGCCGAAGGTGTTGCAGGCGCCGGCGATCAGAACCTGCGCCAGCGTCCGGCGCGGGCAACCCCAGGCCGCCGCCTGGCGGATGAAGGTCTCGGCCCGGCCCGCTTCGCCAAGCTGTTGCAGGGCACTGCCGGCGAGAAGCGCGATCTCGGCGCGATCGGCCTGGCCGTCGATGGCCGAGAGCTCGATTCCGGCAAGGGCGCGCCAGTTGCCGAGCAGCCACTGATCCTTGACGAAGCGCAGGCCGTTGCTTTCCGCGCCGCCGGAGACCAGCGGCATCCGCCCCTCGGTCGCACTGTCCTTTGTCCGATCCCTGCTTGCCATGGCATCCGATCCGCGGCCGTCAGCCATCCCGGTCGCGCAGGACGACCGAGCCGATCAGTTCGATCTGCGCTTCGAGCTTGGCGATTTCCCTGTCGAGCAGGCCCTGCCGCCATTCGAGATCACGCCGCGCGGCCTCGGCTTCGGCGAGCTTGCGCTTCAGCTCCTCGGCACTCGCGGCAAGGGCGTCGCGCTCGCCTTCGAGGCGGTGGATCTCGGCCTTTTTGCCTTCGACCTCGCTCCGCGCGCCCGCCGCCTCGGCGAGCTCGCGCTTCAGCTCCTCGGCGCCCGCGGCAAGGGCGTCGCGCTCGCCCGCGAGCCGGCGGATCGTGTCCGAGCCGCCCGCGACCTCGGCCTGCAACTCGCCGACGCGGCGTTGCAGCGCCGCCATCTCGGCGGTGCGGCCCTCGCCGGACTGCTTTTCGGCCTCGAGATCGGCGGCGAGTGCGGCGAGCCTTGCCTGGAGCTCGTCGCGCTCCCTCTCGCTCCGCACCGTCAGATCGGCCATTTCACCGAGCGCCCGCCGCGTCGCCTCGCGCTCGGCCGAAAGCTCGCCTGCAAGGTCGGCGATCCGCGATTCCTGCGCTTCGCCATAGCGGCGGTGCTCGGCCCCGAGCGCCGCAATCTGCGTCGCCAGCCGCACCTCGGCATCGCGCACGAAGACGAGCTGGCCGATCGCCGGATGGCGCTCGGCAAAGACCGCGACCGGCCGCAAGCCGTGCGCCGACATGAAGTCGTCGATGGTCGCCCGGTCGGCGCCCGTCGCGTCCGATGCCGCCGGATCGAGGACGGCGCGGACGACGACGACGTCGAACCGGTCGAGGATGCCGACAGCGCCGGCAAGAACGGCGCGGGCCGGCAGGCAGTCGACATGCAGCCAGTTGAGGCTCCCGGCAAGCTCCGGCGCGACCTTGGCAAGGAGCGTCGAAAGACGGATCGCCGGCCGTTCTTCGAGGGCGACGAGACCGAGATTGGGCCACAGGCGGGTCAGCGCAGCCGGCGCGACGAGGCCGCTTTCGGCCGGATTGCTCGCCCGGTGGAAAGTGACCGGACCGTCGGCCTCGGCAACGACGGCAATGCGGATATCCCAGCCGTCCTCGTCCTCGGCGGCCCGGCGGATGGCGGCGAGCCGCCCCTCTTCGGCCTCGACGAAGAGCGCGCGCGGGGCCGCATCGAGGCCGTATCCGCGCACCGCGCCGCCGCCGGCCCCGACCCGCAGGTAGCCCGCGACGGGGAACAGCCGTGCGAGCACATCGAACCAGGCATGGTCGGCGGCTTCTGGCACCATCTCTCGTCGCTTCACCTTCGTCCTTCGCGGCGCCGGCCGGCCCCGATTTGGCCCGGCCCGGTCGCCGTCATCGTTTCACGAGCCGCACGGCGCGCAGGCGGATGCCCAGTTCGCGCCGATCGGCCGACCCGCGGCTCGACGGCGAGATGGTCGCCGGCAGCCGGAATTCGAGCCGGGCACCCTCCGCGTCGGCGATCGCCACGTCCGCCGTCAAAACGAGCGGGTATTTGAGCTTCTTCCTGCGGCCGGTCAGCCACGACCCCGAATAGGCCCTGTCGCCACGGAGCTTCAATTGCCGGCCGTCGAGGGCGACGCTGAGGCCACGCACGATATCGGCCGACATCGCGTCGACGATCTCGAGTTCGAGCCGATAGTCGCCCGGCGCCACGGCCGGCAGCCGCAGCCGGCTCGTCGTTCCCGGGCCGGACCAGCGGCCGTCGTGCTCGGCGTAGTACCAGTTGTCACCCTCGATGAAATCGCGCAGGTCGACAGCGGCATCCCCGGCCGGCGCCGGCGTGGCCGCAGCCGGCTGCGGGGCCGACGTCTCGGCCGGCCGTTCGCCCCTGATCGCGTCCTGGTACTTGACGAAATAGGTCTCCAGTTCCTCCTGGAGCTGCTGCAGCTGGAGGACGAGCAGCTCGTTCTCCTCGGCGAGGCTGCCGACCTGGTGGCCGAGTTCGCCGGCCGGCCGGGCGACGACGTCTGCCGCCGCCAAATCTTTGGCAGGGTCGCGAGACAGGCGTTCCTCGCCGTGGCGCCGAACCTCCTCCTCGAGCGCCGCGATCCGCTTGCGCTGGCCGTCGACGAGGTCGCTCTGGCGCGCCGTCTCGGCCGACTGTTCCTGCAGCTTGCGGACGGTCGTCGCGATCTCGTCCCGGGCCTGCCGGAGTTCGGCGAGCAGGGTCTCCTTCTCCTCGCGCGTCTCGGCGAGCTGCCTGTCGCTCTCGCGCGCCCCGGCCTCGGCCGTGTCGATCGCGCCGCGCAAGGCGTGGAACTGCTCCCAAACGAGGAAGGCGAGTTCGCGCGGCGCAAGGTCCTGCGGCCGGCCGGCCGGCGGCAGGGCGTTGTGGCGATGGCCGGCGCCCTCGCCGATCACCGCCGCGCCATGGGCGCCGGGCAGGTCGGCCGAGCTCTCGAGTTCCTGATAGAGGTCCTGGGCGGCCGTCGCCTCCTCGACCAGCAGCGAGGCGATCAGGTCGAAGAACGGCGCGCGTGGCGTCGCCCCGTCGCCGTCGCCCGTGCGGTTCTCGCCGAGCCGGACCTTCAGGTGATCACGCGCGAGGCCGAGGAAGAAGCCGGCATCCTTGTCGACGACCGCCGCATTGACCAGAAGGCAGCGGTCCTTGTTGCCGTGATAGAAGCGCAACAGCTCGGAATTGACCGCGGCCCAGAGGCCGAGGCTCTGCTTCACCCGCTCGGGCGAGGCATCGTTTCCGGCGAGCAGTTCGGCGACCGACTCCTCGGGCGAGGAATAGACGAGCACGAACTTCACCTGCGGGTCGAAATCGCGCCAGTGGTCGAGCAGGTAGACGAGCCGCGCATCGCCCCAGCCCCAGTCGGACCGCTCGAGATTGGCGAGCATCAGATCGACGGAAAGTGCCTGCCAGACCTTGCCGAGTTCGACCTGCGCGATCGCGCCGGGATCGTTGCGATCGATGCCGTAGGCGGTACAGACGCCCTCGGCGATGTCGAGCGGGGAGAACTGTTCGCGCTTGGACGGTTCGGCGTCGGCCAGTCCGGCATCGCGCAGCGACTGCAAGACGCCCCGATAGCCGGAGTTCTCGTCGCCACACACAAGAATGATCGACATCGCAGCCGCCCCTCGTCTCCGCCCCTTTTTTCGGGTGGAGAATTCCGAATCTGTCGATCGTTATACCTTGCCCCCCAGCCGGGCGAAACCCGCGGACCCGGCCGTTGCCGGCTCCCGGATCAGGCTCCGGCGACGCGATGCCCGGCGAAGAACTCCCGCCATTGCGGCAGGATGTTCGCCGCCATGTAGCGCTCGGCGATCGCGGCGCCGGCGGTGCGGACGGCCGCGCGCTCGGCGGCACCCTCCTCGCCGAGGAGCCGGCCGACGACCGCGGCGGCGTGCTGCGGCGAATAGGTGTCGAAATAGGCCGCACCCGCACCGAACACCTCGCGATGGACCGGGATGTCGGAGGCGACGACGAAGCCGCCGCTGCGCATCGCCTCGATGCCGGAATAGTCGAAGCCTTCGGCAAGGCTCGGGCAGACGGTCGCCGCGGCATGGGCGTAGAGCACCCGCAGCTCGGCGGTCGGCACCTTGGTCAGGCGCAGGAGTTCGCCGCGGCGCATCCAGGGGTGCATCGCCTCGGCGATCTTCTCGTGCTCCCAGCCATTGCCGCCGACGACGACGAGTTTCAGATCGGGCGCGCGCGCATGGCGCAGGCGCTCCCAGGCGGCGACCAGCAGCTCGTGGTTCTTGCGCGGCTCGATGGTCGAGACCATCAGGAGATAGCGCCCGCCGCCCTCGCCGAAGGCGCGGATCGCCGTGCCGAGGCCGGCGCGGTCGCCGAGGTCGTCGTGTTCCCGGTCGAGCCGGTTGGCGATGATGTCGAAGGCCCGGCTCACCGGCTCGTCGCCCGGCCGGTAGTCGTCCGAAACCATGTTGTAGATGACCGTCGTGCGCTTCTCGACCTCGGGAAAGAGCGCCAGGAGATCGCCCCGCGTCGCCTCGGAAATGCAGGCGAAATGCGCGCCGTCGGCGACGTTCTGCTTCAGGGCGCCATAATGCGCGGCCTGATGGTAGGTGCGGTCGGCGATGGTGTGGGGCATGAGGATCGGCACGGCGTCGTGGTAGCGCACGACGAGGCGGGTGCGCGGCCCGACGCGGGCCGGAAACGGCGTCTGCACCAGCAGGAAATCGTAGTCCTCGGTGTCGAGGGCGAGATAGCGCGGCCGCACGAAGCGGCTGACGCTCTGCAGCCCGACATCGTGCATGTTGCGGCGGGCCGGGGCGACGACGCGGAAGCGCGAGCGCGTGACGAGGGCCTTGTCGGCGACGTCGATCGACTTGGCGAACAGGTGGCGCCAGATGAAATCGTCGAAATGGGGGCTCTCGAAGCTGCCGAGACCGACCGGCCGGTCGCGCAGCGACTGCCAGCGCAGGAGTTCGACATAGAGCTTGCGCTGGGTCCGGCGCGGCAGGCCGGGGATGATGGTCCGGGCCGCGCTCATGCACAGCGAGGAGACGAGGCGCGAGTCGCGGAAGATCTTCTGGTGCGGCGGCAGCCCGGCGCCGTTGTCGGCAGCGTTCGAACTCAGCACGCCGGCGCCGTGCTGGATCAGTCCATCGACGTCGAAGGCCTCGCCGAGACGCTTCAGATTGGCGAAAAGCAGCCGGGTTTCCTGCGGGATACCGGCAAAGCCGTCGAGCGCCGGCTTCAGGTCGACGAGTAGTCTGGTCTTCTTCATGCTTTTCCGACGCCCGCCTCATCCGTCGCGGAGGCGCGCGGCAAAGCAAAGCCGCGTCCCCGGCCCGACACTACACCAATCGGCGGCGGCGGCGAGACCCGCAAGCGCGACGATTTGCGGGAGGCGGGGCGGCTACTTCCTGACGCCGGCATCGTCCGGCCAGAGCTTGCGCCCCGGAATGGCCGGCCGCTCGGCGAGCCGCTCGGCCTTGGCCGCGCAGCGCGCGAGGCCCTCGGTGTCCTCGGCATGCCAGGCGAGAACGTCGATCGACTGGTTGACCGCGGCGACGCGGATCATCGACGGCGTCTCGATCTGCAGCCGGTCGAGGGCATAGCGATAGGCGGCGAGGCGGAACTGCAGCGCCCGCCAGCCCCAGGCGACAACGTTGCGGTTTTCCTCGACGCGGTTGGCGGCGAGCCTGGCGCTGTTCTCGGTGATGTTCTGCAGGCGATTGGCGACGTTGAGGCGCTCCTCGTCGGCGGCAAAGACCCGGCAGGCGGCGGCGTAGAAGGGCCGCACCGCCTCGGCGTCGGCGAGGGCGTCGTCGGCGACGCGGGCATAGCGCGCCTCGCTGGAGCGATAGCGCTCGAGGCGCAGGATGCCGTAATAGGCGCGCGGGTCGAGATAGAGGTCGACCGGGCCGAGAAGGCGGGTGCGCTCCAGTTCGGCGGCGGCGCCATGGACCCAGTCGCGGGCATGCGGCGGGCGCACGATGCTCCAGGAGAGATCGCGCAGCTCGCGCTCGTCGTCGGTGAGATTGTAAAGCGAGACCGCCTCGCCGCGGGCCGAGGCGCTGGCCAGCCCGATCATCGGGGCGATCTGGTCGTTGACGAAAGACGGGCGGGCGCGGCCGAAATCGCCGGTCGGCCGCAGGCATCCGGCAAGGACGATGGCGAGCGCGGCAAGGGCGCCGCAGCGCAGGGCGGTTCGGAGGAGCTTGGTCGGAGCGGCCGTTGCGACCGGCATGGGAGGCGATCCTCGTTGCGGGACAGGCCGGCTCAGCGCGCCGGACGACGGCGCTGGCCGCCCGAAGAGCCGCCGGTCGGTCGCGGCGTGCGGCCGTCGGCGCGGGCACAGCCGGTTTCGTGCCGCTCGATTCGAATCCCCGGGAAGATCACGATCTCGGCCGTCGCACCGATTCGCGCCGGCCGTTCGGTGCGGCTTTCGGGCCGCGAAGGTGGGGTAAAGGTCAGCAATTCGCCCATTTCGACCCCCCTCGACATCGGCCGGATTGAACGCGCCCGACCTGACCTCCCTCCAATGTCGTGAGCAAGACTGGTGATACCGTGGGGGATTAAGACCTTCGCAAGGTTAACAGCCTGTTAATTTTTGACCGCCACAATCGCAGGTGTGCCCGGCAGCGTGACTTCCGGGCAACGGTATCCATTCGGTGTTCGGCTTGCGATGCGGCGTCCCCATCTCTCGGACGGTTTCCTTTCCCTGCAACTCGCCCCGGGGGGCGGGCGACCGGCGGCCCTCATCGGCGTGCTCGCCGACATCTTTCTCGCCTCGACGCGGCACGGCCGTCTCGACCTCATCCGCTTCGAGGAACTGACGCAGCATCTGCTCGGCGAGGTCGACCTGGAAGCGCGGCGCAAGTTCGCCGCCTCGGTCGCCGATCGTGCCGACCTGCCGCGCAGCGTGCTTCTCCGCCTCGCCTTCGACGATCCGGAAGTCGCCGTTCCGGTCCTGCTGCGCTCCCCTGCCCTCACCGCCGCCGACCTCGTCGAGGTGGCGCGGACCGGCGAGGCGCAGCGCACCGCCGTCAAGGCCCGGCGCATCGACCCGGCCGACGGGGGCGTCGTGATCCTTCCCGAGCCGGACCGGCCGGCGGAGCCGGTACCGGCAGAGACCGTGCCGGCGGCAATCCCCGCGGCGACCGCGAAAGCGACCTCGAAGAAGCCGATCGTTCGGCCGACCGTCGCCGCCCCTGCCGCGAAGGCCGCGGCACCGGCCCGCCCGGCGGTCTCGCTGCAGCTCGAGACGCCGCAGAAGCCCCGCCTGAAATTCGAGCTGAAGCCGGTTGCCGCCCCGGCGGCAGGACCGGTTGCCGCCCCGCCGGCCAAGCCGGTCGCGGCCAATGCCCCGACCGCGCCGCGCGCACCGAAGCCGGTCGCGCAGCCGGCAGCGAGCTCGGCGCGGCCGAAGACCAAGCTGCTGGAGCAGCGCTTCCTTGCCGCCGATCCGGACGAGCGCGAGGCGATCGTCGCCGAACTCACGCGCGAGGGCTGGGCACCGGATCTGATGACCGCTTCGGCGGCCTTGCAGCGGTTTCAGCCGAATGTCGGGCCGGAACTCACCGATCTTGCCGCCGCCGGTCGGGAGGACGAGCTGACGAGCCGGCTTGCCGGCGCGTTGCGGATTTCCGGGCCCCTTGCCCGACGGATTCTCGAGGACCGCAGCGGCGAGGCGATGATCGTCGCGATCCGCTCGCTCGGGATCAGCGAATCCTCGGCGAGCGAGTTCATCGTCGCCCGGCGCGTCGGCGCCGCGAGCGGCCACAGCGACCTTCTCGCCCTTCTGAAGTTCTATCGGCGCCTGTCGAAGACGATCGCCGACCGCCTCGTCACCGGCTGGATCGCCGCGGAAGCGGGCGAGGCGGCGGCGCCGGACACGGGACGCCGGCGCGAGGGCGGCGCACGGGCCGAGGGTCATGGCGCAGCGGACGCCGGGCGCGCGCCGGCCGCCGCGGACGTCACGAAGAGTTCCGCCCGGCAGGGCTGACCGGTTCAGCCGCGGGCGATTTCCAGGAAATGGCGGCCGTCACGGGCCTCGATCTCGACCACCCAGAAATCGGGGTCGAACCTTTTTTCGCGCGTCAGGCGTTCGTCGATCTCGGCCTCGTCGAGCGGTCGTCCGCCGACATGCTCGAACAGCCGCTCGTCCGGGCGGGTGTCGTCGAAGGCGGCCTGCGGCGCCGGCCCGTAGAGATCGGCGGTGCCGTCGAGCCGGTTGATCCGGACGAAGATGGCACCGGCTTCGGCGGCACCCTTCTTCAGCACCGCAGCCATCTGCCCCTCGCCGAACGCGCGGCGCAGATAGGCCGAAACCCAGAAGGACGATGTCAGTCGCAAGATGCGGCCCCGATCGGCAGGAGGAATGCGCCGGACCGCCGCGGCGGTGCCGGCCCGGCCGGGCACGGGAAGCCTCGCCCGCTCAGAACAGGCTGTGGCCGAGCACGCGCTCCAGTTCGGCCAGAAGACGCTCGTCGATCCGTCCGGTGATTTCAAGCCCGCGATCGAGTTCGAACCGGCGGATCGCCTGGTTGGTCTTGTCGCCCGGCAGGCCGTCGGCATCGAGCGGGCCGTAACCGAGATCGGACAGCACCATCTGGACGGCGGTGACGACGCTCGGCGACGGCGGCGCCGCGGTCGCCGGCGCCGCGTCGGGCCGCGACGTGCTGCCGGTCGCCATGAGCTGCACCGGCATGCCGGCACCGAGGCGGATACGGGCGAGAAGCTCGGTGCTCGGCGCACCGGTTTCGGCGATTCCGGACCGGTTCTGGAAGGCGCGGATGGCGCGCATCGTCTGCGGCCCATAAAGGCCGTCGACATCGCCGGCATAGAGCCCGCGTTCGGACAGCGCCTGCTGGATGTCGCGCACCAGCGCGCGATCGACCGGTGCGAGGGCGGCGGTCGTCTCGGAGGGAACGATTTCGGGCATCGGCCGCGGCAGGGCGACGTCGCGGCCGGGCGTCGGGCGCGGCGTCGCCTCGGCGGCGTCCGGCGCGGGCGCGGTGACGGGCATTTCGGCGCGGGTCGGCAGCAGCGGCGCCGGATGGCGGCCGGCCTGCAGGAACAGGGCATTGGCCGTGATCGCGACGACGGCGGCCATCATCACGAGCGATGCGGTCGCCTCGGCGGGCGCCTCGACGAAACGGTCGGCGATGCCGCCGGCGATCCGGCCGGCCAGCCGCATCTCGGTCGGCATCCAGCGGCGATCCGCGGCAAGGCTGCGCGAAGCGCCTCCCCGTGCGGCATGGCCCCGTCTGTCGAAATCGTTACGCACGTTTCAACTGCCTCACATTGTCCCGCGCTTCAGCGGGTTCCTTCGGTTCCGCCGGCGCGGCGGCGGCGGGCGTCGCCTTCGCCGCTTCGGCATCCTTCGCCGCGACGTTCAGCGGGAAGGAGACGGAGACGGTGGTGCCCCGTCCGAGCTCGCTCTCGATCCGGAAGTGGCCGCCATGCAGTTCGGCGAGGCCCTTGACCACGGAGAGGCCGAGGCCGGTTCCCTCGTATTTGCGGTCATAGGCCGAGTCCGCCTGGACGAAGGGCGTGCCGAGACGCGGCAGGTCCTTGGCGGCGATGCCGATGCCGGTGTCGCGCACGAAGATCGTCATCTCGCCGCCCGCGGCCCGGGCGCCGACGACGACGCGGCCGCCGGGATCGGTGAATTTCAGCGCATTGGCGAGGAGATTGAAGACGATCTGCTTGCAGGCGCGGCGGTCGGCATGCAGCTCGGGCAGGTTCGAGGCGGCCTCCAGGGTGAGGTCGATCTGCCGCTCCTCGGCGGTGTGGGCCATCATCTGGCGGCAGCCTTCGAGCGTGCCGGCCATGTCGAACGGCTCACGGACGAGTTCGAAGGCGCCGGCCTCGATCTTCGACATGTCGAGGATGTCGTTGACGACCTGCAGCAGGTGCTCGCCCGAACCGTGGATGAGCTCGACATATTCGCGGTGGCGGGCGTATTCGAGCTTGCCGAAGAGGTCCTGCCGCAGGATGTCGGAGAAGCCGATGATGGCGTTGAGCGGCGTGCGCAGCTCGTGGCTGACATTGGCGAGGAACCGGGTCTTGGCGTGGCTGGCGTGCTCGGCCGCCTCGCGCGCCGCTTCCAGGCTGGCCTCGTGGGCCTTCAGGGCGGAAATGTCGCGGATCGCGGCAACGACGCCGTCGTCGCCGGCGCCGGTGGCATCGGCCTCGACCGGACGGCAGCGCATCTCGACCCAGAGGAATTCCGGCGCGGCGCGATCGTAGTCGTCGCCGGCCTCGCCATCGGCATCGCGCCGGATGCGGAATTCGACGGTGGTCGAGCGGTGATCGTGCAGGGCGACCGAAAGGGCGTTGAGATAGGCCGGACGGTCGGCGACGTGGACGCGCCGGAAGAAGCCGTCGCCCAGCGCCTCGGCCGGGGCAAAGCCGAAAACCCGGCCGACGGCCGAGGACGCGAAAACGACGTCGCCATTGGCGCGGTGGCGGGTGATCACGTCGGAAACGTTGTCGGCGAGCAGCCGGTAGCGGGCCTCGCCCTCGCGGGCCAGGCGCTCGCCGGCGCGGTGCAGGGCATCGACCCGGAGCGCGACGATACCGGTGTAGATGACCGCGACCAGCGCCGAGATCATCATCATCGCCTCGAAGGGCAGCGGCGCCTTCATCTGCGGCGGCAGGGTGCCGAGATAGCTGCCGACGGCAACACCGCCGAGGGCGAAACCGACCATCGCCACGGTCAGCGTGACGACGCGCGGGCGGCCGGAAAGCGCCGCCTCGATCGGAACCACGGCGAACCAGGCAAGGGCGAAGGAGTGGAGGCCACCGGTCAGCATCGCCGTCCAGGCGATGAGATTGGTGAGCGTGAAGGCCGAGAGAAGATGGGCCGTGGCGAAACGGCCGGTGCGCGACAGGAACATGGCGATGCCGACCGGCAGCACCATCCAGGCGAACAGCGCCATCTCTTCCCAGGACATCGGTCCGGCCCAGGCGAGATAGACCGGGAAAGCCGCGAGCGCGGCGAACCCGCCGGCGAGATGGCTGGCGATGAAGGAGCGGTGCCGGGTCGCCGTCAGCGCATCGGAGAGCGCGGAGGGATGCAACAGCTCCTCCACGGCGCGCCATGCGAGTGCGGTGATTTCAAGGATACGCAACGCTACTCAAACAACGCACCTCACCGGTACGCCGTCCCCACTTTCCCTTTGCCCACATCCTGATCGCGAGGCATGAAAGAAGGGTAAAGCCAGGGGTCACCAAAACCGATATCAAGCCTTTGTGTTGAAACGTATTTTCGACTTGGCAAGGAGGTCCGGCGGGAAAACTCCGGTTTATGGTAAAGGGGGTGTTACCCGGCCTTGCCAAGGTGCGAGGACGGCGGCGGCGCAGGGTCATCCGGGCCGTTCGCGAGACCGGGTCCGGTGCCCGGAAAATGGGTGCGGTACCAGCTCGGCGGGCGGCCCTTCAGTCCACGGAAATGATGGCGCATGGTCTCCGACGTGCCGAAGCCGACGGCGGCGGCGATGTCGTCGAGGCGGGCGGACGTCGTCTCGATGAGGCGAATCGCCTGGTCGACCCGCTCGGCGACGAGCCAGCCTTGCGGGCTCTGGCCGGTCGCCGCCTTCATCTGGCGCATCAGCGTGCGCGGGCTGAGGCCGGCTTCCGACGCCATGCGGGCGAGCGGCCAGTCCTCGTCGAGGTGCAGGCGGATGCGATCGAGCAAGGGAGCGATGCGGCCGGCGCGCAGGCGCGGCACCGGCCTGGGCACGAACTGGCGCTGGCCGCCTTCGCGATGGGCCGGCAGCACCAGCCGGCGGGCGACCGCATTGGCGATGCCGGTGCCGAAATCGGCCCGCACGATGTGGAGAGAGAGATCGAGCCCGGCGGCCGACCCAGCCGAGGTGAGGACGTCGCCGTCGTCGACATAGAGGACGTCCTCGTCGATGGCGATGTCGGGATGGGCCGCCCGCAGCCGGTCGAGATAGCGCCAATGGGTCGTTGCCCGGCGACCGGCGAGCAGACCGCTCGCGGCGAGGACGAAGACACCCGAGCAGATCGAGGCGATGCGGGCGCCGCGATCATGGGCGCGGCGCAGCGCCTCGACGAGGGCCTCGGGCACCGGGGCGTCCGGCGCACGCCAGCCGGGCACGATGACGAGGCTCGCCGCTTCGAGGCGGGAAAGGTCGTGGTCGGCGGTGACAGCGATGCCGCCGGTGGCGCGCAGCGGTCCCGGCTCGACGGCGACGATCTCGCAGCGATACCAGGCCTCGAATTCAGGGCGCGGCAGGGCGAAGACCTCGACGGCGATGCCGAATTCGAAGGTGCAAAGGCCGTCATAGGCAAGGATGCAGACGAGCGGGGCGGCGCGATCGGGCACGGGCGTCGGCCTTGTGCGGGAGTGGCGATATCTTGCCGTATAATGGCGATTTCGCCACTTCCGGCAAGGGCGTCGCCGGCCGATAAGTCGACCTCCAGACGAGGAGGCATCGGCCATGTCCAGCAATGTCACGGCGGTTCCGGCCGCATCGAGCGCCGAGGCGCTCGCCCATTTCTCGCGCCGGCTCGGCTTCGAGACCGATTGCTGGGACGTCCACGACGCGCTTTCGCGCGGTGTCGCCGATTTCGTCCTTCTCGACGTGCGCGGCCCCGACCTCCATGCGCGCGGCCACCTGCCGGGCGCGATCAACCTGCCGCACGGCAAGATCACCGAGCGGCGGATGGGCGAATGGCCCGAGGACACCCTCTTCGTCGTCTATTGCGCCGGTCCGCACTGCAACGGCGCCAACAAGGCGGCCGTCCGGCTCGCCCGCCTCGGACGACCGGTCAAGGAGATGATCGGCGGCGTCACCGGCTGGGCCGACGAGGGCTTCGCCTTCGCGACGGGCATCGAACCCGGCAGCATCGCCGAGGCCGAGGCGGGCGCCACCTGACATCGTGGCCGGGGCGCGATATTGACGGGAAGGCCGCAGGCCCTTAGCTGAAGGCCGTGCGCGGCGGCCGGAACCGGCCCTTCGCGCGCGGCGGCCGGTCCGGGCCGCCGGCGAACCCCGGGGGCCCGACATGGCCGGATGGTACGTGGTCAGCACGCAGCCGCATCAGGAGGCAAGGGCCGAGAGCAATCTCGTGCGCCAGGGCTTCGAGACCTGGCTGCCGCGCTTTGCCAGGGAACGGCGCCACGCCCGCAAGGTCGACACGGTGCTCGTCGCGCTCTTTCCGGGCTACCTGTTCGTGCGCCTCGATCCCGACGTGCAGCGCTGGCGTTCGATCAACGGCACTTTCGGCGTGCGCCAGCTCATCTGCCACGAGGACCGTCCGGCGCGCCTGCCCGACGCCTTCGTCGAAGGGCTCATGGCCCGCACCGGACCGGACGGCCTCGTCGAGGCGCCGGCCGAGGACGAACTGCAGCCCGGCATGAAGGTGCGGCTCACCGCCGGCCCCTTCGTCGATCAGATCGCGACCCTCGTGCGCCTCGCCGACCGCGACCGGGTGGCACTGCTTCTCTCCGCCCTCGGGCGACAGGTGTCGACCACCGTGCCGCGCTCCCTCGTCGAGCGTTCCGACTGAGCCGCAGCGCCCGCGCCCGCCGCACCACTCGACAGCGGCCGGCGCAAAGGATAAACCCTGCCGCAATCCAGAACCCCGAGCGAAGTTCTCCTCATGTCCCACGGACGCAAGATTTCCGTCATCGGCCTCGGCTATGTCGGCCTGCCGGTCGCCACGACCTTCGCGGCAACCGGCGCCGACGTCGTCGCCTTCGACATCGACACCCGGCGCATCGACGAGCTGAAGGCCGGCCACGACCGCACCGGCGAGGTCGAGGATGGCGATCTCGCCGCGCCCGGCCTCTTCCTCACCGCCGATCCGGCCGACCTCGCCCGTGCCGACTTCCACATCGTCACGGTGCCGACGCCGATCACGGCGAACCGCCAGCCGGACCTCAAGCCGCTGATCTCGGCGAGCCGCACCGTCGGCCGGCAGCTGAAGAAGGGCGACATCGTCGTCTACGAGTCGACCGTCTATCCCGGCGCCACCGAGGACGACTGCGTGCCGGTGCTCGAAGCCGAGAGCGGCCTGAAGTTCGGCAGCGACTTCACCGTCGGCTATTCGCCCGAGCGCATCAATCCGGGCGACAAGGAGCACCGCTTCACGACCATCACCAAGGTCGTCGCCGGCTCCGACGCCCCGACCCTCGAGGCGGTCGCCGCGGTCTACGCTTCGGTCGTCGTGGCGGGCGTCCACAAGGCGGCGACGATCAAGGTCGCCGAGGCCGCGAAGGTCATCGAGAACACCCAGCGCGACCTCAACATCGCGCTGATGAACGAACTCGCCCTCATTTTCGACCGGCTCGACATTCGCACCAAGGACGTGCTGTCGGCCGCCGGGACCAAGTGGAATTTCCTGAAGTTCACGCCCGGCCTCGTCGGCGGCCACTGCATCGGCGTCGACCCCTATTACCTGACCGCCAAGGCCGAGACCGTCGGCTACCACCCGCAGGTGATCCTCGCCGGCCGGCGGATCAACGACAACATGGGCTCCTACGTCGCCCAGCGGCTGATCAAGCTGCTCGTCCAGCGCGACCATCAGGTGCGCCAGACGCGGATCGGCATCCTCGGCCTCACCTTCAAGGAAAACGTGCCGGACCTCAGGAACAGCCGCGTGCCGGACATCATCGCCGAGCTTGAGGACTACGGCATCGAGCCGCTGGTCCACGACGCCATGGCCGATGCCCGGGAAGCGGTGCACGAATACGGCGTGACGCTCAGCGAGCTCGGCGCCTTCCGCGACCTCGACGCGGTGATCCTCGCCGTGCCGCACAAGGCCTATCTCGCCGGGGGCAGCCGGGCGATCGCCGGGCATCTGAAGCCGGGCGGCATCGTCATCGACGTCAAGTCGGCGCTCGATCCGGCGGACCTGCCCGAGGGCATCGGCTACTGGAGCCTCTGACGGGCTGAAGGCTTCGACGCGCCATGACCGGCATCGACCTTTCGGGCAAGACGGTCCTCTTCCTCGTCACCGAGGACTGGTATTTCCGCTCGCACCGCCTGCCGCTCGGCCGGGCGGCGCGGGACGCCGGCGCCCGCGTCGTCGTCGCGGCGCGCATGCGCGCCGATCGCGCGGCGATCGAGGCGGAAGGCTTCACCGCGATCGACATCCCGTTCGACCGCTCCGGCCTCGACCCGGTCTCCGACTGGGGCACGCTGCGGGCGATCGTCTCGGCCTATCGCCGGGTGCGTCCGGACATCGTCCATCATGTCGGCTTGAAGCCGGTGCTCTACGGCTCGCTGGCGGCCCGGCGCGCCAAGGTGCCGGTAATCGTCAACGCCATGGCCGGAATGGGCTTCGTCTTCACCGCCGAGAGCGGCGCGGCGCGGTTGCTCAGGGCCGGGGTCGTGCCGGCGCTGCGCTGGCTCAACGGCCGCCGCGGCACCGGCGTCATCGTCCAGAACGACGACGACCGGCGGCTCCTCACCGACATCGTCGGCATCGACGAGAGCCGCATCACCATCATCCGCGGCTCGGGCGTCGACATTTCCGCCTTCGCCCCGACACCGGAACCCGGCGGTCAGCCGGTCGCGGTCTGCGTCAGCCGGATGCTCTGGCACAAGGGCATCGGCGAACTCGTCGAGGCCGCCCGGCTGCTCAAGGCGCGCGGGGTGCCGCTGACCGTTCGGCTCGTCGGACCGACCGACGCCAATCCGGCGAGCATTCCGCAGGCCGACCTCGACGCCTTCGCGGCCGAGGGCATCGTCGAGGTCACGGGGCCGACCCGCGACGTCGCCGGCGCTTATGCGGGCGCCCACATCGCCGTCCTGCCGTCCTATCGCGAGGGCCTGCCGAAATCGCTGCTCGAGGCGGCGGCGTGCGGCCGGCCGATGGTCGCGACCGACGTGCCGGGCTGCCGCGAGATCTGCCTGCACCACGAGACCGGCCTTCTCGTTCCGCCGCGGGCGCCGGTCGCCCTTGCCGATGCGCTCGAGGAGCTGGCGCGCGATGCCGCCTTGCGGGCCCGCCTCGGGGCGAATGCGCGCCGGCTGGTTGTTGCCGAACTCGCCGATACGGCCGTCGCGGCCCAGACGCTCGACCTCTATCGCCGCCTGTTGCACAAAATCGAGGCGGCCGGCGCGACCGCCGGTTGACCTGTCTCAACGGCAAGCGGACACCAGTTCCTATGATGCTCCGGTTCGGGCCGGGGTATCTCCATGACGGGGCGACAACAAACCGTTTCGGCACGCGAGCGGGCTCTTGCGCCGGCTGCAAATCGCCGTAAACGTGGCATGCTTCAGGCCCGGGGCGGCAGCGGCCGCCGCGACGCCCCCACGACCAGTACAATCGGACCCTGCCGAATGACGGACAAGGAAGACCGCGTTATCCGCCTCGAGGACTACCGCCCGCCGCTCTATCGCATCCCGCGGGTGGAACTCGACGTCGACCTCGATCCGACCGCGACGCTGGTCACGGCGCGACTGACCGTGGAACGGGCCGAGGGCACGGCGCCGGGGACGCCGCTCGTCCTCGACGGCGACGAACTCGCCCTCGAGGCGATCGCCATCGACGGCGCTCCCCTCGGTGCCGGCAGCTACGCGGCCGCGCCCGACGGGCTGACGATCAAGGCGCCGCCGGCCGAGGCCTTCGTGCTGACCCTCGCGACGCGGCTCGATCCTTCCGCCAACACCAAGCTCGAGGGGCTCTACCGGTCGAGCGGCACCTACTGCACCCAGTGCGAGGCGGAGGGCTTTCGCCGGATCACTTATTTCATCGACCGCCCGGACGTGCTGTCGGTCTATACGACGCGGATCACGGCGCGCCGCGACGAGGCGCCGCTGCTGCTTTCCAACGGCAATCCGGTCGAGGCCGGCGATCTCGGCGACGGGCGCCATTTCGCCGTCTGGCACGATCCCTTCCCGAAGCCGAGCTACCTCTTCGCCCTCGTCGGCGGCAATCTCGACGCCGTCTCCGGCGAATTCACGACGATGAGCGGACGGAAGGTCGCGCTCAACATCTATGTCGAGCACGGCAAGGCGGCGCGGGCCGGCTATGCGCTCGAGGCGCTGGAGCGCTCGATGCGCTGGGACGAGGAGGCGTTCGGGCGCGAATACGACCTCGACGTCTTCAACATCGTGGCGGTCGCCGACTTCAACATGGGGGCGATGGAGAACAAGGGCCTCAACATCTTCAACGACAAGTACATCCTTGCCGATCCCGATACGGCGACGGACGCCGACTACGCCAATATCGAGGCGATCATCGCCCACGAATACTTCCACAACTGGACCGGCAACCGCATCACCTGCCGCGACTGGTTCCAGCTCTGCCTGAAGGAAGGCCTGACGGTCTATCGCGACCAGGAGTTCTCGTCCGACATGCGCTCCCGGCCGGTGAAGCGCATCGCCGACGTGCGCATGTTGATGGCCTATCAGTTCCCGGAGGACGCAGGCCCCCTCGCCCACCCGGTGCGGCCGCAGAGCTACAAGGAAATCAACAACTTCTATACGGCGACCGTGTACGAGAAGGGCGCCGAGGTGATCCGCATGCTGCGCCTCGCGATCGGCGCCGAGGCCTTCGCCGCCGGCATGCAGCGTTATTTCGAGGTCAATGACGGCCGGGCCGCGACGATCGAGGACTTCCTCGATGCCTTCGCCAAGGTCTCCGGCGAGGACCTTTCGCAGTTCAGGCTCTGGTACGAGCAGGCCGGCACGCCGGAGCTGGTGCTGAAGGGCAGCTACGACGCCGCGGCGGCGAGCTACACCCTCGCCATCGAGCAGATCGTCCCGCCGACGCCGGGACAGGCGAGCAAGCAGCCGATGCACATTCCGCTGCGCATCGGCCTCGTCGGTTCCGACGGGCGCGACCTGCCGCTCCACGCCAAGGGCGGCGCGCGGGTCGACGGCGACGTCGTCCATGTCTGCGGCGCACGCCATCTCGTGCAGTTCTCGGGCGTCACGGAACGGCCGGTACTCTCGGCGCTGCGCGAATTCTCGGCGCCGGTGCGCCTCACCGTCACGCGCGACCCGGCCGAACTCCTGTTCCTCATGCGCCGCGACGGCGACCCCTTCAACCGCTGGCGGGCGCTGCAGGACTATGCGATGCGCCTGTTCATCGAGGGTACGCGGACGATCCGCGACGGCGGCGAGCCGACGATCGACAAGGCCTTCGTCGACGCCCTCGGCGAGATCGCCGAGGACGAGGCGCTCGATCCGGCGTTCCGCGCCCAGGCGCTGCAGCTGCCGAGCGAGGCGGACATCGCCCGCGAAATCAGCCAGGACGTCGACCCCGACGCGATCTCGGCGGCGCGCCGGCTGGTGCGCAGCGCGGCCGCCGCGCGCAACCGGAGCCGGCTTCTCGCCTGGCTCGCCCGACAGACTGAGCCCGGCGAATACGCCCCGGACGCTGCCGGCGCCGGCGGGCGGTCGCTGCGCAACACCGTGCGCGACCTCGTTGCCGCCGACGGCGAGACGGGCGTCATTGCCCTCGTTGCCGACAGGTACCGGACGGCCGGCAACATGACCGATCGCATCGCGGCGCTGCAGACCCTGGTGCTTTCCGGCGGTACAGCGGCGGAGGACGGGCTTGCCGATTTCTACGAGCGCTATCGAGACGAGCCGCTGGTCATCGACAAGTGGCTGACGCTGCAGGCGGCGGCGCCGTTCCCGGCGGCCCTCGACCGGGTCAAGGCGCTGACCGAGCACCCGGCCTTCACCTTCGCCAATCCGAACCGTATCCGGGCGCTCATCGGTGCCTTTGCCAGCGGCAACCAGAGCCAGTTCAACCGCGCCGACGGCGAGGGTTTCCGCTTCGTCGCCGACATGGTGCTGCTGCTCGACGGCCGCAATCCGCAGGTCGCTTCGCGGCTGCTGTCGAACTTCCGGTCCTGGCGGGCGCTGGAGACCGGCCGGCGCGACCGGGCCTTCGCCGAACTGCAGCGCGTCGCCGGCACCGCCACGCTGTCGCGCGACGTGCGCGACATCGCCACGCGCTGCCTGCAATAGACCGGCCCGGATCGCGGCCGGACGCACCAGGCGCCATCGCCCGCGCAAGAATTTGCGCGTCGACTCTGGACAACTCGATTCGGGTCGATTCAAATGACCAGTGATTCGGGTGGTTCGGCGTACCCGGTCACACAATACAAAACAATCGAAGGGGGCTGCAGATGGCGCGGGCTGACGCCGCCAGCGCATCAACGATTCGTCGTGCGCGTTTCAATGGACACGCGCGACTGATCGCCAAACCTGCCTATGAACGTCTGTTGGCCGCTGAGCCGATACTTCGCAGATCGATTCCGATCTTGATGTTTACGTTCATACTGGCAGTTGGACTGGCGCGCTCGATCGACCTGACCAGCGACTATCTCGCGACCCGCGGCACCGCCGAGGACCAGATGTCGCTCGTCGCGATGTCGCTGAGCGCCAAGCTCTCCAATCTCGACCTGCCGGAAGAGAACCGCGCCGCCGCCGCGCAGACGGCCCTCGCCGATGCCCTGCCGCCGCTCGGCACGAGCAACCAGCGCCAGATCTTCGTCACCGACGGCAGCGGCGAGATCATCGCCCGCGCGCCGCTCTCGGCGCCGCTGTCCGGCGCGGCCATCATCGATTCGATCACCCGCACCCGCCCGCTCGCCTTGCTCGGCGCGGCGGCAGGCGTCTTCGAGTTTCCCCTGAGCGAGGAAGAGCGGGCCCTCGCCACCGTGCACCACCTCGACAACGAGCTCGGCTCGGTGGTGGTCGTACAGCCCTTCTCGGGCGTCTGGGCCGACTGGGAATCTGAGCTCTCGCTGACATCCGTCATCTTCGTCGGCACCGCCTTCGTCATCCTGCTCCTCGGCTATGCGTTCTACTGGCAGGCGGCGCGTTCGCGCGAGGCGGACGACGTCTACGGCGAGGCGATGCAGCGCTTCGACACCGCCCTGAAACGCGGCCGCTGCGGCCTCTGGGACTGGGACCTCGCCCGCGGCCGGGTCTTCTGGTCGGCCTCGATGTTCGAGCTGCTCGGCCAGGAGCCGCGCGACGAGGTGATCGGTTTCGGCGAGCTCAACGATCTCGTCCACCCGGCCGACGGCAATCTCTACGATCTCGCCGACGCCCTGCTGTCGACCGGCGAGCCGACCGTCGACCGCGTGTTCCGCATGCGCCACGCCAATGGCGACTGGATCTGGCTGCGCGCCCGCGCCGAGCGCGTCGAGAGCGGCGACGGCTCCGGCGCCCACCTCATCGGCATCGCCGTCGACATCACCGAGCAGCAGCGCCTCGCCGAGCGCTCGGCGACGGCGGACCTGCGCCTGCGCGATGCCATCGAGACGATCTCTGAGGCCTTCGTCCTGTGGGATTCGACCAACCGCCTCGTCATGTGCAACTCGAAATACCAGCAGCTGCACGAGCTGCCGGAGACCTCGATCCAGACCGGCACGGCCTATTCCGACGTCATCGCCGCCGGCCGCCAGCCGATCGTGCGCACCCAGATCAAGACCGACGCGCGGCCGGAAGAAGGCGCCCGGACCTTCGAGGCGCAGCTCGAGGACGGCCGCTGGCTGCAGATCAACGAGCGGCGCACCAAGGATGGCGGCTTCGTCTCGGTCGGCACGGACATCACCGCGCTGAAGCGCCACGAGGAGCGGCTGATGGACAGCGAGCGGCGGCTGATGGCCACCGTCGCGGACCTGCGCCAGTCGCGCCAGAAGCTCGAGGCGCAAGCCCAGCAGCTCGTCGAGCTCGCCGAGAAATACGCCGAGGAAAAGACCCGCGCCGAGGAAGCCAACCGCACCAAGTCCGAGTTCCTGGCCAATATCAGCCACGAGCTCCGCACCCCGCTCAACGCGATCATCGGCTTCTCCGAGATCATGGAGTCGGGCATGTTCGGCGATCTCGGCTCGGAGAAATACGGCGAGTACTGCCAGGACATCCGCGAGAGCGGCCAGCATCTGCTCGGCGTCATCAACGACATTCTCGACATGTCGAAGATCGAGGCCGGCCGGCTCGAACTCGACATCGAGGAGATCAACATCGACTCGATCATCGCCGACGTGGTGCGGATCATCCGCATCCAGGCCGAGGCCCGCTCGATCGCGCTGAAGAGCGATATCGCGACCGGCCTCGTGCTGAAGGCCGATCGCCGCGCCGCCAAGCAGATCCTGCTCAACCTGTTGTCGAACGCGGTCAAGTTCACGCCGGAGGGCGGGCGGATCACGGTGCGAGTGCGCGCCGTGCGCAGCGGCATCAACTTCTCGATCGAGGATACCGGCATCGGCATCCCGAAGACGGCGCTGAAGAAGCTCGGACGGCCGTTCGAGCAGGTTCAGAACCAGATGACGAAGAACCACAAGGGATCGGGCCTCGGCCTCGCGATCGCCCGCTCGCTGACCGAGCTGCATGGCGGGGCGATGAAGATCCGCTCGACCGAGAATGTCGGCACCATCGTCTCGGTCCGCCTGCCGCTGGCACCCGCCGTCGTCGAGGCCGAGCCGGAGCCGGCGATCGCCGGGTAAGGGTCCGGGCAGTCACGCCTCCTGCAAGCGGCGGCCGCGGGGCCGCCGTTTTCGCTTTTGGGAACCTGCTCAGCCGGCGGTCGGGCGGATGATCCGGTCGAAGGCGGCGCGGACGGCGACCTCGGTATCGCGCAGATGGGCCTCGAGGATCTGGAAGTCCGGCAGGGTGCCGGCATCGGCGAGAAGCTGCTTGAACTCCTTCGTCGCCTCCTCGGGCACGAAGCGGGTCTCGATGCAGAGCCTCAGGATCTGCGTCAGGTCGTGATAGAGGCGGACCGCCGGCAGCAGAATCTCGGCGTCGCCCTGCGACAAGAGGCCGAGATGGGACGCCTTCTCGAGCGCCGCGGCGGTGTTGGTATCGAGGATGTCGGGGTGCTCGGTGGCGTGGACCAGCTGCAGGTACTGGGCGACGAACTCGACGTCGATGAGACCGCCGGCGACATTCTTCAGGTCCCAGATGTCCTTGGTGCCCTTCTCGCGCTCGATGCGGTCGCGCATGTCGGCGACATCGGCGCGGATCTTCCCGGCATCACGCGGGCGGACCAGTACGGCGCGGATGATCTCTTCGGCGCGGGCCTGCAGCGTCGGGCTGCCGGCGATGATGCGGGCGCGGGTGAGCGCCATGTGCTCCCAGACCCAGGCCTCGTCGATCTGATAGGATTCGAAGGCGGCAAGACGGGTGGCGAGCGGGCCGGCATTGCCCGAGGGACGCAGCCGGAAGTCGACCTCGTAAAGGGTGCCGGCCGCCGTCGGCGCCGACAGAGCCGTGACGAGGCGCTGGGTGAGCCGGGTGTAGTAGAGGCTCGGCGCGAGCGGCCGGCCGCCGTCCGAGGCCTCGGCGCCCTCGTCGAAATCGTAAAGCAGGATCATGTCGAGGTCGGAGGACGCGGTCATCTCGCGGCCGCCGAGCTTGCCGAGGGCGACGAGCACCGAGTGGCCGCCGGAGACGCGGCCGTGGGCCTCGGCCAGCGCCTCGCCGACGACGGCGAAGAGGCTGCGCACGATGATGTCGGCAAGGGTCGCGAAGGCGTGGCCGGCACTCGCCGCCGAGATGGTGCCCGAGAGAATGCGCGCGCCGATGAGGAAGGCCTGTTCCTGGCCGAAGGCGCGGGCGGTGTCGAGCGCTTCCTCGTAGAAGGCGGTATCGCCGAGCAGACGCGACAGCCGCGCCTCCAGTTCCTCGGCGGTCGGAACGGTGCCGTAGAAGGCCGGATCGAGCACGCCGTCGAGCACGCGCGAGCGCTGCGTGACGATGTTGGCGAGGCGCGGCGCCGTTCCCATGATGTTGGCAAGGAGGCTGAGGAGGCCCGGATTGGCATGGAGCAGCGAGAACAGCTGCACCCCCGTCGGCAGGCCGGCGAGGAAGCGGTCGAAAGCCATGAAGGCGGCGTCCGGGCTCGCCGTCGCGGCGAGGGCATCGAGCAGCGCCGGCGTGATCTCGGTCAGCCGCTCGCGGGCCCGGGTCGACCGGGTCGCCGGATAGCGGCCGAAATGCCAGCTGCGGATCGCCCGCGTCAGTTCGTGCGGCGCCTTGAAGCCGAGGCGCGACAGGGTCTCGATGGTCGCCGGGTCGTCGTCGTCACCGGTGAAGACGAGGCTGCCGAGTTCGGAGGAAAGCGCCGGGGCGTCCTCGAAAAGATCGGCATAATGGCCCTGGACCCGGCGCAGGCGCCGGGTCAGCGCCTCGGCGAATTCCTCGGGTCCGGAAAAGCCCATCATCCGGGCGATGACGTCGAGGCCCGCCTCGTCCTTGGGAAGGGTCTGGGTCTGCTCGTCGGCGACCATCTGGATGCGGTGTTCGAGGGCGCGCAGGAAGCGGTAGGCCTCGGTCATCTCGTCGCGCACCGTGGCGGCGATCCAGCCGCGCTCGGTGAGTTCGGCGAGCATGTCGAGGGTGCGCCGGCCGCGCAGGCTCGGTGTGCGCCCGCCGGCGATCAGCTGCTGGGTCTGGACGAAGAACTCGATCTCGCGGATGCCGCCGCGGCCGAGCTTGATGTTGTGGCCGGCGACGGCGATCGCGGCATGACCCTTGTGGGCGTGGATCTGGCGCTTGATCGAATGGACGTCGGCGATCGCCGCATAGTCGAGATACTTGCGCCAGATGAAGGGCGAAATCTCCTGCAGAAAATCGTCGCCGGCCGCGATGTCACCGGCGCAGGGCCGGGCCTTGATGAGGGCGGCACGCTCCCAGTTCTGACCCATCGACTCGTAGTAGGCGATGGCGGCGTCGAGGCTGATGGCGACCGCCGTCGCGCCGGGATCGGGGCGCAGGCGCAGGTCGGTGCGGAACACGTAGCCGTATTCGTTGCGCTCCTGCATGATCTTGACGAGGCGCTTGGTGAGCCGGATCCAGAAGGTCGACGGCTCGACGCCCTCGGCGAGCGGCGCACGCACGAAGTCGTAGAAGACGATCAGGTCGATGTCGCTCGAATAGTTGAGCTCGTAGGCGCCGTGCTTGCCCATGGCGAGGATGATGAGGCCGCAGCCGCGCTCCGGCTCGTCGGCATCGACGGGCGTGAACTTGCCGCCGGCGACGGCCTCGGTGAGGAGAAAGCGCATGCTCGCGGTCAGCGCCGAGTCGGCGGTGTCGGTGAGCGCCCGCGTCACTTCGTCGACGGACCAGGCGCCGGCGAGATCGGCAAGGCCGATGACGAGCGCCGCTTCCTGCTTGAACTGGCGCAGGAGCCGCATCAGGTCGGCCTCGCCGGTGGCCGCGCGGTGGGCGACGCGGGCCGCCGCACACATCTCCTCCATGCGCGCCGCCGGATCGCTCTTCAGGACGCGGGCGAGGCGCAGCGGATCGCGCAGCGCGAGGTCGCGCAGATAGGGCGAGCATTCCATCACGCCGGCGAGGAAGTCGCGCACCAGCGGCTTCGATTCGACGAGGCGGGCCATCGCCTCGCCGCCCTCCGCGGCGCGGGCATTCTCGATGAGTTCGGCGGTCAGCCGTTCGGCAAGGGCTGCATCGCGGACGGCCGGAACGACGGATATGCGGGTGAAGAGACGACGATCCTCCGTCGCGATGCCCTTCGGTGCCCCCGCCGCCTCGTTCATCAGCTTCCTCCCCCAGACGCCGGCAGGTCGAGAACGACACGCAGTCCCGGCGCATTGTCTTCCAGGCGTATCTCGCCGCCATGGCTGTGCGCGACGGCGGCGACCAGACTGAGGCCGAGGCCGCTGCCCGGCTTGGTGCGGCTCTGCTCGAGGCGCACGAAGCGGTCGAGCACCCGCGTGCGATCGGCCTCGGGAATGCCCGGCCCATTGTCCGAGACCGTGAGTAGTATCCGCCCCCCGTCGGTGCAAGCGGCAAGTTCGACGCGCGGCTTGCGGTCGTCGCCGGTCTCGGCGGCGTATTTCACCGCATTGTCGATGAGGTTGGCGAGGGCCTGGCCGACAAGCTCGCGGTTCAGGCGCACGACGATGCCGGCGGGAGCCTCGACGACGAACTCGACACCCGCCTCCTCGGCGACCGGCTCGTAGAGTTCGGCGACGTCGGCGAGCATGGTGCCGATGTCGAGATCGGTCATGGCGCCGTCGGGCGAGCCGGCCTCGACGCGGGCGATCATCAGGAGGGCGTTGAAGGTGCGGATGAGTTCGTCCGACTCGGCGATCGTCGCCTCGAGGGCGGCACGATAGCCCTCCTCGGAGGGCGCGTTGCGCAAGGCGCCCTCGACGCGATTGCGCAAGCGCGTCAGCGGCGTCTTCAGATCGTGGGCGATGTTGTCGGAGACTTCGGTGAGGCCGCGCAGAAGCTGCTCGATGCGGTCGAGCATGGCATTGAGGCTCTCGGCGAGGCGGTCGAACTCGTCACCCGTGCCGGCAAGGCCGATGCGGCCGGCAAGGTCGCCGACCATGATGTGCCGGCTTTCCTCGGCGACGGCGTCGATGCGCTTGAGGACGCGGCTCGAGACGAAGTACCAGGCGGCAACGCCGAGCAGGACGGTCATCAGCACCGACCAGCGGAAGGCCCCGGCTATGATGTCGCGGAACTGCTCGCGCTCGGCGATGTCGCGCCCGACCAGCATGCGAAAGCCGCCGGGCAGCACGAACACCCTGACCACGGCGTGCTGGCGCAACTCGTCGGGCTTGTCGGTCGGCGCGTCGAGCCGCTCGTAGGCGGTCTGGCGGGCGCCCGGCTCATCGAGGAGGCCCGGCGGCAGGGCGCCGACATTGCCGGCGATGTTGCGGCCGGTCGGATCGGTGACGAGATAGAGGCTGGCGCCGGGGCGGCGCGAGCGATGGTCGATGACGCCGACGAGACGCCGGAGGCCGCCGACGCGATACTGCTCGGCAAGGCCGGCGATCTCGGCGTCGATCATCTCGACATGCTGGCTGTTGATCAGGACGCGGGTGTTATAGGCGATGTAGCCGATGACGAAGAAGCCGTTGAGCGCGAACACCAGGATGAACGCGGCCGCGAGGCGGAACGATGTGGTGCGGAAAAGCCTACTGAGCGCCGTCACGGATCACGTATCCCGCGCCGCGCACGGTGTGGAGGAGCGCCGGATCGAAGCCGCGGTCGATCTTGGAACGCAGCCGCGAGATGTGCACGTCGATGACGTTGGTCTGGGGATCGAAATGATAGTCCCAGACGTTCTCGAGCAGCATGGTGCGGGTCACCACCTGGCCGGCGTGTTTCATGAGGTATTCGAGCAGCCGGAACTCGCGCGGCTGCAGGAGGATCGAGGTCTCGCCGCGGCGCACCGAATGGGACAGGCGATCGAGCTCGAGATCGGCGACTTTCAGGAGGGTCGAACCTTCGGCCGGGCTGCGGCGTCGGGCGAGCACCTCGACACGGGCGAGGAGTTCGGAAAAGGCATAGGGCTTCGTCAGATAGTCGTCGCCGCCGGCGCGCAGGCCGGTGACCCGGTCGTCGACGCGGCCGAGCGCCGACAGGATCAACGCCGGGGTCGCGATATCGCGATGGCGCAGCTCCTCGATGACCGACAGTCCGTCGCGGCGTGGCAGCATGCGATCGACGACGAGCACGTCGTAGTCGCCGTCGAGGCCCATGGCGAGACCGGCCTCGCCATCCGCCGCGTGGTCGGCGACGTGGCCGGCTTCGGCCAGCGCCTTGACGAGATATGCCGCCGCTTCGCGATCGTCTTCGATGATCAGAATCCGCATGCTCTGCATGATACACCAAGCCCGGCTCGCGCTCACCGGCAGAACGCGGAATGAAATCGGCGGCGAACCGAAGGGGCGTTCGGTCCGCCGCCGACTTGCCCGGCGCTTTGGGGTGGGGGGCGGGGCGCGCCGGGTGCTGGGGTCAGACGTTGCCGGTCACGACTTGGCGAGCGGCACGGCGACGAAGCGCGTGCCGTCGCCGGACTGGAGGCGCATCAGGACGCTCGGCCGGCCGGCGGCGCGGGCGGCTTCCACGGCCTTGGCGACATCCTCGGCGGTCGCGACGGACGAGCCGCCGACATCGAGGATGACGTCGCCCTGGGCGATGCCCTTCTCGGCGGCCGGGCCGTCGGGATCGACCTCCATGACGGCGACGCCCCTGTCGCCGGCGCCGACTTCGGCGGCCGGAGCGAGGGCAAGGCCGAGACGGGCGGTCGCGGTGCCGTTGTTGCCACCGGTATCACCGGCCTTGGCCACCTTGTCGCCGGCGGGATAGGTGCCGAGGGTCACGTCGACGGTCTGGCGCTGGCCGTCGCGCAGGATGTCGAGCGACACCTTGGAGCCGGGGGTGAGACCGGCGATGCGGCGGGCGAGATCCTTGGAATCGTCGATCGACTGGCCGTTGACCGAGAGCACGGCGTCGCCGGCCTTGATGCCGGCATTGGCGGCCGGGCTGCCGTCCTGCGGCTCGGTGACGAGCGCGCCCTTGGCGTCGGCGAGGCCGAGGCTGTCGGCGATGTCCCTGGTGATCGGCTGGATGAGGATGCCGAGCCAGCCACGGGTGACCGAGCCGTGGTCGCGCAGCGAGGCGACGACCTTCTGCACCGTTTCGGACGGGATCGCGAAGCCGATGCCGACGCTGCCGCCGGACGGCGAGTAGATCGCCGTGTTGACGCCGACCACCTCGCCATTGAGGTTGAAGGTCGGGCCGCCGGAATTGCCCTTGTTGATCGGGGCGTCGATCTGGATGAAATCGTCGTAGGGGCCGGAGCCGATGTCGCGGCCGCGGGCCGAGACGATGCCGGCGGTCACCGTGCCGCCGAGGCCGAACGGATTGCCGACCGCGACCACCCAGTCGCCGATGCGGATGTCGGAATTGGCGAAGCTGACGAACTGGAACGGCTTCTCGCCATCGACCTTCAGGAGCGCGAGGTCGGTCTTGTCGTCGGTGCCGATCACCTTGGCGGTCAGCGTCTTGCCGTCATCGGTGACGACGGTCACCTCCTCGGCGCTGTCGACGACGTGGTTGTTGGTGACGATGTAGCCGTCGGCCGAGATGAAGAAGCCGGAGCCCTGCGCGGTCGCGAAGCGGTGCGGCATCTTCTTGCGGAAATGCGGGTTGTTGTTGCCGAAGCGCGGATCCTGGCCGAAGCGCTTGAAGAAGAATTCGAAGGGATTGCCGTCCGGCATGTCGCCGAAGGGGTTCATGCCCATGCCGTCGCCCTCGGCGGTCACGTCGGCCTTGACGCGGACGCTGACGACGGCCGGACGCACCTTCTCGACGATGTCGGCGAAACTGAACGGGGCGTTGGTCGCGACGACCGGAGTCTCGGCGAAGGCCGGGCCGGTCGAGGGCAGCAGCACCGCCTGACCGGCGATGAGCCCGACCATGGCGAGGCCGATGGCGCTCGAGGCGAGCGCGCGGCGGCGCGTGGCGAAAAGGCCCTTGGTCCAGCCGGTCGAGCGCGTGACGGATCGATTCATTTCGAGGTCTCCACCTTCTTGTCGAATTCCCTTGGCGGGCCGGCGACGGGGGCTCTGCGCCGGCGCGTCATGGCAGGGAATATGGGGTGGAGTTCCTTACGGCGCCCTGTCGGGGAGATTAAATCTTCGTAAGGTTGAGGGGATCGCCGTCAGTCTTCGCGCGGCTCGACGATGCGTGTGACGACCGCCGACTCGGTGATGTGCTCGAGGGTGCGGTGCACCGGGCACTTGTTGGCGATCTCGACGAGCTTGTCCTTCAGCTCGGCCGGCACCTCGCCGGCGATCGAGATGCGCCGCTCGAAGCGGTCGATCTTGCCCGACGCCTTGGCCGCCGCCTCGCCGCAGTCCTCGCAATGCTCGGCGTGGACCTTGCCATGCTCAACCTCGACGGTGATGCGGCCGAGCGGCAGGCGCTTGAAGTCGGCATACATCCTGAGCGTCATCGAGGTGCAGGCGGCGAGCGCCACCGATAGGAAGCCGTAGGGCGAAGGGCCGCTGTCGAGGCCGCCGGCCGAGACCGGCTCGTCGGCAAAGAGGCGATGGCGGCCGACGCGGGCAACGTTCTGGAACTTGCCCTCGCCCGTCTCGGCGACGATCGCCCCCTTGATCGGCTCGTCCGCCTCGGCATCGGCCGCCTCGACATAGCGGCTCGCCCAGGCGGCAATGACGTCGGCGACATAGGCCGAGTCGGCCGGCCGGGTCAGCAGATGGTCGGCGTCGTCGAGGGAAACGAAGCTCTTGGGGTGCTTGGCGGCCTTGTAGATGCGCATCGCATTGTCGATCGAGACGATCTCGTCGACGGGCGAATGCATCACCATCACTGCCTTGCCGAGGTCGGCGATGCGGGCGTCGAGATCGTGGCCGGCGAGGTCGTCGAGAAGCTCGCGGCGGATCGTGAAACGGCGGCCGCCAAGCTCGACCTCGGCCTCGCCCTTCTCCTCGATGGTGTCGATGTAGGCGCGGAAGTTCTCGATGACGTGGAGGGCATCGGCCGGCGCGCCGATGGTGGCGACGGCGGCGACTTCGGGCACCTTGCCGGCGGCAACGAGCGCCGCGGCGCCACCCAGGGAATGGCCGATGAGGATGCGCGGCGCCTCGAAACGGCTGCGCATGTAGTCGACGGCGGCGAGAAGGTCGCCGACGTTGGAGGAAAAGTCGGTCGAGGAAAACTCGCCGTCGGACGAGCCGAGGCCGGTGAAATCGAACCGCAGGACCGCGATGCCGCGGCGGGCGAGCTCAAGGGCGATGCGGCGTGCGGCGAGCACGTCCTTGGAGCAGGTGAAGCAGTGGGCAAAGAGCGCGTAGGCGCGCACCCGGCCGGCCGGCAGGTCGAGGCGGCCGGCGAGTCTGGCGCCATGGGAGCCGCGGAAATCGACACGCTGGGGGGCGGAGGACATGGCGGGCTCCTTGCGGTGGCGGATTATTCCTTGGCGGCGAGAATCTCGTCGAGCTTGGCCTTTTCCTCGGCCGAGAGCGGCGCGACGTCGCCCGGCACGGCGCGACGGCGGCGCAGGGCGAAGAAGACGCCCGTCGCACCGAGGAGAAGGATGATCGGCGGTCCGAGCCAGAGCAGCAGATTGTGAGCGGTGAAGCTCGGCCGGAGCAGCACGAACTCGCCGTAGCGGTCGACGAGATAGGCGAGCGTCTGCTCGTTGGTGTCGCCGGCCTTCAGCCGCTCGCGCACGAGGACGCGCAGGTCCTTGGCAAGCTCGGCGTTGGAATCGTCGATCGACTGATTCTGGCAGACGAGACAGCGCAGCTCGGCAGAGATCTCGCGGGCGCGGGCCTCGAGCTTCGGGTCCTTCAGCATCTCGTCCGGATTGACGGCGAGCGCCGGCGAGGCCGCGAAGGCGGCCGCGGCAAGGCCAAGGGCGATGAGGATGCGACGCATGGAGACCTCCCTCCTCATTCGGCCGGCACGGCGGCGGCCGAGCGGGCCGGGCGCGGCGCACCGACCCGATAGCGCCGGTCGGTCATCGACACGAAGCCGCCGATCGACATGACGAGGGCGCCGAGCCAGATCAGGACGACGAGCGGCTTGTCGTAGATGCGCACGGCAATGCCGCCGCTATCCTGGAAGTCGCCATGGCGAT
>JAKPQE010000129.1 GCA_029572955.1 Pseudomonadota bacterium
TCCTTCGGCGACATCGTCAACTTCGAGGTGCTGCCATCCAACGCCGTCTCGAGCATGACGATCATGGGCTCGAACCCAGTGTTCGGTCTTAACGCCATCGGCGGCGCGCTCAACATCGTCATGAAGGACGGCTTCCAGTTCCAGGGTGCCGAGATCGACGCGCGGGCCGGCTCTTTCGGCCGCCGCCAGGTCGGCGTGCAAGCCGGCCAACAGAGCGGGCCCTTGGCGGTCTACTTCGCCACCGAGGCGATCCACGACGATGGCTACCGCGACTTCTCGTCGAGCAACATCCGCCGCACCTTCGCCGACATCGGCTTCAAGAAGGGCGAGAACGAATTCCACCTGAGCTTCACGGGCGCCAGGAACGACATCGGCGCCACTGCCGCTACTCCGCTGCCGATGCTGGCCATCGACCGCAGCCTCACCTTCACCTCGCCGCAGACGACGCGGAACGAGGTCGCCATGCTGCAGCTCAATGGCAGCGTGCTCGTCACCCCGACGACGAAGATCTCGGGCGTCGTCTACGGGCGCAGCTTCCGCCAGAAGCGCGTCGACGGAAATCTCGGCGAGTTCGCCGATTGCGGCGCCACCGGCGGCACTCCCGGTGACCTATGCGATGAGGACGGCGGCGACATCGAGGACATCTTCGGCAATGCGCTTCCCTTCCAGGGCGGACTTGCCACCATCGACCGCACGCGACAGGACGCCAAGAGCTTTGGCGGCTCGGTGCAGATGACGGAGAAGTCGCGGCTGGCCGGGCTGCCGAACCAATTCCTGCTCGGAGTCAGCTACGATCACGGCCGGGTCAACTACGGTGCCAACAGCGAGCTCGGTGTCCTCGGCAACAAGCTCGTCGTATCGGGTCTCGGCGTCCTCCTCGGCGGCGACTTCCAACCCCGCAGCCTGATCACGAACAACGACTACCTCGGCATATACTTCACCAATACCCTCGACCTGACGGACCGGCTCGCGGTCACCGTCGGCGGCCGCTATAACTTCGCGCGCATCTCGCTCGCCGACCAGACGAACAACTTCCCCGAGCTCAACGCAAAGCACTCCTACGAGCGCTTCAATCCGACGGGCGGCGCCACCTACAAGCTCATGCCCGGCCTCTCGCTCTACGGCGGCTACTCGGAGGCGAACAGGGCGCCGACGGCGGCCGAGCTCGCGTGTGCCGACCCAACG
>JAKPQE010000144.1 GCA_029572955.1 Pseudomonadota bacterium
GCTGTCACTGGCGGCGACGGCCCAAACCGTCACCGGCGTCAATCTCGGCGCGACGCAGTACCTTCTCTCGGTCGAGAAGATCACCGGCGGATCGGGCAACGACACCTTCATCGGCTTCCTGTCGGGGGTCACCGGCGGCGCCGGCACCGACACGATCCAGCTCAAGGCGACGACGAGCGCCTTCAACACGGCGGCCGATGCGGCCATCGCCGGCGTCGAGGTCGTGAGCGCGGCGGGTGCGACGGCGGCGGTCAGCATCAGCCTCGTCAATCAGAGCGAGGCGTTCGATCTCCGCGGCTCCGGCTTCAACGACACGCTGACCGGCGGCAGGGGCGCCGACACCATCGACGGCGGCGCCGGGGCGGACAGCATGGCGGGCGGGACCGGCAACGACACCTACATCGTCGACGACGCCGGGGACGTGGTGACGGAGGCGGCGAGCGCGGGCAGCGACGCGGTCCGCTCATCGGTGAGCTTCACGCTTGGCGGCAACGTCGAGAGCCTGATCTTGACCGGCACGTCAGCGATCAACGGCACCGGCAACACCCTCGCCAATACGTTGACCGGCAACGGCGCGTCGAACACGCTGAATGGCGGCTCCGGCAACGACACCATCGACGGCGGGGCCGGGAGCGACATCCTCTCCGGAGCCACCGGCAACGACTCGTTCGTCTTCAGCACGGCGCTGGGCTCGGGCAACATCGATACGATCACCGACTTCACCAATGCGACGGGCAACAACGATCTCTTCCGGCTCGACGACGCGATTTTCGCGGCGCTGGGCACGGGAGTGCAGCATACGATCGCCTCGACGCAGTTCTATGCAGCTGCGGGTGCCCAGGCGCAGAATGCCAACCAGAAGATCCTCTATGACACCGCCACAGGCGCCCTCTACTACGATGCCGACGGCTCGGGCGCGGGCGCTCAGGTGCAGTTCGCCACCATTGCCAACCGCACCGCGGTCACCCTGACCTACGCCGACTTCATCGTCTATTGAGCCGTGGGATAGGAGGCGGCGCCCGAACCGGCCGGGCGCCGTCACACGGTCTGCCGATCCGATCAGGCGCGGCTGAGATCGCCAGCCATCGCCGCCTTGCCGAGCGCGGCGAAGACGGTTTCGACGATGCCGGGCGCGGCGAGACCCGCCCTCTCGTACATCTTGTCGGGCTTGTCGTGGTCCAGGAACACGTCCGGTAGCACCAGCGAGCGCACCTTGAGCCCGCGGTCCAGCAGGCCGGACTGCGCCATGTGCTGCAGCACGTGGCTGCCGAAGCCGCCGACCGACCCTTCCTCGACCGTGACCAGCACCTCGTGCTCGCGCGCCAGCCGGGCGATGAGCTGCTCGTCGAGCGGCTTCATGAAGCGGGCGTCGGCGACCGTGGTCGGCAGCCCGAAGGCGGCCAGCTGATCGGCTGCCTTGAGCGCTTCGGCGAGCCGCGTGCCCAGCGACAGGATGGCCACCTTCGAGCCCTCACGCACGATGCGGCCCTTGCCGATCTCGAGCGGCTTGCCCTCGGCGGGGATCTCGACGCCGACGCCCTCGCCGCGCGGATAGCGGAAGGCGCTCGGCCGGTCGTCGATGGCCGCAGCGGTTGCCACCATGTGCACCAGCTCCGCCTCGTCGGCGGCGGCCATCATGACCATGCCGGGCAGGCAGCCGAGAAAGGCCATGTCGAACGAGCCGGCGTGCGTGGCGCCGTCGGCGCCGACCAACCCGGCGCGGTCCATGGCGAAGCGTACCGGCAGGTGCTGGATGGCGACGTCATGCACGACCTGGTCATAGGCGCGCTGCAGGAAGGT
>JAKPQE010000148.1 GCA_029572955.1 Pseudomonadota bacterium
CTTCCACACCACCCAGGAGACGTACGGCTACCTGCCGCGCCGGGCGCTCGAGGAGATCGCCGCCGAGATGAAGCTGCCCTTCTCGCGCGTGTACGGCGTGGCGAGCTTCTACAGCCAGTTCCGCCTCAAGCCGGTCGGCAAGTACGTGATCGACGTGTGCATGGGCACCGCCTGTCACGTGGCCGGCGCCCCGCTGGTCGTCGAGGCCTTCTCGCAGGAGCTCGAGCTGCCCATCGGCGAGACGACGGCCGACGGCCTGTTCACACTCCAGACGGTCAACTGCGTCGGCGCTTGCGCCCTCGCCCCCGTGGTGCGCCTGGGCGCCGACGAGACCCACGGGCGGATGAGCCCGAACGAGGCGCGCAAGCTCGTGCGCAAGCTCCGTAAGCTGGAGGTGGCGTCATGACCCCGCGCCGGGAGAAAAGCGATGTCGGCGGTAACGGTAAGGCGGGCGGCGCGCACAAGGCGCCGGCGCTGAAGGCGGCCGGCGCCCGCGCGCGCCGCATCGAGGCCGCCCTCAAGAAGGCGTTCGACGCGAACGCCTCCATCACGAGCGACGACAGGGTCGAGGTCCGGGTCTGCGCCGGCACAGCCTGTCACGCCTCGGGCCGCGCAGCCCTGCGCGAGGCCCTCGACAAGGAGCTCGCTGCCCGTGGCCTGAGCGAAACGGTGGCCGTCGTCGAGACCGGCTGCCATGGCTTCTGCGAGCAGGGGCCGATCGTCGTGGTCCGCCCCGAAGGGATCTTCTACCCACGCCTCAAGCCCAGGGACATCGCCGAGATCGTCGAGACCAGCGTCGTCGGCGACGGCGTCGTCGAGCGGCTGCTCTACAAGCACCCGCAGACCGGCGCGCCCATCGCCCACGAACGCGACATCCCGTTCTACGACCTGCAGGAACGCGTCGTCCTGCGGCTGAACGGCAAGATCGACCCGTACTCGATCGACGACTACCTCGCCCGCGGCGGCTACCAGGCCCTCGCCCAGGTGCTCGCGGACGACGACCCCGAGGCCGTGATCGACGCCGTCGAGGCGAGCGGGCTGCGCGGCCGCGGCGGCGCCGGCTTCCCCACGGGGAAGAAGTGGCGCCTCTGCCGCGCCAACCCCGGCGACGTGCACTACGTCATCTGCAACGCCGACGAAGGCGACCCGGGCGCGTTCATGGACCGCTCCGTGCTTGAGGGGAACCCGCACAGCGTCGTCGAGGGGATGATCATCGCCGCCTTCGCCATCGGTCGCGGCGTCGGCCCGGTAGCCGGCTACGTCTATGTGCGCCACGAGTACCCGTTCGCCGTCGAGCGCCTGCGCAACGCGCTCGCGCAGGCGCGCGAGCGCGGCCTGCTCGGCGCCGACATCCTCGGCTCGGGCTTCGACTTCGACGTCCGCATCAACCAGGGCGCCGGCGCCTTCGTCTGCGGCGAGTCGACGGCCCTCACGGCTTCGATCGAGGGGCGCCGCGGCATGCCGCGCGGCAAGCACATCCGCACCGTGGCCCACGGCCTCTGGGGCCAACCGACCAACCTCAACAACGTCGAGAGTTACGTCAACGTGCCGTGGATCGTCCTCAACGGCGCCGAGGCGTTCGCCGCCAAGGGCACGGCCACGAGCAAGGGGACGAAGATCTTCTCGCTCACCGGCAAGGTCGTGAACGGCGGCCTGGTCGAGGTGCCGATGGGCGCCACCCTGCGGCATGTCATCTTCGACATCGGCGGCGGCATGCTCCCCGGCCGCGAGTTCAAAGCCGTACAGCTCGGCGGGCCGAGTGGCGGCTGCCTGCCCGCCGAGCTGCTCGACACTGCAATCGACTTCGAGAGCCTGACCGCCGCCGGCGCCATGATGGGCTCCGGCGGCATGGTCGTGGTCGACGACACCACCTGCATGGTCGACTTCGCCAAGTTCTTCCTCCAGTTCACGGCCGAGGAGAGCTGCGGCAAGTGCGTGCCCTGTCGCATCGGCACGACGCGGATGCTAGAGATCCTCGAGCGCATCTCCGCCGGAGAAGGCACGGTCGCCGACGTCGAGCGCCTCGAGCGACTCGCCGACGACGTCACCGAGGGTTCGCTCTGCGCCCTCGGGGGCAGCGCCCCCAACCCCGTGCTCACCACGCTGCGCTACTTCCGCGACGAGGTCATGGAGCACGTGGTGAACAAGCGCTGCCCGGCGAAGGTGTGCCGGCCCCTCATCCGCTACACCATCGACCCGGACGCGTGCACGGGCTGTCACCTCTGCCTGACCGCCTGCCCCGTCCACGCCATCAGCGGCGAGGCCAAGCAGGTGCACGTGATCGACCAGAAGCTCTGCATCAAGTGCGACACCTGCCGTCAGGTGTGCAAGTTCGACGCGATCCCCGTCGAGACCGGGATATTCGCGGTCGCCGAAGGGAGGCAGCAGTGAGTCCGCGGACCACGACCGCCGTCAAGGTCGTCATCGACGGCCAGAGGCTCAGCGCGCAGCCGGGCGAGACCGTGCTCACGGTCGCCCGTCGCGAGGGCATCGACATCCCCGCCCTCTGTCAGATGGAGGGGACGGCGCC
>JAKPQE010000155.1 GCA_029572955.1 Pseudomonadota bacterium
CCTCACCAAAGCCCCAAAACCGGCAACCGCATGAGCCGCCACGCCTCTCAGGCCGCCCAAAACCTCTCCCGACAAACCAAACCCGCCGAACCAAAAACAAAACCCGCCGAAAATATCGACGGGTTTGTCAGTGATCTGAAGGCCGCGGAAACCGCGGCCTTTTTTGGAATTTCCGTTGGTCCGGCCTATCAGCCGATGCCTTCCTGCTTCAAGGCGTCGATGACCTCGCGCAGCTCGACGAGCTTCTGCTCGGCGTCGTTGCGGGCCGCGTCGTTCTTGGCGTCGGCGATGTCTTCCTGCAGGTTCTTCACCGACTGGGCGAGCGCATCGGCATCGAGCGCCTCGACCGCGATCGCCTCTTCGGCGAGCACCGTCAGGCCGTGGGCGCCGGTGTCGGCGAAGCCGCCGCGCACGAAGAAGCGCCGCTCGTCGCCGCCCTCGAGCAGCACGTCGAGCATGCCGGCCTTCAGCGTGGTCAGCACCGGCGCGTGGCCCTTCAGCACGGTGAAATAGCCGTCGCCGCCCGGCACCACGACCTCGGCCGCGTATGCCGACAGGAGCTGGCGCTCCGGCGCAACGAGTTCGAACTTGAACGGATCAGCCATGGTCTCGAGCCTCTTGGACGGTCACCGGGCGCGGGATTACGCCGCCTCGGCGAGCCGCTTGGCCTTCTCGATCGCCTCGTCGATGGTGCCGACCATGTAGAACGCCGCTTCCGGCAGATGGTCGTACTCACCTTCACAAAGGCCGCGGAAGCCCTTGATGGTGTCGGCGAGGTCGACGAGCTTGCCCGGCGCGCCGGTGAACACTTCGGCGACATGGAACGGCTGGGAGAGGAAGCGCTCGATCTTGCGGGCGCGGGCCACGACCAGCTTGTCGTCTTCCGAGAGCTCGTCCATGCCGAGAATGGCGATGATGTCCTGGAGCGCCTTGTAGCGCTGCAGGATCTCCTGCACGCGGCGCGCCACGGCATAGTGCTCTTCGCCGATGATGCGCGGGTCGAGCATGCGGCTGGTCGAGTCGAGCGGATCCACCGCCGGATAGATCGCCTTCTCGGCGATCGAGCGCGACAACACCGTGGTGGCGTCCAGATGGGCGAACGAGGTCGCCGGCGCCGGGTCGGTCAGGTCGTCGGCCGGCACGTAAATGGCCTGCACCGAGGTGATCGAGCCCTTGGTGGTGGTGGTGATGCGTTCCTGCATCGAGCCCATGTCGGTGGCGAGCGTCGGCTGATAGCCCACCGCCGAGGGAATGCGGCCGAGCAGCGTCGACACTTCCGAGCCCGCCTGGGTGAAGCGGAAGATGTTGTCGACGAAGAACAGCACGTCCTGGCCCTTGTCGCGGAAGTCTTCGGCCACGGTCGGGCCGGACAGCGCGACGCGCATGCGGGCGCCCGGGGGCTCGTTCATCTGGCCGTAGACGAGGGCGCACTTGGAACCTTCGCCGCCGCCCTTCTTGTTGACGCCCGACTCGATCATTTCCCAGTAGAGGTCGTTGCCCTCACGGGTACGCTCGCCGACGCCGGCGAACACCGAGTAACCGCCATGCGCCTTGGCGACGTTGTTGATCAGCTCCATGATGAGCACGGTCTTGCCGACGCCGGCGCCGCCGAACAGGCCGATCTTGCCGCCCTTGGCATACGGCGCGAGCAGGTCGACGACCTTGATGCCCGTCACGAGGATTTCGGCTTCCGTCGACTGCTCGACATACTCCGGAGCCGGCTGGTGGATCGCGCGGGTTCCGGAGGTCGTGATCGGGCCGACTTCGTCGACCGGCTCGCCGATCACGTTCATGATACGGCCGAGGGTCTCGTCGCCGACCGGAACCGCGATCGGTGCGCCGGTGTCGACCACTTCCTGACCGCGAACGAGGCCTTCGGTGACGTCCATCGCGATGGCGCGGACCGTGTTCTCGCCGAGATGCTGGGCGACCTCGAGCACGAGGCGGCGACCGCGGTTCTGGGTCTCGAGCGAGTTCAGGATCGGGGGCAGGTTCTCATCGAACTTGACGTCCACCACCGCGCCGAGAACCTGAGTGATCCGTCCGACAGCCTTGTTCATCGTTATGGTTCCCTTACCTTCGGTATACCAATGCCTTACGGGTGCGCGGCCCCTGGCCGTCGTTGCTCACCCCGTTGTTCCGTTCGTCGCGCCGTGGCGACCGGGCCGCTCAGGGTCCGGCCGTCCGGCCGCGTGCTAGATCGCCTCGGCGCCCGAAATGATCTCGATCAGTTCCTTGGTGATCTGCGCCTGGCGCGACCGGTTGTAGGTCAGCGTCAGCTTGTCGATCATGTCGCCGGCATTACGCGTCGCGTTGTCCATGGCGGTCATGCGCGCGCCCTGCTCGGAGGCGGCATTCTCGAGCAGCGCCTGGAAGATCTGAACCGACACGTTGCGCGGCAGGAGATCGGCGAGGATCTCCTCCTCGTCCGGCTCGTATTCGTAGAAGCTTTCGCTCGCCTCGGCGTCGACGCTGGCCGGGATCAGCTGCTGGGCCGTCGGCACCTGCGAGATCACTGACTGGAACTTGGCGTAGAACAGCGTGCAGACGTCGTACTCGCCGGCCTCGAACATGTCGATGACCTTGTCGCCGATCTTGCGCGCGTCCTTGAAGGCGAGGCTGCGCACGGCGCGCAGGTCCTCGACGCCGATGATCTGCTTGGCGAACAGCCGCTTCAGGGCATCGTTGCCCTTCTTGCCGACGCAAAGCATCTTCACCGTCTTGCCCTGCTGCATCAGCTCCATCGCATGGTCGCGGGCAAGCCGCGCGATCGACGAGTTGAAGCCGCCGCAAAGGCCGCGTTCCGCTGTGCACACGACGAGCAGGTGCACCTGATCCTTGCCGGTACCCACCATCAGCGGCGGCGCACCGATGCGGCCGTGCATGGCGCTCGACAGGTTCGAGAGCACCACGGCCATGCGCCCGGCATACGGCCGCGCCGCCTCCGCCGCGCTCTGGGCGCGGCGCAGCTTGGCAGCGGCCACCATCTGCATGGCCTTGGTGATCTTCTGCGTCGCCTTCACCGAGGCGATACGGTTGCGTAGGTCCTTGAGGCTCGGCATGGCTGGCCCTGCTTACGCTCCGTTCCGTTGGTCTCAGGCGAAGTTCTTGGCGAAGGTATCGATCGCCTTCTTGAGCTTGCCCTTGAGTTCCTCGCCGAGTTCCTTCTTGGAGCGGATCTCGTCGAGAAGCTCGGAATGCTCGTCACGCAGCATCAGCAGCAGCGCCGACTCGAACTCGCGAACCTTGCCGACCGGCAGGCTGTCGAGATAGCCGTTCACGCCGGCGAAGATGACGGCGACCTGCTCCTCGACCTTCAGCGGCGAGAACTGCGGCTGCTTCAAGAGTTCGGTGAGGCGCGCGCCACGGTTCAGCAGGCGCTGGGTGGCGGCGTCGAGATCCGAGCCGAACTGGGCGAAGGCGGCCATCTCGCGATACTGCGCGAGCTCGCCCTTGATGGTGCCGGCGACCTGCTTCATCGCCTTGACCTGGGCGGCCGAGCCGACGCGCGACACCGAGAGACCGACGTTCACCGCCGGGCGGATGCCCTGGTAGAACAGATCCGTCTCGAGGAAGATCTGGCCGTCGGTGATCGAGATCACGTTGGTCGGGATGTAGGCCGACACGTCGTTGGCCTGCGTCTCGATGACCGGAAGGGCGGTCAGCGAACCGGCGCCGTGATCGTCGTTGAGCTTGGCGGCACGCTCGAGCAGGCGCGAATGCAGGTAGAAGACGTCGCCCGGATAGGCCTCGCGCCCCGGCGGGCGGCGCAGCAGCAGCGACATCTGGCGGTAGGACACGGCCTGCTTGGACAGATCGTCGTAGACGATCAGCGCATGCATGCCGTTGTCGCGGAAATACTCGCCCATGGCGCAGCCGGCGAACGGCGCCAGGAACTGCATCGGGGCCGGATCGGAAGCGGTCGCCGCGACGATGATCGAGTACTCGAGAGCGCCCTGCTCCTCGAGAACCTTCACGAACTGGGCGACCGTCGAACGCTTCTGGCCGACGGCGACGTAGACGCAGTAGAGCTTGGCCTTCTCGTCGCCCGCCGCGTTGACGGACTTCTGATTGAGGATCGCGTCGAGCGCCACCGCCGTCTTGCCGGTCTGGCGGTCGCCGATGATCAGCTCGCGCTGGCCGCGGCCGATCGGGATCAGCGCGTCGATGGCCTTGAGGCCGGTCTGCATCGGCTCGTGCACCGACTTGCGCGGCAGGATGCCCGGCGCCTTGACGTCGACGAGGCTGCGCGTGTCGGCCTCGATCGGGCCCTTGCCGTCGATCGGGTTGCCGAGCGCGTCGACGACGCGGCCGAGCAGGCCCTTGCCGACCGGCACGTCCACGATGGCGCCCGTCCGCTTGACGGTGTCGCCTTCCTTGATGTCGCGGTCGGAGCCGAAGATCACGACGCCGACATTGTCGATCTCGAGGTTGAGCGCCATGCCGCGAATGCCGCCGGGGAACTCGACCATCTCGCCGGCCTGGACATTGTCGAGGCCGTAGACGCGGGCGATACCGTCACCGACGGACAGCACCTGCCCGACTTCGGAAACCTCGGCTTCCTTGCCGAAGTTCTTGATCTGCTCCTTGAGGATCGCGGAGATTTCTGCGGCCCGAATGTCCATCAGCCGACCTCTTTCATGCGCATCTTGAGGGAATTGAGCTTGGTCTTCAGCGAGGTGTCGATCATCCGGCTGCCCAGCCTGACGACGAGGCCGCCGATCAGCGAGGGATCGACTTTCGCGGTCAGGCGAACGTCCTTGCCGGTGACACCCTTGAGCGCCTCGGCGAGATCGGCCATCTGGGCGGCCGAAAGCGCGACGGCGCTGGAAACTTCTGCGGCTTCCTCGCCACGATGCTCGGCAGCGAGCTGGCGGAAGGCCTTGATCATGCCCGGCACGGAGAACAGGCGGCGGTTGCGGGCAGCCAGTTTGACCATGTTGCCGGTCAGTCCGCCGATGCCCGCCTTGTCCAGCACCGCGGCCATGGCGCGCAGCTGGTCTTCGGAGGTGAACACCGGGCTCTTGATGAGGCTCTTGAGGTCGTCGCTCTCGGCGATCATCGCCTCGAGACGACCGAGTGCGGCCTCTGTTTCTTCGACGGCCGAGCCGTCGAGCGCGAGCTCGAAAAGGGCGGTCGCATACCGCGTCGCCACACCGGAAGGAATGGATGTCGTCTCAGTCACTTCGGTCTTCGCTCTCTGACGCGCGGCCAAGCCTTGGCAGGATTGCCTGCGATCTATTCAAGGCTTTGGCTTATATGAGATTTTTCGGTCAGGAGACTGAACGAATTCGACCGCGCCCTTGAAGCCGCTGCTCGTCTAGCACAGCGATCCGGCCCGCGCAACATCAAGGGCGCCCTACGATTGTCGCAGTGCGGCGAGCCTGGCCGCACCGGAGCTCGGTCCGGCATCGCGCCGCGACGGCTTTCGCCCGGGTCGGAATATCGGTGAACGAGGTGTCGTGATGCCCTCAGGCGCGGGTCAGCGCCGCCGAGAGCAGGTCGAGGTCGACGGCATGGGTCTTCACGACCACTTCCCAGACCATCCGGTCGTCACCGGCCCGACTGCGCACATAGTCGACGACGGCGTCGATCTCCCGGGCATCGTCGAGAACCGGACGACAGGTAGAGTCCCACTCCTCGGCAACGGTCCGCATGGCTTCCTCCCATGGAATCTCGACCGAGAGATGTTCCGCCTGCCATGGTTAACGTTTGGTAAAAGACA
>JAKPQE010000173.1 GCA_029572955.1 Pseudomonadota bacterium
TCGGCACCAAGCTGATCGAGGGCACCCCGGCCGAAGTGCAGGCCAGCCCGGTCGTGCGCGCCGCCGAACGGTGGGTGCGCCGGATCGGTCCGCCGCTGGTGACGATCGGCTTCCTCACCGTCGGCATCCAGAGCGCAGTCAACTTCTCGGCCGGCGCGCTGCGGATGCCACAGCGGCACTTCCAGCCCGCCCTGATCGTCGGCGCCCTGCTGTGGGCGACGCTCTACACGACCGTCGGGTTCGCCGTGCTCGATGCCTGGCTGGGGCGGCTCTCGTGGTGGTGGGCGCTGCTCGGGCTCGCCGTCGTCGCGGTGACCGTCGTCATCTCGCGCCGGCTCCAGGCCACCGTCGAAGAGGGCGACCCGCCGGCCGGAGCGTGACGAGGATCATCGTCCGTATGCCGATCGGCGGCGTCCGCATGCTGAACGCCCGCCTACCATAGGAGACGGCCCATTGCCGTGCCGCCCGCGCCCTGTGGTGCCCTGGGGCACCTGGCCGGCGCGCGGCATACGACCTTCAGAATCCCGCCTTCGTCGCGGGATCGAGACTGCCATCGAGGAAGCATCGTGACCAAGCCTGTCGTCCTGCTCGCCGAGAAGTTGTCCCCGGCCACCATCGACGCCCTCGGATCCGACTTCGAGATCCGCCACTGTGACGGCGCGGACCGAAGCGAGTTGCTGCCGGCGCTCGCCGACGTCGACGCCGTGCTCATCCGGTCGGCGACGAAGATGGACGCCGAGGCGATCGCCGCGGCCGGCAAGCTGCGGGTCATCGCCCGCGCCGGTGTCGGCCTGGACAATGTCGACATTCCGGCCGCCACCCAGGCCGGGGTCATGGTCGTCAACGCGCCGACCTCGAATATCACCAGCGCCGCCGAACTGGCCGTCGGCCTCATGATCGCCGCCGCCCGCAATATCGCCCCGGCCAACGAGGCCCTCAAGGGTGGGGCGTGGAAGCGCAGCGCCTACAGCGGGGTCGAACTGCTCGACAAGACCGTCGGCATCGTCGGCTTCGGCCGGATCGGGCAGCTCGTCGCCGAGCGGCTCAAGGGTTTTGGTGTCGAACTCCTCGCCTACGACCCGTACGCCAACGCCCAGCGCGCCGGGCAGCTCGGCGTCCGCCTCGTCGGCCTGGACGAACTGCTCGAGACCTCCGACTTCATCACCATCCACCTGCCCAAGACC
>JAKPQE010000005.1 GCA_029572955.1 Pseudomonadota bacterium
CTCGCTGACATAGATCGGCTGGAATCTGCGGGCGAGCGCCGCGTCCTTTTCGACATGCTTCTGGTACTCGTCGAGCGTGGTGGCGCCGATGCAGTGCAACTCGCCGCGCGCCAACGCCGGTTTGAGCATGTTGCCGGCATCGATCGCTCCTTCCGCCTTGCCAGCGCCGACCATCGTGTGCAGTTCGTCGATGAACAGGATGATGCGGCCCTCGTCGGCCGCCACTTCCTTGAGCACGGCCTTCAGGCGCTCCTCGAACTCGCCGCGGTACTTCGCCCCGGCGATCAGCGCGCCCATGTCGAGCGCCATCAGCTTCTTGTCCTTGAGGCTCTCGGGCACGTCGCCATTGACGATGCGGAGGGCGAGCCCCTCGACGATCGCCGTCTTGCCGACGCCCGGCTCGCCGATCAGCACCGGGTTGTTCTTGGTGCGGCGGGAGAGAACCTGGATGGTGCGGCGGATCTCCTCGTCGCGGCCGATCACCGGGTCGAGCTTGCCGTCGCGCGCCGCCTGGGTCAGGTCGCGCGCATACTTCTTCAGCGCCTCGTAGGCGTTCTCGGCGCTCGCCGAATCCGCCGTCCGGCCCTTGCGCAGCTCCTCGATCGCGGCATTGAGGGCGTTCGGCGTCACCCCGGCCTTGGCGAGGATCTTGCCGGCTTCCGAATCCTTCTCGATCGTCAGGGCGACGAGCAGCCGTTCCACCGTGACGAAGCTGTCGCCCGCCTTTTCGGCGATCTTTTCGGCGGTCTCGAACACCCGGGCGAGCGCCGGCGCGAGATAGAGCTGGCCGGCACCGGCGCCCTCGACCTTCGGCAGCTTGGCGAGCACGCCCTCGATCGCCGCCGCAACGTCGCGCGGCCGTCCGCCGGCCCGTTCGATGAGGCCGGCCGCCATGCCCTGCTCGTCGTCGACCAGGACCTTGAGGAGGTGTTCGGCGGAAAACTGCTGATGCCCGCGTGCCAGCGCGAGGCTCTGCGCCGACTGAACGAAACCGCGGGCCCGTTCGGTGTATTTCTCGAAATTCATCTGAAATCTCCTTCCCGCCCGCGCCCCCGACCCGTCTCCGGCATCGCTGGCGCGTCGATGATGCACGCGGCCGTCCGGCCGCGAAATACCTCGCGCCCCCGATCCGAGCGGCAGGCGCAACACGAATATGGTGTTGCTTTTTCGCAACGGAAGAGGCGACGGAACGCCGCGACCGGCCTTTTCGCCGCCAACGAAAAAGGCGGCCACGAGGACCGCCTTCCCGAAATCCGTCGCTGGAGCGCGAGGCTCAGTCCTCGCCGACCGGTATCGCCACCGCGTCCTCGCTCGGCGCGGCGCGGCGGGTGCGCCCGCCGGTACGCGGCCGCTTCTCGCCGGCTTCCTCGGCGGCCGGCTCGGCGCTGCCTTCGGCCTGCGCCAGCCGCGGGCGCCCGCGTCCACGGCGCCGCGGCCGCGGGGTGGCGTCGTCGCCGGCGTCGATCGCCTCGCCGCCATTGCCGTTGCCGCCGCCATTGACGTGCTGCGGCTCGGCGCGCGCCTCGCCCTCGAACTGCTCGCGGAACTCGACCGGCTGCGGTGCGCCGGGCGTCGCCACCGGGTTCATCGCGGCGCGAACCGGCATCTCGTCCATCTCGTCGTCGTCGTCGCGATTGTCGTCGTCGCGCACGATCTGCATCTGCTGCGGCATCTGCGCCTGCGCCGCCGCGATGATGCGGTAATAATGCTCGGCGTGCTGCATGTAGTTTTCCGCCGCCACCGGATCGCCCGACGCTTGCGCATCGCGCGACAGGGCGACGTATTTTTCGGCGATGTGCAGGGCAGTACCGCGCACCTTCACGTCCGGGCCGTTGCTTTCGTAGGTCCGCGTCAGCGGATTGGGACCCTTGCGGTTACGACCACGCAGGCGCTTGTTCTGATGATTCTGCCTCATCGCATCTACTTCTTTTCGCAAGCCACTTCTCGCCTCCGCCATTTCGGCGGGGGATTCCACGATCCTTCGCACGAAACCGATCGTGGCAATTCAGCGTTGCGGATCCTCGATCTTTTCCGATTCCACGTTGTGCGTGCGGTCGCTCGGAAACCTTCAAGTCCCGGTACCTGCCGCTGCCGGATCGCCCCGCGCGGCCGCCTCGCCGCACGTCATATCCGTTCCGAGAGCCGTCCCCGTACAAACGGAGCTTCCAGCCAGCAAGCCCGATCACTGCGCCTTCGCGACGCCTTCCCGTGACCGAAACCGTTCGCTGCCTTGAAGTCCCTTGGCGCTTTCCGTCCCGAAATAAGCCGGATGCGCATCCCTCGGTGCCGAGACACTAGCCGCTTCGCGCGGCATTTCCAAGCGCATTTTTGCCCTGCAAAAAGTATCGGAATGGTTCATTTGCGCGCACCCGGCCGGCCGAGCACCACCCGCCCGACGCCGCCGAGGTCGCGCCGCACCTCGATCCCGGCAAAGCCGGCCTCGGCCATCAGCCGGCCGACCTCGCCGGCCTGCCCGAGGCCGACCTCGAAGCAGAGAAGCCCTTGCGGCTTCAGCATTTCCGGGGCGAGCGCGACGATCCGGCGATAGGCTTCGAGACCGTCCGGGCCGCCATCGAGCGCCAGATGCGGGTCGTGCGCGGCGACCTCCGGGTCGAGGCCGGCGATGGCCTCCGTTTCGATATAGGGCGGGTTCGAGACGACGACGTCGAATTCGCCGCCGGCCGCGACGGCGAAGTCGCCGGCAACGAATCGCGTCCGCCCGCCGACACCCGCCGCGTCCGCGTTTCTGCGCGCGATCTCGACCGCCTCGGGCGCGAGGTCGACCCCGACGCCCGTCGCCCCGGCCAGCGCCGCGACGAGCGAAACGACGATGCAGCCCGTGCCGGTACCGAGATCGGCGATCGCGACCGGCGCCTCGCCGGCACCATCCGCGGCGAGCGCTTCCAGCACCGCCTCGACGAGGATTTCCGTATCCGGCCGCGGCACCAGCGTCGCCGGGCCGACCGCGAAATCATGGCCGAAGAACTCGCGCCGGCCGACGATCCGCGCCACCGGCTCGCGCGCCGCCCGGCGGCTGGCCATCTCGGCGATCCGTCCGGCACCGACCGCGCCGATCGCCATGTCGGGATCGCGCGCGAGGTCTTCCGCGGTGATGTCGAGCGCGGCACAGACGAGCACCCGGGCGTCGAGGTCCGGCGTTGCGAGGCCGACCGCGCGGAAGGCATCGCGCAGCGCCCGAAAGGCCGCCGCCCGCCCGCTCTCGGGCGACAGCTCGAGGCTCACGACCGCCCGTCCTCGTCGAGCGCGGCGAGCTCGCCGGCCTGGTGGTCGGTGATCAGCGCCGCGACGATCTCGTCGAGCGCTTCGCCGAGCAGCACCTTGTCGAGCTTGTAGAGGGTGAGGCCGATGCGGTGATCGGTCACGCGGCCTTGCGGGAAATTATAGGTGCGGATGCGCTCGGAACGGTCGCCGCTGCCGACCTGCGAGCGCCGGCTCGAGGCGCGCTCGGCGTCGCGCTTCAGCCGCTGCTCCTCGTAGAGGCGGGCGCGCAGCAGCTTCAGCGCCTTCGCCTTGTTCTTGTGCTGCGAGCGCTCGTCCTGGACGGCGACGACGATGCCGCTCGGCACATGGGTGATGCGCACCGCCGAGTCGGTCGTGTTGACGTGCTGGCCGCCGGCGCCCGAGGCGCGGTAGACGTCGATCCGGAGATCGCCCTCGTCGATGTCGAAGTCGACGTCCTCGACCTCCGGCAGGACGGCGACGGTCGCCGCCGAGGTATGGATGCGCCCGCCCGATTCCGTCTCCGGCACGCGCTGCACCCGATGCACGCCGGATTCGAACTTCAGCCGCGCGAACACGCCCTTGCCCGAGATCGTCGCGATGACTTCCTTGTAGCCGCCGACCTCGCCCTCGCTCGCCGAGAGGATCGTCACCTTCCAGCGGTTCAGCTCGGCATAGCGCTGGTACATGCGGAAGAGATCGCCGGCAAAGAGCGCCGCCTCGTCGCCGCCGGTGCCGGCGCGCACCTCGAGGATCGCGTTCTTCTCGTCGGCCGCGTCCTTGGGCAGGAGCAGGAGGCGGATCGCCATTTCCTGCGCCTCGACGCGCTCCAAGAGCTCGTGCCGCTCGGTGTCGGCGAGTTCGACCATCTCGGCATCGCTCGACGGATCGGCGATCAGTCCCTCGAGATCGGCGAGTTCCTTCTGGGCAGCCCGCAATACGCCGATCTCGGCGACGATCGGCTCGAGTTCGGCATATTCGCGCGACAGCCGCACCAGCGTTTCGGGATCCGGGCCGGCGGCCAGCCGTGCCTCCAGATCGGCGGCCCGCGCCACCAGCGAATTGAGTTTTTCTTCCGGCATCATGGCCGTGGGTCTGCCTCTTGTCGCGGACGGGAAATGACGAGCCGGCACCAGCGCCGGGCCGGCGCGATCGCGCCGTCACCCGCAAGGCCGGCTAATGCGGAATGCCTTCCGCGTCGGCGAAATCGGTGAGCGCCTGCCGGATATCGGTGGCCGCGCCGCCGTTTTCCAGAAGCGGGTCGAGCACGCCCTTCAGCTTTTCGACCGAAAGGCCGTGCACCATCGCCTTGACCGGGCCGACCGCCGAGGGCGCCATCGACAGGTAGCGATAGCCGAGGCCGACGAGGGCCATCGCCTCGAGCGGCTTGCCGGCCATCTCGCCGCACACCGTGACCGGCTTTCCGGCCGCATCGGCGTGATCGATGATCGACTTCATCGCCCGGAGGAAACTGGCGCTGAGGGCGTCGAAACGGTTGGCGAGGCGGGTGTTGCCGCGATCGCTCGCCATCATGAACTGATGCAGGTCGTTGGAGCCGATCGAGGCGAAATCGACCCGCGCGAACAGCTCGTCGAGCTGGTAGAGCAGCGCCGGCACCTCGATCATCGCGCCGACCCGGATGCTCCTCGGCAGCGAATGGTCGTGCCGTTCGAGATGCGCGATCTCGCGCTCGAGCAGCACCTTGGCCCGGTCGAACTCGCCGACCTCGGTGATCATCGGGAACATCAGTGACAGCTCGCGGCCGCCGGCGGCGTGCAAGAGGGCGCGCAGCTGCGTGCGCAGCAGGCCCGGCCGGTCGAGGCCGAGGCGGATCGCCCGCCAGCCCATCGCCGGGTTCTCCTCGGCCACCGTGCGGATGTAGGGCAGCACCTTGTCGCCGCCGATGTCGAGCGTGCGGAACACCACCGTCTGGTTGTCGACCATGTCGATGACCCGGCGGTAAAGGTTCTCCTGCTCGCCGATCCGCGGGAACGACGAGGCGACCATGAACTGCAGCTCGGTGCGGAACAGGCCGATGCCCGTCGCCCCGGCCTCGTTCAGGTGTTCGAGGTCGACGAGCAGGCCGGCATTGAGCTTCAGCTTGACGTCGATGCCGTCGATGGTGACCGACGGCTTGTCGCGCAGGCGCAGATACTGCTCCTGCCGCCGCGCCCGGAACCGCACCTTGTCGGCATAGGCGTTCTCGATGTCGCCGGTCGGCCGCAGGTGCACCTGGCCGGCGTCGCCGTCGATGATGATGGCATCGCCCGCCTCGGCCAGCGAGACGACACCGGGGATCTGGCCGACGGTCGGAATGTCGAGGGCGCGCGCGACGATCGCCACATGGCTCGTCGGTCCGCCCTCCTCGAGCAGCAGGCCGCGCACCTTGGCGCGGTCGTAGTCGAGGAGTTCGGCCGCACCCATGTTGCGGGCGACGATGATGGCATCCTGCGGCAGGTCCATGTCGGCGACATGGGGCGCGCCCATCAGGTCGCGCAGCAGCCGGTTGGCGAGATCGTCGAAATCGTGCAGCCGCTCGCGGATGTAGGGATCGGTCTGGCGCATCAACCGCGCCCGCATGTCCGACTGCACGCGCTCGACCGCCGCCTCGGCGGTCAGGCCGGTCTCGACCGCCTCGTGCATGCGCCGCGCCCAGCCATGGTCGTAGGCGAACATGCGATAGGCCTCGAGCACGTCGCGATGCTCGCCGCTCTCGGCGACCTCGCCGCGCGCCAGCATGTCGTCGACCGACAGGCGCAGGCTGGCGATCGACGCGTCGAGCCGCTCCAACTCGTCATAGACGTTCTCGGCGATGAGATGGGTAACGACGACGCGCGGCTCGTGCAGGATGACGTGGCCGAGCCCGATGCCCTCGACGAGGCCGGCACCGACGAAATGCATCGGCCGGCCGAGGTCGAGTTCGATGCCGGCCCGGCCGATCGAGGCGATGCCGCCGGCCGCGATCATCTCGGCCAGCACCATCGCCGTGGTGTGCAGCGCCTCCTCTTCCTCCTCGGTATAGACGCGCCGGGTGCGGTTCTGCACCACCAGCACACCGAGCGTGCGCCCTGCTCTCAGAATGGGCACGCCGAGGAAGGAGTGATAGATCTCTTCGCCCGTCTCCGGCCGGTAGGCGAAGGCCGGATGGCTCTGGGCGTTGGACAGGTTGAGCGGCTGCGCCTCGGCCGCGATCAGGCCGACGAGACCCTCGCCGATCTGCAGGCTGGTGTCGTGCACCGCCGCCTTGTTGAGGCCTTCGGTGGCGTAGAGTTCGAGCACTCCGTCGGCGCGCAGGACATAGATCGAGCACACCTCCGCGACCATGTTCGCGGCGATCAGCGTCACGATCTTGTCGAGCCGTTCCTGCGCGCTGATCCGTTCCGCCATGGCTTCGCGCAGGCGGCGGAGCAGGACGCGCGGGCCGGCGAGGGAGCCTCGCATGTTCCGCTTCCCCGAAAACGCCCCCGGCTGGCCGAGCCGGCGCGTCTGTTCGTTTGAGTCTGGCGGCGTTGCGCCGGGCTGCTCGATTACTGCTTATCGAGCCCGTATACCGAATGCAAAGTGCGTACCGCAAGTTCGGTATAAGCCGCATCGATGAGGACGCTGACCTTGATCTCGGAGGTCGAGATCAGCTGGATGTTGATTCCGCGCTCGGCGAGGGCGGAAAACATCTTGGCGGCGACGCCCGCATGGCTGCGCATGCCGATGCCGATCACCGACACCTTGACGACGTCGGTCGAGCCGCTGAGCTCCTCGTATTCGATGGTCTCCTTGGCACCCTCGATGACCTTCTTGGCGCGCTCGAAGTCGGCGACCGGCACGGTGAAGGTGACGTCGGTGGTGCGACCGTCCTCGGAAACGTCCTGGACGATCATGTCGACATTGATGTTGGCCTCGGCCAGCGGGCCGAACACGGCCGCCGCGATGCCCGGCTTGTCGGCGACGCGCCGGAGCGTGATCTTGGCCTCGTCCTTGGAATAGGCAATACCGCTGACGATGTGCTGTTCCACGATCTCGTCCTCGTCACAAACTAGGGTTCCAGGGCCGGTGAACGGCCCTTCCAGCGAAGGCTGCGGCCCGTCCGGATCGTCGAAGCTGGAGCGTACCAGCACCGGCACCCGGTGGACCATGGCGAGTTCGACCGATCGCGTCTGCAGCACCTTGGCGCCGAGCGATGCGGATTCGAGCATCTCCTCGTAGGAAATGCGATCGAGGCGACGGGCCTTTTCCTTCACGATCCGGGGATCGGTCGTATAGACGCCGTCGACGTCGGTGTAGATGTCGCAGCGGTCCGCCTTGACGGCGGCGGCGACGGCAACGGCGCTCGTGTCCGACCCGCCGCGCCCGAGCGTCGTGATGCGGTTGTCGGGCCCGAGGCCCTGGAAGCCGGCGATGACCGCCACCTGACCCTGCTCGAGACGCTCGATGAGATGGGCGCCGTCGATGTTCTGGATGCGCGCCGAGCCGTGCACGCCCGAGGTCATGATCGGCACCTGCCAGCCGCACCAGGAGCGCGCGTCGACACCCATCGACTGCAGCACGATGGCGAGAAGGCCGACCGTCACCTGTTCACCCGAGGCGACGACCACGTCGTATTCGCGCGCGTCGTGCATCGGCGCGGCTTCCTTGCACCAGGCGACGAGCTCGTTGGTCTTGCCGGCCATGGCCGAGAGCACGACCGCCACCTGATGGCCGGCGTCGACCTCGCGCTTCACATGGCGCGCCACATTGCGGATGCGGTCCACGTCCGCAACGGAGGTTCCACCGAACTTGAGCACCAGGCGGGCCATCGATCGTCGTCTCTTCTCTGCTCTTTCAAGGATTCTGTCCGCTCGCGGCATCGCTCCGCGGCGGCGGCGCCGTGGTGTCCGGCGCCGAAGGCGGCGTATTGATACAGACAAGGCGGCCCGCCCGCAACTCCGACAAGACCTCGGTGATGTCGCGGTCTTGACATTCCCCCTGTCGCGCCCGACACCCAACGGGAAGCCCGCCGCAAGGTGCCCGCCAGCAGGCCAAGGAGAACGACAATGAGCGCAGCGCCCGACGCCACCGGCACCGTCGATCCCGCCGAGGTCGCGCGGTTTTCCGCCATGGCCGCGGAATGGTGGGACCCGGTCGGCAAGTTCCGGCCGCTCCACCTGCTCAACCCGGTCCGCCTCGCCTATGTCAAGGAGCGCATCTGCACCCACTACGACCGCGACGAGATGTCGACCGACGCCCTGCGCGGTCTTTCGATCGTCGACATCGGCTGCGGCGGCGGCTTGATTTCCGAGCCGGTCTCGCGCCTCGGCGCCTCCGTCGTCGGCATCGACCCCTCGCCGACCAATATCGAGATCGCCCGCCTCCATGCCGAGCGCAGCGGCGCGACCGTCGACTACCGCGCCACCACCGCCGAGGACCTCGTCGAGACCGGCGCCCGCTTCGACGTCGTCCTCGCCCTCGAGGTCGTCGAGCACGTTGCCGATCTCGATCTCTTCCTGAAGGCCTGCGGCGAACTCCTGAAGCCCGGCGGCATCGCCTTCTTCGCCACCCTCAACCGGACCATGAAGGCTTTCGCGCTCGCCATCGTCGGCGCCGAATACATCCTGCGCTGGCTGCCGCCCGGCACCCACCAGTGGTCGAAATTCGTCACGCCGGACGAACTCGCCCGCTCGATCACCGGCGCCGGCCTCCAGCTCTCCGACGAGACCGGCATCGTCTACGACCCGTTCGCCGACGTCTGGAAGCGCTCGCCCGACATGGACGTCAACTACATGATGGCGGCGATCCGGCGCAGTTGAGGCGCCTGCCGCGTCGCCCCCCCCGTGCGACAAATTAGGCGACGGAGTTTTGGACCGAGCAACCATTAATTGGATAATTACCATGCCGTCGAACCATTGCGGGAAATTGAGGCTTTCCCGGACAATGTGACGACATGAACCTTCGCATCCGCAGCATCATCACGATCGCCGTCGCCGGCGTGTCCTTCGGCATGCTCGCCCTCTCGGGCACGCTGAGCTTCATCCACACCGGTGAACTCGTCGAGAGCGCGATCACCCAGCGCCTGGAGAGCCTGTCGACCGGCATCAAGGCCGAGATCGAGGCCGAGAGCCATCGGGCGCTTTCGCTTGCCGCCGCCATCGCCGGCCAGCCCGACATCCAGGCTGCCTTCGCCGCCCGCGACCGCGACCGTCTCGCCGCCATGATCGTTCCGGGCTTCGCGGACATGAAGCGCGACCACGGCGTCTCGCAGTACCAGTTCCACGAAGCGCCGGCGATCTCGTTCCTGCGCGTCCACAAGCCGGAGAAATTCGGTGACGATCTTTCCGGATTCCGCCACACCGTGGTCGAGGTGAACACGACGAAGAAGCCGGTGTTCGGCCTCGAGAAAGGCGTCGCCGGCCTCGGCCTGCGCGGTGTCGTTCCGGTGTTCCATGCCGGCGAGCATGTCGGCTCGGTCGAGTACGGCCTCTCCTTCGGTCCGTCCTTCTTCGACAAGTTCACCGAACGCTTCCACACCCCGGCCGCTCTCTTCGTCGACGGCGCCGACGGCTGGAAACAGTTCGCCACCACCTTTACGGCCGATCCCGGCCTTTCCGCCGAGGCGATCGCCGCCGGCGGCAAGGCGCGGATCTACGACTTCTCGCGCGAGGTCGGCGGTGTCCAGATGGCACTGTCGATCGAGCCCGTCACCGACTATTCCGGCAAGCCGATCGGCGCCCTCGTCATCGGCATCGACCGCTCGGCCTTCGATGCCGCGACGACGTCCGGCCTCGTCAAGACCGGCCTTCTCGCCATTCTCGCCCTCGTCATCGCCCTCGTCGTCGCGCTGCTGCTCGACCGCCGCCTCGGCGCCCGCATCCGCGATCTCACCGCGCGGATGACCCGCATCGCCAGGGACGACATCGCCGTCGAGCTTCCCGGTGGCGACAAGGACGACGAGATCGGCGCGATGGTGCGCGCCGTCAGCGTGTTCCGCGACAACATCGCCGACCGCAAGCGCCTCGAGGGCGAAGCCGCCGCGCAGCAGGACCAGCAGTTCCGCCGCCAGCGCACCATCGACGCGCTGATCGAGGAATTCCGCAGCTCCGCCAGCGCCTCCCTCGACGAGGTGCGGCGCAATGCCGACGACCTCGGCGAGACGGCCCGCGGCCTCATCGAGATCGCCGGCGAGACCGCCAACCGGACCGAAAGCTCCGGCCACGCGTCCGAATCGGCCTCGACCAACGTCCAGACGGTCGCCTCCGCCGCCGAGGAACTCGCCGCCTCGATCGACGAGATCCGCCGCCAGATCGGCGACAGCTCGGCCGGCATCGAGAAGACGGCACGCGAGGCGAGCGTCGCCAACGAGCGCGTCGCCGGCCTTGCCTCGGCCGCCGAGAAGATCGGCGACGTCGTCTCGCTGATCCAGGACATCGCCGAACAGACCAACCTCCTCGCCCTCAACGCCACCATCGAGGCGGCCCGTGCCGGCGAGATGGGCAAGGGCTTCGCGGTCGTCGCTTCCGAGGTCAAGTCGCTCGCCAGCCAGACCGCCAAGGCGACCGAGGAAATTGGCACCCAGATCGCGACCATCCAGGAATCGACCCGCAACGCCGTCGGCGCCATCGAGGCGATCGCCGAGCGCATGTCCGAGGTCGAGCGCAACACCCATCAGGTCGCCGCCGCCGTCGAGCAGCAGAATGCCGCGACGATGGAAATCTCCTCGAGCATCCAGCAGGCCGCGATGGGCACCTCCGAGGTGGTCGACAACATCGCCGCCGTCAGCGTCGCGGTGACCGACACCAACCGCGCCGCCGACCGCGTGCTCGCCGCCTCGAGCGACGTCACCGGCCGCGTCGTGGCGCTCGACGGGATCGTCGACGATTTCCTGAAGAAGGTCGCCGCCGCCTGAGCGCGGCGTCGAAGCCGGACGGGACGGCGATCAGTTGCGCTCGTCCGGCAGGATCGGCAGCGGGTGGAACTCGATGCCTTCCTCGATGAGGCCGCGCGCCTCTTCGGCCGTCGCCTCGCCATAGATGCCGCGCGCCGGCGCCTCGTCGTAGTGGATACGCCGTGCCTCTTCGGCGAAATGGTCGCCGACATAGTCGGCGCTGGCGACGAGCTGGCGCTTCAGTTCGCGGATCGCCGAAAGCACCTCGGCCGGCGGCCCCTCGGCCGTCTCGGCAAGCGCCGGCACCGGCGTCTCGTCGCCCGCCCCGGTCTCCTCGCCGTGCCGCGGTCCACCGACCGCCGGCGTCATCAGCGCCTTCGTCAGGGCCGTCGAGCCGCAATGCGGGCAGGACACCTCGCCCGCCGCGACCTGCGCCTCGAATGCGTCGGCGCGCCCGAACCAGCCGTCGAACTCATGTCCGTTTTCGCAAATGAGCGAATAGCGGATCACGCGCCGTCCTCCGCGACGGAAAGGGTGATCTCGCGATCGTGGGTGAGCGCCGGTACCCGGCCGCGCGCCTCGGCGACGAGCCCGGTGTCGATGTCGGCGACGATCACGCAGGGATCCGTGCCGGCCTCGGCGATGATCCGGCCCCAGGGATCGACGATCATCGAATGGCCGAAGGTGTCGCGGCCGTTCTCGTGATGCCCGCCCTGCGCCGCGGCGAAGACGAAGCAGCCGGTCTCGATCGCCCGCGCCCGCTGCAGCACGTGCCAGTGCGCCTCGCCGGTCTGCCTGGTGAAGGCCGCCGGCGTCGTCAGGAAATGCGCGCCGGCCTGGGCCAGCCGGCGATAGAGATAGGCGAACCGCAAATCGTAGCAGATCGAGAAGCCGAGCCGGCCCCACGGCAGGTCGGCGACCACCGCCTTGTCGCCCGCCCGGTAGGTGCGCGACTCGCGATAGTTCTCGCCGCCCGGCAGGTCGACGTCGAACATGTGGATCTTGTCGTAGCGTGCGGCGATCTGCCCGTCCGGCGCGATGAGGAACGACCGGTTCGCCGCCTTGTCGGGACCGACCTTCACCGCCACCGAGCCGATATGGATGTGGATGCCGAGTTCGCCGGCGAGCGGCCGCATGCGGGCGAGCGTCGGATCCTCGGCTTCCTCGGTGATGCCGGCAAAGAGCGCCTCGCGCTCGAGCTCCATCAGTGCCGTCTGCTCGGGCGTCAGCACGTAGTCGGCGCCCTCGGCGGCCGCTTCGCGCACCAGCGCCACCGCCGCCTCGATATTGTCCGGCACCGAGCGCCCGGTGCGCAGCTGCACGCATGCCGCCCGAAACTTGGCCGTATCGCTCATCGGCGCCTCTCCGCTCTGCCGTACCGGGTCGCGGGCGCCGGCAAAAGCCAGGCCCGCCTGTCTCTCGAATACTCCCCGGCCGCCGGCCCGGCAAGCGCCGCCGGCGACAGGTCAGGAGGCGAGCAGGGCGTCGAGCTCGCCGTCCATGTCGAGTTCGAAAAGATCGTCGCAGCCGCCGACATGGCGCTCGCCGATGAAGATCTGCGGCACCGTGTGCCGGCCGTTCGCCCGTTCGCGCATCGCCTGACGCAGCGCCGGATCGCCGCCGACGTCGATCTCCTCGTAGGAAACGCCCTTCTTGTCGAGCAGGCGCTTGGCCCGGAAGCAGTACGGGCAGATGCTCGTGGTGTAGATGGTGACCGAAGCCATGATCGACGTCCTTCCCCCCGATTTCATCGCGGCCAGCGCCTTGCGCGGGTCCGCCGGATTCCCCTCGAAATCCTTGGAACGCCTTATAATGCAGCGGCCTCGGCGCCGACAACCCTGGCAAAGACGAGGACATCGATGCGCGCCGCGCCGGCCCGCCTGAGGGCCCGTGTCGCTGCCGCGACCGTCGCCCCCGAGGTCAGCACGTCGTCGACGAGAACGATGTTGCGCCCCTGGATCATGATCCGCCGCTCGGCCGGCACGACGAAGGCACCGCGCACATTCGCCGCCCGGTCGCGCGCCGACAGCCCGACCTGCTGGCGTGTCCGCTTGATGCGCACCAGCGCATCGACCGACATCGCGACCCCGCTCGCCCGCCCGATCGCGCTGGCGACGAGGGCCGACTGGTTGTAGCGCCGCTCGAACAGGCGCCGGCGATGCAGCGGCACCGGCACGAGGAGATCGGCATCGGCGAGGAGCTCGGCCCCGGCCCGCGCCATCCAGCGCCCCATGGCGACGGCGAGCTCGCCCCGGTCGCGATATTTGAGATCGTGGACGAGCTGGCGCGCCACGTCGTCGAAGACCGCGACCGCCCGCGCCCGGTCGAAGGCCGGCGGCTCGGTGATCGCCGCGGTGGAGATGGCGCCGGGCCCCGGATCGTAGGGAAAGGGCGTGCCGAGCCGCTCGCAATAAGGCCGCTCGATCAGCCGCAGCCGCGACCAGCACTTCGGGCAGAGCGCATGCGCCTCGCCGACCGGCGCATTGCAGCAAAGGCAGCGCGGCGGCACCACGAGGTCGAGCAGGCGGCGCCCCGCCGCCGCGATGCGCGCGCCGGCTTTCCGCGCAGGCCCTCTCTCGACCTCGATCGCCATCTCGTCCATGGCTTGCGAGCATGGCACGACGGCCGGCCGCCGCACAGCCGTCCTTTTTGACCGCGGCCCGCCGGCAGTCCATATAGCGACCTTCAGCCTGCCTGCCGGAGCCCGCCGATGACCCCTCGCGTATTCGATCGCGCCTTGCTTGCCCGGCGCCGCGCCCGCGCCGCCGCCGATCCCGTGCCCGGGATCGACTTCCTGCTCGAGCGCGTCGTCGAGGACATGGCCGACCGCCTCGCCGCGGTCGAGCGCCGTTTCCCGCTCGCCCTCGACCTCATGGGCCACACCGGGCTCGTCGCCGACATGCTCGCCGCGAGCGGCAAGGTCGATCGGGTCGTCCGCCTCGAGCGCGAGCCGCGTCTGCTGCGGCCCGGCGACGTCGCCGTCATCGCCGAGGAGGAGGCCCTGCCCTTCGCCGAGGAAAGCCTCGACCTCGTCGCCTCGGCGCTCTCGCTGCAATTCGTCAACGACCTGCCCGGCGCCCTCGTCCAGATCCGCCGCGCCCTGAAGCCGGACGGGCTCTTCCTCGCCGTGATGGCCGGCGGCAACACCCTCGCCGAACTGCGCGAGGCGACGATGGCCGCCGAGATCGAGCTGACCGGCGGCGCCAGCCCGCGCGTCGCCCCCTTCGCCGACGTCCGCGCCGTCGGCTCGCTGTTGCAGCGGGCCGGCTTCGCCCTGCCCGTCGTCGACCGCGACGTCGTCACCGTGCGCTACGAATCGCCGCTCGCGCTGCTCTACGAGCTGCGCGCCATGGGCGCCGGCAACGTGCTCGTCGAGCGCGATCGCGAGCCGATGCCGCGCCAGCTGCTGATGCGGATCTGCGAGGTCTATGTCGAGCGTTTCGCGGAAGACGACGGCCGCATTCCGGCGACCTTCGAATTCGTCTCGATGTCGGGCTGGGCACCGCACGAAAGCCAGCCGAAGCCGCTGGCGCCGGGTTCGGCCAGGATCAGCCTCGCCGATGCGCTGAAGCGACCGGGCGAGGACGCCTGAGCGGCAGGACGGTCTATTCGCTCGACGTGCCGTCGCCGGGCGTGATCGTGCCGGCGAGCTTGGGATCGATGACGTCGCGGACATTGCCGTCGCGGTCGAACATCATCAATCGGCCGAGATGGTCGGTGGCGACGCCGAAGCTGGCGCCGGTGCCGATCACGGCGCCGAGGGCGGATCTGGCGTCCGAGCGCGGCCCGCCGATCGAGCCGGTGACGATCTCGTCGTCGGCCCGCGGCGCGCTCGCCACGACGGCCGGTTCGGCGTCGCGGATGGCGGTCTCGGCGAAATGGGTGTTGCGGTCGATACCGTCGCCGACGCCGCCGATGAACAGCCCGTAGCCGACAACCATGGCAAGTCCGGCCGCGACCAGCGCGTATTCGAGAACGGCATCGCCCTCGGCCGAGTCGGTGGCCTCGCCATGCGCGGCAACCATGCGGCGGACAAAGTCAAACATGGCGTTCTCCCGTCCCGGCACCGGTCGAATCTGCCGCGAATCACGCGGCGGTTCTCGACCGGATGGCCCCATTGGCGGGAGTGTTCGCCCCTATCGGTTAAGACCCCGTTAGCAATAGATCGACGAGGTGCGGGATCAGCGGCTCGTCGGCGGGCGGCATCGGGTAGTCGCGCAGCCGGTTGGCCTTCACCCATTTGATCGCCTGGCCCTCGCGGCCGACGACCGTTCCCTCCCAGCGCCGGCAGATCCACAGCGGCATCAGCAGCTGGAAATCCTCGTAGGCGTGGCTGGCGAAGGTCAGCGGCGCCAGGCACGGTTCCTTGACCGTGATGCCGAGTTCCTCGTCGAGCTCGCGGATGAGGCTGATCTCGGGCCGCTCGCCCGGCTCGACCTTGCCGCCGGGAAACTCCCACAGGCCGGCGAGCTGCTTGCCCTCCGGCCGCTGCGAGATGAGCACGCGCCCGTCCGGATCGACGAGGGCGCAGGCCGCGACGAGCAGGATCCGGGTCATCAGGAGCGGTAGTCGCCGTTGATGGCGACATATTCCTTGGTGAGATCGCAGGTCCACACCGTGTCGCGCGCCTCGCCGAGACCGATCTCGACCCGGATCTCGATCTCCGGGTTCTGCATGTAGGCCGAGGTCTCGGCCTCGTCATAGGCCGGGTCGCGCTCGCCGTCGACGGCGACGCGGATGCCGCCGAAATGGATCGCCAGGCGATCGCGGTCGGCCGGCTCGCCGGCCTTGCCGACGGCCATGACGACGCGGCCCCAATTGGCGTCCTCGCCGGCGACCGCCGTCTTGACCAGCGGCGAGTTGGCGATCGAACGGGCGATCCGGCGCGCCGACTCCTTGGAGACCGCGCCCTCGACCGTCACCTTGACGAGCTTGCGGGCGCCCTCGCCGTCGCGCGCCACCTGCACCGCGAGGTCACCGAGCACGGCGGCGAGCGCCGCGCGGAACGCCGGCACGCGGGCATCATCGAGGCTGTCGATCGGCGCGCCGCCGGCCTTGCCCGTGGCAAAGACGAGCAGCGTGTCGCTGGTCGAGGTATCGCCGTCGACGGTCACCGCGTTGAAGCTGTCGACCGTTTCGGTCGCGACGAGCGCCTGCAGCACCGGCGCCGCGATCGCCGCGTCGGTGAAGACGAAGGACAGCATCGTCGCCATGTCGGGCGCGATCATGCCGGCGCCCTTGGCCATGCCGTTGATGGCGATCCCGGTGCCGCCGAGGTCGGCCGAAGCGGTCGCGACCTTCGGGAAGGTGTCGGTGGTCATGATCGCCCGCGCCGCGGCAAGCCAGTCGCGACCCTCGGCCCGCGCCGCCGTGGCGCCGAGCACGCCCTCGAACTTCGTCGCATCGAGCGGCTCGCCGATGACGCCGGTCGAGGCGAGGAACACTTCGCCCGGCGCGCAGCCCGCGGCATGCGCCGCGATCCCGGCCGACAGCGTCACCGCGTCGCGGCCCTTGCGGCCGGTGAAGGCGTTGGCATTACCCGAATTGACGAGCAGCGCCCGCGCCTTGCCTCCGGCAAGCCGGGCCCGGCACCAGTCGACCGGCGCCGAGGGACATTTCGAGGTGGTGAAGACGCCGCCGACCGTCGTGCCTTCGTCCATCAGCACGAGCAGCACGTCGGTGCGGCCCTTGTAGCGGATCGCCGCCTCGGCGGTGGCGAAGCGCACGCCGCCGATCTCCGGCAGGGCCGGATAGGAGGTCGGCGCCAACGGCGAAACAGTCGCACTCATGCTCGTCCTCCTCCGCGTGCCCGCGGCGATGTCGTTACCAGGAGCCGGTCACTTCGCCGGCTCGTCCTTCTTCGGCTCCGCGGCCGGCGCGTCGCCGGCCGGCGCATCGAGGATCTCGATCTTCGCCGCGCCCTTCAGGCGTTCCAGCTCGGCGCCGAACTTCTCCTGCATGACGATGCGCTTGATCTGGTCCTTGACCTCGTCGAACTTCGGCAGCTCCTGCTTGCGCCGATCCTCGACCTTGATCACGTGCCAGCCGAACTCGCTCTCGACCGGCTCGGAGGTCTCGCCGGCCTTCAGCGCGAAGGCCGCCTTGGAGAATTCCGGCACCATGCCGGCGGCGACGAAATAGCCGAGGTCGCCGCCGTCCGGCGCGGTGCCGGGATCGAGCGACTTCTCTTTCGCGAGCTCGACGAAGTCCTTGCCGTCCTTCAGCTCCTTGACGACCGTCTTGGCCTCGTCCTCGGTCTTGACGAGGATATGACGGGCGCGGACCTCGTCTTCCGGCTCGATCTTGCCGACCTCCTCGTCGTAGATCTTCTTCAGCTCCTCGTCGGTGACGGCCGACTCGATCTTGTCCTTGAAATAGGCGTTGCGCAGCGCCCGCGCCTTGAGGAAGGCGTAGCGGCGCTCGAAGAACGGCGTCTTGTCGAGCCCGGCCTTCTCGGCCTCGGCGGCGAAGAGATGCAGGTCGACGAGCACGTCGATGAGGATCTTCTGCTGCTGCCCCTCGGGCACCCGCGACAGCTCGGCGGCGAAGTCGCCGGCGGCGAAATCGAGATCCTGCTCGGTGATGTCGATGCCGTTGACCCGGGCCACCACCTTGCCGGCGTCGTCGGCCGCCACGGCCGGACCGGCGACGGTCATCGGGCTCGCCAGGAGGACGGCGACACCCGCCGCGGCGAGGGCGCGGCGAAGGGGCTTCGGTCGACGGTTGTCGGTCTTGGACGAAATCGGCATGGCGGTGAGAACCTTTGCTGTCTCGAACACGGGTCTCGGGCGGTCGCCGACCCGGGATTCGGCGACGCTTTTGCCTGAAAGCCGTGCCGTTGACAACACTTCGGGCGGTTCTTATGTGTCGTGGGCCCGCGCGCTCCCGCAATGGTTCGCGCGGCTTCGATCGTTGGTGCGCGCTCCTTGTCGAGAATGCCGTCGCCGCCCGGTGACGGCGACTGCCCGCCGAATGACGGGTCCTCAGCCGTTGACAGCGGCCCCCGAAAGGGGACCGAACGGCCGTTGCGCTGCCGAACGACAAACGGGATCGCCGCTCGCAGGAGCCGCGTTTCCCCGGCGCCGACCGGTCATCCGGGCCAGGCCGGCGCGCCGCAGCGAATTGACAGAGGGGATACCCCAATGGCCGGTCTCGGCTCCCTGGCACGCAAGTTCTTCGGTTCGGCGAACGACCGCAAGGTCAAGGCCTATCGACCTCGGGTCGAGGCGATCAACGCCCTCGAAGACGAGGTCGCCGCGCTCTCCGACGAGGCGCTGCGCGCCCGCACCGAGGAGTTCCGCCGCCAGATCGCCGAGGGCGCCAGCCTCGACGACCTTCTGGTCCCGGCCTTCGCCACCGTCCGCGAGGCGGCCAAGCGCGTCCTCGGCCAGCGTCACTTCGACGTCCAGCTCATCGGCGGCATGGTGCTGCACGAGGGCAAGATTTCCGAGATGAAGACGGGCGAAGGCAAGACCCTCGTCGCCACCCTGCCGGTCTATCTCAACGCCCTGTCGGGCAACGGCGTCCACGTCGTCACCGTCAACGACTACCTCGCAAGCCGCGACGCCGAGTGGATGGGCCGCATCTACCGCTTCCTCGGCCTCACCGTCGGCGTCATCGTGCACGGCCTCGACGACGACCAGCGCCGCGCCTCCTACGCCGCCGACGTCACCTACGGCACCAACAACGAATACGGCTTCGACTATCTGCGCGACAACATGAAGTACGAGCTCGCCCAGATGGTCCAGCGCGGTCACAATTTCGCGATCGTCGACGAAGTCGACTCGATCCTCGTCGACGAGGCGCGCACGCCGCTGATCATCTCCGGCCCGGTCGACGACCGCTCCGACCTCTACGTCGCCATCGACGCCTTCATGTACCAGCTCGAGGACGGCGACTTCGAGGTCGACGAGAAGAGCCGCTCGGCGACCTACACCGAGGCCGGCAACGTGCACATGGAAGAGCTGCTCACCGCCGCCGGTCTGATGCGCGGCGAGTCGCTCTACGACATCGAGAACGTCTCGCTCGTCCACCACCTCAATCAGGCGCTGCGCGCCCACAAGCTGTTCCAGCGCGACCGCGACTACATCGTCAAGAACGGCCAGGTGGTCATCATCGACGAGTTCACCGGCCGCATGATGGAAGGCCGGCGCTATTCGGAAGGCCAGCATCAGGCGCTCGAGGCCAAGGAAAAGGTGACGATCCAGCCGGAGAACCAGACCTTCGCCTCGATCACCTTCCAGAACTATTTCCGCATGTACGGCAAGCTCGCCGGCATGACCGGCACGGCGGCGACCGAGGCCGACGAATTCCTCGACATCTACAAGCTCGAGGTCATCGAGATCCCGACCAATCTGCCGGTCGCCCGTATCGACGACGACGACGAGGTCTATCGAACCGCCCGCGAGAAGTTCAACGCCATCCTCGAGCTGATCGACGACTGCCGCGAGCGCGGCCAGCCGGTGCTGGTCGGCACCACCTCGATCGAGAAGTCCGAACTCCTCGCCGAGCTGCTGAAGTCGCACGGCTACCGCCAGCGCGATTTCTCGGTGCTGTTCGACGGCACCGGCAACATGCGCGGCGACAAGGTATTCCAGGTGCTGAACGCCCGCTACCACGAGCAGGAAGCCTATATCGTCGCCCAGGCCGGCATTCCCGGCGCCGTGACCATCGCCACCAACATGGCCGGCCGCGGCACCGACATCCAGCTCGGCGGCAATGCCGACATGCGCATCCAGCAGGAGCTTGCCGAGATCACCGACGAAGCCGAGCTCGCCCGCCGCAGCGCCGAGATCCGCACCGCCGTCGGCGAGCTGAAGGAAAAGGCCAAGGCCGCCGGCGGCCTCTACATCATCGGCACCGAGCGCCACGAGAGCCGGCGCATCGACAACCAGCTGCGCGGCCGCTCCGGCCGTCAGGGCGACCCCGGCCATTCGCGCTTCTTCCTCTCCCTCGAGGACGACCTGATGCGCATCTTCGGCTCGGACCGCATGGATTCGATGCTGCAGAAGCTCGGCCTCAAGGACGGCGAGGCGATCGTCCATCCCTGGGTCAACAAGGCGCTCGAAAAGGCGCAGCAGAAGGTCGAGGGGCGCAACTTCGACATCCGCAAGAACCTCTTGAAGTTCGACGACGTGATGAACGACCAGCGCAAGGTGGTGTTCGAGCAGCGCATCGAGCTGATGGCCGACGAGGCCGTCGCCGAGACCGTCGCCGACATGCGCCACGACGTCATCGAGGAGGTCGTCTCGCGGCACATCCCGGAGAAGGCCTATCCCGAGCAGTGGGACTCGATCGGCCTGCGCTCCGCCGCCGCCGGCATCTTCAACATCGACATGCCGATCGACGAGTGGGCCAAGGAAGAGGGCATCGCCGACGAGGAGATCCGCCACCGCATGACCGACGCGGTCGAGGCGATGGCCGCCGACAAGACCGAGCGCTTCGGCGGCGAGGTCATGCGCCAGATCGAGAAGGCCGTGCTGCTGCAGACCCTCGACCATCTCTGGCGCGAGCACCTTGCGACCCTCGATCATCTGCGTTCGGTGATCGGCTTCCGCGGCTATGCCCAGCGCGATCCGCTCAACGAATACAAGACCGAGGCCTTCACCCTGTTCGAGGGCCTGCTCGCCCAGCTGCGCGAGGCGGTCGTCGCCCAGCTCGCCCGCGTCGAGCTCGTCGAGCAGCCGCAGATGCCGACCGAGGCGGACCTGCCCGAGATGCACGCCCATCATGTCGACCCGCTGACCGGCGAGGACGAGATGGCGATCCATGGCCTGCCCGACGGCACCGATGCCGGCCGCTCGCGCGTTGCTGCCGACGACCGCGATCCGGCCAAGCCCGAGACCTGGGGCAAGGTCGGCCGCAACGAGCCCTGCCCCTGCGGCTCGGGCAAGAAGTTCAAGCACTGCCACGGCGCCCTGGTCTGATCGGCCGCCACGGCGTCGGAACGAAAAAAGGCGGCGGAGCGATGGCTCCGCCGCCTTTTCCTTGTCCGGAAACCGCCGCTCAGCGCGGCATCAGCACCCAGTAGTCGAGATCGAGGATCACGCCGGCGGTATATTCGCCCGCCTCGTTGAGCAGCGGAAACTCGTGGCAGGGCAGGTCCTTGGTGGCGATCGTCCTGAGACGCAGCGCGCCGACATCGTCGCGGCCCGGCAGCTCGACCCGCTCGATGACCTCCGACCAGGCGAACACCGTGTCGCCGGCAAAGAGCGGCGCGACATGGCGCCCGCCATTGATGCCGGCGACGTGGAAGGCGTTGCCGAGACCGTTGAAGGACAGCGACCGGGCGAGCGAGATGACGTGACCGCCATAGATCAGCCGGCGGCCGAAGCGGCCCTGGCCCTCGGTGAACTGGTTGAAATGCACCTTGGCGGTGTTCTGGTAGAGCCGCGTCGCGATCTGGTGCTCGGCCTCCTCGACGGTCATGCCGTCGACATGATCGATCTTCTCGCCGGGATGGTAGTCGCCCCAGCGGTGGCGGCTGCCGGAAAGCGCGTCGTCCCAGGCATCGGCGTCGATCATCGGGCAGGCGCTGCCAAGCGCGTCGGGCGCGATCACCGAGGCCAGTTCAGGCACGTGCGGCTCGGGCGTCGGCGCCGTGAGGTCGTGCTTCCGGACCATCACCCAGCGCACATAGTCGAGCACCTCGGTGCCGTCCGACTTGTAGCCGGTCGAGCGGACATAGACGACGCCGGTCTTGCCGTTGGAATTCTCCTTGAGGCCGATGACCTCGGAGACCGATTCCAGTGTGTCGCCCGGATAGACCGGGGCGAGGAAGCGGCAGCCGGCATAGCCGAGATTGGCGACCGCGTTCAGCGAGATGTCGGGCACGGTCTTGCCGAACACGACGTGGAAGACGAGCAGGTCGTCGACCGGCGAGCGCGGATAGTTGATCGCCTTGGCGAAGGAATCGGCCGACTGCACCGCGAAGCGCGAGCCGTAGAGCGCGGTATAGAGCGCGACGTCGCCGCCGCGCACGGTGCGCGGCGTTGCGTGCTTCAGCACCTGGCCGACGTGAAAGTCCTCGAAGAAATTGCCCGGATTGGTCTTCATGTCCCCCTGCCTCTCGCACTGGCGCGACGCGCCCGGCTATCCCGTTGTTTTTGCGGGAAATATGCGTGCTCTCAGGACCGCACTTTTGGCAACGGCGCGACCCTTGTCAATCGGCCGATCGGTGAAGCGTCAGACCGGCGCCGCCTCGCGCCCGCCGCGCCGCGCCCGATAATAGGCCCAGAACAGGCAGGCCGCGACGCCGCGCCACGGGCTCCAGCACGCCGCCAGCCCCTCGAGTTCCGCCGTCGAGGGCTGGCCGGCGAGCGCCAGGGCCTCGGCGACCGCGTTCTTCAGGGCAAGGTCGCCGGCCGGGAAGATATCGGCATGGCCGAGGCCGAAGAGGAGGAAGATGTCGGCCGTCCACGGGCCGATACCGCTGACCTTGGTCAGCGCCGCCCGGGCCGCCTCCGGGTCGTCGGCGCCGAGGCCGGCGAAATCGAGGGCGCCGGAAAGCTCGGCCTCGGCGAGCGCCCGCAGGGTGCGGATCTTCGGCCGCGACAGGCCGCAGGCGCGCAACGCCGCCTCCTCCGCCGCGGCGAGCCCCGCCGCCGTCATCGGATCGACGAGCGCGACGAGCCGGCCGTGGATCGCATCGGCGCTCGCGACCGAAAGCTGCTGGGCGACGACGATTGCGGCAAGGCCGGCAAAGCCCGGCTGGCTGCGCCTGAGCCGTACCTTGCCGGCGATCTCGAGAACCGGCACGAGGCGCCGATCGAGCGCCAGCAGCGCATCGACGCCTTCGGCGACATCGGCCTCGCTTGCAAGGATGCGCGCCATCTTTCCCGCTCCCCGATCGTCGTCAGCCGAGACTCGGCGTACCGCCGGCGAGCACCGTCGCGAACCACGGTGCATCGATGTTCTGGCCGGTCAGCACGACGGCGATACGGCGGCCCCGCTGGCGCTCGCGCTCCTTGCCGAGCGCGGCGAGCGCCGCCGCCCCGGCGCCCTCGGCGACCGAATGGGTGGCGCGGTAGACGAGGCGCATCGCCTCGGCGACGTCGTCCTCGCCGACCCGGACGACGCGGGCCGCGCCGCGCCGGATGATCTCGAGCGCTTGCGGGTCGGGCACCCGCACCGCCATGCCGTCGGCGAAGGTCGCCGCGCTGTCCGAGCCGATCACCCGCCCGGCGGCGAATGAATCGGCATAGGCCGGCGCCTTCTCGGAGACAACGCCGACGATCTCGGTCGACATGCCGAGGAGGTCGCGCACCATGATCGTCGCGCAAATGCCCGAACCGAGGCCGATCGGCACATAGACCGTGTCGATGTCGGCGACGGCGCGGAAGAGCTCGAACGGATAGGTCGCGACGCCCTTGACGAGATCGACCGCGAAGGACGGCGCGAACTCGAAGCCGCGCGCCTCGGCGATTTCGGCGGCGTGCGCCTTGGCCGCGTCGAAATCGACCCCGTGAACGACGAGATCGGCGCCGAGCGCCCGCATCGCCGCGTTCTTCTCGACCGAATTGCCCTCCGGCACGACGATCGTCACCGGCACGCCGAACTGGCGCCCGGCATAGGCGAGGCTCTGGCCGTGATTGCCGCGCGTCGCGCTGACGACGCCGGAAACCTCGGGCCGCTCGCGCTTCAGCCGTTCCATGTAGACGAGGCCGCCACGCACCTTGAAGGCGCCGGTCGGCGTGTGGTTCTCGTGCTTGACGACGAGCTCGGCGCCGGTCGCCTCGGCAAGGAGCGGCCAGGCATATTGCGGCGTCGCCGGCATGAAGCGGCGCACCAGCGCCTCGGCCGCCTCGAGTTCGGAAAGGCTGAACATCCTCTGGCTCCTTTCGGGTCCGGTCGCGTCGGCAGCTAACGGCGCCCGGCGCGCCGGGTCAAGCGCGCCCGCGCCGGACGCGACCATCGGCCGGCACCCGGGCGGGCGCTCAGCCGGCGCCGTCGATCGCCGGCCGATAGCCTTCGGCGCCCCACCGGCGCATGCGGCCGCGCTCCGGCCCCTCGGCCATCGGCGAGAGGCCGTAGTGCCCGGCAAGGCGGGCAAGGGCAAGGCCGAGCACCACCTTGGCCGAGCGCGCCGGCCAGCCACGCTCGCGTTCGACCTCCTCGAGGCCCTTGAGGAAACAGCAGACGTCGACGAGCACGCCGGACAGCTCCGGCCCGACGCTGCCGAGCGCTTTTTCGACACGGGCCCGCGCCGCGACGACCGCGTCGGTCAGCTCGGCCATGCCGCCGCGCCCGCCGCTCCGTCGCGCCCCGCTCGCCGCCGCGTCCCAGGCCGCCGTCACCCGCGGCATCAGCCCGCCGCGCGTATAGTCGGCGCGCAACCGTTCGCCGGCCATGAACTCGGCATCACCGACGAGCGGCCGGCCATCGCGACCGCGCCGGCGCCTGAGCCAGGAAAGCGGGCTTTCGGCCTCGTCGACGAGTACCGTGTCCGCCGCCTCGCCCGCCGCCTCGAAGGTGCGCAGCGCCCGCGCCTGATGCTGCGCCCGGAAGGGATCCGCGTCCTGCGCCGCCGCCCGGCGCACGAAACCCGCCGCCGCCGGGCTCGCGACGAGGCTTGCCCCGTCGCCGGCAACGACCAGCCCGGCCGCGCGCAGGGCCTCGCCGAGCCGGGCCGGGAACCGCACCGGGCGATTGCCGCCGACCGTGCGGTAGCCGTGTTCGCCGGCGGCGATTGCCCGCGCGCCCGCGCCGAGAAGCGCCGTCAGCACGCGCACCGCCTGACGGCGGTCGAAATCGCCGCTCGCCGCCGCCGCGCTCATGCCGGGATATCCGCTTCGGACGCCTCGAGCGCGCGCTCCAGCTCCTGCACCAGGCGATCGAACGCGGCTTCGTCGCGCCGGTCCTCGACGACCCGGCAGGCATGCGAGACGGTGGTGCGGTCGCGGCCGAAATGGTCGCCGATCTCGGCCAGCGTCAGGCCGAGCACCACGTGGCAGAGGTACATGGCGACCTGGCGGGCGAGCGCGATCCGGGCAAGGCAGCGGGTCGGCGCCCGCAGCGCCGTGACCGGCAGGCGGAAGGCGTCGGCCACCGCCCGCTCCACCGCCCGACAGCGCGGCGACCCGATGATCACGGTCACCGGGAGGACCTGCCTCTCCGGCCGGTTCGACCCCTGAATATTACGCTCGCACAACATGATCCCGGCTCCTTCGCGGCTTAAGCGTGATAGGATTAATTTCCTATACACTCTAGTGAGCAGGCACCGCGAGGGGACAAGTTTCAGATTCGCCCCCTGAAATCTAAGGGGGCGTTACACGCAGTAGATAATCTTTGGTTGTATCGACGACTTGTCCCCGTTCTGCCCGCCCGGTCCCGGCCGGCCGACACTTCGGCGCCTGGAAAGAACGCCGGAGCCGATCACCATGACCATCGACCGATCCCGCCGCGGGCGCACCGGACCCTCCGGTCCGGCCGTCGCCTTGTGCAACTGTCTCTGCGCCGATGCCGCCGTCCTGCCCGCCTATGACCGCCGGGCGATGCTGCCGCGCCTGCTGCCGCTCGCCCCGGCCGATCTCGCCGAGGACTGGCCGGCTCTCACCCGCCGCCTCGTCGCCCGTCTCGCCCGCGCCCTTCGCGCCGAGCGCCGCCGTGGCCGGGCGGGCCTTGCCGGCTACGACATCGGCCGGCATCTCGCCCTTGCCCGGGTGCTGCGGGCGGAACGGCAGCGCCTCGACGGCAAGGGCGAGGAGCCAACCATTCGTTAACCGAACGGCGACGACTGATCGCTCAACATCTGCGCGACGGCGCGGCACGGCCGCCATCGACGGGCCGTGGCCGGGTGTCGCAACCGGCCTCGCGGCTCGGCGCGCGGTGCGTTTCGTGCTATCGGAGCAACAGCCGCAGGCAATCCCGCGTGCCGCGCGGCGACTTGCAAGAAGGGATTTGGCGACCCCATATCGGTTGGGATATGGACAAGCGTTTGCCGCAGTTCTGGCTGAAAACGGCAATGATTCGAGAGACGGCCCGCCCGGTGCTTCCGGCCCCGGCGGGCTTTTGAGCGACGACGGATAAAACGGTCGATGGTCGAGACCTTGCCGACGACGAGGACGATGGCGCAGCGGGTGATGCTCGCGGCGGGCCTTGCGCTCGTCTTCGGTCTCGGCGGCTGCAAGCTCTCCAACGACGAGCGCATCTACGTCGACCCGATCCGCCCGGCCGCCGCGACCCGCACCGGCGATGCCGAGATCGGCGAGCGCGAGCACCCCAAGATCGTCACCACCTATGGCGGGATCTACGAGAACCGCGCCGTCGAGAAGCGTCTCGGCCAGGTGGTCAGCAAGCTCGTCGCCGCGTCCGACGATCCGAGCCAGCCCTATCGCGTGACCATTCTCAATTCGCCGACGGTCAACGCCTTCGCCCTGCCCGGCGGCTATCTCTACGTGACCCGCGGCCTGCTCGAACTCGCCAGCGACACCTCCGAGGTCGCCGCCGTGCTCGCCCACGAGATCGCCCACGTCACGAGCCGCCACGCCATCGAGCGCGAGGACCGCGCCCAGGCCGCCGCGGTCGCCAGCCAGGTCGTCGCCGACGTCCTCAACGACGAGCAGAAGGCGCGCCAGACACTGGCCGCGAGCGAGCTGGAGCTCGCCTCCTTCTCGCGCGCCCAGGAGTTGCAGGCCGACGCCATCGGCGTGCGCACCATCGCCCGTGCCGGCTTCGACCCCTATGCCGCCGCCCGTTTCCTGAAGGCGATGGATCGCTACGCCGATCTCGCCCGCGCCGGCTCCGACAACAATCCCGACTTCCTCTCGTCGCATCCCTCGACCCCGGAGCGGGTCGAGCGCGCCGTCGAGCAGGCCCGGCAACACGGCGCGCCGGGCAGCGGCGTCGTCGATCGCGACGGTTATCTCGACAGCCTCGACGGCATGCTCTACGGCGACGATCCCGGCGAGGGCTATATCCGCGGCTCGACCTTCGTGCATCCCGGCCTCGGCATCACCTTCACCGCGAGCAAGGACTACAGCCTGCAGAACACCGCCAAGGCGGTGCTCGGCACGGCCGCCGACGACACCGCCCTGCGCTTCGACAGCATCGACGTGCCGGCGGGCCAGCCGCTCGCCACCTATCTCGCCTCCGGCTGGATGAGCGGCCTCGAGGAAAGCTCGGTCAACCCGACCACCATCAACGGCCTCGAGGCGGCGACCGCGATCGCCCGGTCCGACGGCTGGACCTTCCGCGTCGCCGTGGTGCGCAGCGGCAGCGAGACCTACCGCTTCATCTTCGCCGCCCGCAATCTGACGGCGACGGTCGATTCGCGCGCCTTGGGGACGATCGACAGCTTCCGCCGCCTGACCGCCACCGAGGCGGCCCGCATCCGGCCGCTGCGCGTGCGCGCCGTCACCGTCGGCGCCGGCGATACCACGCAGTCGCTGTCGGCCCGCATGGCGACCGCCAACCGCTACGCGACCTTCCTCGTGCTGAACGGGCTCGAACCCGGCACCGATCCGGAGCCGGGCACCAAGGTCAAGATCATTTCCTACTGAGAGCGGCGACCCGCCGGCGGGTCAGAGGCCGACCATGCGGCGGATGTCCGCCGCGCTCGCGCCGGCGGCGCGCAATTCGGCAAGGCCGGTGTCGCCGGCACTCTTCGACAGCTTGCGACCCTCGTCGTCGAGGATCAGGCGATGGTGCCGGTAGACCGGCGCCGGCAGGCCGAGCAGCCGCTGCAGCAGCCGGTGCACCGAGGTCGCCTGGACGAGATCGTGGCCGCGCACCACATGGGTCACGCCCTGCAGCGCGTCGTCGACGACGACCGAAAGATGATAGCTCGTCGGCGTTTCCTTGCGGGCGAGGACGACGTCGCCCCAGGCCGCCGGATCGGCCGCGATCTCGCCGCCCGTCCGGTCCGGACCCATGCCGAGTTCGAGCCAGAACAGCGGCCCGGCGAGCGCCGTCGCCCGCGCCATGTCGAGCCGCAGCGCATGCGGCTCGCCCGCCGCAAAGCGACGCTCCTCCTCGGCCGCGCCGAGCACCTTGCCGCGACCGGGATAGAGCGGCGCACCGTCTGGGTCGCGCCGTACCGGCCGGCCTTCCGCCGCCGCCAGCGCCTCGACCGCCCGGCCGATTTCCTGCCGGCTCGCCGAGCAGCGGTAGACGAGGTCCGCGGCCGAGAGTTCGTCGAGCGCCGCACGATAGTCGGCGAGATGGTCCGACTGGCGCCTGACCGGCGTCTCGAAGGCGATGCCGAGGAAAGCCAGATCGTCGAGGATCGCCGCCTCGAATTCCGGCCGGCAGCGGATCGCATCGATGTCCTCGATACGCAGCAAAAACCGCCCGCCGAGGCGGCGGGCGGTCTCAGAGGCGACGAGCGCCGAGAATGCGTGGCCGAGATGCAGCGGCCCGTTCGGGCTGGGCGCGAAGCGCACGACGGGGCCGCTCATGCCGGCCTCGCCGTCCGCCCTGCCCGCCGACGGCTCAGTAGCCGCCCTTGCGCCGGCTCTCCGGCAGGCCGGCGATGCGACCGCCCTGCTTGGACGGATCGCCCGGGAAGAGATCGTAGAGATCCTTCTGGGACGGCTTGTCGCCCCACTTGTCGGACATCGCCTTGATGATCGTGCGCGTGTTCGGCTGGGTCTGATTGTTGTTGATGTACTCGTCGCGCAGGTAGTTGATCAGATCCCAGTGCCGCTCGCCGAGCGTGATGTTCTCGGCCGCCGCGACCTGCGTCGCGAGATCCTCGCTCCAGTCTTCCATGTTGACCAGATAGCCGCTGGCGGTCGTCTCGATGCTCTTGCCGTTGAAGTCGATAGCCATGTCCCCTCCTCCCAAGAAGTCGATTGTTGCGGGCGCCGGCCGAACGTCGCGGATCGGCGCCGATGCGAAAACGCCATGCTATATTGAGAATATCCTAATATACGGCAAGAGGGTGAAGCGGCTTTTGCGCCCGAAACCGACGAGGAACCGCCGATGAACGACGCCAGCGACGGCGAACGGACGCTCGTTCCCTGGGACGACATTGCCGAAGACGAGAAGACCCGCCTGCTCGTCGAGCATCAGCGCTGGCTCGACGGCCAGCCGCCGACCTGTTCGCTGATCGTCAAGACCGACCGCTTCATCCGCTGGCTCGCCGAACGCGGCATCGCCTTCGATCCCGACTTCGCCTCGAAGCGCCCGGCGCGCCGCTGATCTCGACCAACCCCGGAACGGCGCGGCTCAGCCGGCCGGCCACAGCGCCGCGACGAGTTCGCGCCGCTCGTCCTCGAGGTCGAGACGCGAATGCGGACGGCCGGCACGGCCATACCAGTAGCCGGCGTTCCACTCGTCCCCCTCGATGCGGTGGAGATGGGCATGCACCCAGGCCGCCGCCGCCGACGAATCGTCCTGCACGATCCGATGCGCCCTGTCCCAGTCGCCGCGCGCCAGATGCCAGAGCGCCGCGACGGACGGGCTCGCCCCTGTCGGCGGCACCTTGTCGCTGAGCGTCTTTTCGAATTCGGCAAAGGTCATTGCATATTAGCTTTTTCGCTGATCCCAGAGGCGGTTACGGCCAACTCTCCGACCTTGGACTATTTTGACGCACCGCGGAATAGAGAGTAGAAGTCGGAAAACGACTTTTCGCCGCACCGCCCAACCCCCTTCGGGCGGTGTCGATTCTGCTTCGAGCGAGGCCCCAAGCGTTATGTCGGACGCCCCCAGCAAGGCCGAACGGCCGCTTTCCCCACATCTGCAGATCTACAAGCCGTCGATCACGATGGTCATGTCGGTGGCCCACCGCGTCACCGGCGCGGCCCTCTATTTCGGCACCTTCCTGATGGCCTGGTGGCTGATGTCGCTGGCCGGCGGCGAGCACTATTACGAGTTCACCCGCGCCGTGTTCGGCTCCTGGATCGGCCGCCTCGTGCTGTTCGGCTACACCTGGGCGCTGATCCACCACATGCTCGGCGGCATCCGCCATTTCATCTGGGACACCGGCGCCCAGTTCGAGCGGGCCGAGCGCGATCGCCTCGCGGTCCTCACCATCGCCGGATCGGTCGCGCTGACGCTGCTGGTCTGGATCATCGGCTACGCCGTGCGCTGAGGGAGAAGAAGATGTCCATGAAGACCCCTCTCGGCCGCGTTCGCGGCCTCGGCTCGGCCAAGGACGGCACCGGCCATTTCTGGGACCAGCGCCTGACCGGCATCGCCCTCGTGCCGCTGACCCTCATCTTCGTGCTGGTCGTCATCACGCTATCGAACGCCAGCCACGCCGACGCCGTCCGCGTGATCGGCTCGCCGATCGTCGCCACGCTCGTGCTGCTCTTCGTGCTCTCGGGCATCTACCACATGAAGCTCGGCATGCAGGTGATCATCGAGGACTACATCCACTCGGAAGGCCTCAAGGTCGCGGCGCTCGTCGCCAACCTGTTCTTCGCCGTGTTCTTCGGCGCCGCGTCCGTCTTCGCCGTTTTCAAGATCGCCTTCGGAGGCTGAACCAATGACACTGACGAACGGCACTGACGCACCCTCCGTGCGGCGCGGCAGCTATTCGATCACCGACCACGCCTTCGACGTCGTCGTCGTCGGCGCCGGCGGCGCCGGCCTGCGCGCCACCCTCGGCGCCTCCGAGGCCGGCCTCAAGACCGCCTGCATCACCAAGGTCTTCCCGACCCGCTCGCATACCGTCGCGGCGCAGGGCGGCATCGCCGCCTCGCTCGGCAACATGGGGCCGGACGACTGGCGCTGGCATATGTACGACACCGTCAAGGGCTCAGACTGGCTCGGCGACCAGGACGCCATCGAATATCTGTGCCGCGAGGCCCCGGCCGCGGTCTACGAGCTCGACCACTACGGCGTGCCCTTCTCGCGCACCGAGGACGGCCGCATCTACCAGCGCCCGTTCGGCGGCCACATGCAGAACATGGGCGCCGGCCCGGCCGTGCAGCGCACCTGCGCCGCCGCCGACCGCACCGGCCATGCCATCCTGCACACGCTTTACGGCCAGTCGCTGAACCACAAGGCCGAGTTCTTCGTCGAGTATTTCGCCCTCGACCTGATCATGCAGGACGGCGTGTGCTACGGCGTCATGGCGATGTCGATGGAAGACGGCTCGATCCACCGCTTCCGCTCCCACAAGACCATCCTCGCCACCGGCGGCTATGGCCGCGCCTACTTCTCCTGCACCTCGGCCCACACCTGCACCGGCGACGGCAACGCCATGGTGCTGCGCGCCGGCCTGCCGCTGCAGGACATGGAGTTCGTGCAGTTCCACCCGACCGGCATCTACGGCGCCGGCTGCCTGATCACCGAGGGTGCCCGCGGCGAGGGCGGCTATCTCGTCAATGCCGAGGGCGAGCGCTTCATGGAGCGCTATGCGCCGTCGGCCAAGGACCTCGCCTCGCGCGACGTCGTCTCGCGCGCCATGACGATCGAGATCCGCGAAGGCCGTGGCGTCGGCAAGAACCGCGACCACATCTTCCTGCATCTCGACCATCTCGATCCGGCCGTGCTCGCCGAGCGCCTGCCCGGCATTTCCGAGTCGGCCAAGATCTTCTCCGGCGTCGACGTCACCAGGGAGCCGATCCCGGTGCTGCCGACCGTCCACTACAACATGGGCGGCATCCCGACGAACTTCTTCGGCGAGGTGCTGTGCCCGAAGGACGGCGATCCCGACGCCATCGTTCCCGGCCTGATGGCCGTCGGCGAGGCGGCCTGCGCCTCGGTGCACGGCGCCAACCGGCTCGGCTCCAACTCGCTGATCGATCTCGTGGTGTTCGGCCGCGCCGCCGGCCTGCGCTGCGCCGAGACGGTGGAGAGCGGCTCCAAGCATCGCCCGCTGGCCAAGGATGCCGGCGAATTCGCCATCGACCGCCTCGATCGCCTGCGCTACGCCGCCGGCGGCACCCCGACCGCCGAGGCGCGCCTCGCCATGCAGCGCGTCATGCAGTCGAACTGCGCCGTGTTCCGCACCGGCGAGGTCCTCGAGGAGGGTCGCGGCCTGATCAAGGACGTCTGGGCGCAGACCGGCGACGTCAAGGTCTACGACCAGTCGCTGGTCTGGAACTCCGATCTCATCGAGACGCTGGAACTGGAGAACCTCATCCTCCAGGCCGTCGTCACCATGGAATCGGCCGCCGCCCGCGCCGAGAGCCGCGGCGCCCATGCCCGCGAGGACTTCAAGGACCGCGACGACGGCAACTGGATGAAACACACCCTGGCCTGGGCCGACGGCGCCGACCGCAGCGTCGAGCTCGACTACCGGCCGGTGCACAGCTACACGCTGACCGACGAGATCGACTACATCGAGCCCAAGGCTCGCGTGTACTGAGGAGACGGGTTCGATGGTCGAATTCACCCTACCGAAGAATTCCAAGCTCACCGAAGGCAAGGTCTGGCCGAAGCCTGCCGGCGCGACCAACCTGCGCGAGTTCCGCGTCTATCGCTGGAACCCGGACGACGGCCGCAATCCCCGCGTCGACACCTTCTTCGTCGACCTCGACGACTGCGGCCCGATGGTTCTCGACGCACTGCTGTGGATCAAGAACACGATCGATCCGACGCTGACGCTGCGCCGCTCCTGCCGCGAGGGCGTCTGCGGCTCCTGCGCCATGAACATCGACGGTCTCAACACCCTCGCCTGCACCAAGGGCATGGACGAGATCAAGGGGCCGGTGAAGGTCTATCCGCTGCCGCACCTGCCGGTGATCAAGGACCTCGTCCCGGACCTCACCAACTTCTACGCCCAGCACCGCTCGATCGAGCCCTGGCTGAAGACCTCGACCCCGACGCCGCAGAAGGAATGGCGCCAGAGCCGCGAGGACCGCGCCAAGCTCGACGGCCTCTACGAGTGCATCCTGTGTGCCTCGTGCTCGACCTCGTGCCCGAGCTACTGGTGGAACGACCAGCGCTATCTCGGCCCGGCCGTGCTGCTGCAGGCCTATCGCTGGCTGATCGACAGCCGCGACGAGGCGACCGGCGAGCGCCTCGACGAGCTCGAGGACCCGTTCCGCCTCTATCGCTGCCACACCATCATGAACTGCTCGAACACCTGCCCGAAGCATCTGAACCCGGCCAAGGCGATCGCCGAGATCAAGAAGATGCTGGTCGAGCGCCGGATGTGACGCAAACCTCGACGAACAGCAAAAAGGCCGCGGTTTCCGTGGCCTTTTTTGTTGCTTGGCGATACCGGTTCGGCCGGCCTGCGGCGCTACTGCGCCGCCGGCTTGGGCTGCGGTTCGGCTGGCGCGTCCGCGGCCGCCGCGTCCTCCGCCGGGGCATCCGAGCCGCCGGTCAGCTTGCCGAAGACGCCGCCGATCCGCCCGACGACGCCGCGCGACTTCGGCTCGGCCGGTGTCGCGACGACGGAACTCTTCGGCGTCGGCATCGGCGTGCCGTCGCTCGCCTCGGCCTTGGCCTCGCCGGTCGGCGCCGCCTCGCCGGCGGGAACGGCCTCGGCTGCCGGGGCGCTCGCCGCGGGCTTCTGTTCTTCCTCGCCGAAAAGCCGTGAGAACATCGACTTGCCGGCCTCTTCCGAGGGGCTGGCGGCACCCGGTGCCTGCGATCCGGTATAGGCGATCGCCGCGCCCGAGGACGGATTGGGGGTCGGGATCGGCGCATTGGCGATCGCCGTCTCGCCGGCCGCCGCGTCGGCCGCCGGCTCGCCCTCGGCCGGCTTGTCCTTCGACCCGCCGAAGACATTGGCCAGCATCGACGGTTCGGCCTCGCGCCGCGCGCGGTCTTCCATCTTGGCGACGATGCTGCGCACCGCCTGGTCGTCCTTCTGCTCCTTGCTCGCCACCGCCGTGGCGATCGCGTCGGGCACGGTGAACTGCGGGCACTTGCCGGTCGGATCGAACCGCGACACGCCTGCCGGCAGCTCGGCGTTGAACACGTAGCGCCGGTCGCAGACGTTGATCTTCGGGATCTGCCTCGTCACCTCGAAGTGGTCGTAGCCTTCCTTGAGGTTCTTCCAGAACGCCATGTTCGGATTGCCGCGGAACGCCGCGAGGTTGTCCGGCGTCATGCGGAACGGAAAGGCATGCACCTGGAAGTCGCGCTGGCCGCCGTCGAAGGCGTCGCGCGCCACCGAATAGATGTCCTGGATCTGCTCGTCGTTCATCGAATAGCAGCCGGCCGACGAACAGGCGCCGTGCACCATCAGGAACTTGCCGGTGCGGCCGTGGGCGCGGTCGAAGGTGTTCGGGAAGCCGAGATTGAACGACAGATAGTAATTGGAGTTCGGGTTCATCTGCGCCGGCGTAATGACGTAGAAGCCTTCCGGCGCCTGCCGGTCGCCTTCCTTGACCTTCGGGCCGAGTTCACCCGACCAGGCGCAGATCTTGTAGGTCTTGAGAAGGGCGAACTTGCCCTCCTTCGTCTGCTTCCAGATCTCGAGGTCCGATTCCTTCTTGAAGATGCGCACGATGATCGGGTCGAACTTGCGCATGCCCATCTTGTCCATGCGTGCCTGGGTCTCGGGCGAGATCGGACGCAGATGCTTGGGCGCGTAGGAATCGGTGTTGCAGCCGGAAAGGAACAGCGTCGCGGCGACGCCTGCGGCGACCGCTCCGGTGCGCAGGGTCCTCAGCGTCAGCGAGAATGCAGCATGAATCATGGCCGTGCCCGACGAGTACAAGAGCTCGAGTACAAGAGATCGAGGCGTCCCGATCGCTCGGGCGTCCAGTCGATCATGAACGGTTATCCTTGACGCCCCGTTATCGCAAGCCGGCCGCCCGGCACGGACCCGCAGGAAGCCTATAACTCCTCGCCTTTTGCGGCAAAAGCATGACGCGAGGCCGCCGCGCCCTCGCGCAATGCCGGCGCGATCGAACACACCCCGGGGCTATGGCTATCGCTTCGCTCGCGGTGCTAACGTCGGCACGACCGAAGCAATCGGCCCGCGCCCGACGCCGCGCCGGCCATCGACACCGGAAGGAACGGACCACAGATGAAGGCAACCATCGACTGGGGCGGCAACGTCAAATTCTCGGCCCTCACCGAGACCGGCCACACCATCGTCATGGACGGCGCCCCCAAGCATGGCGGCAACAACGAGGGCGCCCGCCCGATGGAGCTCCTGCTCGTCGGCATGGGCGGCTGCACCGGCTTCGACGTCGTCGGCATCCTGAAGAAGGCGCGCGCCGAACTCGACTCGCTGCAGATCCAGCTCGAGGCCGAGCGCGCCGACGCGACGCCCGCCGTCTTCACCACGATCCACGTGCATTTCGTGCTGACCGGCAAGGGCCTGAAGACGGAACTCGTCGAGCGGGCGATCAACCTGTCGGCCGAGAAATACTGCTCGGCCTCGATCATGCTCGGCCAGACCGCCGACATCACCCACAGCTTCGAGATCGTCGAGGCGGACGCCGCCTGACCCGGACGATCGGCGCCGGCGGCCGTGGCGATTGCCGCGGCCGGTGGCCCGGTTGGAACCGGTGATCTGGTCGCAAAATGACGGGAACCGGCGCCCGGCCGGTCAGAGGGTCCGGCCGATCGCGAGGAACTTCTCGCGCCGCATCCGCTTGATCTCGGCGATCGACTTGCCGGCGAGCTCCTCGAGCGCCTTCTCGATGGCGTCGCCCGCCTGCTCCATCGCCTCCTTCGGGGCGCGATGGGCGCCGCCCACCGGTTCCTCGACGATGCGGTCGATCACGCCGAACTTGAACAGATCCTGCGCGGTGATCTTCATGTTGGTCGCCGCGTCCTGCGCCCGGGTCGAATCGTGCCAGAGGATCGAGGCCGCGCCTTCCGGCGAGATCACGCTGTAGATCGCGTGTTCGAGCATCAGCACGCGGTTCGCCGTGGCGATCGCGATCGCGCCGCCCGAGCCACCCTCGCCGATGATGATGGCGACGTTCGGCACGCCGAGCGACAGGCAGCGGTCCGTCGAGCGGGCGATCGCCTCGGCCTGGCCGCGCTCCTCGGCGCCGATGCCCGGATAGGCACCCGCCGTGTCGACGAAGGTGACGAGCGGCAGGCCGAAGCGCTCGGCGAGCGTCATCACCCGCACCGCCTTGCGGTAGCCCTCGGGCCGCGCCATGCCGAAATTGTGCTTGAGGCGGCTCTGCGTGTCCGAGCCCTTCTCGTTGCCGATCACCGCGATCGCCCGGCCGCGAAAGCGCCCGAGGCCGGCGACGATCGCCGCATCCTCGGCATAGCCGCGATCGCCGGCGAGCGGCGTGAAATCCTCGACGAGCGTGCTGATGTATTCGAGCGCGTGCGGCCGGTCGGGATGTCGGGCGATCTGCGTGCGCTGCCAGGGCGTCAGCTTGGCGTAGATGTCGGCGAGAGCCTGGCTGGCCTTGGCCTCGAGCTTGGCGATCTCCTCGCCGATGGCCACCGCGTCGCCTTCCTTGGAGAGCGCGCGAAGCTCCTGGACCTTGCCTTCAAGTTCGGCGACGGGGCGTTCGAATTCGAGATAGCTACGCATTCGGTCCGGTCGGTTCCCGACAACAACGAAATGGGCCGCAAACCACGGCGGCCGCCGCGCTTGTGGGTCGCGGGCACCTTTGCCTGTCCCCGGATCGCTGTCAAGCGCCGGCGCCGGGGAGGGTTTGCCGCGTTTCGCCGGCGCCCGGTCACCGTTTCGATGCGGGGACACGACCGCCGTCTAGGGTGACGCCGGCCGCCCTTTCCGCTAATGAGGCGGCATGAGCAAGCACAAGGCCGGGGCGCCCCATATCTCCTATGCCGCGACGCCGGACGTCGCCGCGATGGCCGCGCGCCTCGTCGCCGGCGACCGCGCCGCGCTCGCCCGCGCCATTACCCTCGTCGAATCGAAGAAGGCCGAGCACCGCGCCTTCGCCCGCGCCCTGCTCCAGGAAATCCTGCCGGCGACCGGCCGCGCCCATCGGGTCGGCATCACCGGCGTCCCGGGCGTCGGCAAGTCGACCACCATCGACACGCTCGGCTCCAACCTCACCGCGAAAGGACATCGTGTCGCGGTGCTGGCGGTCGATCCCTCGTCGCGCCGCACCGGCGGCTCGATCCTCGGCGACAAGACCCGCATGGTCCGCCTCGCCGCCGACCCGAACGCCTTCATCCGTCCGTCTCCCTCTTCCGGCACGCTCGGCGGCGTCGCCGCCAAGACCCGCGAGACCATGCTGCTCTGCGAGGCGGCCGGCTTCGACATCATCCTCGTCGAGACCGTCGGCATCGGCCAGTCCGAGACCACCGTCGCCGACATGGTCGACTTCTTCCTCGTCCTGATGCTGCCCGGCGCCGGCGACGAGCTGCAGGGCATCAAGAAGGGTGTCCTCGAGATCGCCGACATGATCGCCGTCAACAAGGCCGACGGCGAAGGCTCCATCCGCGCCGGCCAGGCGGCCTCCGAATACCGCGCCGCGCTCAACATCCTCACCCCCGCCTCGCCGACCTGGTCGCCGCCGGTGATCACCGTTTCCGGCCTTGCCAACCAGGGCCTCGCGGAGATGTGGGCGCAGGTCGAGCTGCATCGCGTCAAGACGACGGCGACCGGCGAATTCGCCGAAAAGCGCCGCGCCCAGCAGGTCAAATGGATGTGGGACATGCTCGAGGATCGCCTGCTCGCGACGCTGCACGGCAACCGCGCCATCGCCGACCGGCTGCGCCAGCTCGAGGCCGGCGTGCGCGACGGCGAGGTCGCTCCCTCGCTCGCCGTCGAGGAGATCGCCGGACTCATTGGCATATAGGGTTTGCGTCGAGCGTTCGTCGGGTTACAAATTCTGGCGGAAATCCTCGCACTTGCCATTTGTCATTGAGAACGGCCTCAAGGTGGAACGCATCCTCTACGTCGCGGCAGCCATCGCCGCCCTTGCCGCCGCCGGTTTCGGCCTCCTGCTGTGGTCCGACGGCGACCCGCTCGCCAGCGTCCTCGCGGTCGAGATCTGGGCCGCCGGGCTCATCGGCGGCATCGTCATCGCCGGCCTTGCCCACATCGTCGGCCTGCTCGGTCGCATGGAAGCCGGCATCGCCGCCCTTTCCGGCCGCCCCGCCGCGGCGCCCTTGCCCCAGGGCAGGGAGCCCGTGGCGATAGCGCGGCCGAAGGCGGCACCGCCGGCGCCCGCCGTGGAAGCCGCACCGGCCCTGCCCGAGCCCGCGCTCGCCGGCACGGCCGCCGTGACCGGGGCCGCCGCTGCGATCGTCGCGGCCGCGACGGCCAAGGCGCCGGCCGAACCGACACCGCCACCGGCGTCACCGGCTATGCCGCCGGCGACACCCCCGGCACTGAAGCCCGCGACGCCGGCGCCGAAGCCGGACGAGGCGCCCGTCCCGGTGTTCCCCGAGGACATCCCGGCACCGGAGCCGCTCGCCGACATCGACGCCGATGCCGAGCAGGACGCCCTCGCCGACGCCATCGCCCGCGAACTCGCCATCGAGAAAGAGGATCTGGCCGAACCGGAGATCCCGGCCGCCGCCGCCGCGGAGGACGAAGAACCGGAGATCCCGGCCGGATCGGAGGCGGACGGCCGCGACCGGCTCGCCGAGCTGATCGCCCAACTCTCCCTCGACGCCCCCGAATCGAAGCCGATCCCACCCCTCCCGGCAGCCGCGGAACCGGAAGAAGCCGAGGCCGCCGCGCCCGAAGAGCCGGAACCGGCGGAGGTCGAGAGCGAACCGGACACCGTCGCCGAGCCCCTCGACAGCGAATTCGCCGCCGCGATCGCAGCGATCGAGGGCGCGACCGAGACCGCGCCGGAACCGGAGGCCGAAACCACCGAACCGGACGCCGAAACGACCGCGTCCGATACCGCCGGGACGCCGGAAATGCCGGAGATGCCGGAACTGCCGGAACTGCCGTTCGAGGCCGGCGCGGCACGACCCGCCGCCGAGCCGGCGAAGGGCAACGGCCTGCGCATGCCCGGCTGGCTCTCCGGCCGCAAGACGGCACCGGCGGCGGCCGAACCGTCGCCCGAACCCGAGCCCGAGCCGGCGATGCCGCCCGCCCCGCCGCCCGTGCCCGAAATGCCCGCTGCCGCGGCGCCGGTGGTCCCGCCGCCGCTGCCGCCCGCAGCGCAACGCGCCGGGCCGGAAACCATGGAACCGGCCGGTGCGGCCGAGCCTGTCGATACGGAAGCATCCGCGCCGCTGCCGGCGCCCGCCCATCCGGACCGCAAGCTCGTCAAGCGTGGCCTCTGGCGCGGCAAGGACATCCGCGTCTACGACGACGGCACCGTGGAGCTGATGACCGACGACGGCTGGCTGGCCTTTTCCTCGATCCGCGCCATGCACCAGGAAATCGACAACTAGGACGACGCTCTTGGCCGGCGTGCTGATCACCGGCTTCGGCCCCTTCCCCGGCGCCCCGGTCAACCCGACCGAAGCGCTCGTCGCCGGTCTTGCCCGGCGCGCGACCGCCCGCGGCATTTCGGTGCGGGCCGAGGTGCTGGCGACCGAATACGCCGCCGCCGAGACCGCCTTGCCGGCGCTCCTTGCGGCGACCGACCCCGATGTCGTCCTCCATTTCGGCCTCTCGACGCGGGCCCGGACCCTGCGCATCGAGCGCCGGGCAAGGAACCGCGCCGCCATCGGCCGGCCCGATGCCGCCGGCGCGATGCCCGACCTTGCCACCATCGAGCCCGGCGGCCCGGCGAACCGGTCGGTCACCCTGCCGGTGGCGCGCGCCCTCGCCGCCCTTGCCCGCGTCGGCCTTGCCGCCGCGCCCTCGCTCGATGCCGGCGACTATCTCTGCAACTACGTGCTCTATCGCTCGCTCGCCGCCAGCGCCGGCCGGCGCCGCATCGTCGGCTTCGTCCACGTGCCCGCGCCGGTCGAGCGTCACCGCCTCGCCGGTCCCGCGGCCATGAGCGCCGACGATCTCCTCGCCGGTGGCGCGGTCATCCTCGACGTCGCCCTCGCCGCCTCCCGCGCCGGCCTCTGAGCGTCGACCGGCCGCCCCGTCTGTATCGTTTCGGCACGTTCCGTCTGGCACGGCGATTGCGCCGGGGCGGGACGGAGGTGTGCCATGTCCCTTTCCCGCCGATCCTTCCTTGCCGCCGGCTCGCTCGCCGGCCTTGCCGCGAGCGCCGGGACCGCGCGGGCCGCGAGCGTGATTTTCGACCTGCGCGGCAGCGAGCCCGCCGCCGGCCCCGTCGCACCGGTCGCGGCCGACGACAGCAGCCGCCGCCTCCAGGCCGCGATCGACAAGGCCGCCGCCTCCGGCAAGCCGCTGCGCCTGCCGCCCGGCCGCTACGTCGTCTCCAACATCCGCCTCGCGCGCGGCGCCCGCCTCGTCGGCGTGCCCGGCGCGACGATCCTCGCCTATGGCGGCGGTGGCCACTTCCTCCTGGCCGAAAACGCCGACGGCGTCGCCCTCACCGGCCTCGTGCTCGACGGCGCCAACGCCGCCCTCGACGACTATGCCGAGGCCCTCGTCCATATCGTCGCCAGCCGCAACGTCGTCATCGAGGATTGCGAGATGATCGGCTCGCGCGCCGGCGCCATCCTCCTCGACCGCGTCGGCGGCCGGGTCTCGCGCAACACCATCGCCGGCGCCTTCGAAACCGCGATCCAGGCCAACGAATCCGCCGGCCTCGAAATCGCCGGCAACACCATCTCCGACAGCGCCGGCAACGGCATCCGCGTCTGGCGCTGGACCGCCGGCCCCGACGGCACCCTCGTCTCCGACAATCGCATCGAACGGATCGCTTCCGGCAACACCGGCGGCGGCGACCGCGGCAACGGCATCGACGTCTTCCGTGCCGGCGGCGTCATCCTCTCGGGCAATCGCATCGCCGACCCTGCCGCCGCGGGCCTGCGCGTGCGCGCCGCCGCCAACGTGCAGATCACCGGCAATGCCGTCGCCCGCGCCGGCGACACCGGCATCGCGCTGGGTGCCGATTCCGACGGCGCCGTGCTTTCGGCGAACGTCGTCGACGGCGCCGCCAACGGCATCGCCCTCGGCACCGCCGGCCGTGGCGCCGAGCTGACCGCCTGCACCGGCAACCTCGTGCGCAACGTCAGGAGCACCGCCGCCGCGGCCGACGAAGGCATCGGCATCGCCGCCGTTTCGGGCGCCGCCATCACCGGCAATGTCGTCGAGAACGCCGAGCGCATCGGCATCCGCCTCGGCTTCGGCGCCGGCCTTCGCGACGTCGTCGCCAGCGGCAATGTCGTGCGCGGCGCGGCGATCGGCATCGCCGTCTCGGTGGTGCCCGGCTCCGGCGAGGCGGCGATCGCCGCCAACGTCATCTCCGGCGCGAGCCGCGGCGCCATCCTCGGCATGGAGCGCCATCGGGTGACGACCGGCGAGCTTGCCGGCGCGACCCGCGTGCCGCCGCACCTCGCGATCGACGGCAACCGCGTCGGCTGACCGGCAAGACCGATCCTGGGGCGTTGGAAGGGGAGGTTTTCCGGCGCCGGATGCTCTATATATCTGGGAAAACGCTTATCGATCCGGGGCGAGCATCATGGCCGAAACCTTCGACCTCATCCTCAAGAACGGCACCGTCGTCAACGAGGACGGCGCCGCGATTCGCGACGTTGCCGTCACGGGCGGCCGCATCCGCGCCATCGGCAGCTTCGATGCGGCGCAGGCCGGCGAGGTCGTCGACTGCACCGGCCTCCACGTCCTGCCCGGCGTCGTCGACAGCCAGGTCCATTTCCGCGAGCCCGGCAACGAGCACAAGGAAGACCTCGAGACCGGTTCGCGCGCCGCGGTGATGGGCGGCGTGACCGCCGTCTTCGAGATGCCCAACACCAACCCGCAGACGACCACCGGCACCGCCCTTGCCGACAAGGTGGCGCGCGGCCGCGACCGCATGCATTGCGACTTCGCCTTCTGGGTCGGCGCCAGCCACGACAACATCGCCGACCTCGGCGAGCTGGAGCGCCTCGAGGGCGTCGCCGGCGTCAAGGTCTTCATGGGCTCCTCGACCGGCACGCTGCTCGTCGAGGACGACGAGGGCATCGCCGCGATCCTTGCCGCGATCCGCCGCCGCGCCGCTTTCCATTCCGAGGACGAATACCGGCTGAATGCCCGCATGGACCTGCGCGTCCATGGCGACCCGTCGAGCCATCCGGTCTGGCGCGACGAGGAAACCGCCTTTTCCTCGACCCGGCGCCTGGTGCGCCTCGCCCGCGCCGCCGGCAAGTGCATTCACATCCTGCATGTGACCACCGCCGAGGAAATCGCCTTCCTCGCCGACCACAAGGACGTCGCCTCGGTCGAGGTGACGCCGAACCATCTGACCCTCTCGGCCGACGACTATCCGCGCCTCGGCACCTACATGCAGATGAACCCGCCGGTGCGCGATGCCCGCCACCGCACCGCCCTCTGGCACGCCATCGGACAGGGCCTCGTCGACGTCATCGGCTCCGACCACGCCCCGCACACCCGCGAGGAGAAGGACCGCCACTATCCGGCCTCGCCCTCCGGCATGCCCGGCGTGCAGACGCTGGTGCCGCTGCTGCTCGACCGTGTCGTTTCCGGCGACCTCGCGCTGTCGCGCTTCGTCGACCTGACCAGCGCCGGTCCGGCCCGCCTCTTCGGCATGTCCGGCAAGGGCCGTCTCGCGGTCGGCTACGATGCCGACTTCACCGTCGTCGACCTCGCCCGC
>JAKPQE010000013.1 GCA_029572955.1 Pseudomonadota bacterium
CGGCGCGAGCGCCGGCGGCAGAGTCCTTGGTGGCGACGTGATAGTTCCCATAGGCGGCCGGGTCGACGACGCCGCTGAGCGCCGGGGTCCAGGTCTGATCCTTGCCCTCCATGATGAATGTCGCCTTGGGCTTTGAGTCGGCAGGATAGACGCCGGCGAGGAGCTGGTGCAGGTCGGCCGACGTCGCTTCCACCTCAAGCGTCAGCGGCGCCGCGCCAAGCGTCGACATGGCGGAGAGGTCGCGCACCCCCGGGATCGTCATCACGTATGCGTCGTGCAGGACGGTCTCGGGGCCGTACACCCACGGCTCACGCATCACCCTGACGTCGACGACGGCGGCGCAGCGGTTCACGTACATACCGTCATACGGCGATGACATACTGGTCTCAGGGCAGGCGGCGATCCGTGGCTTGATGGTTCCGGTGTGCTCGGAGCCCTTGAGGCCCACGGTGATGTCGGCAAGGTCGCGAAGCTCGGCGCCGAGGGCGGCGATGCGGTCCCCGAGGCCGTCGACGGAACTGTCACTGACAAGCAGGCTGAAGCGCATCTCGACGAGCTCAGAGGTGTCGATCGCGCCGACGGCGGCGATGTCGTACTGCGACCCGGAGAAGGTGTCGGCCGTCCTGCGCGGGACTCCGAGCTCGAGCGTCTGCAGGCGCGTATGCTCGCCGTCGTTGCAATCGAAGCTGCCGACGAGGAGCACGGTGTCGGCGTTCGTCATGTCGACCACGCCCAGGTGCGCCGCGCGCGAATGAGCTTCTGTTCCTGGCGACGGCTGACGTGCTTCTCAATGAGGGCGCCGTCGAGGTAGACGTTGACGACGGTCTCACGGGCCCCCTCGCCGAAGTCGGCGAACTTCGGCTTGAATGGGTTGCCGTTCAGGGGCACGACGAGCTCCGTGCCGTGCAGCGTCGCCTTGTAGCCGCTCATCGGCCCGCTGGCGATGCCGCCGGTGGCCATGCCGGCGCCGCCCCCGCCGCCGCCGCGGCCGTGACCGCCGCCGCCGGAGAAGTTGCCGCTACCCTTCAGCGCGTTCTTGAGCTTCACGGCATAGTCATAGGCTGTCTTCAGGGCATAGACGCCGGTGTTCACCGACTTGAACATCCAGCCGAAGGCGGCGTTGATCGTGTCCTTGTGTTTGTGGAGCCAGCCGGCGAGCTCGGCGAGCTTGCCGAGGACGGCGCCGATCGCGTCGGCGACCTCACTGATCGACTCGCGGTTACGCTTCCAC
>JAKPQE010000021.1 GCA_029572955.1 Pseudomonadota bacterium
CGCGCCGCACAGCATCGTGCGCCATCCGGACATGCCGCGCTGCGTTTTCAAGCTGCTCTGGGACACGCTCGAGGCCGGTCGCGAGATCTTCGCCTATGTCGTCAATCTGGCCGCGAACGGGGACCATTACTGGGTCTTCGCCCATGCCACGCCGAGCCTCGATGCCGACGGCAGGATCGTCGGCTACCACTCGATGCGCCGGGCACCGCGGCGCGAGGTGGTGACCGGGGTCATCCAGCCGCTCTATCGCCAGCTCCTTGCCGAAGAGGAGCGTCATCGCGACCGCAAGGCCGGGATGGCGGCCTCCTCGAAGATGCTCGCCGACCTCCTGGCGCAAAAGGGCCAGTCCTATGACCAGCTTGTCCTCTCTCTCTAAGGCGCGGCTGGCGGCCGCCTTCGCCGGCGGCGGCGCCGTCGGTCTCTTCGGCCTGAGGCTCGCGGAGGGCACGCTCGGCCTCGCGAGTGCCCTGCTCGTCGGTCTCGTCGTCGCCGCGGCACTTGCCGTCTCGATCTATCTTGCCCGCGTCGCCCGGCTCGTCGGCACGATGCGCGGTGTCTGCGAGGCGGTGGCGCGCGGCGATTTCGAGCAGCGGGTGATCCTTGCCGGGGAGGGCGGCGATCTCGGCGGCCTCGTCGTCGCGCTCAACGGCTTCATCGACCATGCCGACGCCTATGTGCGCGAGCTGACGGCGGCGATGGCGGCGCTGACGGCGCGCCAGTACTGGCGGCGCATCCAGACCGCCGGCCTGCACGGCGCGTTCGCGCGCGGCGCCAACCTCATCAACGGCTTCATTGCCGGGACGGTCGACCGGCTCGACCGGTTCTGCGACGCGATCCGGGAGTTCGACACGAGCGTCGGCGGGGTCGCCGGCGATCTCGAGAATGCCGCGCGCACGATCAACGCCACGGCGCACGAAATGGAGCAGTCCTCGGCGCTGTCGAGCGAGCAGGCGGCGGCGGTCGCCGAGGCGGCGGGCGCGGCCTCCGGGGATACCGAAACGATGGTCGAGGTGACCGCGGGACTGGCGGGCTCGATCGAGGAAATCGCCGGACAGGTGAACCGCTCCTCGCAGATCGTCGGCGAGACTGTCGAGAAGATCGGCGAGACGCAGGCGAGCGTGCGCGGCCTTGCCCAGGCGGCGGAACGGATCGGCGAGGTGATCCGGCTGATCACCGAGATCGCCGACCAGACCAATCTGCTTGCCCTCAACGCCACCATCGAGGCGGCGCGGGCCGGCGAGGCCGGTCGCGGTTTCGCCGTGGTGGCGGCCGAGGTCAAGGACCTCGCGGCCCAGACGGCACGGGCGACCGACGAGATCACCGTCCAGGTCACCAGCATCCAGGCGGCGACGCGCGACGCGGTCGGGCGCTTCGAGGAGATCGGCGCGACGGTCGACGAGGTGCAGACCATCTCGGCCGCCATCGCCGGGGCGATCGGCCAGCAGAATGCCGCCGTGCGCGACATCACCTCGAGCATCGGCGGCATTTCGGAGAATTCGGTTCACATCACCGACGGCATCCGGACCGTCTCGGACGCGACCGATGCGGTGCGCTCCGTCGCGGGCGATCTCCTCTCCGCCTCGGCCAATGTCGCGGAGCGCTCCGATTCCCTGCGCGGCGAACTCGAACGCTTCCTCGCGGTGGCGCGCACCCTCGTTGCCTGACGGCGACGGGACCCTTGCCTTTTGGCCTTTTGCGTCGCCGCCGCAAACCGGCTAAAGACGAATGAGCGGAACGCTTCGCCGGGTCCCCCTCGGCGGCGGCTCTTCCATTTCGACAAGGATAACAACAGGGAGGTCCCGAGGCGTCGGGACATGGCGGCATGACCAGGGAAATCGGCCATTTCGTGGGTGGCAAGCACGTCGCGGGCACGAGCGGGCGTTTCGGCGACATCTTCGACCCGAACACCGGCGAGGTGCAGGCCAAGGTGACGCTGGCGACGAAAGCCGAGACCGAAGCGGCGATCGCCAATGCCGAAGCGGCGCAGGTGGCCTGGGCCGCCCAGAACCCGCAGCGCCGGGCGCGCGTGTTCTTCAAGTTCCTCGAGCTCATCGCCAAGGACATGGACCATCTTGCCCATCTGCTCTCCTCCGAGCACGGCAAGACGGTCGCCGACGCCAAGGGCTCGATCCAGCGCGGCATCGAGGTCTGCGAGTTCGCCTGCGGCATCCCGCATCTGCTGAAGGGCGAGTACACCGAGGCGGCCGGCCCGGGCATCGATCTCTATTCGCTGCGCCAGCCGCTCGGCGTCGTCGCCGGCATCACGCCGTTCAATTTCCCGGCGATGATCCCGATGTGGAAATTCGCGCCGGCGATCGCCTGCGGCAACGCCTTCATCCTGAAGCCGTCGGAGCGCGATCCGTCCGTGCCGATGCGCCTTGCCGAGCTGATGAGCGAGGCCGGCCTGCCGGACGGCATCCTCAACGTCGTCAACGGCGACAAGGAATCGGTCGACACCATCCTCACCGACCCGCGCGTCAAGGCGATCGGCTTCGTCGGCTCCTCGCCGATCGCGCAGTACATCTATTCGACGGGCACGGCGCACGGTAAGCGCGTGCAGTGCTTCGGCGGCGCCAAGAACCACATGATCATCATGCCGGACGCCGACCTCGACCAGGCGGTCGACGCGCTGATCGGCGCCGGCTACGGCTCGGCCGGCGAGCGCTGCATGGCGATCTCGGTCGCCGTTCCGGTCGGCGAGAAGACCGCCGACGCCCTCGTCGAGCGCCTGATCCCGCGGGTCGAGGCGCTGAAGGTCGGTCCCTCGACCGATCCGCTGTCGGACTACGGCCCGCTGATCACCCGCCAGCATCTCGACAAGGTGAAGGCCTATGTCGATCAGGGCGTCAAGGAAGGCGCCGAGCTTCTCGTCGACGGCCGCGACTTCAAGCTGCAGGGCTACGAGGACGGCTTCTTCATGGGCGGTTGCCTGTTCGACAAGGTGACCACCGACATGACGATCTACAAGGAAGAGATCTTCGGTCCGGTGCTCTCCATCGCCCGCGCCCACGACTACGAGGAAGCGCTGCGGATGCCGTCCGACCACGAATACGGCAACGGCGTCGCGATCTTCACCCGCGACGGCGACGCGGCCCGCGACTTCGTCAGCCGTGTCAATGTCGGCATGGTCGGCGTCAACTTCGCCATCCCCGTGCCGCTCGCCTACCACACCTTCGGCGGCTGGAAGCGCTCCGGCTTCGGCGATCTCAACCAGCACGGCCCGGACGCGGTGCGCTTCTATACCAAGACCAAGACGGTCACCTCGCGCTGGCCGTCGGGCATCAAGGACGGCGCCGAGTTCGTCATCCCGACGATGCGCTGACGCCATCCTCGCTCAGACAAGCGGGCCCTCCCCGGCGACGGGGAGGGCCTTTTCACTTTCGGAGACGATCGGTCGGTGATATATGAACCAATCGGTTTATATGTTTCCAGGCTGTGTTGTTGCGCGGATGCAACGACCTTTCAGGAACAAATCGGCGTTAACCAAGAATAGCCGCAGTCTGTGTAGACTGTGGCAACAGGATGCCACTCGTAAAAACGGAAACACGATGTCTCGCTTCACATCCATGGCCTGTGTCTTGGGCCTCGCGCTGGCGGTCGGCGGCTGCCAGACGGCCGGCAATCCGTTCGACGGCTTCGGCCGGTCGTCGAGCAAGCCGACGCCGCTCGCTCCGGTGCCGACCCAGCCGGTGACGGCGACCGATCTGCCGCCGCCGGAAATGCCGCCGCAGGACCCGAACGCCGCCGGCCTTCCGGCCGGGGGCGAGCAGCAGGTGGCGGCGCTGCCGCCGGCGACCGACATCACGCTGGAGCGCGAGGATCTGATCGGCGGCTGGAAGATTTCCTCGGGCGGGGCCAATTGCCAGCTGTTCCTGACGCTCACCGGCTGGACCGGCGGCTACCGGGCGACGACGCGCGGCTGCCCGGACAGCGAGGTCGGCAAGATCGCGGCTTGGGATCTCAACGGCCAGCAGGTCGTCCTGAAGGGCGACGGCGGCGCCGAGGTGGCGCGGCTCTATCCGACCGGGGCGGAGCGCTTCGCCGGCCAGACCGCCGGCGCGCAGGCGGTCAGCGTCTACCGCTGAACCGCTGCAAGGCTTCCGAAGTCGAGGGGGCTGTCCGGCGCGTTGCCGGGCAGCCCCTTGTTTTTCAAGGATACGGCTTTGCCGGCACGGCGAATATTGTCGGAGGCTAATAAAAGCCTCGTCGAAAAAAGCCGCGCGTCAGACATGGGCAAGTACGATCCGCTTCGATATCACCTGCAAAGCCTGACGGCTTTCGAATGGAACGCCGCGTTCTCCGATGTGGAACGGGTGCTCGGCTTCGAATTGCCGCGCAGCGCCTCGGATCATCGTGCCTGGTGGTCGAACAGCGGCGGTGTGCAGGTGCACCAGAACGCCTGGCTCGCGGCGGGCTGGACGGTGTCCTCGGTCGACCTTTCGCGGCGTCTCGTCACCTTCATGCGGTCGCGCCAGCAGCAGGCGGCGGTGCGGCCGGCCGCCTCGCCGGTCAAGGCCAGGCCGAGCGCCGGCGACATGGTGGCGCTGACCGCCCGGCTGCAGTGGACCGAACTCGGCGAAATGGGCGGCAATGGCGGGGCGCTGTCGAACAGCGTGCCGAACGCCGCCGGCGTCTACCGGCTGACCCTCATCTGTGACGGTGCCGCCGAGGTGGTGATCGGCTCGGCCTTCGATCTCGGCAAACGGTTCGAGACGATGCGCGGGCGCAACGATCGCAAGGCGACGGACGCGGCCTTCGGGCCGGCGGTCGGCAAGGCTCTCGCCCGTGGCGCGCAGGTGCGCGTCGAGGTGCTGACCGCCGACAATGCCTGGATTCTCCGGGACGGGCGCGGTCGCAAGGCCGAACTCGACGATCCGGTCGAGCGCGAACTCGTCACCGCCGCCGCCGTCGTCGACGCGCGGGCGCGCGGCCTGCAGGTAACCGTCGCCGAGGCGTGAGGCAGCGCCGGCGGGCCTTTCCCGCAATTTCCGAAGAACGGCTGCACTTTGCCGGCGGTCGCCCTAATTGCGACCAGCGGGGAATGGCGCGCGGACGGCGCGTCCGCTAGAAGCGGTGCGTTCTGCGGAAAGAGCAATGACCGAGCCGAGCCACCATCAGACCGTGATTGCCGACTACGAGGCGCGGGCCGCGCGCGGCGAGATCGAGCGCGATGCGGCGCAGCTCGAGGCCGCCCGGCGGCTCGACGACCTCAACCATCGGCTCGTCGAGAAACGCCTCGCCAACAAGGGCAGCGCCCTCGGCTGGCTGTTCCAGCGCAACGCACCGAGGGAGAAGGTGCGCGGCCTCTACATCTGGGGCGAGGTCGGGCGCGGCAAGTCGATGCTGATGGACCTGTTCTTCGCCACGGCCGTGCCGCGCCGGCGCCGGCGGGTGCATTTCCACGAATTCATGCAGGAAACGCACGAGCGGATCCATGCCTGGCGTCAGGCGCTGAAGCGCGGCGAGGTGAAGGGCGACGACCCGATCCCGCCGGTTGCCGCCATGATCGCCGAGGAAACGCGGCTCCTCTGCTTCGACGAGTTCCATGTCGCCGACATCGCCGACGCGATGATCCTCGGCCGGCTGTTCACGCGGCTCTTCGAAGCCGGCGTGGTGGTCGTCGCGACCTCCAATGTCGAGCCGGACGGGCTCTACAAGGACGGCCTCAACCGTCAGCTCTTCCTGCCGTTCATCAAGCTGCTGAAGGACCATGTCGAGGTGCTGCGCCTCGACGCGCGCACCGATTTCCGGCTCGAGAAGCTGGAGAGCCACCCGGTCTACTACACGCCGCTCGGACCGGCGGCCGCGGCCGGCCTCGACGAGATGTGGCACGAGCTGACCGGCACCCTGCGCGGCGCCGAGACGGCGCTCGAAGTGAAGGGCCGGCAGGTGCGGGTGCCGCAGGCGGCCCAGGGCGTTGCGCGGTTCGCCTTCGCCGATCTCTGCGCGGCGGCGCTCGGCGCCGGCGACTACCTGAAGATCGCCCATGCCTTCCACACCGTGCTCGTCGACGGCATCCCGGTGATGGACGACGCGACCCGCAACGAGGCGCGGCGCTTCATCACCCTCGTCGACACGCTCTACGACAACCGCGTCAAGCTCGTCGCCAGCGCCGCCGCGGCGCCCGACGGGCTCTATCGCGGCACCATCGGCCACGAGGTCTTCGCCTTCCAGCGCACCGTGTCGCGGCTGATCGAGATGCGCTCGGGCGAGTATCTGGCGGCGCCGCACGGGGCCGTCGGCGAGGCCGCGGCGGCGGATACGACCGGCGATTGAATCCGGCGCCTTGCGGCGGTGCAGCAAAAAGGGGCATCCGGAGGACGTGCGACGTCGACGCCTCTTGCCCAAATATCTCTGAATATTAGAAAATTTCGCGATAACGATTTGCTCGCAATCGCGACAATTTGTCTTTTGACCAACTTGAACGCGGGGGCAGTTCGTACTAACCACAAACCAGATCCCGAGGCTGATCATGCCTCCTTACGTTAAGGGAAACCCTCACTCATGGCGCGGAAGAAAATCGCACTGATCGGTGCCGGCCAGATCGGCGGCACTCTCGCACTGCTCGCTGGCCTCAAGGAGCTCGGCGACATCGTCATCTTCGACATCGTCGACGGCTTTCCCCAGGGCAAGGCCCTCGACCTCGCACAGCTCTCGACCATCGAGGGCTTCGACGCCAAGCTCGCCGGCACCAGCGCTTACGCCGGTATCGAGGGCTCCGACGTCGTCATCGTCACGGCCGGCGTGCCGCGCAAGCCCGGCATGAGCCGCGACGACCTCCTCGGCGTCAATCTCAAGGTCATGGAGCAGGTCGGCGCCGGCATCAAGAAGTATGCGCCGAACGCCTTCGTCGTCTGCGTGACCAACCCGCTCGACGCGATGGTCTGGGCGCTGCAGCGCGCTTCGGGCCTGCCCTCGAACATGGTGGTCGGCATGGCCGGCGTGCTCGACTCGGCCCGCTTCCGCTACTTCATCGCCGACGAGTTCAACGTGTCGGTCGAGGACGTCACCGCCTTCGTGCTCGGCGGCCACGGCGACACCATGGTGCCGCTGACCCGCTATTCGACGGTTGCCGGCATCCCGCTCACCGACCTCGTCAAGATGGGCTGGATCGAGAAGGGCCGCCTCGAGGAGATCGTGCAGCGCACCCGCGACGGCGGCGCCGAGATCGTCGGCCTGCTGAAGACCGGCTCGGCCTTCTATGCCCCGGCGTCCTCGGCGATCACGATGGCCGAGAGCTTTCTGAAGGACAAGAAGCGCGTGCTGCCCTGCGCCGCCCAGCTCAACGGCGAATACGGCGTCAACGGCGTCTATTGCGGCGTGCCGGTGGTGATCGGTGCCGGCGGCGTCGAGCGCATCATCGAGATCGATCTCGACAAGGGCGAGAAGACCGACTTCATGAAGTCGGTCACCGCGGTCGAGACGCTGATCGAGACCTGCAAGAAGATCGCGCCGACCCTCGTCGGGTGATCCGTCGCCGGTCCGCGCGACATGGCGGGGCGGCGGCCGGTTCCGGCGCCCCGACCGTCACGGGCCCATCCCATCGTTCCCGGCTGCCGGCAGCGGCCGGCCGGGGCGGGAGGGATTTCGGTCGCAAGGCCGCGGCCCGGCGGAACGGCAGGCACTGAAACGTCATCGCCGAGGCGGCGAGGGAGACGGTTGAAATGAATATCCACGAATATCAGGCCAAGGCCATTCTGAAGAGCTTCGGCGCGCCGGTATCGCGCGGCATTGCGGTGCTGAAGGCCGAGGACGCGAAAAAGGCGGCCGAGGAACTCGACGGCCCGCTCTGGGTGGTGAAGTCGCAGATCCACGCCGGCGGCCGCGGCAAGGGTCGCTTCAAGGAGCCGCAGGCCGGCGACAAGGGCGGCGTGCGGCTGGCCAAGTCGGTCGACGAGGTCGTCGAGTTCGTCGGCCAGATGCTCGGCAAGACGCTCGTCACGCACCAGACCGGTCCGGTCGGCAAGGTCGTCAACCGCATCTATCTCGAGGACGGCTCGGACATCGCCGACGAGTTCTACCTGTCGCTGCTGGTCGACCGGGTGACCTCGCGGGTCGCCTTCGTCGCCTCGACCGAGGGCGGCATGAACATCGAGGAAGTGGCGGCCGAGACGCCCGAGAAGATCGTCACCTTCTCGGTCGATCCGGCGACCGGCTACATGCCGCATCACGGCCGCGCCCTCGCCAAGGCCTTCAACCTTTCCGGCGACCTCGCCAAGCAGGCCGGCAAGCTCGGCGAGCAGCTGTTCACGGCCTTCACCAAGAAGGACATGAGCCTTCTCGAGGTCAATCCGCTGATCGTCACCAAGGACGGCCGCCTCGTCTGCCTCGATGCCAAGGTCGGCTTCGACAGTAACGCGCTCTACCGCCATCCGGACGTGATGGAGCTGCGCGACGAGACCGAGGAGGATGCCAAGGAGATCGAGGCGTCGAAATACGACCTCTCCTATGTCGCCCTCGACGGCGACATCGGCTGCATGGTCAACGGCGCGGGCCTCGCCATGGCGACGATGGACATCATCAAGCTCTACGGCGCCGAGCCGGCCAACTTTCTCGACGTCGGCGGCGGCGCTTCCAAGGAGAAGGTGACGGCGGCGTTCAAGATCATCACCGCCGACCCGAACGTGAAGGGCATCCTCGTCAACATCTTCGGCGGCATCATGCGGTGCGACACCATCGCCGAGGGCGTGATCGCGGCGGTCAAGGAGGTCGGCCTCCAGGTTCCGCTGGTGGTGCGCCTCGAAGGCACCAAGGTCGACGAAGGCAAGAAGATCATCGACGAAAGCGGCCTCAACGTCATCTCCGCGGATGACCTCGACGACGCGGCCCAGAAGATCGTCAAGGCGGTGAGGGAGGCTGCGTAATGTCCATTCTCGTCAACAAGGACACCAAGGTCATCGTCCAGGGCCTGACCGGCAAGACGGGCACCTTCCATACCGAGCAGGCGCTCGCCTATCACGGCACGCAGATGGTCGGCGGCGTCACCCCGGGCAAGGGCGGCACCACCTGGACCGGCAAGCTGCCGACCGGCGAGACGGCGTCGCTGCCGATCTTCGACACGGTCGCCGAGGCCAAGAACGCCACCGGCGCCAACGCCTCGGTCGTCTACGTTCCGCCGCCGTTCGCGGCCGACTCGATCTGCGAGGCGATCGACGCCGAGATCGAGCTCGTCGTGGCGATCACCGAGGGCATCCCGGTGATGGACATGGTGCGGGCCAAGCGCGCGCTCGATGCGTCGAAGACCCGGCTCATCGGCCCGAACTGCCCGGGCGTGCTGACGCCGGAAGAGTGCAAGATCGGCATCATGCCGGGCAACATCTTCAAGAAGGGCTCGGTCGGCATCGTCTCGCGCTCCGGCACGCTGACCTACGAGGCGGTGTTCCAGACGACGGTGGCGGGCCTCGGCCAGACGACGGCCGTCGGCATCGGCGGCGATCCGGTCAAGGGCACCGAGTTCATCGACATGCTGGAGATGTTCCTCGCCGACCCGGCGACGAAGTCGATCATCATGATCGGCGAGATCGGCGGCTCGGCCGAGGAAGACGCGGCGCAGTTCCTCGCCGACGAGGCCAGGCGCGGCCGAAGCAAGCCGACCGTCGGCTTCATCGCCGGCCGTACGGCGCCTCCGGGCCGCCGCATGGGCCATGCCGGCGCGATCATCGCCGGCGGCAAGGGCGGCGCCGAGGACAAGATCGCGGCGATGGAGGCGGCGGGCATCCGCGTCTCGCCGTCGCCGGCCAAGCTCGGCGTGACGCTCGCCGAGCTGCTGAAGGGCTGACGAAACGGCGTTCGGCCGGGGCCGCAAGGGCTTCGGCCGGAGGCGCAACGGTCGCCGGGAGTTGCCGGCGGATCGGTAAACGCGTTGTCTGGGAATGGCTTGGGTCGGGTTCCGGGGCTGCCAATCGCGTCCCGACGCCCTAGATCAGCACCAGACGCACCGGGCGGCAGAAGGCCGCGCGGCGGCAGCGACGACGCGGCGGGGGCCGCGTCGGCCGGAAAGGCGCCGAAGTCGCGCCGGTATCCGGCCAGATCGGAGCGAACGGGCGAAGAACCGGCGCCAAAGCCGGCGACAAGACGCCCCGGAGCCGGCAAGGCGAAGCGGCCTTGCGACTTGATGATCCCGGTGGAGGGAATGGCGCACCGGGGATTTCGACAACGCGCGTCGCGCGGGGGCGCACGCACAACGGAACCGGCGGGGCTTTCCCCGGAGACAGGTGACATGGCACGCCAGGACGCCAACGCGGCTTTCGCCAGCAGCTCTTTCCTTTACGGCTCCAACGCCGGCTATATCGAAGATCTCTACGAGCGTTTCAGCGAGAACCCCAATTCGGTCGGTGCCGAATGGCAGGCGTTCTTCGCCGGCCTCAAGGACGAGGCCGGGAACGGCAATGGCGGCCAGGGGCCGTCCTGGGGCCGGCCGCCGGTCGAGACCGGCGGCGACGAGATCCTCGCCGCGCTGACCGGCAGCGAATGGCAGGAGGTCGACCGGCATATCGGCGGGCGGCTGCAGCAGGCGGCGCACCGGCACGGCTTCGAGTTCGACGGCAACATGGTCAATCTGGCGACGCGCGACTCGATCCGCGCGCTGATGATGATCCGGGCCTATCGCTCGCGCGGCCACCTGCACGCCAATCTCGACCCGCTCGGCCTGTCGAAGCGGCCCGACTATCACGAGCTGCTGCCGCAGTCCTACGGCTTCACCCAGGGCGACCTCGACCGCAAGATCTTCATCGACCACGTGCTCGGCCTCGAATTCGCGACCATCCGCGAGATGCTCGAGATCCTCAGGCGCACCTATTGCTCGACGCTCGGCGTCGAGTTCATGCACATCTCCGACGGCGCCGAGAAGGGCTGGCTGCAGGAGCGCATCGAGGGTCCGGACAAGCACATCTCGTTCACCCCGGAAGGCAAGAAGGCGATCCTCAACAAGCTGATCGAGGCGGAAGGCTTCGAGAAGTTCATCGACGTCAAATACACCGGCACCAAGCGCTTCGGCCTCGACGGCGGCGAGTCGGTGATTCCGGCGCTCGAGCAGATCATCAAGCGCGGCGGCCATCTCGGGGTGAAGAACATCTTCATCGGCATGGCCCATCGCGGCCGCCTCAACGTTCTCGCCCAGGTGATGGCCAAGCCGCACCGCGCCATCTTCCACGAGTTCAAGGGCGGCTCGTTCACGCCCGACGACGTCGAGGGCTCGGGCGACGTCAAATATCATCTCGGCGCCTCGTCGGACCGCGAGTTCGACGGCAACAGGGTGCACCTGTCGCTGACCGCCAACCCCTCGCATCTCGAGATCGTCGACCCGGTGGTGCTCGGCAAGGTCAGGGCGCGGCAGGACCAGTTCGGCGATACCGAAGCGCGCGACTCGGTGCTCGGCCTGATCCTGCACGGCGATGCGGCTTTCGCCGGCCAGGGCGTCGTTGCCGAATGCTTCGGCCTTTCCGGCCTCAAGGGCCACCGCACCGGCGGCTCGATCCACGTCATCATCAACAACCAGATCGGCTTTACGACCAATCCGCGCTTCTCGCGCTCCTCGCCCTATCCGTCCGACGTCGCCAAGGCGATCCAGGCGCCGATCTTCCACGTCAATGGCGACGATCCGGAAGCGGTGGTGTTCGCGGCCAAGGTGGCGACGGAGTTCCGGCAGAAGTTCCACAAGCCGGTCGTCATCGACATGTTCTGCTACCGCCGCTTCGGCCACAACGAGGGCGACGAGCCGGCATTCACCCAGCCGATCATGTATCGCAAGATCCGCGAGCATCCGACGACGGCGAAGATCTATTCGGAAAAGCTGGTCGAGGAGGGGCTGCTGAGCGCCGGCGACGTCGAGCAGATGCAGTCCGACTGGCGCGCCCATCTCGAGGCCGAGTACGAGGCCGGCCAGGCCTATCGGCCGAACAAGGCCGACTGGCTCGACGGCCGCTGGGCGGGCCTGCACCAGGCCGCCGGCAGCGACGAGACGCGGCACGGCAAGACCGGCGTCGAGATCGAGCGGCTGGTCGAGATCGGTCGCAAGATCACCACGGTGCCGAAGGGCTTCAACGTCCACCGGACCATCCAGCGCTTCCTCGCCAACCGGCGCAAGGCGATCGACGCCGGCGAGGGGATCGACTGGGCGACGGCGGAATCGCTCGCCTTCGGCACGCTCGCCATGGAGGGCTATCCGGTTCGCCTGTCGGGCCAGGACTGCGAGCGCGGCACGTTCTCGCAGCGCCACACCGTGCTCTACGACCAGGAAGACGAAGAGCGCTACATCCCGCTCAATCACCTTTCCCCGGATCAGGCGCGCTACGAGGTCATCAACTCGATGCTCTCGGAAGAAGCCGTCCTCGGCTTCGAATACGGCTATTCGCTCGCCGAGCCCGATGCCCTCACCATCTGGGAAGCGCAGTTCGGCGATTTCGCCAACGGCGCGCAGGTGGTCGTCGATCAGTTCATCTCGGCCGGCGAGCGCAAATGGCTGCGCATGTCGGGCCTCGTCATGATGCTGCCGCACGGCTACGAGGGCCAGGGCCCCGAGCACTCCTCGGCCCGCCTGGAGCGCTACCTGCAGCTCTGCGCCGAGGACAACATGCAGGTCGCCAACTGCTCGACCCCGGCCAACTACTTTCACATCCTCCGGCGCCAGATCCACCGCGACTTCCGCAAGCCGCTGGTGCTGATGACGCCGAAGTCGCTGCTGCGCCACAAGCGCTGCATCTCGAAGCTCGACGAGATGGGGCCGCTGACGGTGTTCCAGCGTACCCTGCCGGACGATGCGGAGGTGCTGGAGAACCAGGAGATCCGGCTCGTTGCCGACGAGAAGATCCGGCGCGTCGTCATGTGCTCGGGCAAGGTCTATTACGACCTCTACGAGGAGCGCGAGCAGCGCGGCGTCGACGACGTCTACCTGTTGCGGGTCGAACAGCTTTATCCGTTCCCGGTCAAGGCGCTGATCAGCGAGCTCGCCCGCTTCAAGGACGCCGAGATGGTCTGGTGCCAGGAAGAACCGAAGAACATGGGTTCCTGGTTCTTCGTCGAGCCGTATCTCGAGTGGATCCTCAATCATGTCGAGACGAAGCACCGCCGGCCGCACTATGTCGGCCGTGCCGCCTCGGCCGCAACCGCCACGGGCCTCATGTCGAAGCACCTTGCCCAGATGCAGGCCTTCCTCGACGAAGCCCTCGGAGACTGATCGCCGCCCTGCCGCGGCATTCGCTCAGACAAGCAGAAAGACGGACGGACATGACGACGGAAATCCGCGTTCCCACCCTCGGCGAATCGGTCAAGGAAGCGACCATCGGGCAGTGGTTCAAGAAGCCGGGCGAAACGGTCTCGGCCGACGAGCCGCTGGTCGAGCTGGAAACCGACAAGGTGACGATCGAAGTACCGGCGCCGTCGGCGGGCGTGCTCGCCGAGGTGCTGGTGGCGGCCGGTGAGACGGTCGAGGTCGGCGCCCTGCTCGGCTCGATCGGCGAAGGCTCCGGCGCCGCGCCCGCTGCGGCGGCGAAGGCGGCGCCGGCCCCCGCCAAGGCGGCTCCGGCTGCCGCTCCGGCTCCGGCCAAGGCGGCGGGCGAACAGCCGCTCTCCCCGGCGGTGCGCAAGGCGGTCGCCGAGACCGGCGTCGATCCGGCGGCGATCGCCGGCAGCGGCAAGGGCGGTCGCCCGACCAAGGCCGACGTTCTCGCCGCCGCCGCGGCGCAGCCCGCCGAACCGGTCGCCGTGGCGATGCCGGCGGTGAGCGCCCCGGCGCCGCAGCCGGTCGTCGTGCGCGCCCCCTCGGTGCCGGACGACGCGGCCCGCGAGGAGCGGGTGCGCATGAACAAGCTGCGCCAGACGATCGCGCGGCGCCTCAAGGACGCGCAGAACACGGCGGCGATGCTGACGACCTTCAACGAGGTCGACATGACCGCGGTGATGGAGCTGCGCAAGACCTACCGCGACATCTTCGAGAAGAAGCACGGCGTGCGGCTCGGCTTCATGGGCTTCTTCGTCAAGGCCTGCATCCAGGCGCTGAAGGAGATCCCGGCGGTCAATGCCGAGATCGACGGCACCGACATCATCTACAAGAACTACTATCACGTGGGCGTCGCGGTCGGCACCGAGCGCGGCCTCGTCGTGCCGGTGCTGCGCGATGCCGACATGATGTCGCTCGCCGATGTCGAGAAGACCATCAACGACTTCGGCCGGCGCGCCCGTGACGGCAAGCTCGGCATCGAGGAGATGCAGGGCGGCACGTTCACGATCTCCAACGGCGGCGTCTACGGCTCGCTGATGTCGACGCCGATCCTCAACGCGCCGCAGTCGGGCATCCTCGGCATGCACAAGATCCAGGAGCGGCCGATGGTCATCGGCGGCAAGATCGAAATCCGGCCGATGATGTACCTGGCGCTCTCCTACGATCACCGCATCGTCGACGGCAAGGAGGCGGTGACCTTCCTCGTGCGCGTCAAGGAGTGCCTCGAGGATCCGCAGCGCCTCGTCCTCGACATCTGAGGACGGCGCGGCGACATTTGGAACGTCCGTGCGGCCGGCGCCGAGCCGGCCGTCGGCGGGCAGGGAGCAGCTCGTGGCGAAGACGCCGGGACAGCGGATCGTCTGGGTCGACTATGCGCGGGCGATCGGCATCGTGCTGGTCGTTGCCGGCCACGCCAACCGCGCGGTCGAGCGCAGCGGCCTCGACTGGTCCGAGGGCCTGCGCCTCGCCGACGCGCTGATCTACTCCTTCCACATGCCGCTGTTCTTCGTGCTCGCCGGCTTCGTTGCCGGCCTCAGGCGCGAGACCGATACGGCCGCCTTCGCGCGCCAGACCTTCTGGGGCATCGTCGTGCCCTATCTCGTCTGGTCGGCGATCTGGATCGGCCTGAAAGCCAGCCTGCCGGGGGTGGTCAACGTGCCGATCGGCTTCGACGCGCTTCTCGCCATCGCCTGGAGCCCGGTCGAGCACTTCTGGTTCCTCTATCACCTGTTCTTCATCCGCATCCTGTGGTTCGTCGTCGGCAAGAGCGGCAGCCGGGCGCTCGACTGGGCGTTCGTCGCCATCCTCGCCGTCGCCGCCATCGTGCTGAAGACGTCCGGCGCCGGCCCGGAGATCGTCTCCGGCATCCTGCTCAACGGCGCCTATTACGGTGTCGGGCTCCTCGTCCTGCCGGCGCTCGCCGGGGCGGTGTTGTCGCGCGCCGCGGCACCGGTGACGGCGATCGCGACGGTCGCCTGGCTCGGCGCGGCGTTCCTCGCCCTTTCCGATTTCGGCCTTGCCGCCGTCGTCGCGGCGGCGCTGACGGGTTCGGCGATGGCGATCGGCGCGGCGTTCCTCCTGCCGGAGGCGCGCGGCACGGCGCTGCGGCTCTTCGCCTTCCTCGGCGAGGCCTCGCTGGCGATCTACGTGATGCACCTGCCGTTCGCGGCGGCGGCGCGGGTCGTGCTGCAGAAGGCCGGGCTGCTCGACGCGACGACGCTCGTCGTCTTCGGCACGCTCGCCGGCCTCGTGCTGCCGGCGATTGCCTACTATCTCGCGCTCCGCCTCGCCCCGGCGGTCGGACCTCTGGCGATTCGCCTTGCCGGCCTCGGCACGGCGACGCGCTCGCGCTACCTCGCTTGATCGTCGCGCCGGCCGTGACGGCCGGGCGACAAACCGTTGCAACGCTCGAACACCTGGAAGGAAAGAGGCTCTCGATGGATAGTTACGATCTCGTGGTGATCGGCACCGGCCCCGGCGGCTATGTCTGCGCGATCCGCGCGGCGCAACTCGGCATGAAGGTCGCCGTCGTCGAGAAGCGGGCGACCCATGGCGGCACCTGCCTCAATGTCGGCTGCATCCCCTCGAAGGCGCTGCTGCACGCCTCCGAGCTCTACGAGGAGGTGGCGCACGGCCTCGACCGCTTCGGCATCAAGACGGGCAAGCCCAAGCTCGATCTGAAGGCGATGATGAAGCACAAGGAAGATACGGTCGAGGGCAACGTCAAGGGCATCGACTTCCTCTTCAAGAAGCACAAGATCACGGCCTATCACGGTACCGGCCGCATCGTTGCCGCCGGCAAGGTCGAGATCGCGCCGGAGAAGGGCGAGACGACGACGATCGAGACGAAGAACATCGTGATTGCCACCGGCTCGGACGTCGCCAAGCTGCGCGGCATCGAGATCGACGAGAAGCGGATCGTCTCCTCGACCGGCGCGCTCGCCCTCGACAAGGTGCCGGACCGGCTCGTCGTCATCGGCGCCGGCGTGATCGGCCTCGAGCTCGGCTCGGTCTGGCGCCGGCTCGGCTCGGAAGTCACGGTCGTCGAGTTCCTCGACCGCATCCTGCCGGGCATGGACGGCGACGTCGCCAAGCAGTTCCAGCGCATGCTGACCAAGCAGGGCCTCGCCTTCAAGCTCTCCTCCAAGGTCACGGGCATCGAGAAGGACGGCAAGCGGCTCGACGTCATCGTCGAACCGGCGGCGGGCGGCAAGGCCGAGGCGATCGAGGCCGACGTGGTGCTCGTCGCGATCGGCCGCGTGCCGGTGACGGCGGGCCTCGGCCTCGACAAGGTGGGCGTCGCCCTCGACGAGCGCGGCCGCATTGCGACCGACCACGATTTCCGCACCAACGTGCCGGGCATCTATGCGATCGGCGACGTGATCGCCGGTCCGATGCTCGCCCACAAGGCCGAGGACGAGGGCGTCGCGGTCGCCGAGATCCTCGCCGGCCAGGCCGGCATGGTGAATCACGACGTCATTCCGGGCGTCGTCTACACGATGCCGGAAGTCGCGAGCGTCGGCAAAACCGAGGAGGAACTGAAGGCGGCCGGCATCGACTATGCTGTCGGCAAGTTCCCGTTCACCGCCAACGGCCGGGCCAAGGCCATGGGCCGCTCGGAAGGCTTCGTGAAGATCCTCGCCGACAAGGCGACCGACCGGGTACTCGGCGTCCACATGATCGCCGCGGCGGCCGGCGAGATGATCCACGAGGCGGCGCTCGCCATGGAATTCGGCGCTTCCGCCGAGGACATCGCGCGCACCTGCCACGCCCATCCGACGCTGTCGGAGGCGACCAAGGAAGCGGCCCTCGCGGTCGACAAGCGGCCGATCCATATGTGATCCTCGGCCGGCGGCGGGTTGCCGGGATCGAGGCGCATGAACACGAAGGACGACGAGCAGCGCCGGCGCGAGGCGCTCCGGGACATCGAGCGGGTGGTCGAGCAATCCGAGACGATTGCCGGCACCTCGCTCGGCCGTCTGGCGGCGCAGGCGCGGGCGCATCTTGCCGGGGCGGATGCCGACGCGGCCGATCCGATCGAGGTCTGGGGCCGCCGCATCGGGCGCACCATCGGTGCCGTCGCCTTCGTCGTCCTCGCGCTCTACCTCGTCGTGACCCTCGCCGCGCGCTGGACGGGTTGAACGCGACACGCGTCCGATCTATGCCGTCATCGGACGAGGCGAGGGAACGGACCGAGCGATGGGCGAGACGATCAAACCGGGTTTCGGGGCACCGGACTGGGCGCAGATGGAAGCGCCGGGGCTCGGCGATTTCGAGCATCTGGCCGAGGCGGCGTTCGCGCGGCTGCCGGCCGATTTCCGGGCACTGTGCGAAGGGCTGCTGATCCGGGTCGAGGACTTTCCCGACGAGGACGTCGTCGAGGAGATGGAACTCGAGAGCGACTTCGACATTCTCGGGCTGTTCCAGGGCCATGGCCTCGCCCATGCGCCGGCCGTCGGCCATACCGGGCAGATGCCGAACATGGTGCTGCTCTATCGCCGGCCGATCCTCGACTACTGGGCCGAGCACGAGGAAACCCTCGGGGCGGTCATCACCCATGTCCTCGTGCACGAGATCGGCCATCATTTCGGCCTTTCCGACGACGACATGGAGGCAATCGAGGCAGAGCTCGAGTAGCGATCCGTCGCCGAGGCTTGACCGGCGCCTTGCGATCCCGCATGACATGCGCCCTGAGAAGCGATTTCAGCCGCGCCGACGCAATCGGCGCGACGAGGACGGGTGGAAGATGGACAAGTTCACGACGCTGACCGCGGTCGCGGCCCCGCTCAACCTGATCAATGTCGACACCGACATGATCATTCCGAAGCAGTACCTGAAGACGATCCAGCGCGCCGGCCTCGGCAAGGGCCTGTTCGCCGAGATGCGCTATCTGGAAGACGGCTCGGAGAACCCGGACTTCGTCCTCAACCAGCCCGCCTATCGCCAGGCGAAGATCCTCATCGCCAACGATAATTTCGGCTGCGGATCGAGCCGCGAGCACGCCCCCTGGGCGCTCCTCGATTTCGGCATCAAGGCGGTCGTCTCGACCTCGTTCGCCGACATTTTCTACAACAACTGCTTCAAGAACGGCATCCTGCCGATCAAGGTCAGCCCGGAAGAGCTCGAGAAGCTGCTCGACGACGCCGAGCGCGGCGCCAACGCGACGCTGACCATCGATCTCGAGGCGCAGGAGATTCGCGGGCCGGACGGCGGCACCATCGCCTTCGACATCGATCCGTTCCGCAAGCACCTCCTGCTCAACGGCCTCGACGACATCGGACTGACGCTGCAGAAGGCCGATCGTATCGCGACATACGAGCAGCGGGCGCGCGAGACGCATCCCTGGCTCTGACGGGGCCTGGCTCTGACGGGGCCCGGCCCTGACCGGGCCTGGCTCTGACCGGGCCGGCTCTGACGGGGCCCGGCCCTAAGCGGGCCTGGTTCTGAATGGCGATCGAAAGATCGTCATGGAATATTGACGACCGTTCCCTATATTGGGCCCAGATGACGGCGCGTGCCTTTTCGGCGACGCGCCGTTTCGCTCCCTCGGATCCAGCTTTCTACGTCGCGGAGACGACCACGATGACTCGCCGCCTCATTTCTTCCGGCAGCCCGTTCGAAGAGACCTTCGGCTATTCCCGCGCCGTGGTGCAGGGCGACTGGTGCTTCGTCTCCGGCACGACCGGCTACGACTACGAGACGATGTCGATGCCCGAGGACGTCGCGGCGCAGACGCGGGCGGCGCTCGCCACCATCGCCAAGGCGCTCGGCGAAGCCGGCTTTGCTCTCTCCGACGTGGTCAGGGCGCGCTACATCGTGACCAGCGCGGACTATGTCGACGACGTCGTTCCCGTGCTCGGCGCGACCTTCCGGGAGACCCGGCCGGCGGCGACGATGATCATCGCCGATCTCGTCCGCCCGGAGATGAAGATCGAGATCGAAGTGACGGCGCTGAAGCGCGGCGCCTGAGGCCTCCCGAGGCCCTTCAGCTCTTGCGACAGTCCCTGCCGGCCCGCCGTCATCACGGCGGGCCGGTTTTCTGTTGCGCCCTCACTGCCGCGCCGATCTCTCGAACGGTTTCTTTCTTACTGGTTGTTTTTGAATCATTTTGCGACCCATGCGTGTTTTTTGATGGTTGAAGACAGGCCGGCAGACTATTTTTCCAGTTGTATCGGCGCGGCAATCGAGCCGCTCCGAGCCGACAGTCGTGCGGTGTGAACAGAGGTCGCGAACGTCCCGGTCCGCCGTCACGAGGAGGAACAGGAGGGGACAGTGGCAGAATCCACGCAGAAGCAACGGGTCAACTGGAAGGCTTTCGAATGCGCGGCGGACAAGATGGTCCGGGTGCGGTTCGGCCCCGCGGAGGTCAATGTCGCGCCGCCGACGGCGGAAGCCTGGAAGGCCCTCGAATACGTCTTCGGCAGCCATCGCTATCGCATCGGCGCCGACGACACCTATGGCTACAACTGCCGGACGATCACCGGTGGGGTCGGCAAGAGCCTGCATTCCTACGGCATCGCGATCGACGTCAATCCGGCGAGCAATCCGTTCCGCGAGACGCCGGACAAGCGGCCGACGCGGTTTTCCTCGGCGCCGACGCAGCAGGCGCGGGCCCGCGAGGTCGCCCTCAAGGCGGCCGACACCGACATGACCGAGGCGATGATCGCCGACGTCGTGGCGATCCGCACCAAGGCCGGCCTCAAGGTGTTCGAATGGGGCGGCAACTGGTCGGGTCGCAAGGACGCCATGCACTTCGAAATCGACGTCAAGCCCGGCGACCTCGATGCCGGCATCGACTGGTCGACGGTGCGCGGCTTCACGGAGGGCGCCGATGCGGTGCTGCTCGCCCATGACGGGGAGGACGCCGCGCTGCCGCAACCGGTGGCGGGCGAGGACGCCTTCACCATGTGCCACGCGGTGGTCGAGAAATGGGAGGGCAAGTTCGTCAACGATCCCGACGATCCCGGTGGCGCCACAAACATGGGCATCACGCTCGCGACGCTCCGGGCCTGGCGCAACGCGCCCGTCAGCGTCGACGACGTGCGCCATCTCGGCCGGGCCGAGGCGCTCGAGATCTTCCGGGCGAAGTACTGGAACAAGATCGACGGCGACGAGCTGCCGCTGGCGATCGCACAGGTCTGTTACGACGCGGCGGTGCTGTCGGGTCCGGGGCGGGCGGTGCGCCAGCTCCAGCAAGCGCTCAATGGCCTCGGTCGCAACGTCGAGGTCGACGGGGATATGGGCCCGCTGACGATTTCGGCGTGCCGGATCTCCGACGAGCGGCAGCTCGCCGCCGGCCTCGCCGATATCCGCGAGAGCTATCTGCGCGGCCTCGGCCTCTTTCACAAGTACGGCAAGGGCTGGATGAACCGGCTGAACGACGTTCGCAAGCGGGCGATGGCCATGGTCGGCGTCGTTGCCGCCGCGCCGTCGATCGTCGGCCCCATCGTCCAGCCGCATGTTCCGGAGATCACACCCATGCCAGTCCAGGGAAAAGAACAAGAGATCATCGACACTCTCCGCAAGCTGCTGGAGCTGCTCGGCATCATCAAGACCGGGGAGATCGCGAAGAAGATCACCCCGCCGACCGGCGAGTCCCAGGCCGCGACCGAACTGAAGGAAGCGCTCGGCCGGATCGACGAGCTGATCAAGGCGATGGGCGCGGCGACCGGCACCAAGCCCTCGCTCGGGCCGGTCAACGGCGCGCTCGGGACCTGGCTCGGCAACCTCCTCAACGGCAAGAAGAGCGGGCTCGGCATCGTCGGGGCGCTGCTGACCTCGCTTCTCGGCAAGGTGCCGGACGGCAGTCCGCTCGCCCAGGTCATCCCGTTCTTCACCACCGCGTCGCAGCTCGGCCTCGGCGGCATGGCGATGCCGCTGTTCCTCGCCATCGCGGCCTGGGGCTTCCTCGGCAAGATGGAGAAGTGGCAGGGCGGCTCGAAGACCTGACCGGGCGCCGCGCCGCCGTCTCGCCCGCGCGAGGCCGGGTCGCGGTGCCCGTCGTGAACGTCACCCCCGTGTCGCGGCCGCAGGGTCGCGACACGACATCCCTTGCCAGGGCCGGGCGGCAAGCCGAGAATGGTGCAGTTTTCCCGGAAATAGGGGGCTCGGCCGTGGCTTTCCGGCAATCGATCGGTGCGGCGGTCATCATTCTTGCCGGCGCGGCTTCGGCCGCGGCGGAGCCGATGTGTTTCGAATCCGGCCATCTGACGCCGTCGGGTCCGGTGAAGACCGGCGATGCAGGGCCGCCGGACGAGGAGGCCGGCTGGACGACGCCGGTGGCGCGGCTCTACGTCTTTGCCCATGGCGGCGAGGTCGCGGGCTATGCCGCGACGGACGCTGCGGCGATCCGCAAATATCTCGCCGGCGCCGGGGCCGGCCACGTGATCGTTGCCGGCGTCGCCGAGGGCGAATTCGCCTTCAGCATTCCGCTCGTCGAGGTGGCCGACGGCAAGACGCTCTATCGCTTCGAGGACGATGGCGGCTCGGCCGACGTCGTTCGCGGCGAGGCGCGGATCGAGCTCATGCCGACCGGCACCTTCGTCATCCGGCGCTACGACGACGGCTCGGTCGATATCGCCATCGACACTGTTCCCGGCGCGGCGGCGGGCACGGTGACGCTCGAGGCGCGTCCCTATGGCGACTGCCGGGCGATCGAGCGGGTCTACGAGACGCTGGTTCTCGAATTCGCCGACGAGGCCGATTGAGGCCCGCCGCCACGCGTCCCGACGCCGCGGCGATGGCGCTTTGCCCTTGCGTGCGACCGGCGCAGGCATTATTCGATCCCGACCTTTCCGAACCCCAGATCAATTCAGCGCGACGGACCCGCTCATGGCCTCCTTCAAGATCCTTCTTCTTCCCGGCGACGGCATCGGCCCCGAAATCACCCGCGAAGCGCGGCGCGTGATCGACTGGCTCGGCGCGAAGGGCATCGCCACGTTCGAGGTCGAGGAAGACCTCGTCGGCGGTTCGGCCTACGACGCCCATGGCGAGGCGATCTCGGAAGAGGCGATGAAGAAGGCGCATGCCGCGGACGCGGTGCTGCTCGCCTGCGTCGGCGGTCCGAAGTGGGACGACGTGCCTTACGAGAAGCGTCCGGAGGCGGGTCTCCTCAGGCTGCGCAAGGACCTCGAGCTCTTCGCCAACCTGCGCCCGGCGATCTGCTATCCGGCGCTGGCCGATGCCTCATCGCTGAAGCGCGACGTCATCGAGGGCCTCGACATCCTGATCGTGCGCGAGCTGACCGGCGGCGTCTATTTCGGCGAGCCGAAGGAGATCATCGATCTCGGCAACGGCCAGGAGCGCGGCATCGACACCCAGGTCTACGAGACCTACGAGATCGAGCGCATCGCCTCGGTCGCCTTCGAGCTGGCGCGGACGCGCCAGAACAAGGTGACCTCGATGGAGAAGCGCAACGTCATGAAGTCCGGCGTCCTGTGGAACCGGGTCGTGACGGCGACGCACAAGGCCCAGTATGCCGACGTTGCCCTCGAGCACATGCTGGCCGACGCCGGCGGCATGCAGCTGGTGCGCTGGCCGAAGCAGTTCGACGTCATCGTCACCGACAACCTGTTCGGCGACATGCTTTCCGACGTCGCCTCGATGCTGACCGGCTCGCTCGGCATGCTGCCGTCGGCCTCGCTCGGCGCCGAGGACCCGGCGACGGGCCGGCGCAAGGCGATGTACGAGCCTGTGCACGGCTCGGCGCCGGACATCGCCGGCAAGGGCATCGCCAACCCGATCGCCATGATCGCCTCGCTCGGCATGGCGCTGCGCTATTCGTTCGGCCTCGGCGAAGCGGCCGACCTCGTCGACAAGGCGATCGCGGCGGTCCTCGACAAGGGCCTTCGCACCAAGGACATCATGCAGGCCGGGCGGAGCGAGGTGAACACCGCGCAGATGGGCTCGGCGATCATCCAGGCGCTCGACGAAATCGCCGGCTGACGGAAGGCAAACGCCCGGGCGGGGCCGGAACCCCGCCTGCCGGCTCCCTCGGTCGGTCGGACGTCGCGCCGACAGGAACGAAGGGCCATGCGCTTCCTCTCCTTCATCTTCAATCCGATCGCCTATGTGGTGCGCAGCCTCGTCTTCGCGCTGGCGCGGGCAATCGACCGACGCCTCGGCCCGCGCCTCGGGCTCGGGCTCGCCTTCCTGCTCATCGGCCTTGCGGTCGCGGTGTTCGCCGGCAGCCTCTACGGCCTTCGCCACGAGATGGGCAAGCTCGCCGGCCTCGAGACGCGTCCGGCGGTCGAGGAAGTCGCGGGAACCGTCGTCGAAGAGCGGACGGTGAAGAAGAAGGTTTCGGAGCGCGAGCAGCGGATCGTCGCCGAAATCGGCGAGAGCGGCGCACGCCGGCAGGTGACGGATGTCGTCAAGCGCTCGAGCGGATCGGAATTGGCGGTCGGCGACGCGATCACCGTCTACCGGCTCGCCGACGGCAGCCTCTTCCTCGAAAACCCGGAGGATCCGTGGCGCGACGGCTTCCTCGTCGCGGTCATGCTCGGTGTCAACGCGCTCTTCGTCTTCTATGTCGCGCTCTATCGCCGCCACCGGCTGGCGTTCGTCGCGGAATATCGCGAGCAGCTGGCGCGCGTGCCGGTCGATGCGCGCGGTGCGACGCCGATACCGACGACGGCCGAACGGCTGGATCTCGACCGCAGGCGCGTGAACGGGCATTCTTGAGGAAGGCGAAGACGTAGCGAGACCACACGGCGAGGGAGGAACGGACGATGTGGCTTCGGGCAACGATCATGGCGCTGGCCGGCTGGCTGCTGCTGGCCGGGGCGGCTGAGGCACAGACGCTGATCCTCATCCAGGGCTATCTCGGCTCGGCCGGGAGCTGGCGCTTTTCCGGCGTCGCCCCGGTGCTCGGCATGGACGGCTGGCAGGACGCCGGCCATCTGACGCTCGGCCCGCAGGGCGTGCTGGCGGCGCCGACCGTCTCCAAGCATCCGCAGCGCTTCTACACGCTCGATCTGCCGACCGAGGCGCCGATCGGCGAGCAGGCGCGGTTCCTGTCCTATTACGTCTCCTGGGTGAAGGCCAAGCACAAGGGCTCGCCGATCGTCCTCGTCGGCCATTCGGCCGGCGGCGTCGCGGCGCGGATGTACATGGTGACCTCGCGCGAGCCGGCGGTCAGGGCGCTCGTCACCATAGCGAGCCCGCATCTCGGCTCGGGGCTTGCCAATGTCGCCTCGGCGATCAGCAACAGCCCCTTGTCGATGATGGCGCCGTTCTTCGGCGCCGACACGATCAACCGCTCGGGCGGCCTCTATCACGATCTCGGCGAGGAGGCGCCCACCAATCTCGTCGGCTGGCTCAACCGGCAACGGCATCCGCCGGCCTACTACGTCTCGGTGATCCGCTCGTCGGACGGCACGCCGTTCACCGGCGACGACGTCACCGAGGCCTGGCGGCAGGACATGCGCATGGTGCCGGCGCTGCAGGGACAGGCGCAGAGCTACACGAGCCCCGGCGGCCACGGCCTCAGGCCGGAGGACGGCCGGCTCATCTCCGATATCGTGCGCTCCTTCGGGCTCGACGGGTAGGCTGCGGACGGCGACGGGAGCGGGTGGCGTGACGGCAGGGCAGGCGGAGGCCGGCGGGCGGGCAAGGATCTGCCTTTCTCCCGGCGAATGGCTCGGCGTCGTCGCGATCGCCATCCTCGCGGCCTTTCCCTCGTTGCCCGGGCGCATGAACCCGGATGCGGTCGCTTGGTTCGACGCCTTCCGCTACGGACCGGGGTGGGACGACTGGCACATCCCGCTCTTGCTCTGGGTCTGGTGGAAGATCGGCATGACGCCGGCGCTGCTGGCGGTCCAGACGATCCTCGTCGCCGTCGCGATGGTCGCGTGCGTCGCCTGGCTGATCAAGGCGGCCGGGCCGAAGGGGCTGCTGCTCGTCGCGCTCACGGCGGCGTTCAGCCTCTTCCCGTCGATCTACGGCTATCTCGTCGCGGTCTCGAAGGACACGTGGGTCGCGCTGGCGTTCCTCGCCCTCTTCGTGCTCTGGAGCCTGCCGCGGCATCGGGGGCTCGTTGTCGCCAAGGGCATCCTCGTCGCGCTCGCCACCGTCCTGCGGCCGGAGACGATGCTCCTCGTTCCGGCCTTCGTCCTCGTCGAATATGTCCTTTCCGGGCGGCGCAAGGGGCCGGCGGCGCTCGTTCTCGTCGTCGCCCTCGGCGTGATGGTGGCGCAAAACCAGTTCGTCTATCGCGGCCTCGGGACAAAGCATCATCACCCGGAAGTGGTGATCTACCTCTTCGATCTCGCCGGCATTTCGCTGCGCACCGGCGAGATGCTGCTGACGCCGGCGGCGTTTCCGGCGCAGAGTCTCGAGGTGCTCGAGAAGCACTATTTCCCCGAACAGTTCGGCACGCTCGCCTGGGAAGAGCCGAAAGAGGAAATGGTCGTCTTCGTGCTGGGCAAGGATCTCGAGGAGCTGCGGGCGCGCTGGATCAGGGCGATCGTCGAACATCCCGGGCCCTATCTGCAGTCGCGCGTGAAGATGATCCGGGGCTATTTCAAGGGCCGCGGCCTGTTCGAGCCGGGCATCACGCCGAACGAGCATGTCTCGCTGTTTTTCCCGGACGCCAACGAGATCGCCAATTCCTACCTGAAGAGCTGGCCGCGGATCGTCATCAGCCACTGGCTGCCATTTTTCGGGACGCTGGTGCTGCTGGCGCTCCTGTGGTGGCTCGACGACCGGCGCCAGGCGGCGGACCGGGCGATGCTGGCGGTCGGCTTCGTCTACCACGCGCTCTTCCTGGTGCTCACCGTTTCGGCGGATTTCCGCTTCGCCTATGCGAGCGTCGTCGTCTTCTATCTCGTCGTGCTGCGGACGCTGCTCATCAACGGGCGACGGCTCGGCGAGATCGTCCCCGCCGCTCGGGCGCTCGTCGCAAGGCGCCGGCGATCCTGAAAAAGCGTCACCGGCAAAGCACAGTCCGGCGGCGCGTGGTTGCCGGCCCAATCCGCCGCACCTCGCCCCGTTGACATTTCCCCGCAATTCGGCGAACAAGGCCGCGGTTTTCGTGAGGGAACGGCTGTAATGGCCCGCATGCTCGACATCGCGATCGAAGCCCGCCTTCAGGCGTGGCAAAGCCGCCCGGTGCATCACGCCCCGGCGGTTGCGGTCGCTCGCGCGAAAACCACCAGCGCAAAAGCGACCACGACCGCCTGACGGCTCCTCGCGTTTCGCCGATCCTCTCCCCGGCGCAATCGCGGGGGAGATGCCTCGGCCGGTGCAGCGCACGGGTTTTGGGGGCAGGGAGAGACGAAGGAGCGACGAAAGTTATGGGCTACAAGGTTGCAGTGGCCGGTGCCACCGGGAATGTGGGCCGGGAAATGCTCGACATCCTCTCCGAACGCGGCTTTCCGGCCGACGAAGTGGTGGCGCTCGCCTCGCAGCGCAGCGCCGGCACCGAGGTTTCCTTCGGCGACAAGACGCTGAAGGTGAAGGTGCTCGACCATTACGACTTCTCCGACACCGACATCTGCCTGATGTCGGCCGGCGGCTCGGTGGCGAAGGAATGGGCGCCGAAGATCGGCGCGCAGGGCTGCGTCGTCATCGACAATTCGTCGGCCTGGCGCTACGACGCCGACGTGCCGCTGATCGTGCCGGAAGTGAACGCCGACGCCGTCGCCGGTTTCACCAAGCGCAACATCATCGCCAATCCGAACTGCTCGACCGCGCAGCTCGTCGTCGCGCTGAAACCGCTGCACGACAAGGCGAAGATCAAGCGCGTCGTCGTCTCGACCTACCAGTCGGTGTCGGGCGCCGGCAAGGACGCGATGGACGAGCTCTTCACCCAGACCCGGGCCGTCTTCGTCACCGATCCGATCGAGCCGAAGAAGTTCCCGAAGCGGATCGCCTTCAACCTCATCCCGCATATCGACGTCTTCATGGAAGACGGCTTTACCAAGGAAGAGTGGAAGATGACCGCGGAGACGAAGAAGATCCTCGATCCGAAGATCAAGCTGACCGCGACCTGCGTGCGCGTGCCGGTGTTCGTCTCCCATTCGGAGGTCGTCAACATCGAGTTCGAGGAGCCGATCACGGCCGACGAGGCGCGGGAAATCCTGCGCGAGGCACCGGGCTGCCTCGTCGTCGACAAGCGCGAGCCGGGCGGCTACATCACGCCCTACGAGGCGACCGGCGAGGATGCGACCTATATCAGCCGCATCCGCGAGGATGCCTCGGTCGAGAACGGCCTTGCCATGTGGGTGGTCTCGGACAACCTGCGGAAGGGCGCGGCGCTCAACGCGATCCAGATCGCCGAGGTGCTGGTCAACCGCGGCCTCATCAAGCCGCGCAAGGCCGCCTGAGGCCGGACAGCCACCGAGCGACATGAAAAGGGCCGCGACGCCATCGGCGCCGCGGCCTTTCTCGTTTTCTGCGGCTCTTGCCGACCGGTCACAGGGCCTTCTTGGAGAAGTACCAGTCGGTGTAGTCGTAGCCTTCGGAAGCGCGCTTCTCGGCCGCATCGACCGTTGCCGGCGGCGGCACGATCACCGGCTCGCCCGGCTGCCATGCTTCCGGGGTCGCCACCTTGTTCTTGTCGCTGGTCTGCAGCGCCGTGACGAGGCGCACGAACTCCTCGATCGAGCGGCCATTGGTCATCGGATAGTAGACCATCGCCCGCAGGACGCCGTCCGGGTCGATGACGAAGGTGGCGCGCACCGCCGAGGTGTCGCTCGCCGCCGGCTGGACCATGCCGTAGGCCCGCGCGACGTCCATGGAAAGGTCGGCGATGATCGGGAAGGGGACACGGACGCCGAACTTCTCCTCGATGTTGCGGACCCAGGCGATGTGGGCGTAGTGGCTGTCGATCGACAGGCCGAGGAGCTCGCAATCGAGCGCCTGGAAGCGATCATGCGCCCTGGCAAAGGCGATGAACTCGGTCGTGCAGACCGGCGTGAAGTCGGCCGGATGAGAGAACAGCACCAGCCACTTGCCCTTGTAGTCGGCGAGCGTGCGCCGGCCGTGGGTGGTGGGGGCGTCGAAGCCGGGTGCCGGCTCGTTGAGGCGGGGGAAGCCGATGGGGGTATCGGTGGACATCGCGGTCTCCGTTGTTACGAGTTAGAATGATTATAGAAATGTCGGAAATCCGGCGGCCCGCCATG
>JAKPQE010000025.1 GCA_029572955.1 Pseudomonadota bacterium
AGATCACCGGCATCACGGAAGAGATCATGCGCATCGCGCTCGACCAGGCGAAAGCCGGGCGCATGCACATCCTCGGCGAGATGTCGAAGGCCTTGACCGGTGCCCGCACGGAGCTCGGCGAGCACGCGCCGCGCATCGAGACGATCCACATCCCGACAGACAAGATCCGCGAGGTGATCGGCTCGGGCGGCTCGGTGATCCGCTCGATCGTCGAGGAGAGCGGCGCCAAGATCGACATCGAGGACGACGGCACCGTCAAGGTGGCGGCGTCGAAGCGCGAGTCCATCGAGGCGGCGCTGAAGCGCATCAAGGAGATCACCTCGGAGCCCGAGGTCGGCCAGGTCTACAAGGGCAAGGTCGTGAAGATCATGGACTTCGGCGCGTTCGTGAACTTCTTCGGCGCCAAGGACGGCCTGGTGCACATCTCGCAGCTCACCCAGGGCCGCCCCGCCACCGTCGGCGAGGTGGTCAAGGAAGGCCAGGAGGTATTCGTCAAGCTGCTCGGCTTCGACGACCGCGGCAAGGTCCGCCTGTCGATGAAGATCGTCGACCAGACGACCGGCGTCGAGATCCCGCGCGAGGAAGGGGCGCCGCCCGAGGAGCAGTTCTCGGCCGAGCGTCCGCCGCGCCGCGACCGTGAGGGCGGCCGGGGCGGTGACCGCCGAGGCCCGCGCCGCGAGCGCAGCTGATCCGCCGGTCTCGCACTGACACATGAAGAAAGCCGCCGGAGCCATCCGGCGGCTTTCGGTTTTTCACAGGGAGCGGTTTCAGGACGGCACGAAGCGCGAGGTGATCAGGTCCCGGCGCTCCCCGGCAGGCGGACCTTGCCGAGCCGAAGCGCGTTGGAGATGACGCTGACCGACGACAGGCTCATGGCCGCGGCGGCGATCATCGGCGACAGCAGCACTCCAAGCACGGGATAGAGCACCCCTGCCGCTATCGGTACGCCGAGCATGTTGTAGCCGAAGGCGAAGGCGAGGTTCTGGCGGATGTTCGACAGCGTCGCCTCGGACAGTGCGCGGGCGCGCACGATGCCTCTCAGGTCGCCCTTGGGCAGCGTGATGCCGGCGCTTTCAATTGCGACGTCGGTGCCGGTGCC
>JAKPQE010000055.1 GCA_029572955.1 Pseudomonadota bacterium
GTCTGCGGTCAGCCATCCGAGCGCCCGGCAGATATCGGTGACCGGGCCGATGCGCCCGATGTGCAACGGATGGCCAGGCGGATACCCCGCTGCACGGTAAATTTCTGCGCTGACAAACAGCGGCGGATGACTTTTCAGCAAAGCTTGCATTGCCTTTGACCTGTTTCATATCATAGTATTCGGGTATCCGAATATAAAGTCCGGGTGCAGGCTGCTTTGGCACTTGAGAGAACCATGGCTGATACCAATTCGAAGAGCATGTCGATCATCGTGACCAAGGGCACGCTCGACTGGGCCTATCCGCCCTTCATCCTCGCCTCGACCGGCGCCGCCCTCGGCTACGACGTCTCGGTGTTCTTCACCTTCTACGGGCTCCTGCTTTTGAAGAAGGAGATCGATCTCGAGGTCTTGCCGCTCGGCAATCCGGCGATGCCGATGAAAATGCCGGTCGGCCCGCAATGGTTCCGCGGCATCGACTGGCAGATCCCCAATTTCGTCAAGTCGACCGTGCCGGGCTTCGAGCGGATGGCGACGAGCCTGATGAAGAAGACCTTCCGCGACAAGGGCGTCGCCTCGATCGCCGAACTGCGCGAGCTGGCGCTCGAGGCGGGCACCAAGCTCTATGCCTGCCAGATGACCGTCGATGCCTTCGGCTTCGACCGGGACGAGTTCATCCCCGAGGTCGCCGGCTGGATCGGCGCGGCGAGCTTCCTGCCCGAGGCGCAGAAATCGGACATCACGCTGTTCGTCTGAGCAATCGGCAAAACGGGGACGTGACTGCCATGCCGAAAAAAGTGCTCGTGACCGGAGCGACCGGCTTCGTCGGCAGTCATGTCCTTGCCGCCCTCGCGGCCGCGCCCGTCGAGGTCGTTGCCGCCTGTCGTGATGCCGCGCGCCTGCCGCGGGACTTCGCCGGGACGGTGCGGATCGGCGACCTGCGTGACGAGGCCTATGTCGACGCCCTGCCCGAAGGCGTCGATACCGTCATCCATGCCGCGGCGTGGTCGTCCTTGTACGGCAACCGCGAGAACGCCGAGGCGCTCTATCTGCGCCCGACCATCCGCCTCATCGATGCGATCGGGCGCCACGGCGTCTCGCGCTTCCTCTTTCCGGGCACCCACGGCGCGGCGCCGCCGGGCGCGGGGCACGACGCCCGGACCCCCGGCCGGGCGCCGGCCTACTGGCCCCATCTCGGCGTCGTCGTCGCCATCGAGGACGAGATGCGCCGGCGCGCCGGCGAGCATCTGGCGATGGTCGTCCTGCGCCTCGGCCTGTTCGTCGGCGAGAATTACTCGCTCGGCCTTCTGCCGATCCTCACCCACCGGCTGAAGACCCGTCTCGTGCCCTGGATCGATGGCGGCCGCCCGCCGATGCCGCTGATCGACGGCGCCGATATCGGCGAGGCCTTTTGTCTCGCCGCCCTCGCCGAGGGCCTTGCCGGCTACGAGGCATTCAACATCCTCGGCCCGACGGTGCCGACGATGCGCGATCTCGTCACCTATCTGAACGTCCGCCACGGCTATCCGCTGCCGCATTTCAGCGTGCCCTTCGCCCTTGCCTTCCCCTTCGCCAAACTCGTGCGGGCGCTCGATCCGGTGATGCCGTTCGAGCCGCTGATCGTGCCGGCGATCATCCATCTCCTGCAGGATTTCGGTGTCGACAACGCCGCCGCCGAGGCCCGCCTCGGCTACCGCCCGCGCGTTGCCTGGCAGGATGCCGTCGATCGCCAGCTCGCCGAGATGGCCGAGCGCCAGACCGCGCCGATGTCGATGGTCAAGGCGCTCGGCTGAGGGTTGGGGGCGTCAGCCCGAGGGCGCCGCGCTCCCGTCGGCGGCGAGCGCCCGCACGATGTCGTCCGAAACGATGCGGTTGAGCGCGAGGAGCAGCGTCACCGCTTCCCCGGCGCCGGCCGCCTGGCGCAGGACGGCCTGCTGGAACGCGTCCTTGAGGTGGAGATAGGCCGTCACATACTGGCCGATGCTCAGCCCGATGCCGAGGTGACGGGCGTGCATCTGTTCCAGCCGGCGCGCATATTCCTCGTCGAGCGGATGGCAGAACAGCTTGCGCCAGTGGTTGATCTGCTTGTGCTTCAGCAGCTCGACGTCTGCCCGATCGAGGAGGAGCTTGTGGCCGGAGTTCTCGAGCCGGTCGTAGAAATCGGCGAGAATGCCCTCGATGTCTTCGCCGACCAGCGCCCACAAACGGTCCCGGGTTGCCGTCGAGATCGGATCGGGAACGAAGAACATGTCCATCGTGGCGGGACCGGCTGGGTGGGCGGATCGATACTTAGGCTCCTAACAACCTACCGCCACCGCCTGACGGGTCAAGGACACTAGCGTCGCAGGTCGGGCGCATCCGGCCCTCGGTGACCGGCATGACGAGGCGACGGCCGGCCGGGGCGTCGCTACTGGTCGCGGCGCTCGATCTGGTCCGGATCGGCGGTGATCGCCCGGTAGATCTCGACGCGGTCGCCTTCCTCGAGCGGCGCGTCGAGCTTGGTGATGCGGCCGAAGATGCCGACCTTCTGGTGCGCGAGGTCGATCTCGGGAAACTGGGCAAGGATGCCGGACCGCTCGATCGCTTCGCCGACCGTGCAACCTTCGGGCATTTCCATCTTCACCCAGATCTTGTGGACGGGCGTGACGTATGCGACGCCGATGTTCATTGCAAAGCCCCTTCCCGGACCAGAGTGCCTGCTCCAATCCGCTGTTATTGCATCGTTTCTTGAGAAACGACCGGTTCCCGCTTCTTCGCACCTTGCTCTAGATGGTGATCTCCTTGCCGCCGACGTCGCGGTCGCCGCCGCGCGTGCCGACCGCGGCGCGGCGGCGCAGCTCGAAGCTGCGCTTGGCGGCCAGCAACAGCGCAAGGACGATGAAGCCGCCCGGTGGCAGGATGAGCAGCAGAACGCCCTTGTAGTCCGGAATGACGGTCGTCTCGAGAATGCGGAAATGCTCGCCCAGCAGCAGCGAGGCATTGGCAAACAGCGTTCCCGAGCCGAGGATTTCCCGGATCGCGCCGAGGACGACGAGGGCGAGCGTGAAGCCGAGCCCCATCATCAGGCCGTCGAACATCGCCGGCAGGACGCGCGCCTTCGAGGCGAAGCTCTCGGCCCGGCCGAGGATGACGCAGTTCGTCACGATGAGCGGGATGAACAGCCCGAGGACCTTGTAGAGATCGTGCAGCCAGGCGTTGATCGAAAGGTCGACGATGGTGACGAGGATGGCGATGACGAGGACGAAGGCCGGAATCCGGATTTCCGGCTCGATCAGCCGTCTCAGGAGCGCGACGAGGAAGCCCGAGGCGATCAGCACCGCCGTCGTCGCAAGGCCCATGCCGAGGCCGTTGGTCGCCGTCCCGGTGACGGCGAGGAGCGGGCAAAGGGCGAGCATCTGGGAAAAGACGACATTGTTCGCCCAGATGCCGTCGAGCGCGATGCGCCGGTAGTCGTCGCTCATCTCTCGCCTCCTTGCCGAGCCTTCGTCAGGCGCTCGCGGTTGGCCTCGAAGAACTCGAGCCCGGTCCTGACCGCCCCGACCACGGCGCGCGGCGTGATGGTCGCGCCGGAGAACTGGTCGAACTGGCCTCCGTCCTTGCGCACTGCCCATTTCTCCTTCGGCGGATTGCCGAACGACAGCCCGAAAAAACCGAGGATCCAGTCGTCCTTGGCCGCCTCGATCTTGTCGCCGAGGCCGGGTGTTTCGGCGTGCTGCAGCACCCTGACGCCGAGCAGTCCTCCGTCGCTCGCCACGCCCATCAGGATGCGGATGGCGCCGCCATAGCCCTGGCCGACGATCTCGTAGGCGACCGCCGTGACGTGGCCGCCGGAAAGCGCCGGATAGATGGTGCGCGGTTCGCCGCCGGGCGCCTCGACCGCGTACTGGTCGTGGACGAGATCGTTGTCGTGCAGCTCGGCCGGCACGACGAGGGCGAGCGAGCCGAGGAGGTCCTCCTTCATGCGCTCGGCGATCGGCCCTTCGGTGGCGCCATGGCCGGTCGCAAGTAGCGCGGCGCCGACGAGCGCGAAGGCACCGAGCAGGAAGGCGAGATAGAGCGGCGATCGCCCGCCCGGCGGCGGCTTGCCGTCGTCCGATGGCTTGCCGGCGCGGCCGAAGAGGCGCGCGAGAGCCGAGGGCTTGCCTGTGGTCGAGGTCATGGCGGCCTCAGCGCTCCTCGTAGCGGATCGGCTCGCCGGAACGGGTGCGCCCGTAGATGCGCGGCCTGACGACGTGGTCGATGAGCGGCACCGTCGCGTTCATCAGGAGCACGGCGAAGCCGATGCCCTCCGGATAGGCGGCGAAGGTGCGGATGACGAAGGTGAGGAATGCGACGCCGGCGCCGAAGATCAGCTTGCCGGTGCCGGTCGCCGGCGCCGTCACGTAGTCGGTGACGATGAAGAAGGCGGCAAACAGGAAGGTGCCGGACAGGAGCTGCGTTGCCGGATCGAGGAACCGCGCCGGGTCGGCGAGGTGGAAACCGCCGGAGAGCGCGGCCATGGTGGCGATCATGGCGACCGGCGCATGCCAGGTGATGACCCGGGTGGCAAGGAGGAAGAGGCCGCCGAGGACGAGGAGCACGGCCGAGGTCTCGCCGAGCGAGCCCGGCACCGCGCCGATCGCCAGTGGCAGGAGGCCGTGGCTGTTCGAAAGGATGTCCGGCAATGCCGTGCCTTGGCCGAGCGCCGTCTTGACCGTGCCGAGCAGCGAAGCGCTCGAGATCGCATCGAAGCCGGCATGGCCGAAGACGAAGATCGCGAGGCTTTCGGCAAGGCCGGGCGCCCCGGGCGAGAGCAGCGGCCGCGGCTCGAGGAACTGCGTCATCTCCACCGGAAAGGAGATGAGCAGGAAGATGCGGGCGATCATCGCCGGGTTGAAGACGTTCTGGCCGAGGCCGCCGAAGGCGTGCTTGCCGAGGACGATGGCGACGAAAGCGCCGAGCACGCCGATCCACCACGGCGCCCAGGGCGGCAGCGTCATGGCGACGATCCAGCCGGTGAGCAGCGCCGAACCGTCGAACAGAAAGAGCCGCACCGGCTTGCCAGCGAGCTTCAGGGAAAGGGCTTCCCAGAGCAGCGCCGCGACGACGGTGCCGCTGAAGAGGAACAGCGCCGGCCAGCCGAAGGCGTAAAGCCCGTAGGCCGTCGCCGGCACGAGCGCGACGGCGACGAGGCCCATGGTCCGCCCGACGCTCGCCCCGGAATGGGTGTGGGGTCCGCCGATGGGTCCGCGCGCCGTCATCCTTCCACCTCGACCCTGGCGGCTGCCTCGGCCTGCCGCTTCTTGGCTTCCCGTTCGGCCTTCATGCGTGCCATCGCCTCTTCCTTCGCCTTGCGCTGCTGCTCCAGGCGATCGGCGCGGAACTTCGCCAGGCGCTTCGTCTCTTCCTGCTTGTGCTTGGTCCGCTGCTCGGCGGTGAGCTTGCCCTTGGCGTAGTTGAAGTACTGCACCAGCGGGATGTTGGCCGGGCAGACCCAGGCGCAGGAGCCGCAGGCGATGCAGTCGAGGAGGCCGATCCTGACGGCGCCGTCGAGTTCCTCCTTGCGGATGCGGGCCGCCATGTCGAACGGGGCAAGGCCGCACGGGCAGGCTGCGACACAGGAGGCGCAGCGGATGCAGGGCATGATCGGCCCCGTCGGCGCCTCGGCCGCCGCGAGCGCGAGCACGCCATTGACGCCCTTGACGATCGAGGCGCGGGTGCTGGCGAGCGGCTGGCCCATCATCGGCCCGCCGAGAAGCAGCCGCTCGGGCGTGCCGCGAAAGCCGCCGCACTGCTCGACGAGATGCGACACCGGCGTGCCGATCGGCACCTCGAAATTGCCCGGGCGGGTGATCGCGCCACCGCTGACGGTGACGATGCGCGCGATCAGCGGCCGTCCGAGGCGCACCGCCTCGTAGACCGCAAAGGCGGTGGCGACGTTGTGGACGACGATGCCGATGTCGGCGGTCAGCGCCCGCGCCGGCGTTTCCTGGCCGGTCAGCGTCTGCACCAGGTGCTTTTCCGAACCCATGGGATAGCGGGTCGGCACCTCGACCACGGTGACGTCGGCAAAGCCCCCGGCGGCGACGGCGAGGCGGAGCGCGGCGAGTGCTGCGGGCTTGTTCGCCTCGACGGCGACGATGGCGCGGCCGACGCCGAGACCGTGGCGCATGATGCGCACGCCGTCGACGACCTCGGCGGTGCGCTCGCGCATCAGCCGGTCGTCGCAGGTCAGGTACGGCTCGCATTCGGCGGCGTTGATGACGAGGGTGTCGAGCTTGTGCCGGTTGCGCAGGTTGAGCTTGACCGCGGAGGGAAAGGTCGCGCCGCCCATGCCGACGATGCCGCTCGCCGCGACGCGCTCGGCGATGACGGCAGGGTCGACGCCGAAGGCATCGATCGGGGCGGGGAGCTCGCCCCATTCGTCGCGCCCGTCCGGGCGCATGGTGATCGTCTGGCCGGGCAGGCCCGAAGCATGCGGGGCGACGAAGCGGCCGATCGAGACGATCCGCCCCGAGGTCGGGGCATGCACCGGCGCCGACACCATGCCGCGCCCGACGGCGAGGATCTGGCCCTTCTTGACCGCATCGCCCTTGTCGACGACGGCCACCGCCGGCCCGCCGATATGCTGCTGTAGCGGAATGCGCAGCACGCTGGCGAGCGGCAGCCGCTCGATCGGCCGGTCGGCCGACAGCTCCTTGCTCTCCTTGGGGTGGATGCCGCCGCTGATCCGGAAAAGCTTCATCTGCCGTTCCCCTGCCGTCACGCCGCCAGCCGGTCCGCCGGCTTGGGCCAGTGCCAGGTGGCGAGGGTGTCGGTCTCGGGGCGCATGACGATCGCCCCGGTCGGGCAGGCCTCGGCACACTGCTCGCAGCCGGTGCAGGCGTCGTCGACGACGCCGTGGATCTGCCGCGACGCCCCGACGATGGCGTCGGTCGGACAGCGCTTGAGGCACTTGGTGCAGCCGATGCAGAGATCCTCGAAGACGAAAGCGATGACCGAGCCCCGGTCGGCCATGCCGGACAGGTCCGAGACGATGCCGAGCTTGTCGGCGAGCGCGCTCGCCAGCGCCTTGCCGCCGGGCGGGCAGAGACTGACCGGCGCCGATCCCGCGGCAAGGGCGGCCGCGGCCGCCGAGCAACCGGGATGGCCGCACTGGCCGCAATTGGTGCCGGGCATCATCTCCTCGATCTCGGCGGCGACCGGATTGCCCTCGACCTTCAGCAGCCGGGCGGCGACGCCGAGGCCGCCGCCGAGCGCGACGCCCAGTCCCAAGAGGATGCCCATGGCCTCGATCATGCGCGTTCTCCGATACGGGTCATTGGGCGACGAGCCCGGCAAAACCCATGAAGGCGAGGGACAGGAAACCGGCCGTCAGAAAGGCGATCGGCGCGCCGGCGAAGGCCGCCGGCACGTCGGCAAGGCGCAGCCGCTCGCGCAGGCCGGCAAAGAGGACCATCACCACCGTGAAGCCGACCGCCGAGCCGAAGCCGTAGAGCATGCTCTCGACGAGGTCGTGATCCTCCTGGACATTGAGGAGCGCGACGCCGAGCACGGCGCAGTTCGTCGTGATCAGCGGCAGGTAGATGCCGAGCACCTGATGCAGCACCGGCGACACCTTCCGCACGGCGAGCTCGGTGAACTGCACGACCGCGGCGATGACGAGAATGAAGGTGAGGATCCTGAGATAGCCGAGGCCGAGCGGCGCCAGCACCAGATGCTCGAGCAGCCAGCCGGCGGTTGCCGCAACCGTCAGCACGAACGTCGTTGCAAAGCCCATTCCGACGGCGGCCGACAGTTTGTTGGACACGCCCATGAACGGGCAAAGGCCGAGGAACTTGACCAAGACCACGTTGTTGACCAACGCCGTTCCCAGCAAGATCACCAGATAATGTTCCATTCGCCCGACCGCTCCGTCGCCATCGCTCGCGTTCGCTGAACGTCGAGCATCAACCGTGCCAGCGCCGGGAAATCTCTGCCGCATCACAAAAATCCGTTGAACTTCCGAGGCTTGTCGGAGCCGTCGAAGGTTGTCGGTGTTCTGACAACGGCGCGCCGCCGCCGCCGGCGATTGTCGGAAAGCCGACAGGCCCTTTGCCGCCATGCGGCGCGGATCGGCAAGGGTTCGCGCGATTTTCGCCATCGAGGCACGGTTCTTGCGAGGTGTTTGTCCGGTTCACGACCATTGGCGGAGTCGCGCCATGACAGACCGCAAGTACGGGGAAGACGGGCAGAGCACCACCGAAGCCCTCACGGCGGTGTTGACCTCGTTGCCCGAAGACCTGCCACCGGAGATCCGCCGCATCTTCGGCGAAGCGCTGTCGCCCCAGGACCATCACTTGCCGCCCCGCCTGTACCAGGAGGCTGTCGAAGCGATGTCGGTGGCGGTCTCGATCACCGATCGGGACGCCACGATCCTCTACGTCAATCCGGCCTTCGAGGCGCTCACCGGCTATGCCGCCGAGGAAGTCGTCGGCAAGAACGAGAGCCTGCTTTCCAACAAGCGCACGCCGCACGCCGTCTATGTCGAGCTCTGGGAGGTGATCGGGAGCGGCAGGGTCTGGCAGGGGCGGCTGATCAACCGCAAGCGCGACGGCGACCTCTATCTCGCCGAGCTGTCGATCGTTCCGGTCAAGAACCGGGCCGGCGCCATCGGCTACTATCTCGGCCTGCATCGCGACATCACCGAGATGCATCACCTGCAGCGCAAGGTCGAGAACCAGAAGAACCTCATCGAGAGCATTCTCGACAGCGCGCCGGTGGCGATCGTCCTCATCGACCTGAAGGGCGCGGTGCTCGTCGGCAACCGCGCCTATCGCCGGCTCGCCGCCGACATGGCCGGCATCGAGCCGGCCGGCTATTTCATCGGGCAACTCCGCGCCCAGCTCGGCGGCGACCTCGTCGATGCCAGCGCCGAGGAACGTACGTTCGCCGGCGCCGAGGTGCGCTGGCCGCAAGGCGGCGGCTGGGGCGGGCGCTGGTTCTCCTGTTCGAGCCAGTGGGTGCGCGAATTCGAGCTGTCCGCGGACACCTATTTCGAGACCAAGGTGCAGGACGCCATGCTCCTCGTCATCAGCGAGATCACCGGGCTGAAGCGCCAGTACGAGCAGACCCGCTTCATGGCCGTGCACTCGCAGATGACGGACCTCGAGATGCGTCTGACGACGCGCGAGATGATCGATGGCGCGCTCTATCAGCTGCAGGGCCCCTTGAACATCATCCAGGCGATGGCGGGCATGCTGCAGCGGCGCGACGGCGAGGACGCCCACTTGCTGCATGCCGTCGACGAGGCGATGTCGTCGGGCAACCGGGCGATGGAGCGACTGCGCGTCTCGCTGCCGCCGCTGTCGCGCGAGGTGATGTCGCCGGTGAACCTCAATCAGGTCATCCGAGACGTGCTGGTGCTTTCGGCCGACCGGCTGTCGGCGAGCGGCATCGTCGTCGACTGGCAGCCCGATCGCGATCTGCCGCCGGTCTTCGGTCAGGAAAACCTGCTGCGGATCCTCATCAAGGTCTTCGTCGACAACGCCATCACCGCGGTCGGCGAGCCGGGTGCCCGCAGCCGCGAGGTGCGGGTCTCGACCGCCGCCGACGAGGAATTCATCCAGCTCTGCGTGCGCGACGGCGGACCGGGCATCGACCGCGCCGCCCGTTCGAACGTCTTCGAGCCGTTCTATTCGGGCTGGACGCGGAGCCCGCGCTCGGCGGGCATGGGTCTTGCCATCGCCCAGCAGATCCTCACCGAACTCGGCGGTGACGTCGAGATCGAGGTGACGCAGCCGCACGGCTCGGCGATCCGCATCTGGCTGCCGTCGTGCCGGGCAAGGAAAGGGGAGGCGTCGCGATGAACAATGTCCCCGACGATTTCGGCACCAGCCGCATCTGTCCGCGGCCGGTGTTCTGCGCCTTCTACAAGCAGGAGCTAGAGACGCTCTACCGGGTCAGCCGGGTGCTCGGCCGGTCGCTCGACCTGCAGCGGACGACGCACGAGGTGCTCGAACTGCTGCACGAGGAGGGTCACCTCCACTACGGCATGATCTGCCTCGTCAACGACCAGACCGGCGAGCTGCAGACGGTCGACGTCCATGGCGGCGCGTCGCCCGGCGCCGCCTATCGCTCCGGCGAGGGTATCGTCGGCGCGGTCCTTGCCGCGCGCGACAGGATCATCGTGCCGCGCATCGCCGACGAGCCGCGCTTTCTCGACCGGCTCGGGGTCTACGATCCCGACTTGCCGTTCATCGGCGTGCCGATCTTCTACGGTGCCGAGGAGACCCTCGGCGTCCTCGCCGCCCAGCCGGCCATCGGCGAGCGGTTCCTCGAGGATCACGCCAAGCTGCTCGAAATGATCGCCTCGCTCATCGCCCAGACGCTGCACCTGTCCAATTCGGTCGAGCAGGAACAGTCGCAGCTGCGCTCCGAGCGCGACCGGCTGCGCCGCCACGTCAAGCAGCAGCACGGGTTCGACCGCATCGTCGGCGACACGCCGGCCATGCGCATCGTCTTCGACCAGGTCCGCGTCGTCGCCAAGTGGAACACGACCGTCCTCATTCGCGGCGAGTCGGGTACCGGCAAGGAACTCGTCGCCAACGCCATCCACTACAACTCGCCGCGCTCGAGCGCGCCGTTCCTGAAGCTCAACTGCGCCGCGCTACCCGACAACCTGCTCGAGTCCGAGCTGTTCGGGCATGAGAAGGGCGCGTTCACCGGCGCTGCGGCGATGCGCAAGGGCCGCTTCGAACAGGCCGACGGCGGCACGCTCTTCCTCGACGAGATCGGCGAGATCTCGCCGGCCTTCCAGTCGAAGCTGCTGCGCGTTCTGCAGGAGGGCGAATTCGAGCGGGTCGGCGGCAACCGCACCCTCAAGGTCGACGTGCGGATCATCGCGGCGACCAACAAGGACCTCGAGGCTGCGGTGGTGAGCGGTTCTTTCCGCGAGGACCTCTACTACCGGCTCAACGTCATGGCGATCCACATGCCGGCATTGCGCGAGCGGATCGACGACATTCCCGAACTCGCGCGCTTCCTCGTCGGTCAGGTGGCGGCCAAGCAGGGCCGGGACGTCGTGCTCACCGACAGCGCCATCCGGCTGCTGATGCGCCACAGCTGGCCCGGCAACGTGCGCGAGCTCGCCAACTGCATCGAGCGGGCCGCGATCATGAGTCAGGACGGCACGATCGATCGCGACGCCGTGGTGCTCTCCGGCATCCAGGACAAAGGGGCGGGCGCAACCGCGCCGCGACCCCTCGCAGCGGCGCCGGCAAGATCGCCAGAGCCCGGCGAGCCGATGCCGCCAAGGCCGGCGGTCGTCCCGGGCGGCGGTGCGGATGCCGAGGCCGACGAGCGCGAGCGGATCATCGCGGCGCTCGAGGAGGCCGGCTGGGTCCAGGCCAAGGCGGCGCGGCTGCTCGACATGACGCCGCGCCAGATCGCCTACCGGGTGAAGATCCTCGACATCAAGATGCGCCGGATCTGAACGGCGGATCGAAAGGCGGTCGAAAACGGCCGGTGCGGAGCGACCCGCGCCGGCCGTTTTGTCGTCGGCCGCAGGACGCCGGCGATTGTCGCGAACGGCACAATCGGCGCGCCGCGCCATTGTCGGGTTTGTCACAGCCGCCGCCCGCCTGTCATGTCGAAAAATATCATGAAAACAGAATGTTATTCGGAAATCGCGGTTTGGCACGGCGGTTGCTGAAGGGCAGATCGGGATCAACGATCGGGCCGTTGCCGGGCAGCGCCCGGCGCCAACAGGGGAGCCGCGGCATGGAACTCAAGGTTCTCGGACCGGCCAAACCGGCCGCCGGCGGATGCGCGAAGGGCTCGTGCGGTTCGACCGCCGACCAGATGGCGCATCTGCCCGAAGCGATCCGCGATCGGGTGAAGAACCACCCCTGCTATTCGGAAGAGGCGCATCACCACTATGCCCGCATGCACGTCGCCGTGGCGCCGGCCTGCAACATCCAGTGCAATTACTGCAACCGCAAATACGACTGCGCCAACGAGAGCCGTCCCGGCGTCGTCTCGGAACTCCTGACGCCCGATCAGGCGGTCAGGAAGACCCTCGCCGTCGCCGCGGCGATCCCGCAGATGTCGGTGCTCGGCATCGCCGGCCCGGGCGATCCGCTGGCCAATCCGGCGCGCACCTTCGAGACCTTCCGCCAGCTCTCGGAAACCGCGCCCGACATCAAGCTCTGCGTGTCGACCAACGGCCTCTCGGTGCCCGAGCATGTCGACGAGCTCGTTCGCCACAACATCGACCACGTCACGATCACCATCAACTGCGTCGACCCGGAGGTCGGGGCCCGCATCTATCCGTGGATCTTCTGGAAGAACCGCCGCATCCGCGGCCGCAAGGCGGCCGAGATCCTGATCGAGCAGCAGCAGCGCGGGCTCGAGATGCTGGTCGCGCGCGGTGTCCTCGTGAAGGTCAATTCGGTGATGATCCCCGGCGTCAACGACGAACACCTCCCGGAGGTGAGCCGGGTGGTCAAGGAGAAGGGCGCGTTCCTGCACAACGTCATGCCGCTGATCGCCGAGGCCGAGCACGGCACCTATTACGGCGTCATGGGCCAGCGCGGCCCGACCCAGGCCGAGCTGACGGCGCTGCAGGATGCCTGTGGCGACATGAACATGATGCGCCACTGCCGCCAGTGCCGGGCCGATGCCGTCGGCCTGCTCGGCGAGGACCGCGGCCAGGAATTCACCATGGCCAGGATCGACGCCATGGCGATCGACTACGCCGCCGCGATGGAAAGGCGGGCAGCGATCCACGCGGCGATCGAGGCGGCGCGCGAGGACGGCCGGGCGCAACAGGCAGCCATGACCGCGCCGGCAGCTGTGCCGGCCGGGACGCGGCCGGTGCTGATCGCCGTCGCCAGCGCCGGGCAGGGGCTCGTCAACCAGCATTTCGGCCACGCCAGGGAATTCCTCGTCTACGAGGCCGGTCCGGCGGGCGTGCGCTTCGTCGGCCATCGCAAGACCGACCAGTACTGTGTCGGCAGTTCGACCTGCGGCGACGCCGGGACGGCGCTCGAGCGCACCATCCGGGCGCTTGCCGGCTGCGAGGTCGTGCTCTGTTCCAAGATCGGCATCGAGCCGTGGGGCGCCCTCGAGGCGGCCGGCATCCAGCCGAACGGCGAGCACGCCATGGAGCCGGTCGAGGCGGCCGCCGCCGCCGTCTATCGCGAAATGTTCGAGGCCGGCGCGCTCGACGCCGCGCCCGCCGCGCAGATCGCCTGAGGAGGCGGCCATGGCCTATTCCATCACCAGCCTCTGCGTGAACTGCTTTGCCTGCATGGACGTCTGCCCGAGCCGGGCGATCGCCGAGGCAAAGCCGCATTTCGTCGTCGATGCCAGGACCTGCACGCATTGCGAGGGCGACTACGCCGACGCGCAATGCGCCAGCATCTGCCCGGTCGAAGGGGCGATCCTCGACCCCGACGGCCTTGCCGCCAATCCGCCTGGTTCGCTGACCGGCATTCCGCCGGAGCGGCTGCTGGCGCTTGCCGCCTGCAGCCCGGCCTGAGGACGTGACGATGGCGCCGCGAGGCCAACAAGCCGTCGAGATTGCCGATGACGTCCATTGGATCGGGGCGCTCGATCCCAACCTGCGGACCTTCGATCTCATTCTGAAGACGGCCAACGGCACCACCTACAACGCCTATGCGGTGCGCGGCGCGAAGGGCGTTGCCGTCATCGATACGGTCAAGGAGGAGTTCTCCGGCGACTTCTTCACCCGCCTCGAGCAGGTGGCGCGCTACGAGGAGATCACCGCCGTCGTCCTCAACCACCTCGAGCCGGACCACACCGGCGCCGTGCCCGAGCTGATGCGGCGGGCGCCGCAAGCCCACATCTACGTCTCGCAACGCGGGCTGAAGCTGCTCTCGGCGCTGCTCAAGGACGAACTCGAGAAGTACGTCTACACGCTGACCGACACCGGCGACGTCTGCGATCTCGGCGACCGGCGCCTGACATTCGTCAACACGCCGTACCTGCACTGGCCCGACACCCAGTGCACCTTCCTCGAAGACCGCAGGCTGCTGTTTTCCGGCGACGTGTTCGGCTGTCACTTCTGCGACGAGCGGCTCTACAACGACCTCGTCGGCGACTTCCGCTTTTCCTACGAATACTACTTCAAGCACATCATGCGGCCGTTCAAGCGCTACGTGCTCGAGGCGGTCGACAAGATCGAACCGCTCGATCCGCTGCTGATTGCGCCGGCGCACGGGCCGATCCTGCGCGACAATCCGCTCGACTATGTGCGCAGCTACCGCAAGCTCTCCAACTCCTATCTGCCCAACGAAGTCGAGGGCAAGGAGAAGAGCCTGCTCGTCTTCTACATGAGCGCCTACGGCGCGACGGCCGACATGGCGCGCTCGGTCTACGAGGGCGCGGGCGAGGTCGAGGGCGTGCGCGTCTCGCTTTACGACCTGCAGGGCGGCGAGATCGAACCCTTCGTCGACCTCATCGAGGGCGCCGACGGCCTCGTCTTCGGCTCGCCGACCATCAACGGCGATGCGGTCAAGCCGGTCTGGGACGTCCTTGCCTCGCTGATCTCGATCGAGACGCGCGGCAAGCTCGGCGGCGCCTTCGGCTCCTATGGCTGGTCCGGCGAGGCCGTTCCGATGATCGAGGACCGCCTGCGCGGCCTCAAGATGCGCGTGCCCGAAAAGGGGCCGCGGGTGAAGTTCCATCCCACCGAAGGCGAACTCGTCGTGTGCCGGGCCTACGGCCGGGCCCTGGCCGAGTCGCTGGCGGGCAAGACCAGGCCGAAAGAGATCGACCTTGCCGACCTGTGATGGCCGGCGGGGCACGGAGGGAACCGGGAATTCTGCATTACGGGGGTCATTCAAAGGAGACGGATATGGCCAAAGGCAAACTGACTTTCACCGATATCGGCGTGACCGTGAACGTACCGGCCGGCACCCGCGTCATCGAGGTGTCCGAGAAGGTGGGCGCCGGGATCATCTATGGCTGCCGCGAAGGCGACTGCGGCACCTGCCTGATGCGGGTCGAGTCGGGCATGGAATTCCTGTCCGAGCCGACGGCGCTCGAGGACAAGGTCCTGAAGGAAAACATGGCCGGCAAGGACATGCGCCTCGCCTGCCAGGCCCAGGTGCTCGGCGAGGGCGAGGTCAAGCTGCGTCCGGCCTGATCGCCGGCGACGAAGGCTCCGCGCTCCAGACGACCAAACAACGGACGAGGCTCATGCCCAAGATCATTTTCCAGCATCCCGACTACGACGAGATCGAGATCTACGCGCCGGCCGGCAGCCACCGCAAGACCGTGCTGTCGCTGGCCAAGGAATACAAGGTGCCGATCAATTTCGATTGCGGCGACGGCGAATGCGGCACCTGCGTGATCCGCGTCACCGACCTTGCCGGCGGTCCGACCCACATGGGCACGCACATGACCGACAAGGAGAAGACCGTGCTGCGCGAGATCGGCAAGCTCAGCAAGGACGAACTCGAGAAGGTGGTGGTCAACGACATGCCGAGCGCCTGGCGCCTGGCCTGCCAGATGATCGTGCGCGACGAGGACATCCGCATCACCTACGAGAGGCGGGCGTGACCGTCCCCGAAACCGCCATTGCCGCCGACGGACTCGACCTGCATCAGGCGCTTTTCAGGCGCCTGATGCGGGCCGCCCGCGGCGGTCTCAACGAGGTCTTCGTCGGCCAGATGCTGGCGAGCTGGATGGCCGGGCGCGGCGTCCTGCCGGCGAGGATGGGGCTCGACGAGGCGCGGTTTCGGGAGATGATCGACTGGCATTTCCCGGGTCTGTCCGGTGCCGGGGAGATTCGCGAAGGCGAAGCGGTCGACGGACGCTTCGAGGAACTCGACGATGTCCGCGGCCTTCTTCTGCAGCACCGGGCCCAGCGCTCGCGATCGGAGATCTGGGTGGCCGACATCGTTGCCGTCGGCTGCATGGGCAGCGACCATCTCTGGTCGGATCTCGGGCTGTTTTCGCGCGCCGACCTCAGCGCCCTGATGGCGCTCAATTTCCCGACGCTGGCCGCCGCCAACGACCGCAACATGAAATGGAAGCGGTTCATCTACAAACAGCTCTGCGAGGCCGAGGGCATGCGCGCCTGCCGGGCGCCGAGCTGCGAGGTCTGTGCCGATTATCGCGACTGCTTCATGCCGGCCGAGGCCGAGCGCTGAGGCGCCGCCGCGCCGCCGGCCAGAGAGGCGTCCGGCACGACGATCCGGTGTTCCCGGCCATCCTCTATTCTCAGCCGCGCCCGCATGTCCGGCGTCATGTAGAACGTGCCGTCGCCATCGACCAGAACCGCGTAGCGCAGGCCCATCCCCGCCGCGACGGCCGGCCATTCGGCCGGGCCGGCGACCGACAGCGCGGTCGCCGCGGCATCGGCGAGCGCGCCGTCCTCGGCGATAACGCTGGCCGAGACGATGTCGCGCACCGGCCGGCCGGTCCGCGCATCGAGGATGTGGGAATAGACGACGCCTTCGTGTTCGAGGAAGCGGTTGTAGTTGCCCGAGGTGTGCAGCGCCTCGCCCGGCGCGAGCTCGACCGAGGCGATGACGCCCCAGCCGCGCGGGTCGCGGATCGCGACGCGCCAGGGGCGGTTGCCGTGGCGGCCGATCACCTTGACGCCGCCGCCGGCGTTGAGGACGGCATCGGCGATGCCGGCGGCCTCGAGTTGCGTGGCCGCCCAGTCCAGTGCCGCGCCCTTGGCAAAGCCGCCGAAATCGAGGCGGACGGCGGCATTGCGCGACGATACGGTGGCGCCGTCGATGTCGATGTCGGCCATCGTGGGCGCCCTCGCGACCCAGGCGGCGATCGCCGTGGCGGCGGGTGGCGCGCCGTGCGGCAGGTCGTCGGCATGGAAACCCCAGAGACCGACGAGGCCGCCGATCGCCGGGTTGAAGAGGCCGCCGCTGCGTTCTTCGAAATCCTTCGCCTGGCGTATGGCGCCAAGCAGCAGCGGCGAGACGGCCATCGCCCGGCCGCCGGCGAAGGCCGCGTTGAGATCGCCGAGCTCGCCCGGTTTCCAGGCGTGCCAGTCGCGATGCATGCGGGAAAAGCCGGCGGCGATCTTCTCGAGCGCCGGCTCGGCCTTCTGCCGGTCGTGTTCGGCGACGACGATCTCGGTCAGCGTGCCGAAGACGTAGAGCGTGGTGCGATAGTCCGCGTCCTCGCGGTCGCAGCCGGCGAGAACGGCGGCGAGGGCCACCGTGAGGACGGCAAGAGAGGCGGGCCGGCGCGCCGTCATCCGTCGCAGGCCGGAGGCGGCGCCTCGAGCAGCACCGGATCGAGCGCCGGCCCGCTGCCGAGGTGGCGGGCCGCGAGATAGCCGAGACCGAGGCCGGAAAGGGCGGCAAGGCCGACGCCCGCTTCGGCGGTGCCGAGGGCCGCGGCGGCGGCCGCCGCACCCACCATGGCGACGACGGGGACGAGATAGGCAAGGGCCGCCGCGGCGACGATGGCGCCCTCGCCGATGCCGATGCGCACCCGGCTGCCGACCGGCAGGTCGAGATCGGTGGCGATCCGTATCGGCGCGGCGTCGGTGCCGAAAAGCCGGGTGAGCGCGGCCGTGCCGCAGCTCGCCGCGACGCCGCAGCTCGCGCAGCCGGCGGTCCGCTGCGGGGCGAGGACGAGGATGCGCCCGTCGCGGCCGATGACGGTCGCCTCGGCGGCAACGAGGCCGGCGGCGGGATCGAACAGGTCGGGGCTCTCGATCACGATGCCGCTCCTTTCGCCTTCAGATGCGCGGCAAGGGCGCTGTCCATCGTCGCTGCATGGAGATCGAACCAGCGTGGCAGCTCGCGCACATATTCCCGGCCCATGACGAGGAGGCCGCGGTCGACGCGCCCCGCGATCTGGCGCATCTGGCCGAGCACCCGGTCGTGCTCGCTGCGATGCTCGCCGAGCGCCGCAAAGCCCGTCTCGACCATCAGGCCGTCCTCGAAGGCGAAATGGGCGGCCGTGTGGGCGACGAGTTCGGCAAAGAGCGCGCGGAATTCGCCGCCACCCGGTGCGTTGCCGAGGGCGTTGACGAGATCGGCGAAGGCGCGGTGCGTGTCGTCCATGGCGGCGACACCGAGTGCGTGGCGGTCATCGTTCCAGACGAGAAGGGTCATCGCGCGTGGCTCCCGGTTCAGATGTGGAGGCGCGGCCGGCGCCGGCCGCGATAGGCAGCAAGGTCGACGACCTTGGTGGCGAGCACGGGCGCGGCGGCCTCGGCGTCGGCATGGGGGACGGCCGCCTCGCGGCGCCGGCCGCCATGCAGCCAGGGCGGCGTCGCGCCATCCGCCGCGGCCGATCCCGGCCGCTCGTCGCAGTCGTTCCGGTTCATCGCCATGTCGGTGGTCCTCCCTGCCGGGCCGGGGTCGTTCAGGCGGCAGCCGAGACGCCGCTGGCGGCGCCGAGGAATCCCGCCAGCGACATGCGGATGATCTCGACACGCTTCTTTTGCAGGAACCGCGCTTCCTTCTCGGTCGGCTCCTCGATCACCGCCCAGCCGGCCGGCTCGGCGGCGTCGTGGATGATGTCCGACATCACCATGCGTTCGGTGTCGCGGTTGAAGCGCATGCCGAGGAAGAGGTAGCGCTTGCCGATGCGCCGCGCCTTGAGGAAGGCGGGAATGCCGAAGCCGCCCATCAGTTCGGTGATGTAGTCGACATAGTCGGCGTCCGAGGCGATGAACACCGGCTCGGGGATCGGCGAGCCGGCCGGCTTGAAAAGGATCGGCAGGTCGGGGTTCGCCTCGTCGAGGCTGACGCCGCGATAGCCGGTGCCGTCGTGCTGCGACAGCACGAAGCGGTAGTCGGTGCCGCCGATCCGGGCGATGCCGCGCACCACGAGATGCGGCGTCGCGGCGAAGCCGTCCTGCAGCTGGGTGTCGCGATTGATGTCGACGACATAGGGCGGCCGGATGGCGGCGAGCCAGTCGTGCAGCGGCGCGCGGGTCCAGCGCGTCTCGCCATAGGTGCGCATGAGGAACTGCTCGATGAACCGCCGGCCGCGCTTCAGCTCGAGATTCATGGCGGCGCGCGGGAACTCGAACATCAGCTTCGGCGCCATCGGCCGGCCGCCGTTCATGGCGAGGATCAGGCTGTCGCTGTCGGCGGGGATCGGCGCGCCGGTCGCTGCCTCGACGGCGCCGGCAAGGGCGCCGGGCCCGAGATAGGGAACGACATCGCCGCTGCGGATATCGGCGACGATGGCTTCGATGTCGGTTCGTTGCATGTCGATTTGCGCTCGCTTCTGGCGGTTTCGTCGCCAAGGCGCGTTGCAAGAAGCAAACCATCCGGGGATTTCGATCAAGTAGCGGTAATTGCGGGATTTTTTTGAAAGATCGGTTGTCGGTTTGCCGCCGTCTTGTCGGGTTTGCCGCAAGAAGCGGCGCTGGTCCGCCCGTCGCGGCGACAGGGCCGCCGGGCTGTCGGCAACCCGACAAAGAGGCCGCGCGATTGTTGTCGACGCCACCAGCGGAGCGTAAGTCCGACAACCGCCTTCCTCGGAAAATACTTAGATAAAACAGCGCATTATCGCAGATTTGGCGGCTTGGCATGGGCCTTGCTCACCGGTCATGCCGTGAGCATTTCGCAATCTTGTTCGTGTCGCGGAGCACCGAACGCACCACTGCCAAGGAGAACGACTATGGCACTTCGTCAATGCGCGATTTACGGGAAGGGCGGCATCGGCAAGTCGACCACCACGCAGAACCTGGTGGCCGGGCTCGCGGAAGCCGGCAAGAAGGTGATGATCGTCGGCTGCGACCCGAAGGCGGATTCGACCCGCCTGATCCTGCACGCCAAGGCCCAGACCACCATCATGCACCTTGCCGCCGAAGCCGGCAGCGTCGAGGACCTCGAGCTCGAGGACGTGCTGAAGGTCGGCTTCAAGGACATCAAATGCGTCGAATCCGGTGGCCCGGAGCCGGGCGTCGGCTGCGCCGGCCGCGGCGTCATCACCGCGATCAACTTCCTCGAGGAGGAAGGCGCCTACGAGGAAGACCTCGACTTCGTCTTCTACGACGTGCTCGGCGACGTGGTGTGCGGCGGCTTCGCGATGCCGATCCGCGAGAACAAGGCGCAGGAGATCTACATCGTCGTCTCCGGCGAGATGATGGCCATGTACGCCGCCAACAACATCTCCAAGGGCATCGTGAAATACGCCAATTCCGGCGGCGTGCGCCTCGCCGGCTTGATCTGCAACTCGCGCAACACCGACCGCGAGGACGAGCTGATCGAGGCGCTGGCGGCCAAGCTCGGCACCCAGATGATCCATTTCGTGCCGCGCGACAACGTCGTCCAGCACGCCGAGATCCGGCGCATGACGGTCATCGAATACAACCCGACCAGCAAGCAGGCCGACGAGTATCGCGCGCTCGCCCAGAAGATCATCGACAACAAGAAGTTCATCATTCCGAACCCGCTGTCGATGGACGAGCTCGAAGACCTCCTGATGGAGTTCGGCATCATGGAAGCCGAAGACGAGAGCATCGTCGGCCAGACCGCCGCCGAGGCCGGAGCCGCCGCGTAATCACTTGGACGAGGACAATGGGGCAGGTCCCGAGAGGGCCTTCGCCCCGGCCTCGGGCGAATTGGGGAAAGCCGATGTCGACCATGACCAAACAGGAAACCGAGGCCCTCATCCAGGAGGTTCTCGAAGTCTATCCGGAGAAGGCCAGGAAGGACCGCGCCAAGCATCTGACGGCCAACGACCAGTCGCTCGAGAAGTCGAGCAAGTGCATCACCTCGAACCGCAAGTCGCTGCCGGGCGTGATGACCATTCGCGGCTGCGCCTATGCCGGCTCGCGCGGCGTGGTGTGGGGTCCGGTCAAGGACATGATCCACATTTCGCACGGTCCCGTCGGCTGCGGCCAGTATTCGCGCGCCGGACGGCGCAATTATTACGTCGGTACCACCGGCGTGAACACTTTCACGACGATGAACTTCACCTCCGACTTCCAGGAGCGTGACATCGTTTTCGGCGGCGACAAGAAGCTCGACAAGATCATCGACGAGATCGAGATGCTGTTCCCGCTGAACAAGGGCATCACCGTCCAGTCCGAATGCCCGATCGGCCTCATCGGCGACGATATCGAGGCGGTGTCGAAGAAGAAGGCGCAGGACCTCGACAAGACCATCGTGCCGGTGCGCTGCGAGGGCTTCCGCGGCGTGTCGCAGTCGCTCGGTCACCACATCGCCAACGACGCGATCCGTGACTGGGTGTTCTCGCGCGCCGAAGGCAAGGAATTCGAGTCGACCCCTTACGACGTCACCGTCATCGGCGACTACAACATCGGCGGCGACGCCTGGTCGTCGCGCATCCTGCTCGAGGAAATGGGCCTCCGGGTCATCGCCCAGTGGTCCGGCGACGGCACCCTCGCCGAGATGGAGAACACCCCGAAGGCCAAGCTCAACCTTCTGCACTGCTACCGCTCGATGAACTACATCTCGCGCCACATGGAAGAGAAGTACGGTATTCCCTGGATGGAATACAATTTCTTCGGTCCGACCAAGATCGAAGAGGCGCTGCGCAAGATCGCCGAGCGTTTCGACGACAAGATCAAGGAAGGCGCCGAGCGCGTCATCGCCAAGTACAAGCCGGAATGGCAAGCGGTCGTTGCCAAGTATCGTCCGCGTCTCGAGGGCAAGCGGGTGATGCTCTATGTCGGCGGCCTGCGGCCTCGTCACATCATCGGCGCCTACGAGGATCTCGGCATGGAGGTCGTCGGCACCGGCTACGAATTTGGCCACAATGACGATTACGACCGCACGATCAAGGAAATGGGCGACGCGACGCTCATCTACGACGACGTCACCGGCTACGAGTTCGAAGAATTCGTCAAGAAGGTCAAGCCCGACCTCATCGGCTCCGGCATCAAGGAGAAGTACATCTTCCAGAAGATGGGCATTCCCTTCCGCCAGATGCACAGCTGGGACTATTCGGGCCCGTATCACGGCTATGACGGCTTCGCGATCTTCGCGCGCGACATGGACATGACGCTCAACAACCCCTGCTGGGACAGCATCACGCCGCCCTGGAAGAAGTCGGGTTCGGCCATGTCGGTCGCGGCCGAGTAACCCTCACGCAACGCTCCATCAAACTTCGGTTGTCCACGGATTGGTGGCACGAAGGAGGATCAGATGAGTCAGACTATCGAGAAGATCAAGCCGAGCTATCCGCTGTTCCGCGACGAGGACTACAAGGAGTCGCTGACGAACAAGCAGTTGATGTTCGAGGAAAAGGTGGACCAGGCGAAGATCGACGAGGTCTTCGAATGGACGACCAGCGTCGAATACAAGGACCTCAACTTCTCCCGCGAGGCGTTGACGATCAACCCGGCCAAGGCCTGCCAGCCGCTCGGCGCGGTGCTGTGCTCGCTCGGCTTCGAGAACACGCTGCCCTACGTGCACGGCAGCCAGGGCTGCGTCGCCTATTTCCGCACCTACTTCAACCGTCACTTCAAGGAGCCGATCGCCTGCGTCTCGGACTCCATGATCGAGGATGCGGCGGTGTTCGGCGGCCAGAAGAACATGTTCGACGGCCTCGCCAACGCCAAGGCGCTCTACAAGCCGGACATGATCATGGTGTCGACCACCTGCATGGCCGAGGTCATCGGTGACGATCTCAACGCCTTCATCGGCAATGCCAAGAAGGAAGGCCATATCGAGCAGGACCTCCCGGTGCCGTTCGCCCACACGCCGAGCTTCGTCGGCTCGCACACCACCGGCTGGGACAACATGTTCGAGGGCGTCATCCGCTACTTCACCCTCAACACGATGGAAGGCAAGGAAGTCGGCTCGAACGGCAAGATCAACATCGTGCCGGGCTTCGAGACCTATCTCGGCAACTATCGCGTCATGCACCGCTACATGCAGGAGATGGGCGTTTCCTACTCGCTGCTCTGCGATCCCTCCGAGGTGCTCGACACGCCGGCCGACGGCAAGTACCGGATGTATGCCGGCGGCACGACGCAGGCCGAGGTCAAGGACGCGCCGAACGCCGTCGACACGCTGCTGCTGCAGCCCTGGCAACTCGTCAAGACGCGCAAGTTCGTCGAGGCGACCTGGAAGCATTCGACGCCGAACATCGATATCCCGATGGGCCTCGGATGGACCGATGCGTTCCTGATGAAGGTTTCCGAGATCACGGGCAAGGAGATCCCGGCCTCGATCGAGAAGGAGCGCGGTCGCCTCGTCGACATGATGACCGACAGCCACGCCTGGCTGCACGGCAAGAAATACGCGCTCTGGGGCGATGCCGACTATCTGCTCGGCATGGTCAAGTTCCTGCTCGAGCTCGGTGCCGAGCCGCGCCACATCGTCTGCCACCACGCCAACAAGCGCTGGAAGAAGGCGATGGAGAAGCTGCTCTCCGAAAGTCCCTACGGCAAGGATTGTGAAGTCCATGTCGGCGCCGACCTGTGGCACATGCGCTCGCTGGTCTTCACCGACAAGCCGGACTTCATGATCGGCAATTCCTACGGCAAGTTCATCGAGCGCGACACCAAGTACAAGGGTGACGAATTCCAGGTTCCGTTGATCCGGATCGGCTTCCCGATCTTCGATCGTCATCACCTGCACCGCCAGACGACGCTCGGCTACGAGGGCGCGATGAACATCCTGACGACGCTCGTCAATGCGGTTCTCGAGCAGCTCGACAAGGAAACGATGGGCATGGGGACGACCGACTACAACTACGATCTCGTCCGCTAACTCCTTCACCAAACGGGGAAACCTGCTCCTCGACGGCGCCGCGGGACGGCTTCCCGCGGCGCTGGCAGGGCGGGAAAGGCACCAAGGAGGCACCAATGCCCAGCGTCATGCTCCGCCGCAACGAGGAGGGAACGCTTCTCTTCTACGTCGCCAAGAAGGATCTCGAGGAGACGATCGTCTCGGTCGAGACCGACACGGAAGACGCCTGGGGCGGGACCGTGGAGCTGTCGGACGGCTCGAAATACTTCATCGAGCCGATCAGTCCGCCGCCCGCGTTCCCGACGACGCTTCGCTTCAACCGCGTCTAGCGACGCTCACCGACAGGGGGACTTCACCATGGCCATGAAGATCGTCGCCTCGATCTGCACGTCCTGCGGGGACTGCGAACCGGAATGCCCGACGAGCGCCATCCATCCGTTCAAGGGCGTCTATGCCATCGATGCCGGCAAGTGCACCGAATGCGACGGCGAGCACGACAATCCGCGCTGCCTCGAGCTGTGCATGGAAGACGGCTGCATCGTGGCGGCCGCCTGAGCCGACGACGCGACGGGGCGAGGGGCGGGCCCGCCGCCTCTCGCCGCGACGATGATGCCCGTGTCGCCACCGGCGCGCGGGCCGACGACGAGCGGAGATGGATGATGAGCGGATCGGATCTCAGCCGCGAGCTCGCCTTGCGGATCGGCCTTGCGGCGCGGACACTGCCCGGTATCGAGGCGGGGGCGCTCGTCGGCATGCTGGTCGATGCGGTCGGCGTGCCGTTGACCGAGGAAAAGCTCGCCGGCCTCGGCATGAAGGCCTTCCGTCAGGCGGGCGGCGAGGCGCTGCTCGCCATTCCGATCGACACCGTCAAGGCGGCGCTGAAGCTGCTGAAGGGCGAGGAGATGCCGGCGCCGGCCGAATTGCCCCGGCCTGAGGCCTATGCCGAAGGCGACATGCCGGCTTCGATCCGCGTCGCCTGCGCCTCCAATCGCGACGAGGACCTCGACGGCCATTTCGGCTCCTGTGCGCGCTTCCTCGTCTATCAGGTCTCGGCGAGCGAGGCCCGGCTGATCGACGTGCGCGCGACCGAGGCGCCGGCGGGCGTCGACGACAAGAACGTCTGGCGCACCGGCCTCGTCGCCGATTGTCAGGTGCTCAACGTCGTCTCGATCGGCGGACCGGCGGCGGCCAAGGTGGTGCGCGCCAACGTCCATCCGGTCAAGCATGCCGAGGGCCGCAAGGCGCGCGAGGTCGTCGCCGAGCTGCAGCAGGTGCTCGCCGGCTCGCCGCCGCCCTGGCTGGCGCGGGTCATGGGGGTGCCGGCCGGCACCCTCGAGCCGTTCATGCCGGAGGCCGAACAGTGATCGCCGGCGACGATATCGAGGCGGTCGCCGCCTTCGTCGCCGAGCGCGGCGTCGGCGACGGTCTCGCCCGTCGCCTGCGCGAGCGCTGGCCGGCGCTGCATTTCACCTGTTGCCACGACGACGACATCGCGGCCGCGCGGCCGGTCCGGCAGGCAGCGGGTTTCAACATCTATCTCGTCTCCGGGCAGGGCGGCTGCATCGGCTTCACCACCGCGCTCGACGCCGCGACGGGCCTCGTCATCGCCGAAACGGAAGAGTGACAGAGCCAAGGCGTGTCATGATCGAAGCCGTCCTCAACGAAATCCATCTCGACAAGGCCTGCGGCGAGGCGGCACCGGCGGCCGATCACGCGGCTCTCCTTGCGGCTGTGCGCGAACTGCTGCCCGAGCTGCCGTTCCGCCACGCCCTGACGCGATCCGGCTGGCACCGGATCGGCGGCGTCGTCACCGCCGATCTCGGCCGCGTCGCGACCAATCTGCGCCAGTGGGCCGAGACCGAATCCGACCACGACATGTTCGCGCTCTACGAGGACTACGCCGACAGCGGCTATCTGACGACACGGTTCGACGGCCGGACCCACTATTTCGTGGCGCCGACCGGCACGCGCGCGCCCGACTTCTTCCAGCTCGAGGTCGAGGAGCTGGTCGAGGTCGTCGACCGGCCGCTGTTCGTCGACGATGAGATGCCCGACGACATCGAGGAATTCCTCGATCCGCCGGGGGCGATCGAGGCGCGGGTCGAGCCGCAGGCGCTCGCCGCGCCGCGCTACATCTATCGCGCCATCACCGATATCGACGATCTCGTTGCCGACCAGGTGACGTCGGAAGGATCGGATCTTCGATACATCCGCTTCCTGGAGGAGTGGGATCGCTCCAGCGCCGGCGGGCGGGAGCGGTTCTGCGACCATTTCGTGCTGCGCCTCCTGCCGTTCCGCGATCGCTTCGGCGAGCACAAGATCGAGGCGACGCCGCTGCCGATCGACCCGCTGCCGGCCGCCGACCCGGCTGCCGCGGCGATGAGCGGGGCAGCGCTCGCCAACTATCTGCAGGCCTATGACGGCGCAGCCGGCTTCCCGATGGCGTGGTACTTCGCCATGCTCATCCGCAAGAAGGCGATGGCCGACATCGCCCAGTCGGTCTGGCTCGACTATGGCCGCAACTACCGCTATCTGCCGGAGCGCGACCTGCCAATCCTCAAGGGCTGGATCAAGAAGCCCTACAGCTTCTGACCGTCGTCGCCGCCGACAAGGTCCTGTCGTTTGTCGGGTTTACGACAAAGTGCGTGACTGAAAACCCAATTGTTTTCAACGCGGAAGGCCTTGGCACAGGGCTTGCGATAGCCGTTGCGACGATTACCGCTGAACGGGGTTTGTCGCATGAAGCCGAAGGACATCGCGGAACTCCTCGACGAGCCCGCCTGCGAGCACAACACCAAATCGAAGTCCGGCTGTGCCCGACCGAAGCCGGGCGCGGCGGCCGGCGGCTGCTGCTTCGACGGGGCGCAGATCGCGCTCCTGCCGATCGCCGACGTCGCCCATGTGGTGCACGGCTCGATCGCCTGCGCCGGCAGCTCGTGGGACAATCGCGGTTCCAGGTCCTCCGGCCCGAAGCTCTACAAGCGCGGCCTGACCACCGACCTCACCGAGCAGGACGTCATCATGGGCCGCGGCGAGAAGCGGCTTTTCCATTCGATCAAGCAGGCGATCGACAGCCATGCGCCCGAGGCCGTGTTCGTCTACAACACCTGCGTGCCGGCGCTGGTCGGCGACGACATCGAGGCGGTCTGCAAGGCGGCCGCGGCACGCTGGGGCGTGCCGGTAGTGCCGGTCGATGCCGCCGGCTTCTACGGCACCAAGAACCTCGGCAACCGCATCGCCGGCGAGGCGATGGTCAAATACGTGATCGGCACGCGCGAGCCCGATCCGGTGCCGGCGCATCTGCAACGCGACGGCATCACCGTTCACGACATCGCGCTGATCGGCGAATACAACATCGCCGGCGAGCTCTGGCATGTCCTGCCGCTGTTCGACGAACTCGGCCTTCGCGTCCTCGGCTCGCTCTCGGGCGACGCCCGCTTCCGCGAGGTGCAGACCATGCACCGGGCGCAAGTCAACATGATGGTGTGCTCGAAGGCGATGATCAACGTCGCCCGCAAGCTTCGCGAAAGCTACGGCACGCCCTGGTTCGAGGGCTCGTTCTACGGCGTACGCGACATGGGCCAGGCGCTGCGCGACTTCGCCCGGCTGATCGACGATCCGTCCCTGACAAGGCGCACCGAGGCGCTGATCGAGCGCGAAGAGGCCCGCATCCACACCGCGCTCGCGCCCTGGCGGGCCCGCCTCGAAGGCAGGAAGGCGCTGCTCTATACCGGCGGCGTCAAGGCCTGGTCGATCGTCTCGGCCCTGCAGGACCTCGGCATGGAGGTGGTCGCCACCTCGACGCGCAAGTCGACCGAGGACGACAAGGCCAAGATCCGCGAGCTGATGGGCGACAAGACGCGCATGCTCGACGAGAGCCAGGGGCCGCGGGCGCTGATCGACATGGTGCACGAGACCGGCACCGACGTGCTGATCGCCGGCGGGCGCAACATGTACACCTCGCTGAAGGCCCGCATTCCCTTCCTGCACATCAATCAGGAACGCGAGCATGCCTATGCCGGCTACGAGGGCATGATCACCTTCGCCCGCCAGCTCGCCCAGACCATCGAGAGCCCGGTCTGGAAAGCGGTTCGCACCCCGGCGCCATGGGACATGGCGCTCGGCGTCGCCGCGGAGTGAGCGCCATGGCCGAGATCGTCAAACGCAACAAGGCGCTCGCCGTCAGTCCGCTGAAAGCCAGCGCCACCATGGGCGCGGCCCTCGCCTTCCTCGGCATCGAGCGCTCGATCGCCATGCTGCACGGGGCGCAGGGCTGCACCGCCTTCGGCAAGATCTTCCTCATCGGCCATTTCCGCGAGCCTGTGCCGATGCAGACGACGGCGATGGACCAGGTGAGCACGGTGATGGGCGCCGACGACAACGTCGTCGAGGGCCTGGCGACGGTGGCGGCGAAGCAGAAGCCGGCGCTGATCGGCCTGCCGACGACCGGCCTCGCCGAAACCCAGGGGTCGGACCTCTTCGGCGCGCTCAACCTGTTCCGCCGGAAGCATCCCGAGCACGACGGCGTCGCGGTGGTGCCGGTCGAGACGCCGGACTATGCCGGATCGCTCGAAAGCGGCTTTGCCAAGGCCGTCGCCGCGATGGTCGACCGGCTGGTGCCCGATGTCGGCGAGAAGGGCGGCGATCCGAAGTCGGGCCGGGTGAACGTCCTCGTCAACGCCTCGCTCTCGCCGGGCGATGTCGAGGAACTGAAGGATCTCTTCGATTTCTTCGGGCTCGCGGCGGTGGTCCTCCCCGACCTTTCCGGCAGCCTCGACGGCCATCTCGCCGACGCCGATTTCTCGCCGCTGACGACCGGCGGTTTCGCCATCGGCGAATTCGCCGGGATGCACCGGGCCCGCGCCACCTTCGTCATCGGCGACAGCCTCGCCGAGGCGGCCGACCTGCTCGCCGCGCGCACTGGCGTGCCGGACCATCGCTTCGATCACCTGATGGGCCTCGAAGCGGTCGACGAGTTCGTCCATGTCGTCGCGACGGTTGCCGGTCGACCGGTTCCGGAAAAGCTGCGCCGCCAGCGCCGGCAGCTCCAGGACGCCATGCTCGACGCCCATTTCTTCCTCGGCATGGCGCGGATCGCGCTCGCCGCCGATCCCGATCTTCTGAAAGCCTATGGCGATCTCCTTGCCGGCATGGGCGCCGAGATGGTCGCGGCGGTGTCGCCGTCGAATGCGCGCGTGCTGAAGACGGTACTGGCGCCGCAGGTCAAGATCGGCGACCTCGAGGATCTCGAGGCGCTGGCCGAGGCCGGCGGCGCCGAGCTCGTCGTCGGCAACGCCCACGCGGTCGCGACGGCCGAACGGCTCGGTCTGCCTCTCCTTCGCGCCGGCTTCCCGCAATTCGACCGCCTCGGCTCCCCCGCCGTCGTGTCGGTCGGCTATCGCGGCAGCCGGCGCGTTCTTTTCGATCTCGCCAACCTCTTGCTGGAGGCCGAACCCGGGCGGCTCGCACCCTATCGGTCGGTCTTTGCCCAAGTGGCCGACGAGGAGGGCGAGGCGTGATGGCAACGGCACTGGCACGGCGGCTAACGGTCGTCGACGGCGCGGCGGAGGCATTCATGGACAGGGCGCTGAAGGTGGCCTTCGCCACGTCGGACCAGCGGAGCATCGACCAGCATTTCGGCTCCTCGGTTGGCTTTGCGATCTACCTCGTGACGATCGACGAGGCGCGCCTTTCCGAGGTCGTCGCCTTTGCGGCGGCGGCCGAGGACGGCAACGAGGACAAGCTCGCGGCGCGCATCGCCGCACTCGCCGGCTGCGCCGCGGTCTATTGCCGGGCGGTCGGGGCCTCGGCGATCGCACAGCTGAAGCAGGCCGGGGTGCAGCCGCTGAAGGTCGCGCCGGGAACCCCGATCAAGGCGCAGATCGGCCTCTTGCAGGGCGAGCTTCGCGACGGTCCGGCCTTCTGGGTTCTGAAGGCGCTCGACGGCGCCCGCGCGCCGGGTCGGTTCGACGACATGGAACTGGAAGGCTGGGACGAGTGAACGCGACCGTCCGGCAGTCGCCAACAGGGGGATTTGGCAGATGAGCGATTGGGCTGAACTCGTCGTGACGGCCGGCGATCCGGTGCTCGATACGGCCTTCATGGCCGAGATGGTGCGCCAGATGCGGGCGATCGACAGCTACGGCACCTGGGACAATGCCGGCAGTCACGAAATTCTCGATCCGTTCGTGATGACCAAGGAGCGCAAGCGCGAGGTGCCGATCATCGGCGATCCGGACGAGTTGACGATCGCCCGGATCAAGGCCTGGTACAACGCCCTCTCGGCGCAGATCGAGGTGGCGACCGGGATGATGGCGGTGCCGCTCGTCAACCTGACGCACGAGGGGTTCGGCCGGGCGATCATCGCCGTCGGCAAGCTCATCGTGTCGGATCGCAATCTGCGTGACGTCCATCGCTTCGGCTTCAAGTCGCTCGACCACATGGAGGAAGAGGCGACGAAGATCGTCGGCGCCGCCGCGGCGCTGATCGAGGCGCATCGCGACGTCGCCGGCCTCTGAGGAAAACGACATGAGCGAGGACCTGAAAGACCTGCGCAAGGCGACCAAGCGGACGAGGCGCATCGCCGGCGAAAAGGCGATGGAGCTGCACGACCTCGTCGAGGACCGGCTGCCGGAGGCCTATGAGGAACTGATGCAGGTGGCTGGTGAAACCTATGAGGCCTGCAAGGCCTGGGCCGAGGCGGAAGCGGCGCTCGCCGCAGCCGAGGGATCCCCGAACAGCGACGGAGTCTGACACATGCCCGAGATCACCGGCCTGACCCTCGGCGGCGCCGAATACACCCCACAATTCGTTCTCGAACTCGACGCCAAGCGCTGCATCGGCTGCGGGCGCTGCTTCCGGGTCTGTTCACGCGATGTGTTCGAACTCGTCGAGCGCGAGGGCATCGACTTCGACGACGATCCCTACGGCGACGACGATCCCTACGGCGATGACGACGACGACGGATTTTCCGACGACACCTCGATGGTGATGACGCTGAAGAACCGGCTCGACTGCATCGGCTGCGAGGCCTGCTCGAAGATCTGTCCGAAAAAGTGCTTCACCCACGGGTCGGCGGCAGTCGCCGGCTGAGCCGTCGCAACATCGCCGGAAAGGGGATCGCCCGATGCTGCCCAAACCGCAAAAGCATGTCTTCGTCTGCAACCAGGTCCGCGCCCCGGGCCACCCCTTCGGCAGCTGCTCGGAGAAAAAGGCCGAGGACGTGTTCATGACCTTCATGGCCGAAGTCCGCGCCCGCGGGCTCGACGGCCGGGTCCAGGTCACCAATACCGGTTGCCTCGGCGGACCGTGCTCGATGGGGCCGACGGTGATCGTCTATCCGGATGCCGTGAAGTACCACAAGGTCGAGGGTGCGGCAGACATCGTCGCGATCATCGAGGGGCATCTCGTCGGCGGCGTGCCGGTCGAGCGGCTCAAGGTTCCGGCGGAAGCCTGGAGTTGACGATGGCCGGCGGCCTCTTCGAGACGAACCGGATCATCCTCCTGCACAAGCAGGCAACGAGCGCCCGTGTCCGCATTTTCGTGCATGCCTATGGCGGCATCTGCGGCTTTGCCGGCCTGGCCGATCCGCTCGAGGTCACCGAAGCGGCGGCGGGCGACGTCGTCACGCTGCCGCGCGCCGTCGTTGCCGCGGCGGCGGCTGAACTCGGGCTCGATGGCCACGGCCTCGTCGGCGAGGCGGACTTTGCCCGATCCGCACGAAGCGCCGGTCGCACCATCGCCATCCATCTCGCCCGCTTCACCTCGATCGACCCGCCGTTCGACCTTGCCGAGCGCCGCGGCGGCCGGTTCATCGAGATGCAGGCGGCGCGCACGCTTCCGCCCAACGAGCTCGATCTGCTGCGGGCTGCCTACGAGACGGTGCTGGGCGGCTGAACTCGCGCCGGCCGGGCCGGGAAGGCGGAAAGGGGCAGGCGGATCGGTTTCGGGATGCTGTGAAAATGTCGCGCCGCTCACCTCAGGTCATTGAAAAATCGGACCGATTCGATGTCGGTACGCCCGTCGTCGAACATCCCGGCGCAGAATCGAGGCTGGCGATATCAGCCGTTATGAAGTACAACTACATAACGAATTCACCAATCGGTGTGCCGATGACCGACCAATCGCCCAAGCCCGTACTCGCCTTCCATGGCCCGGCCGGCGTTCGCGTCGGCGAAGACCGTTTCGCGCTGCTCGACGCGGTCTTGCGCTTCGGCTCCATCCGGGCCGCGGCCGAGCATGTCGGCCTCAGCTACAAGGGCGCCTGGGATGCCATCAACGCGCTCAACAACCTGTTTCCCCGGCCGCTCGTCGTCGCCCGCGCCGGCGGTCGCCATGGCGGCGGGGCGGCGATCACCGACGAGGGCCGGCGCGTGCTCGCGGCACATCGCCATCTGACGGTACGGCTGAACGAGGCGATGGCCGAGTTGAGCGGAACCCTTGCCGGCATCGGCGCCGGCGACCCGGCGGCGGCGCCGCCGCTTTGGAGCTTTGCCATGAAGACCAGCGCCCGCAACACCTATTACGGCGTGATCAGCGATGTGACGCCGGGTGCCGTCAATGCGGAAATCTCGATCCGGGTATCCGACACGACGACCCTTGCCGTGATCATCACCATGAAGAGCGTGATGGCGCTCGGGCTCCATGTCGGCCGCGAGGTCTTCGCCCTGATCAAGGCGAGTACGCCGATCCTCGTGCCGGAAGCCGGCGAGATGCGCACCTCGGCGCGCAACCGCATCTGCGGAACGGTGACCACGGTCGAGCCCGGCGCGGTCAATTCCGAAGTCATGCTCGATATCGGCAACGGCAAGACGCTCGTTGCGATCATCACCAGGGAGAGCGCCGAAAACCTCGGCTTCAAGCCCGGCGACAGGGTCTGCGCGCTGATCAAGGCGTCCCAGATCATCATCGGCGTCGAATGAGGACATGCCTGGACGCCAAGCCCTTCCCACCTTTTCGAGGACCGCTACGATGTGGCAAGCCAGTCTCCGACGTTTCTCGCTCGTGACCTGCGTTCTGTTCGCCGCGACCTTCCCGGCCGAAAGCGGCCGGGCCGGCGAGGTCAACGTCGCGGTGGCGGCCAATTTCACCGCCGCGGCCAACGAGGTCGCCGCCGCCTTCAAGGAAAAGACCGGCCATGACGCCGTGCTGGTTTTCGGCTCGTCCGGCAAGCTCTTTGCCCAGATTGCCAACGACGCGCCGTTCGGGGTGTTCCTGTCGGCCGACGTTGCCCGGCCGGAAAAGGCCGAAGCGGAAGGTCTCGCGGTCGCCGGCAGCCGCTTCACCTACGCGATCGGCAAGCTCGCCCTCTACTCGGCGAAGGCCGGCGTCGTCGATGCCGGCGGCAAGGTTCTCTCGGCCGGATCCTTCGAGCGGCTGGCGATCGCCAATCCCGACACGGCGCCCTATGGCGCGGCGGCGATGGAGGTGCTCGGCGCCCTCGGACTCGCCGAAACGCTCGCACCGAAGCTCGTTCGTGGCGACAATATCGCCCAGACCATGCAATTCGTCGCGACCGGCAACGCCGAGATCGGCTTCGTCGCGCTCGCCCAGGTGATCGGGCTCGACGGCGGGTCGCGGTGGATTGTCCCGGAAGACCTCTACCGGCCGATCCGCCAGGACGCGGTGCTGCTGAAGAAGGGTGAGGCGAATCCGGCGGCGACCGCGTTCGTCGACTTCCTCGAGTCCGAAGACGGGCGCGCCATCGTCGAGCGCTTCGGCTACGGCCTCGATTGAGCGTCGCGGGGAGCGGGCGGCCATGGCCGAAGCGGTATTGCTGACCGTCGAACTCGCGCTTCTGACGACGCTCGTCCTCCTCGTCGTCGGAACGCCGCTGGCCTGGTGGCTGGCGCGTTCGCGGGCCTGGTGGAAGGAGGTGGTCGGCACCGTCGTGGCGCTGCCGCTCGTCCTGCCGCCGACGGTGCTCGGCTTCTATCTGCTCATCGCGCTCGGCCCGAACAGCCCGCTCGGCCGCTTCGCCGCCGCCCTCTTCGGCCACACGCTGCCGTTCACCTTTGCCGGCCTCGTCGTCGCCTCGGTCATCTATTCGATGCCGTTCGTCGTGCAGCCGGTGCGCAATGCCTTCGAGGCGATTGGCGAGCGTCCGCTCGAGGTCGCAGCGACGCTCAGGGCCTCGCCGCTCGACGCGTTCTTCTCGGTGGCGCTGCCGCTCGCCCGGCCGGGGCTTGTCACCGGCGCGGTGCTCGGCTTTGCCCACACCGTCGGCGAGTTCGGCGTGGTCCTCATGATCGGCGGCAACATTCCCGGCGAGACCAAGGTCCTGTCGGTGGCGATCTACGATTACGTCGAGACGCTGGAATGGGGCAAAGCCCATGTCCTTGCCGGCGGCATGGTGGTCTTTGCGTTCCTCGTCATCCTCGTCACCACCGTGACCGACCGGCGCCTTCGCCGCAGGCTGGCATGAGCGCCATCGAAGCCCGCTTCGGCGGTCGGCTCGGCGCCTTCGAGCTCGACGTCGCCTTCTCCGCCCCGGCCCGGGGCGTGACGGCGCTGTTCGGCCAGTCGGGTTGCGGCAAGACCACGGTGCTGCGCTGCATCGCCGGCCTCGAGCGCATGGCCGAGGGTCACCTCGTCGTCAATGGCCGGGTCTGGCAGGCGCCCGGCACCTTCCTTGCCGCCCACAAGCGACGGATCGGCTACGTCTTTCAGGAAGCGAGCCTTTTTGCCCATCTCTCGGTCCGGGCCAACATGCTCTACGGGCGCCGGCGCGCCCGGGCGGCGGCCGATCCGGGCATCGGCTTTGCCGAGGTCGCCGACCTCCTCGGCATCGGCCATCTCCTCGACCGCTCGCCGGCGCGCCTTTCCGGCGGCGAGCGCCAGCGCGTGGCGATCGCCCGGGCGCTGCTGTCGGACCCGGAAATCCTGCTCATGGACGAGCCGCTCTCGGCCCTCGACCGGCTGTCGAAGAACGACATCCTGCCTTACCTCGAACGGCTGCGCGACGAGCTCGCCATGCCGATCGTCTATGTCAGCCACGACATTGCCGAGGTCGAACGTCTCGCCGACCAGATGATCCTCCTCGAGGCGGGCCGGGTGCGGGCCGGCGGCCCGATCGCGACGGTGCTCGCCGACCCGGCGCTGCCGCTGTCGCGCCAGATCGATGCGAGTTCGGTCGTGTCCGGCCGCATCGAGAGCTTCGACGAGGAATTCGGCCTCACGACGCTGATGGTCAGTGGCGCCGAATTCCTCGTGCCGGGGCGGATCGGCGAGACCGGCACCACCTGCCGCCTGCGCATCGCCGCCTCCGACGTCGCGCTGTCGCGCTCGCGCGCCCTCGAATGGTCGACCATTCTCAACGCCCCGGTCGCCCGCATCACCGGCGCCGAAGCGGTCGGCTCCTACCAGATGGTCGTCTATCTGCGCATCGGTCCGGCCGGGCGCGGCGCGCCGCTGCTCGCCCGCGTCAGCCTCAGGTCCTGGCGCGCCCTCGGCCTTGCCGTCGGTGACACCGTCTTCGCTCTCGTCAAGGGCGTGGCGCTTGCCGGGGCGAGTTGATCCGTCCGGTCTTCCTGTCGGCCTCGGAACAAAGGAACCGCGGCGGCCTTGTCGCAAAGCCGACAACGCCCGACGTCTGCGGCTTCTGAAATATCTTCATTAAATCATGATGTTATGAATAGTTGGAGGGTTGGCACAGCTCTTGCGATCCGCCTCGTCAGGACAGGATTTCGCGAAAGGTGCCGATCATGCTGACGTTGACGGACAAGGCCCGCGACACCATCGCGCGGTTCATCGCCTCGGCCGACAGACCCCTCACCGGGCTCAGGATTGCCGTCAATTCCGGCGGCTGCTCGGGTCTGCAATACGCCATGGGCCTCGTCGCCGAGGCGGGCGACGGCGACCTCACCGTCGATTGCGGTCCGGTCAAGGTCTATGTCGCGCCCGACAGCGCCCCGATCCTTGCCGGCACGGTCATCGACTATGTCGAGAGCCTCGAGGGCTCCGGCTTCACCTTCGACAACCCGAACGCTGCACAGAAATGCGCCTGCGGCAAGAGCTTCGCCGCCTGAGTTCAATCGCCGCCCGGTCAGACATCGAAGGGGGACGAAGCCATGTGGGACTATTCCGAGACCGTCAAGGATCACTTCTACAACCCGCGCAATGCCGGGGCGGTGGGCGATGCCAACGCCGTCGGCGACGTCGGCTCGCTGTCCTGCGGCGACGCGCTGCGGCTCACGCTGAAGGTCGATCCGTCGACCGAGGTGATCGAGGATGCCGGTTTCCAGACCTTCGGTTGCGGCTCGGCGATCGCGTCTTCCTCGGCCCTGACCGAGATCATCAAGGGCATGACGCTCGAAGACGCCCTCAAGGTGTCGAACCAGGACATCGCCGACTATCTCGACGGCCTGCCGCCGGAAAAGATGCACTGCTCGGTGATGGGCCGCGAGGCGCTGCAGGCGGCCGTCGCCAACTATCGCGGCGAGACCTGGAAGGACGACCACGAGGAAGGGGCGCTCGTCTGCAAGTGCTTCGCCGTCGATGCGGTGCTGATCGAGGAGACGGTGCGCGCCAACGATCTCGAGGCCGTCGAGGAGGTGGCCTTCTACACCAAGGCCGGCGGCGGCTGCTCGTCCTGTCACGAGGCGATCGAGGAGATCCTGACGCGGGTGCTGGCCGAACGCGGCGAGACCTTCGACCCGGAAGCCGCGCCGAGGCCGGTGGTCGAGGCGACGCCCCAGGCCCTCGTCTCCGGCATGACCGGGGTGCAGCGCATCAGGAAGATCGACGAGGTGATCGAGTCGCTGCGGCCGATGCTGCAGGCCGATGCCGGCGATGTCGAACTGGTCGAGGTCGTCGACGACAAGGTCTTCGTCAACATGAAGGGCGCCTGCATGAACTGCCAGATGGCGTCGGTCACGCTCAACGGCATCCAGCAGAAGCTTGTCGAGGCGCTTGGCGAATTCGTCCGCGTCCTGCCCGCGAGCCAGCTCGCCAAGGTGTGAGGAAGACGACCATGGACGGCATCTATCTCGACAACAACGCGACGACCCGGGTCGACGAGGCCGTGGTCGCGGCCATGCTGCCCTATTTCACCGAGCAATTCGGCAACCCGTCCTCGATGCACCAGTTCGGCAACCGCGTCGGCCACGCCATCAAGGAGGCGCGCGGCCGTATCCAGGCGCTGCTTGGCGCCGAGCATGACAGCGAGATCATCTTCACTTCGTGCGGGACGGAATCGGATTCGACCGCCATCCTCTCGGCGCTGAAGGCCCAGCCGGCCCGGCGCGAGATCATCACCACCAATGTCGAACATCCGGCCGTGCTCGCCCTTTGCGAAAACCTCGAGAAGGACGGCTACACGGTCCACTACCTGAAGGTCGACATGCGCGGCCGGCTCGATCTGGCCGAATACCGCAAGCTGCTCTCCGACAAGGTCGCCATCGTCTCGGTGATGTGGGCGAACAACGAGACCGGCACGCTGTTTCCGGTCGAGGAAATGGCGCGCCTGGCCAATGCCGCCGGCGTCATGTTCCACACCGATGCGGTACAGGCCGTCGGCAAGCT
>JAKPQE010000061.1 GCA_029572955.1 Pseudomonadota bacterium
CTCGAGTGGCAGCAGCATGAGGTTGATCGACCACGGCGTCACCAGGACGCCGAGCCAAAGCCCCTCCCATTCGCGGGCGCCGACGACCTCCACCGACAGGCGCGGGTTGAGGATAGGAATGCCGGCCATGCGCTCGCTCGCCACCCGCTCGTACGCCTCCTCGAGGCGGCGCGCGATGTCGCCGACCCGGGTCTGACCGTCAGCCATGGCAGGATCGTCAGCCATGGCCGTTGTCCTCGTCCGGCTCCTGGGCGTCCAGGATCATGAATCCCGCCTTGTCGCCGTCGCAGTTGGGACAAGTCCAGTGCTCCGGCAGCGCCGAGAACGGCGTGCCAGGCGGGATCTGCCAGTAGTCGTCGCCGAGGGCCGGGTCGTAGACGTGCCAGCAGATCCTGCACTCGAGGCGGGTGGCGTCGGCGATGCGCGCGTCGTCGCCGCCGTAGGAGCCGGCGAAGAAGCCTCTGCTCTCGGCGGGACCGCTCACCGGTAGGCTCCCAGGATCTCGCCGAGGCGCTGCGCGCTGTCACGCAAGTCCTCGGCGGCCGCGCAGGCGACGCTCGGCACGTCGACGACCTCGATGGTGTCGAGCACGATCGCATCGCGCGAATTGAAATATCGCACGCGCCAGGCGTGCCTCGTCACCGTCGAGCTGATGCGGCAGTTGCCGTAGCCACGCGACAGGATGGTCACCGTGCCGGGCCCGAGACGCTCGTCGAGAAAGGCGAGATCCTCGTCGGTCAGGGGCAGCAGCGTGAGATTGATGGCATGGGCGGGGACGCCGGGGCGATAGGCGCCGATGCGGTCGTCGAGCTCGGTGACGAGCGGCGGCGCATTGACGACGCCGGCCGGCACCGGGCCGCGGTGGGGCCTAAGGGATTCGAGGGTGCCTTCCGCCGCGATCCGCCGCACGCAGGCCGGAAAGGCGCCGACCTCGATCGTGTCGCGCTTCAAGCCGCCTGTGACCTCGACCTCGTGCACGCGCCAGATGCCTGCAAGCACGCTCTCCTGGACCTGCACCGTGGCTCCGGCGACGATCGATACCTCGCCGTCGCCGAGCGCCTGGTCGACGAAGGCGCGGCTGGCGGCATCGAGCCCGGTGATGTCGAAGACCTCGGGCTCGCCGCCGATATCCATGGTTGCTGCGGCGCGGCGGACGCCGTCGAGCAGGTCGAGAGCCGGGCCGATGCCGGTCACCTCCTCCGGCTCCGGCAGGAGCGGCGCGGCGTAGGTGCGGATGTCCTTCGGCATCTCCATGAAGGTCAGCTCGGCGCCG
>JAKPQE010000088.1 GCA_029572955.1 Pseudomonadota bacterium
CGCGCCAGCGTCGAGCGCCGCGAGACGAAATCCTCGGCTTCCTCGACGCTGGCGAGGATCGCCACCACCCGCTCGAAATAGCCCTGACCGGCCTCGGTGAGCGCGATGCGCCGCGTCGTGCGCTGCAACAGGCGGGTGCCGAGCCGTTCCTCGAGGCGCCTGAGGCTCTTGGAGACGACGGCCGGTGAGAGCGATACCTCGCGACCGGCCGCCGATAGGCTGCCGGCGGTCACCACGCGGGCGAAGATTTCCATATCGCTGAGGACGCTCATTCGACCCTCCCTTCTAGGCATTCAGGATCGGGGAGCCTGTTTTTTATTTATGAGATTTTCCGCACCTTTCGCGGTGACTTTCAATGAGCTTGCGCAATCAGTGCGAAAAAGTCCTGCGCCGCCGCGGCGGTTGGAAAGCGCTGGCGGACGGCCTAGATTTCCCGGGGATCACGTGAGCCGCGCGGATGCGGGGGGCGTGCTTTCGCCGGCCCGTTCCTGTATGAGTGGGCCAGCCCAGAGGTCAAATAAACTAACCACGGGGGATTCGCCGATGAGCGGCCTCGAGATGCCCGCGCCCGACGAGACGACCCTGATGCATCGTCGCGAGATCATTGCCGCGCTCGGCAGGATCGTTCCCGGCGACGGGGTCATTGCCGACGAGGCGGCGATGCGCCCCTACGAGAGCGACGGGCTGACCGCCTATCGCCAGATGCCCTTCGTCGTCGTCCTGCCGGAGACCACCGAGCAGGTCTCGCGCATCCTGCAATACTGCTACGAGAACGACGTGAAGGTGGTGCCGCGCGGCGCCGGCACCTCGCTTTCCGGCGGCGCCCTGCCGCTCGCCGACGGCGTGTTGATGAGCATGATGAAGTTCCGCCGCGTGCTCGACATCGACTACGCCAATCGCTGCGCGACGGTGCAGCCGGGCGTCACCAACCTCGCCATCAGCCAGGCCGTCGACCATGCCGGCTTCTACTATGCGCCCGATCCCTCGAGCCAGATCGCCTGCTCGATCGGCGGCAACGTCGCCGAGAACTCGGGCGGCGTCCATTGCCTCAAATACGGCCTCACCATGAACAACGTGCTCGGTGTCGAGGCGGTGCTGATGACCGGCGAGGTGATCCGCCTCGGCGGCAAGCATCTCGACGCCGAGGGCTACGATCTTCTCGCCGTCCTCACCGGCTCGGAGGGGCTCCTCGCGGTCGTCACCGAGGTGACCGTGCGCCTGCTCGCCAAGCCGCCCTCGGCCCGCGCCGCGCTGATCGGCTTTCCGAGCGCCGAGGCGAGCGGCAAGTGCGTCGCCGACATCATCGCCGCCGGCATCATTCCCGGCGGCATGGAGATGATGGACCGCCCGGCGATCGCCGCCGCCGAGGATTTCATCCACGCCGGCTATCCGCTCGACGTCGAGGCACTGCTGATCGTCGAGCTCGACGGGCCGGAGGTCGAGGTCGACCATCTGCTCGTCCGCGTCGAGGAGATCGCCGCCGAGAACGGCGCCACCTATGTCCGCGTCTCGACCAGCGACGAGGAACGCCTGACCTTCTGGGCCGGGCGCAAGTCGGCCTTCCCGGCGGTCGGCCGCATCTCGCCCGACTATTACTGCATGGACGGCACCATTCCGCGCCACCAGCTGCCGACGGTGCTCGCCGCCATGCGCGAGATGAGCGAGCGCTACGGCCTGCGGGTCGCCAACGTCTTCCACGCCGGCGACGGCAATCTCCATCCGCTCATCCTCTATGATGCCAACGTGCCCGGCGAGATCGAGAAGGCCGAGGATTTCGGCGCCGATATCCTCAGACTCTGCGTCGAGGTCGGCGGCGTCCTGACCGGCGAGCACGGCGTCGGCGTCGAGAAGCGCGACCTGATGCCGGCGATGTTCGACGAGATCGACCTCGCCCATCAGATGCGCGTCAAATGCGCCTTCGACGACAAGCAACTGCTCAATCCCGGCAAGGTGTTCCCGACGCTGCATCGCTGTGCCGAGGTCGGCCGCATGCACGTCTCCGGCAACAACATGCCGTTCCCCGATATTCCGCGGTTCTAGAGCATCGGGCCGAAAAGTGGGAACCGGTTTTCGGACAAACCCGATGCGAAACGAGAAGTCAGAGCAAAGAGCATCGGGCCGAAAAGTGGGAACCGGTTTTCGGACAGACCCGATGCGAAACGAGAAGTCAGAGAAAAGAGCATCGGGCCGAAAAGTGGGAACCGGTTTTCGGACAAACCCGATGCGAAACGAGAAGTCAGAGAAAAGAGCATCGGGCCGAAAAGTGGGAACCGGTTTTCGGACAGACCCGATGCGAAACGAGAAGTCAGAGAAAAACGTATGGTTCATCTCCGGCGTATTTGGCACCGAGGCACGAGAGGCTCCAGATTATGAAGACCATGAAGCCCAGTGACGAGGCCGAAGTCGTCGCCGCGATTCTCGAGGCCAATGTCGAGCGCCGGCCGCTGGAGATCCGCGGGGCAGGCTCCAAGCGCGCGATCGGCCGCCCGGTCGAGGATGCGGGCCTGCTCAACCTCTCCGGCCTTGCCGGCATCACCCTCTACGAGCCGGACGAACTGGTGCTGTCGGCCGGGGCGGGCACGCCGATCTCGAAGATCCATTCGGCGCTGGCCGAAAAGGGCCAGGAACTCGCCTTCGAGCCGATGGACTACGGCCCGCTGTTCGGCCGCAAGCGCGGTGCCGGCACCATCGGCGGCGCGCTCGCCGCAAATCTCTCCGGCCCGCGCCGCATCAAGGCCGGCGCCGCCCGCGACCACTTCCTCGGCATGAAGGCGGTCTCCGGCCGCGGCGAGGCCTTCAAGGCCGGTGGCCGCGTCATGAAGAACGTCACCGGCTACGACCTGTCGAAGGGCGTCGCCGGCTCCTGGGGCACGCTCGTCGCGATGACCGAGGTGACGGTCAAGGTCATGCCGCGCGCCGAGACCGAGGCGAGCCTCGTCTTCCTCGGCTTGCCCGACGAGGCGGCGAGCGCGGCGATGTCGACGGCGCTCGGCTCGCCCTTCGAGATTTCCGCCGCCGCGCATCTGCCGGCACCGAGCCTTTCCGGGCTTTCGCTGAAGGCCGGCCTCGATGTCGGCAAGGCGCTGACCGTGCTGCGCATCGAAGGCTTTGCCCCCTCCGTCGCGAACCGCGTCGAGGCGACCCGGGCGCTCCTCGAGGCCCATGGTGGCGCCGAGCTTCTGACCGAGGCGCAGTCGCGCGCCCTCTGGCTCGACATCCGCGACGTCAAGGCCTTCGCCGGCGGCGAGACGCCGGTTTGGCGCATCTCGACGGCGCCGACCGAGGGCTGGAAGGTCGCAGCCGCGATTGCCCGGGAGACCGAGGCCCGCGTCACCTATGACTGGGGCGGCGGCCTAATCTGGCTGAACCTCGCCGAGAGTGGGGACGCCGGCGCGGCCCTCGTGCGCGGTGCGCTCGCCCGGCACGGCGGCCATGCGACCCTCATCCGTGCCTCCGAGGACCTGCGCGCCAGGGTACCGGTGTTCCAGCCGCAGCCGCGCGGCCTCGCGGTCATCGCCCAGCGCTACAAGGCGAGCTTCGATCCGCGCGGCATTCTCAATCCCGGCCGCATGTACGAAGGGATGTGAGGCGATGCAGACCAACTTCAGCCCCGAGCAGCGCGCCGACCCGAAGATCGCCGAGGCCGAGGCGATCCTGCGGAAATGCGTCCATTGCGGCTTCTGCACCGCGACCTGTCCGACCTTCCTCGTCATCGGCGACGAACTCGACAGCCCGCGCGGCCGCATCTACCTCATCAAGGACATGCTCGAGAAGGGCGGCCACGCGACCGGCGAAGTCGCGCGTCATCTCGACCGCTGCCTCACCTGCCTCTCCTGCATGACGACCTGCCCGTCGGGCGTCGACTACATGCACCTCGTCGACTATGCCCGGGTGCGGGTCGAAAAGAGCCACAGGCGCCCCCTGGCCGACCGGGCGATGCGGGCGCTGCTCGCCTTCGTGCTGCCCTATCCGACGCGCCTGCGCGCCGCGCTCGCCGCCGCCGTCTACGGCGCGCCGCTGAAGCCGCTGCTGGCCAGGCTCCCCGGCGGCTTCAAACGCCTCGCCGCGATGCTCGATCTCGCGCCGCGGCCGATGGCGCCGCGCGTGCCGACCGAGGCGGCCGGCACCTACGCCGCGCTCGGCACCCGCCGCGGCCGCGTCGCGCTGCTTGCCGGCTGCGCCCAGCCGGTGCTGACGCCCGAGGTCAATCAGGCGACCATCTCGCTCCTCACCCGCAACGGCATCGAGGTGGTGCAGTCGCCGAAGGCCGGCTGCTGCGGCGCGCTCGTCCACCACATGGGCCGCGAGGCGACCGCCCTCGATCAGGCACGCCGCAATGTCGACGCCTGGACCGCCGAGATCGAGAATGGCGGTCTCGACGCCATCCTCATCACCGCGTCCGGCTGCGGCACGACGGTCAAGGACTACGGCCACATGCTGCGCCTCGATCCGGCCTATGCCGAAAAGGCGGCGCGCGTTTCGGCGCTCGCCAAGGACGTCAGCCAGTATCTCGCGACGATCGATCTGCCGCCGCCGGCGGTCGAGACCGGCTTCACCGTCGCCTACCACTCGGCCTGTTCCATGCAGCACGGCCAGCGCATCCGCCGCGAGCCGAAGCTGCTCCTGGAGAAGGCCGGCTTCGTCGTCCGCGACGTGCCCGAGGGTCACATCTGCTGCGGCTCGGCCGGCACCTACAACGTCATGCAGCCCGAGATCGCCCGCAAGCTGCGCGACAGGAAGGTCGGCAATATCGAGAGCCTCGCCCCCGACATCATCGCCACCGGCAATGTCGGCTGCGCCATGCAGATCGGCTCGGGAACCGCGATCCCGGTGGTCCACACGGTCGAACTCCTCGACTGGGCCGATGGCGGCCTGATGCCGCAAAGCCTCGTCGAGGCGGGGCTGGCCAAGCGGCGCATGACCGAGCGCGCCGCGGCGCAGGCGGCCGCCGAGCGCGAAGCCCGCGCGGCGGCGGAGGCGGCCGAGGAGGCGGCGGCGGAAGCCGCGGTCGGCGCTGCCGAGGCCGAGCCCGGGAGGGCGCCGGAGACCGCCTGAGGTTGCCCCCGGTTCGGACATGGAAAGGCCGCGCCGGATCTCCGGCGCGGCCTTTGCCGTCTTCGCGTCGTTGTTGCCCGCCCGAGGTCGCGGGCGCGGCGGGCAGGGGCCGCTGCCGGCCCCTGCCGCGTCACATGACGATCACTTTGGTGCCGACGCCGACGCGGCCATAGAGGTCGATGACGTCCTCGTTGCGCATGCGGATGCAGCCCGAGGAGACCGCCTTGCCGATCGACCAGGGCTCGTTCGAGCCGTGGATGCGATAGAGCGTCGAGCCGAGATACATGGCCCGCGCGCCGAGCGGGTTGGCGGGGCCCCCTTCCATGCGCGCCGGCAGGCCGGGCTTGCGCTCGCGCATCTCCGGCGGCGGAACCCAGGCCGGCCACTCGGCCTTGCGGGTGATCTTGTGGGTGCCGGCCCATTCGAAGCCGGGTCGTCCGACACCGACGCCGTAGCGCCGCGCCCGGCCGCCGTCCTCGACGAGATAGAGGTGGCGCGAGCCGGTATCGATGACGATGGTGCCGGGCGTCTCGCCGCCGTCATAGTCGACTTCGGTCGGCAGGAACTGCGGGTCGACTTCGCGGCCGCTCGCCTTGGCCTTCTTCGGCGTCGGCGTCGGGGCTGCCGGCCGCGGCGCGAGCGCCGAGACCTCCGCCGCGCCGCTCGAGGCGCGGATGCGCACCCGGCCCGGGGCCAGCGGCGGTTCCGCCGCCGAGGGCGCGACGCGCACGCCGCCGTCACGCAGCTCCGGTGCGACGACGGACTGCCGGCTCGGACCGAAGCGCACGCTCGGCCGCAGCTGCATCAGCCAGGGATCGGTGAGATCGTTGGAAAGCCGGATGTTCGGCTTGGGGCGGTAGCGATTGTCGGAAGCGTCGGCCTCTGCGGCCAATGCCGTTGCCGCCACCGCGATCGAAAGGGCAGTGAGGATCGTTCGTTTCATCGACGTACTCGGTACAGGTTTCGTCGTGTTGCGAGACGGGCGACACACTCCGCCCGCGTGACGAAGACACCGTGCCGGCGATCCCGCGGACCATTGCCGAAGGCGGCCGGACACTCTTCGCTCGCCTCGACGATAGGGAGCGATTTCCAACCGAATGGTGAATCGTTTGAATATGCGCCGGCTCTGGCGCGTCAACTTATCATTATGGTTTGCAAAGGGTTTTTTGGAGTGGTTAACGACAGGTGAAAGGCCGTCCGGCGGCCTTGGCCCTCAGCGCTTCTTGGCCCCGCCGCGCTGCTGCAGCTGCACCAGCCGCTTGCGGGTGTCGGCGATGATCGCCGGCAGCATCTTGCGCGTCTCGGCGCGGCTCATACCCGGCCGCACGCGCTTGTCGTAGAGCATGTTGAGGATGTACCAGTCGAACACCCCGAACGTGTCGACGCCGCTGTAGTCGTTGAAGATGCTGTATTTCAGCCGCCAGTCGTCGTTGACCGGGCCGAGGCTCTGCAGGATCTCCTCGACGAGGCAGTGGTTGAAGGCGCGCGCCGTCTCGTTGGCGACGATGTAGACGAAGGCGAGTTCGATCTTGTAGTTCGACGCCGCGACGATCGCCGAACAGTCGTTCGACTGCAGGAAGCGGGTGTCGTAGTTCGGCGGCAGCGTATCGCGGATGATCGAGCGGTAATTGCCGCGATCGACCAGGAACACCACCATATTGGCGGACTTGTCCGAGTTGACGCGGCGGATGCTGAGGTTGCGCACGCTCTTGTTGACCAGCTTCACGAAGTCGTTGAGCGTCCGCTCGCGATTGGTGCTCGAGGCATTGACGACGAAAAGCTTGACCGGGCCGGCGTATTTCTTGACGCGCAGCTTGTCGGCGCGCGAGCCGCCGCCTTCCGAGCCGAACACCGTGCGCTCGAAACCGTCGATCAGCTGGTCATCGGAAAAATCGGCCGCCCTTTCGGCGGCCGCGATGCTTGCCGTGCTCCAGAGGAGAACCGCCAGGACGTAGAGAACGAGACGTCGCATGCCGTAGCTCCTCGATGTCACGCGAAATGCGATGATCGGAGTGTGCGCCGCCGCTTGTTCTGCGGCAAGAAAAACCGTCCGCCAAGATGAACGGCGCCGTCAGCGCAGATGTCGCCGCACGTCTTCGAGAACCTGCGGCAGGACCGCCCGTGCCTCGGCCTTCGACATGCCGGGCCGGACGCTCGGGTGGTAGAGCATGTTGAGGACGAAGCGGTCGTGCCGCGTCAGCCGCGACAGGCGCGAGCCGTCGTTGAAGACGCTGTGGGCGAGGCTGCGATCGTCGTTGAGCGGGCCGAGCCCCTGCAGGGTCTCCTCGACGAGGCAGCGCCGGAACAGGAACTCGCCCTCGTCGGAGACGATCACGGCCGACGAGGTGCGGATGCCGTTCCGGTCCGAGCGCACCCGCACCATGCAGGCGCCGACGCTCGAGGCGCCACGATCGCCGAACACCTCGCTGCGCACGACGCGATCGTAGTCCGCCCGGTCGACGACATAGAGATGGAAGTTGGCGGCCTCGGCCTTTGAGACGACGGCGATGTCGAGGCCGCGGATGGCGCGGCGGGTCTCGGCGATGAAGCCCGTGACGGCGGCGCGCCGGTTCCGCGTCGCCCGATTGTCGACGAACACCCGGACCGGGCCGGTATACTTCTTCACATAGAAGGCGCCGCCATTGCTCGATGCGTATTCGAGACCGAACACAGTCTTCTCGAAGCCGGCGAAGAGTTCCTTGTCGCCATAACGCTTCGGCTCACCGGCCGCCGCGCCGGACGCGCCCGCGAGCATCGCCGCGAGGGCGACGACGACGGCCAGTCGGCCATGGTTCCGGGGCGATGCCATGCGACCCATCCGCTCCTTCTCGGGACCCGCGACATACGTTCGCACGGCCCGTTCGCCAAGAGGGTACGCATGTCGGCGAGGGCGTCAACGGTCGTCGGCGGGTGCCGAAAACCTTTCCGGATGTCGCCGAAAAGGCTGAATTTCGAAGAAAAACCTCGGACCGGGTCCGGGGTGTCGATCGTTCAATTAGTACTTTGTAAACCATGTTCTTTCTTAAATCGTTAACCGAAGCCCCCGAGGAGTCTCTGAAAAGAGCGATGATGCGCCGCCTCACCCAGACCCGTTCGAGCAGCCGTCCTTGCCATGGCATCGGCGCTCGGCGGGACCGCGCCGCGGCCCGGGGGTCGGCGGGATGAACCGCTCCAGCCCTCCGGCACGGGCGCTCGGAGCGATTGCCCTTTCCGCCGCGCTCATCCTCGTCGGCCTCGCCGCAGCGATCTCCCAGTTCGGGCCGATCGGCCTTGCCGGCGGGCTCGCCCTCGTACCGCTCGCCGTTGCCGCCAATGGGCTCGTCGCCTTCGACCGGCACCTCGCCAAGGCGACCGAGGCCTGCCGGTTGGCGGCCAACAACGGTCGTGGCGCCGACTTCGCCGGTCTCGAGGATGCCGAGGAGTTCTACACGCTGATGGCCGCGGTCGAACGGCTCGCCCGCCGCGCCGCCCAGCCGGCCGACAGTTTCCGCCCGGTCGTCGACGAGGCGATCCGCGTCTGCCATGCCGCCGCCGCCGGCGAGCTCGATCACCGCATCGTCGGCGTCAAGAGCGGCCGCGCCGTCTGCAACGACCTTGCCCGCGCGGTCAATCGCCAGCTCGACGTCGCCGACGTCTTTGCCCGCGAACTCGAGGCCGTGATGGCGGCGCTCGCCGCCGGCCGCGCCGGCCGCCGCTTCGCCGCGGGCGGTCTTGCCGGCCGCCATGCCGAGCTTGCCGCCGCGATCAACCGGGTCGTCGACCGCGTTGCCGCCGAACGGGCCGCGGGCGAGCGTCGCACCGGCGACAACGATCCGGTCGTCGGCGCCATGCTGCGCGACCTCCATCGCGCCGCCGCCGCCCTCGGCACGGCCATGCACGCCCTGCCGGCGAGCGTCCGTGCCGACGCCGCCGCGCGCACCCCGGCCCGCCAGCCGCACGCGGTCGGCCGCTGGAGCGAGATCGCCGAGATCACCCGGGTGCTCGCCGACCGTGCCGAACTCGTTGCCGGGGGCCTCGATCGCGAGCCGGCCGCCCTCGGCGAGGGCCAGCGCCCGCGCGATCGCCGCGCTGCCTGAATTCCTCCTGTTTTGCCGGCTTTCCGAGAACAGATTGTTAAGGACGAGCCTTTACGGTTTTTGCGGAAACCGTGGCCCGCGGCCAGACCTGCGGCCGTCGGCGGGGTGCGAGGGCGGCGTACCCCGAGGCAGTTCGTCGCGTCAGGGAGATTTGAATGCCGGAGCGCAATCGCAAGCTCTTCAAGATCGAGACCTATCTGCAGTCGGCCGACGAGCCTGCCGCCGGCTCGGGCCCCGATCCGCGCGCCGGCGCGCGACACGGAGAGATCATGGCCGAGTTCGCCGCGATCCGCCGCCTGCTCGAGGCGCGGTCGGAGGGCGAGGGCGAGGTCAACCAGACGGCGGCGCTTCTTGCCGAGCTGCGCCGCGAGCTCGGCGAAGCCTCCAAGCTGAAGACCGAACTCGACGCGATCACCGACGCCATCGATCGCACCAAGCGCGAGATCGCCTCGCTGCACCAGACCAATTTCGATTCGACCGAGATGGGTCGCGTCACCGACCAGCTCGACGCCATCGTGCTCGGCACCGAGAACGCGACGGAATCGATCCTCGCCGCCGCCGAGCACATCGACGAGGTCGCCGGCAACCTGCACGCCAAGCTGAAGGGCGACGATCAGGGCATGGTCTCGGACATGCAGGATTCGGTCGTGCGCATCTTCGAGGCCTGCAATTTCCAGGATCTCACCGGCCAGCGCATTTCCAAGGTCGTCAAGGCGATGCACTTCGTCGAGGCGCGGGTCGAGCGGATGATCCAGATCTGGGGCGGCATCGACAGTTTCTCCGGCATCGACGGCGAGAAGCCGCAGGCCGCCGAGGGCGATCATGCTCTCCTCAACGGCCCGGCGCTCGAGGACGAATTCGGCGTCGCCAGCCAGGACGATATCGACGCGCTCTTCGCCTGACGCCGCTTCACGCGACGTCCCGGGCTGCTATCCTTGCCCCGGCACATCCGCCGCGGAAGGGGAGTCATGTCGAAACCCGATCTCATCGCCGGTCCGGACGGCCGGGCGCGCTGCTTCTGGTGCGCCGGCGACCCGCTCTATCATGCCTATCACGACGAGGAATGGGGCCGGCCGGTCGCCGACGACACCCGGCTCTATGAAAAGCTCTGCCTCGAGGGCTTCCAGTCGGGGCTCTCCTGGCTGACGATCCTCCGGAAACGCGAGAATTTCCGCTGCGCCTTTTCCGGCTTCGACATCGATGCGGTCGCCGAATTCGGCGAGGCGGACGTCGCCCGGCTGCTCGGCGATGCCGGCATCGTGCGCCATCGCGGCAAGATCCAGTCGGCGATCAACAATGCCCGCCGGGCCCGCGCGCTGCGCGACGAGGCCGGCTCGCTCGCCGCTTTCGTCTGGCGCTTCGAGCCAGATCCCGCCGCCCGCCCCGGGCGCCTCGACCGGGCGACCCTTGCCGCTCTCGCCAAGACCGCGGAATCGACGGCGCTCGCCAGGGAGCTGAAGAAGCGCGGCTGGAGCTTCGTCGGGCCGACGACGGTCTACGCCTTCATGCAGTCGGTCGGCCTCGTCAACGACCATATCGACGGCTGCCTCGTGCGCGACGCGGTCGAGCGGGACCGGAACGCCTTCGTCCGGCCGAAATAAGAACGCCGGCCCGAGGGCCGGCGTCGAGTTTCGCATCGCGGTTGTTGTCGTTGGAAGCCGGGGATCGTCAGAGACCGAGGAAGGTTTCCGGCGCGGTGAAGGGGAGGCCGAGCGCCGAGGCGACCGCCTCGTGCGTGACCTTGCCTTCGTGCACGTTGAGGCCGGCCCTGAGGTGCGCATCGTCGGCCAGCGCCTTCTTCCAGCCCTTGTCGGCAAGCGCGAGGGCGAAGGGCAGGGTGGCGTTGTTGAGCGCGAAGGTCGAGGTGCGGGCGACCGCGCCCGGCATGTTGGTGACGCAGTAGTGGACGACGTCGTCGACCACATAGGTCGGCTCGGAATGGCTCGTCGGCCGGCTCGTCTCGCAGCAGCCGCCCTGGTCGATGGCGACGTCGACGATGGCCGCGCCCGGCTTCATCTTCCTGACGATCTCGGCCGAGACGAGCTTCGGCGCCGCCGCGCCCGGCACCAGCACCGTGCCGATCACGAGGTCGGCGTAGGGCGCGTGATGCTCGATCGCGTCGCGGGTCGAATAGACGGTGCGCACGGCATTGCCGAACTGGGCGGCGATGCGGCGCAGGGCCTCGAGGTTGCGGTCGACGACGGTGACGTTGGCGCCCATGCCGACGGCGATGAGCGTCGCATTGGTGCCGGCGACGCCGCCGCCGAGAACCAGCACCTCGGCCGCCGGAACGCCGGGCACGCCGCCGAGCAGCACGCCGCGGCCGCCGCGTTCTTTCTCGAGGCACGCCGCGCCGACCTGCGGCGCCATGCGGCCGGCGACCTCCGACATCGGGGTCAGCAGCGGCAGCGTGCCGATCGGGCTCGTCACCGTCTCGTAGGCGATGCAGGTCGCGCCGGACTTGACGAGGTCCTCGGTCTGCTCGGGATCGGGCGCGAGGTGGAGATAGGTGAAGAGCACCTGGCCCTTGGAAAGGCGGGCGCGCTCGACGGCGAGCGGCTCCTTGACCTTGACGATCATCTCGGCGCTGGAAAACACCGCCTCGGCATTCGGCAGGATCTTCGCGCCGACCGCCTCGTAGTCGGCGTCGCTGAGCCCCGCGCCGAGGCCGGCGCCGGTCTCGACCACCACCTCGTGGCCGCGGTCGGTCAGCTCGCGCACGCTGCCGGGAACGAGGCCGACCCGGTATTCGTGATTCTTGATTTCCTTGGGCACGCCGATCCGCATGGGGCTCTCCATCGCCGCTTGTTCGCAAACCGCCGCACCGGCGGCAGCGCGTTTTCCTCTCCGCTCGAAGGATTATGGGGCGCCGGCGATGCAATTTCCTGTCAAACGCAGCTTGCCTTCGCGATGTCGATTGGAGAAAATTCGACGATCAAAGCAATTTGTCGAAGGAAATTGCGCCAATGAAGCTCGATGGTCGGGATCGTGCGATTTTGCGCCTCTTGCAGGCCGATGGACGCATCGCCAATGTCGAGCTCGCCGAGAAGGTGTCGCTGTCGCCGTCGGCGTGCCTGAGGCGCGTCCGGCTGCTCGAGGAAAGCGGCCTGATCGAGGGCTATACGATGCGCCTCGACCAGCGCCGGGCCGGTTTTCCAGGCAATGCCTTCGTCCAGGTGACGCTCGACCAGCAGGGCCGCCAGACGCTCGATCGCTTCGAGGAGGCGGTCCGGAAGGTGCCCGAGGTGCTCGCCTGCTATCTGCTCGCCGGCCAGGCCGACTACATGCTGCATCTCGTCTATCGCGACGCCCCGGACCTCGAACGCCTGCACACCGAGATCCTGACCCAGCTGCCCGGCGTCGTCCGCCTGCAATCGACGATGGCGCTGCGCACGGTCAAGCGCACGACCGAGCTGCCGGTGTGAGGCGATGCGGCGCATGTCGGATTCGGTTTGGGACAGAGCCCTGAGACATCGGCAAGAATATCGGCAAAATGACCGGCAATTCCAATCGGAGTTACTATTTTAACAGTCTGTATTATATTGAAAAAATATGAGAGAGAGATCGGCAGTATGACCGGCATTTATTCCATGGAGCCGATGCTGCCCGCCACAACGCGGGAGCTCGAGGACAAGGCGGTCGAGTTGATCGCGGCGGCAAGCGCGTTCGCTGCGCGTCTCAATCCGATTCTCGGCGCGTCCATTGGCGACCTCGTCCGTTCGATGAACTGCTACTACTCGAACCTGATCGAGGGGCACAACACGCACCCGATCGACATAGACCGGGCGCTCGCCGACGATTATTCGGCCGAGCCGGAAAAGCGCGATCTCCAGCGCGAAGCCCGAGCACATATCGAAGTGCAAAGGATGATCGATCGCGATGCGATGCCGGGGCCGGTCGTCTCCGAAGACGGCATTCGCTGGATTCATCGCGAGTTCTGCACCCGTCTGCCATCCGATCTGCTTGTTGTCCGTGATAGTCGGAACAGGAAAAGTGCGCCGGTCGAGCCCGGAGAATTCCGCAAGGGCTTCGTCAAGGTGGGCCGGCACGAAGCACCGGAACCGGCAAACCTCGGGTTGCTGCTGAGCCGGTTTACGGAAGCCTACGATCCGGCCCGTCTGTCGCGCATCCAGCGCGTGATCGCAGTTGGCGCCTCGCATCACCGGCTGGTCTGGATCCATCCCTTTTCAGATGGCAACGGCCGTGTCGCAAGGCTGTTCTCCCATGCCGTGCTGCGTGATCTCCACATCGGATCGGACCTGTGGTCGGTATCACGGGGCCTCGCCCGCAGTGTCGAGGACTACAAGCGCCTGCTCGCCGCAGCGGATGAGCCGAGGCACGGCGATCTCGACGGGAGGGGCAATCTCACCGAACGCGGACTTGTCGCGTTCTGCGACTTCTTCCTGTCGTGTTGCCTCGATCAGGTGCGCTTCATGGAGGGTCTCGTGGAACCGCGCGAATTGCTCGGCCGCATGGAGGTCTGGTGCGCGGAGGAAGTGCTTTCCGGGCGCCTGGCCAAGGGAAGCTGGCCGCTGCTACGCGAGGCGGTGGTGGCAGGCGAATTTCAGCGCAGCATGGCCGCCACGCTGACAGGCTATCGAGAGCGGCAGGCGCGTACCGTCCTTGCCGGCCTCCTCGACAGGCGACTGCTCGTCTCGGCGACGCCGAAGGGCAAGGTTCGGCTCGGGTTTCCGATCGATGTCGTGGAGCGGTGGTTGCCGTTGCTCTACCCGGCGGGTATTTCGTGAGGATTACCGATCCTCACACCGCCCCGCCGCCGGCGGTCTTCAGCCAGGCCGCGCCGCAGGCCTTGGCGAGTTCGCGCACCCTGAGGATATAGCTCTGCCGCTCGGTCACCGAGATGACGCCGCGCGCGTCGAGCAGATTGAAGATGTGGCTCGCCTTGATGCACTGGTCGTAGGCCGGCAGCGCCATCAGATGACGCTCGCCCTCGTCGCCTTTTTCGATCAGCGCCTTGCACTCGACCTCGGCCTCGCGGAAGCGGCGGAACAGCATCTCGGTGTCGGCATGCTCGAAATTGTGCCGGGAATATTCCTGTTCGGCCTGCAGGAAGACGTCGCCATAGCTCACCTTCTCGGCGCCGTCGCGGCCGTTGAAGTTGAGGTCGTAGACGTTCTCGACGCCCTGCACATACATGGCCAGGCGCTCCAGGCCATAGGTCAGCTCGCCCGAGACCGGCGCGCATTCGAAACCGGCGACCTGCTGGAAATAGGTGAACTGCGAGACCTCCATGCCGTCGCACCAGCACTCCCAGCCGAGGCCCCAGGCGCCGAGCGTCGGGCTCTCCCAGTCGTCCTCGACGAAGCGGATGTCGTGGATCTCGGGGTCGATGCCGATCGCGTAGAGGCTCTTCAGGTAGAGCTCCTGCAGGTCGGCCGGCGACGGCTTCAGGATCACCTGGAACTGGTAGTAGTGCTGCAGCCGGTTCGGGTTCTCGCCGTAGCGGCCGTCCTTCGGCCGCCGCGACGGCTGCACATAGGCGGCGTTCCAGTGCTTCGGGCCGAGCGAGCGCAGGGTGGTCGCCGGATGGAAGGTGCCGGCGCCGACTTCCATGTCGTAGGGCTGCAGGACGACGCAGCCGTAATCGGCCCAATAGCGCTGCAGGGTGAGGATCAGGCCCTGGAACGAGCGCGAGGGATGCATGTGCGGCGGCAGGCTGTCGGCGGTCATGGCGCGAGGGTCCGGCGTTGGGGACATCAGGCGCGCCGGACGGTAGTCGGCCGGGCCAAAGGGGTCAAGCACGCCGATCGACGGGCGGTTCAGTCGACCATGATGCGGGCGCAGCTCGGCTCGTGTCCGCGCAGTGCGCGCTCGAACACCGATAGCGCCGCGGCGATGCCCTCGGCCTCGTTGCGGCAGCGCTTCTCGACGGCCCGCATGCGTTCGTAGAGCGCGTCGATTTCCTCGATGCAATCGGGATTGGGCACCGAGAGGTCCGAATGGTATCCGATCACCAGCCCGGCCTCGTCATGCACCGGCGAGACCCGCGCCAGCGCCCAGAAATGGTCGCCCGAGGCGCACATGTTGGCGAGGAAGAAGGTGAAGGGCTCGTTCGCCCTCAGGTGGTTCCACAGCTTGCGGAAGATCGCGCCCGGCATCATCGGATGGCGCAGCAGCGAATGCGGCGCGCCGATCGCTTCTTCGCCGGCGAGCCCGAGGAGGCGCAGATAGTCGTCGCTGATATAGGTGATGCGGCCGAAGAGATCGGTCTTGGAGACGAGGACCGCATCCGCCGGAATGGTGCGCTCCTCGCCGGTCGGCACGACATAGGCGCAAAGCCGGCGCGTCAGCGAGCCACGGCCGACGACCGGGGTGCTCACCGACATCAGCGCGTTGGAATCGATGACCTGGGTCACGGGGGGAGCTCGCGGATGAGGATGCCGTAGGATGTATTGGACCGTACTGTGGTTAAATAGCTGTTAACGAGTGTCCGGCATTTGCCGCGACAAGCATGGCGGGCACTCGCGGCGCGCTCCGGCCGCGGCGAGTTGTCGCCCGATGTCCTGATTTTGCGATCACATTCAATTTTATCGATCTGTTTTACGGAATCGGAAGCCTTCCGTGATTAAGTCCTTCCACTTTCGAGGAAGGTTTTTCCGTGATGCCGAAGACCTGTGACCTGCTTGGGCGCTTCCGGCGCGACGCTGGCGCCAGCGCCGCCGTTCTGTTCAGTCTCGCCCTCGTGCCGGTTCTCGGCCTGACCGGCGCCGCTGTCGACTATTCGAACTACGAGCGGGCCCGCAGCCATCTGCAGGACGCCGTCGACAGCGCGGCGCTCGCCGCGGCGCGGGCCACCGGCGGCGATTTCAGCGAACCCATGCTCGCCACCATCGAGGAGACGGCACGCGTCTACGTGCGGCAGAATAACCACGACGGCGAGGAAGAGGTCGCGGTGGCGATCGACCCGGCCGAGCGTGCGGTGACCGTGACGGCGACGCTGCATCTGAAGACGCTGATCGCCCATTTCATCGGCGTCGACGAGTTCGTCTTCGGCGCCGAGGCGACGGCGCGGCTCGATGGCGCGAGCGATCCGATCTGCATCCTCGCGCTCGATCCGACCCTCAAGAAGGCGATCGAGTTCACCGGACCTTCCGAGGTGCGCGCTCCCAATTGCGCCATCCACGCCAATTCGGTCGCCGACAACGCGCTGTTCAAGCGCGGTCCGGGCACTGTCGAGGCGGCGAGCGTTTGTGCCGTCGGCGGTCACGACGGCGAGTTCGCTCCGGTTCCGACCGGCCATTGCCGCGCGGTCCTCGATCCGTTCCCCTGGCTCGAGATCCCCGAGGCGAAGGGCACCTGCGACGCGGTCGACCTGCGCGTCGATGCCGGCCCGGCGACGCTGAAGCCGGGGCACTATTGCGGCGGCATCGAACTGCGCAAGGGCGCCGAGGTGACGCTGGAGCCGGGCGTCTATCTCCTGTCCGACGGCCCGCTCGACCTGACCGCCCATTCGAGCCTTGCCGGCGAGGGCGTCACCTTCGTCTTCCACGGCAAGGACGGTTTTCTCAACGTCCACGCCCACGGCGATATCGACGTCAAGGCGCCGACCGAGGGGCCGCTCGAAGGCTTCGTGATGGTCGAGGACCGCGCCTCGTCGGAAGCCTCGCGCAGCTTCGTCCATGGCGACGGCTCGGTGCGGATCGTCGGAACGATCTACCTGCCGAACCACGAGATGCGCTTCTATGGCAGCGGCGCGCTCAACGAGGATGCCGAGCAGATGGCGATCATCGCCAACAACATCGGCTTCAAGGGCGACTCGTCGAGCACCTTCATGACGACCATCAATGCCGACTACGCGAAGGCCGGCTTCGAGCAGCCCGTCGCGCGCATGCCGGTGACGGCGGCGCTGGTCCACTGAGAGGGAAGGGCGCCTAGAGCCAGCGCTTCCAGCGGGCGAGGAAGATGCCGCCGACGGCGATCGCGGCGAGCACGATGCTGACGCCCCAGAAGGCGCCGGCCGAGCCGGCGCCGGGAATCCCGCCGACATTCATGCCGAGCGCGCCGACGATCAGGTTGAGCGGCAGGAACACCGCCGCCGCCACCGACAGCACCAGCATGCGCTGATTGAGGACCTCGGCCCGCTTGTCGGTGATCTCCTCCTGCAGGATCGAGGCGCGGTCGTGGATCATCGACAGTTCCTCGGAAAACCGCGTGACGTGATCGGCCGCCTCGCGCAGGCGGTTGCGGTCCGGCGCCGCGAACAGCGTCTGCGCCTCGATCGCCAGCCGGTCGAGCGCCATGCGCTGCGGCGCGATGAAACGATGCAGGCCCGTCGCCTGGCGGCGCGCCTCCGACAGCCGCCGCCGCAGGCTGGCGAAGGCATCGGTCGCCACCTCGTCCTCGAGGTCGTCGATCTGCTCGGAAAGCTCCTCGATCACCGGCTCCATGGCATTGGCGATGCGCAGTGCCAGCTCGGCGACGAACTCGCCGGTATTGGCGATCACGCGCCCGCGTGCGACGGCGGTGCGCAGATCGTCGAGCGCGTGCATCTCGCGATAGCTGACCGAGAGGATGCGATGCGCCTCGATCCACAGGCGCACCGAGACGAGGTCGTCAGGTTCGGCGCCGGGCGTCACGTTGACGCCGCGCAGGTTGAGCAGGAGCCCCTTCGGATAGCTGTCGCAGCGCGGCCGGGTCTCGGCGGCGACGAGCGCGGCGGGACGGCTGCGCCCGAGGCCGGCCCAGTGGCTCAGCGCCTCGCGCGCCGCCTCGTCCGGCGCGTGCAGGTGCACCCAGAGGAAGGCCGCTTCCCCGGGGCCGCCATTGTTCCCCGCCTTCTGCCAGACGGCGATGATCTCCGGCTCCGCAATCGGATGGGCTGCGCCGTCGGCATCGAAGACGAGGGCGGAAAGCCCGCTGGCCATTTCGATCATCGGCACCTCGCGCGCGAAAAGGAGACGTGCATGCCCGCGTCAGCCATAGACCGGCGCGCTGCCATTTACCAGTACGCCCGATCGCCGCCAGCAATTCGAGGCCGACGGCACCGTCTTGCCGCGGAAACAGGTTCGGCGTTTTCGGTATTGGCGCCGAGACTATCGGGCAAACAGGCCGGCGACATGCGGTGATGTCTGGTGACGAGAAGTGTCAACTGTAGAAAATACCGATGTAGAAACTTGCTAATACGGAAATCCGTTCTTTCGAAAAGTGACAAAATGTCTGGTTTCCGAACAGGAAGTCTGATCGTCCGAAGCGAGTATAAAGAAGATGGTGAATAATATTTGAGTATGGAAAGTTAATGACGATGATTTTGAGTGTCGATGAAAAGTTGTGCATCCCTAATAACGATTTCTTGAACGCCGGATTATTAATCCGACGGAAAGAATTGTCGTGCCAAAAGGGCCCTGATAAAAAAGCACGGGGGCACCGATGCTGGGCTTTGCAAGCGCGCGCCGGACATCCGGCAACACCTATATGCCGGATCATAGTAATCATTCGCACGATACTGAACCGCAGTTGGATCTCCGCCGTCTGGCCGACGCCCTGGAGACGCTGGCGGCAGGTCACCAGCCGTCGCTCGACGACGTGCCCGAGCCCGTCAGGGGTTCGCTGGCGCTGCTCGCCCGGCGCATGTCGGAGCGCGACCGCGCCGATCTCGCCCACGCCGTCGACTTCTCGATGCAGGCGAGCGAGACCATGGTCGCGGCGGCCCGGATCACCGGCGAAGTGCGCACCATCGGCCAGAAGACCGGCAGCATGTCGGCGGCGATCGAGGAGCTGAACGCCTCGATGAACCAGATCGCCGGCTTCGCGACGACCTCGTCGGAAGAGATGACCCGCGCCGCGACGCTGATGCGCGAGGGCGCGCATTCGGTCGCCTCGGCGACCGGATCGATCGAGACGATCTCCGGCTCGGTGAACGGCATGGCCGGCAAGGTCGATGCCCTCGAGGACGCCTCCGAGCAGATCGCCGAAATCCTCGGCACCATCGACGCCATCGCCAAGCAGACCAATCTCCTCGCCCTCAACGCCACCATCGAGGCGGCGCGGGCCGGCGAGGCCGGGCGCGGCTTTGCGGTCGTCGCCAGCGAGGTCAAGGCGCTCTCGGCCCAGACCAGCCGGGCGACCGAGGACATCAGCGAACGGATCGAGCGGCTGAAGGCCGACGTCGGCGAGCTGCTCTCCTCGATGATCGCGGCCAACGAAGCGGTTGCCGAAGGCCGCACCGTCACGGCCGCCGCCAACGAACAGATCGCCGCCGTCAACGACCTCGTCGCGGCCAATGCCGAGCGCCTGTCGGAAGTCTCCACCGTGGTCGCCGAGCAGGCCGCGGCGACCGACGAGCTGTCGCACGGCGTCGCCGAGATCGTGCGCGGCGTCGAGGAAGTCGCCGATCTCGCCGAGCTGACGATCGGTGCCGTCGGCGCCACCGAGATGCTGGTCAACGAGCAGCTCAAGACCTTCGACAACCGCGAGATCAAGGACTTCGTGCTGTTCCGCGCCAAGTCCGACCATGTCCTGTGGAAGAAGATCCTTGCCGAGATGATCGTCGGCATCAAATCGGTCGATGCCTCGGGCCTTTCCGATCACCACGGCTGCCGCCTCGGCAAGTGGTACGACGAGGTCAGGGATCCCTCGATCCGCAACCATCCGGCCTTTGCCAGGCTGGCCGGCCCGCACGCCGCGGTCCACACCCACGGCAAGGCGGCGGCGGCGCTCCACGCCCGCGCCGATCTCGCCGGCGCGACCGCCGAAATCAAGGAAATGGAAAAGGCCTCGATCGAGGTCGTGCACCTGCTCGACGAGCTGATCGCCCGCTGAGCGATCGAAGCACCGGAACCGGGGGCGTGGTCGATGTCGGCCGCGCCCCGTTTCGTTGGTACGGTCGCTCAGAGCCGGTAGCCGTGTTCGGCAAGGAAGGCGGCGAGCGCCTCGGGGAAGGTGAGGCGGATCGACTGGCCTTGCGGGCACGAACCGTCGGGCTGCGGCCGCTTGCACGTCTCGAGGCCCCAGTCGGAGCTCCGGTCGTAGCTCTTCAGCATCGTCGCCCAGGCCTCGGCGCCTTCGCCGACGAGGCTCTTGGACGCCACCCAGCCGGCGAGGTAGCCGTTCGAGCGGCGGATGTCCTGATCCGTGCCCCAGCTTTCGAGCCCGGCGAGATGGTCGCGCATCAGCCGCTCGTAGCGCGGCTCGCGGCTGACGTCGCGCAGCTTGCGGCCCTCGAGGCGCTTCACCGTCAGCGGCGCGGCGCTGCAGGCATAGCAATCGAAGGCGTAGTAGAAGGCGTTGTCCGGCAGCACCAGCTCGCCCCGGCCGTCGCCGTCCGCATCGCTGACGACGTTCTCCCCGCCGCCGTCGAAATCGCCGGCCTCGACCGCCTCCCAATGCTTGCCGGTGCCGTCGCTGACCGCGATCTGGACGTTGGTGCAGCAATGGGCGCCGCCGCTGAAGCTGGTGAACACCACCTCCGGATAGGGGTTCGAGGGGTCCATCTCGACGATCGTCGCCTCGCCCGGCGGCACCTCCCAGCCCGGCGCCATGCCGTTGACGCGCAGCACCTCCTTGCCGCCCGATTCGACGACGAGCACCGGTGTCGCCATGTCGTCGACGGTCTTGACGAGGATGTAGGCCGAGACCCCGTCCATGGAGATCGCCGGCGCGCCCGGGCCGTCGCCGATGCTGGTCGTCGGCCAGTCGGCAGCCTGCGCCGCCATGGGGAGCAAAGCCGCCACGGCGAGCAGCGCTGCCGCGAGCACCGCCATCCGCGCAAGTCTGCGCCATGCCGCCGATGCCATGTCGAACCTCCCCCTGCCCGAACCCTGCCGCATGATTGACCGCACGCGGGGTCGCTGGCAAGCGCCGCGCCGCCGCTCCGTCGGTGCGCCTCGGTCAGTGGGTTCCGGTATCGCCCGCAATGGCCCGCAAGGCCGCTGCCAGCGTCGTCTCGAAGGCGTTGCCGGCATCGATCCGGTGCCAGTCGAGACTGCCGAGATCGTAGCGCAGCTGGCGCAGGACGATCTCGCGATCGGCATCGGAAGCATCGCCCGTGCGGGTCTCGACGCGGTCGATCAGCACCTCGGCCGGGGCATCGAGCCAGATGCCGATGAACGGCGCCTCGACCGCCTCGGCGACCCGGGCCAGCGCCTGGCGCTCGTCCTCGCGGGCAAAGACCGCATCGAAGATCACCGCATGGCCGGCGGCGAGCACGGCCCGCGCCTTGTTGCAGAGGCGATGGTAGACCGCCGTCGTCACCTCCGGCTCGTAGGCGTCGCGCGGCAGCTTGTCGATGTCGGGCACGCCGAACATCGCCTTGCGTTCGAGGTCGGAGCGCAGCAGCACCGCGCCGGGCGGCCGGCCGAGACCGGGGGCGAGATGGCGGGCAAGGGTCGACTTGCCCGAACCCGAGAGCCCGCCGATGCCCACGAGCAGCGGCTCGAGCGGTTCGAGCAGCATTTCCGCCGTCTCGAAATAGCGCACCGCCTCGCGCTCGCAGTCCTCGCGCGCCGCGCCCTGGAGCCGCGGCGCCCGCGCCGCCTCGACCATGGCGCGGATCGCCGCGCGCAGCATCATGTAGAAGGGCAGGGCGACGAGACCTTCGAGGTCCGCCTCGCGTCGCGTCAGGTGCAGATAGCGGTTGAAGACGAGGTTGGCCTCGTCGGCCATGTCGCGCTCCCAGAGATCCATCAGCAGGAAGGCGAGGTCGTAAAGCACGTCCGAGGTGGCGATGCGATCGTCGAATTCGATCGCGTCGAAGAGCACCGCGCGGCCCTCGAACAGGGCGATGTTGCGAAGGTGGCAGTCGCCGTGGCAGAGCCGCACGAGGCCCTGCCGGCCGCGCGCCTCGACGACCGGCGAGAGACGGGCGAGATGGGCGCGCGCGCTCGCCGACAGCTCGTGCACGCGGGCCGGCGGAAAGAGGTCGGGTCGGGCAAGGAACGCCGCCTCGTTGTCCTCGATGTAGCGGCCGACATCGGCGAGCCACGCCGCGGCATCGCGCACCGGGGCGGCGGCATGGGCGGCCGCGACGATCTCGGCAAGGTCGAGCACCAGGCCGGCGTCGAGCCCCTTTTCCTCGGCGACGACATCGAGCGTCGTCTCGAAGCGGCGCATCAGCAGCGCCCATTCGACCGGCTCGCCCGGGCCGCCGAAACCGAGGCTGCCGTCGGCGCGGCGCACGATCGGCTCGACCGAGAGATAGATGCCCGGCGCGTTGGCGCGGTTGACCTCGATCTCGTGGACGAGGGCGGCGTGACGCTTGTCGAGCGTCGAGAAATCCATGAACGGGAAGGCGACGGCGCGCTTGACCTTCAGCGCCTTGTCGGCGCCGAGAAAGACCACGGCGCCGTGCGTGTCCGCCCGTTCGAGCGGGCCGCTGGCGCCCCAATTGCGCGGATCGGCGAGGAACGCGAATACCTCGCTCTGGTCCGTGTCGCCTTCGCCTGCCGTGGAGACGGCACCCCCCCTCGGCTCGCGTCCGCTCATGGCTCCTGTCCTCAACCGCCTTGCCCGATCTTCGATCAGGTGCTAGGGCGTGGCGTTGATCAAGGTCAATGCCGGCCGTGACCCAAGTGTCACGGTTGAGAGTGTCGTCGCGTGGCGTTCGCGCACCCCGCAGACGCAAGGAACGGGGGGAAGGAAGTTATGGCCGAGAACGTGCTGAAGAAAGTCCGCCTCAACATGGCGCGCACCAAGGAATTCCCCGTCGGCAGCGCCCTGCACGGCTACGAGTTTGTCGCCCCCCTCGACGAGACGGGTCATATCGACGCGGACAGCTGGAAGAAGCACCGCGACAAGTGCCGCGTGCGCCGTTTCTGGGGCAGCGAGGAAGACGAGGTCGGTCATCTCGTGCACAAGCCGGGCGGCAGCTGGGCGTTCCATTACGACATCGACGGCGACGACGACGACGAGGCCGGCTACAAGTTCGGCGCCCACGCTTTCGTGCCGGGCGAATACGTCTCGATCCGCGACGAGGACGGCGACCTCATTCCCTTCGTCGTGGTGCACATCGAAAACATGTGACCTCCCGCCATCGGCGGTCGAGACGCGAACCCGCCCCTTTATCGGGGGCGGGCGGCTCCCCACATATTCATCAGAAGGTTTCGGGGCGTGCTCCCGGAGCGGAGTGTCGCCCCGCCGAGTGTGAGGAGGTCGACATGAAGACCACGCTTCCTTCGTTCTTCTCCCGCGAGACCGAGCCGTTCCGTTCGCTGCAGCGCGAGGTCGAGCGGGTATTCCACGATTTCGGACGTCTGCCCGGCGTGTTCGGCAAGGGCGAGATGCCGGCGATGAACGTCGCCGAGAACAGCGACGGCGTCGAGGTCACCGCCGAGCTGCCCGGATGCGCCGAGGCGGACATCGACGTCACGCTGGTCGGCGACGTCCTGACCATCAAGGGCGAGAAGAAGGTCGAGACCGAAGACAAGAAGAACGACTACCACGTCTTCGAGCGCGCCTACGGCTCGTTCCGCCGCGACGTCTCCCTGCCTTTCGCCGCCGAGTCCGACAAGGTCACGGCGACTTTCGACAAGGGCGTCCTCAAGGTCGTCGTTCCGCGCCCGGCCGAGGTCGCCGCGAAGACCGCCAGGATCGCGATCGGCAAGGCCTGAACGTCGCCGCGCGATTGCCGGGTGGCGATTGCCGGATGCCGGCACAAACGAGGCGGCCCTCCCCGGGGTGGGGAGGGCCGCCTTGTCGATTTCAGTACGAGCGCGCCGTTACTCGGTCGTCTCGATGTTGTTCAGCAGCTTCTTGCCGTCGACGACATCGTAGAACACCAGCACCTTGGTGCCGGGGTCGAGACCGTCGACGTTGAACTCGTCCGGGATGGCGAACTGGCTGCCGTCGGCGAGCATCAGGATGCCCTTTTCGGTGTCGATCTTCTTGATGGTGCCATGCATGTCGTCGGCGTTGGCGCCGGTTGCGAAGGCGGCCAGTCCGAGGAGGACTGCGGAAAGGATCCATTTGCGCATGTGGGCTTTGTCTCCGACGGTCCTTGTCGGTGGACCGGATTTGGGGGTCACGCTCATCGAATCGTATCGCTGTGGCGGAATTTCGACCAGCTTTGACGATCGGTCCATGTTTTTTGACGGTTGAGGACCACCGGCAGGGGTGTTTTTGCAATCCGGGCGTTTGACCGCCGCGCGGAAGCGACTTAAGAACCCCTGTTCGTCACGACAAGATCTTCTCGGCACTGGTAGATGTCGCATAACAGCTTCGGCCATCTCTTCCGCATGACCACCTGGGGCGAGAGCCACGGCCCGGCGATCGGCTGCGTCGTCGATGGCTGTCCGCCGCGCATCCCGATCACCGAGGAGGAGATCCAGCTCGATCTCGACCGTCGCCGGCCGGGCCAGTCGCGCTTCACCACGCAGCGCCGCGAGCCCGATCAGGTGCGCATCCTGTCGGGCATCATGCAGGAGACGCCGGACGGGCCCTGGCTGACCACCGGCACGCCGATCTCGCTCGTCATCGAGAATGTCGACCAGCGCTCCAAGGACTATTCCAATATCGCCGGCGCCTATCGCCCGGGTCACGCCGACATCACCTACGACGCCAAATACGGCATCCGCGACCATCGCGGCGGCGGCCGGTCCTCGGCCCGCGAGACGGCGATGCGTGTCGCCGCAGGCGCGATCGCGCGGAAGGTGGTGCCGGGCCTGCGCGTCCGCGGCGCCCTCGTGCAGGTCGGGCCGCACGCCGTCGACCGGTCCCGCTGGCACTGGGACGAGGTCGCGCGCAACGACTTCTTCTGCCCCGACCCCGAGATGGTCCCGGTCTGGACCGACTATCTCGATGCCATCCGCAAGGACGGCTCCTCGATCGGCGCCGTCGTCGAGATCGTCGCCGACGGCGTGCCCGCCGGCCTCGGCGCGCCGATCTACGGCAAGCTCGACCAGGACATCGCCTCGGCGCTGATGTCGATCAACGCCGTCAAGGGCGTCGAGATCGGCGACGGCTTCGCCACCGCCATGCTGCGCGGCGAGGACAATGCCGACGAGCTGACCATCGAGGACGGCCGCCCGGTCTATCTGTCCAATCACGCCGGCGGCATTCTCGGCGGCATCGCGACCGGCCAGCCGATCGTCGCCCGCTTCGCCGTCAAGCCGACCTCGTCGATCCTCATTCCGCGCCGCACCGTGACGCGTGAGGGCGAGGAGACAGAGATCGTCACCAAGGGGCGCCACGACCCCTGCGTCGGCATCCGCGCCGTGCCGGTCGGCGAGGCGATGCTCGCCCTGGTGCTGGCCGACCACTATCTCAGACATCGCGGCCAGATCGGCGCCTAGAGCATCGGGCCGAAAAGTGGACACCGGTTTTCGGGGAAACCCGATGCGGACGAGAACAAGTGCATCGGGCCGAAAAGTGGGCACTGGTTTTCGGGGAAACCCGATGCGGACGAGAACAAGTGCATCGGGCCGAAAAGTGGGCACCGGTTTTCGGGGCAACCCGATGCGGACGAGAACGAGCGCATCGGGCCGAAAAGTGGACACCGGTTTTCGGGGGCACCCGATGCGAAAGAAGAACAGGAACGGCGGTCGATGCGCTTGCGCCAGCCGCCTCATGCCAAGGAGCAGCGCATGACCACCGACCTCAACCGGGTCATCGAAGCCATCCGCGCCATCGAGGCCGGCGAGATCGTCGTCGTCACCGATGACGACGACCGGGAGAACGAGGGCGACCTCATCATGGCGGCCTCGCTCGCCACCCCGGAGAAGATCGCCTTCATCGTCCGCCACACGAGCGGCATCCTGTGCACGCCGCTGACCCGCGAGGAGGCGCGCCGGCTCCACCTCGAGCCGATGGTCGCCGACAACGACGCCCCGCTCGGCACCGCCTTTACGATCACCGTCGACTATCGCCATGGCCTGACCACCGGCATCTCCGCCGCCGAGCGCTGCGACACCGTCCGCGCTCTCGCCAACCCGAATTCGGGTGCCGGCGATTTCGTCCGCCCCGGTCACATCTTCCCGCTCATCGCCCGCGAGGGCGGCGTCCTCATGCGCTCCGGCCACACCGAAGCGGCGGTCGACCTTTGCCGTCTCGCCGGGCTCTCCCCGGTCGGCGTCATCTGCGAACTCGTCAACGACGACGGCACGGTCAAGCGCGGCACCCAGGTCGAGGCCTTCGCCAGGGAACATGGCCTGAAGCTCGTCTCGGTCGCCGACCTCATCGCCTATCGCCAGCGCAAGGAACATCTGGTCGAGCGCGTCGACACCTTCCCGATCGAGACCTTCGCCGGCCCGGCGACGGGCATCTCCTATTCGACGCCGTGGGATCCGATGCAGCACCTCGCGATCGTCTTCGGCGACATCCGCGACGGTCGCGGCGTGCCGGTGCGCCTGCAGCTCGAATCCGTCGTCGACGACGTGTTCGGCCGGAATGGCGGCCTGCGCTCGGTGATGGATCGCATCGCCAAGGGCGGCCGCGGCGTCGTCGTCTATCTGCGCGAAGGCTCGACCGGCGTTGCCAGGGGCCCGAACATGCGCCCGCGCGAGAAGGAATCCGAGGAACACGGCTCGGCCCAGGCGCGCCAGGACGAGTGGCGCGAGATCGGCCTCGGCGCCCAGATCCTGAAGGATCTCGGCATCGGCTCGATCCGCCTGCTCGCCTCGCGCGAGCGCCGCTATGTCGGCATTTCCGGCTTCGACATCGAGATCGAGGCAACCGAGATCCTCGACGGGTAACGCGTCGCCCCGAAAAGTGGGAACCGGTTTTCGGACAAGGTGGCGCGGAGAAAGACGCGTCGCCCCGAAAAGTGGGAACCGGTTTTCGGACAAGGTGACACGGAGAAAAACGCGTCGCCCCGAAAAGTGGAAACCGGTTTTCGGACAAGGTGACGCGGAGAAAGACGCGCCGCCCCGAAAAGTGGAAACCGGTTCTCGGACAAGGTGACGCGGCGTCTCCGGCGCTCCACGACTCTCGCGGCGGCAACAGAGTGTTCACGCTGCAAGATGGCGACGAATGCGCGCCGATGCCCTATCTTGGCGGCATCGGACCGCAATCCATGGGAGCAGATCGAATGAGTGAACCTGTCGTCGCCGCCAAGTCCCCCTTCGAGGTCGAGGTCGAGGCGGGCAAGTCCTATGCCTGGTGCGCCTGCGGCCATTCCAAGAGCCAGCCCTATTGCGACGGCTCGCACAAGGGAACGGGAATGGTGCCGAAGGTCTTCAAGGCCGAGAAATCGGAGACGCTCTGGCTGTGTGGCTGCAAGCAGACCAGGAACGGCCCGCACTGCGACGGCAGCCACAACGACCTGTGAGGTCGCACCTCTTGCATCGCGACGCGCCGGCGACCCCGGCGCGTCTGGCGTTTCCGCGCCGCGGGGCGTCTGCGCCTCGTTGAGGGGATGACAATTCCCGCCGGACGGGCTACCAACCTTGCCGCTGACGGAGGGAAAAATGCCCGATCTTCTTCTCGAACTTTTCAGCGAAGAGATTCCGGCGCGCATGCAGGCGCGCGCCGCCGAGGACCTGAAGAAGCTCGTCACCGACGGGCTGGTCGCCGGCGGCCTCCACTATGACGGCGCCCGCGCCTTCGCGACGCCGCGCCGCCTCGCCCTTGCCGTCTCCGGCCTGCCGGCCAAAAGCCCGGACATTTCCGACGAGCGCAAGGGTCCGCGCGTCGGCGCCCCCGAAAAGGCACTGGAAGGCTTCCTGAAGGCCGCCGGGCTCGCCTCCATCGACGAGGCGACAATCGTCTCCGACGACAAGAAGGGCGACTACTACGTCGCGATCATCAACAAGCCGGGCCGCGCCGCCACCGGGATCGTCGCCGAGCTCGTCCCCGATGTCGTGCGCCGCTTCCCCTGGCCGAAGTCGATGCGCTGGGGTGCCGGCCAGCTGCGCTGGGTGCGCCCGCTCCAATCGATCCTTTGCACCTTCGGTACCGACACCGAGGAGCCGGAAGTCGTCGCCTTCGAGGTCGAGGGCCTGATGTCGGGCAACACGACCCGCGGCCACCGTTTCCTCAGCCCCGGCGAAATCACCGTCAAGCGCTTCGACGATTACGTGACGAAGCTCGAAGCGGCCAGGGTCGTGCTCGATCCGGAGCGCCGCCGCGACATCATCCTCAACGACGCCCGTGACCTCGCCTTCGCGCAAGGGCTCGATCTCGTCGAGGACATGGGCCTTGCCGACGAGGTCGCCGGTCTCGTCGAGTGGCCGGTCGTGCTGATGGGCGGTTTCGAGGAAGCCTTCCTCGAGCTGCCGCCGGAGGTCATCCGCACGACGATCCGCGCCAACCAGAAGTGCTTCGTCACCCGCAAGCACGGCACCGACAAGCTCGCCGCCCGCTTCCTGCTCGTCTCCAACATGGCGGCGAAGGACGACGGCAAGGAAATCGTCGCCGGCAACGAGCGCGTCGTGCGCGCCCGCCTGTCCGACGCCCGCTTCTTCTGGGAGACGGACCTGAAGACCCCGCTCGCCGATCGCGTCGCCAGGCTCGACGGCATCGTCTTTCATGAAAAGCTCGGCAGCCAGGGCGAGCGCGTCGGCCGCATCGAGCGCCTCGCCCTCGACCTCTCGGCCAAGACCGGCGCGAGCCGGGTCGACGCCGGCCGTGCCGCCCGCCTCGCCAAGGCCGATCTCGTCACCGAGATGGTCGGCGAGTTCCCCGAGCTGCAGGGCCTGATGGGCCGCTACTACGCGACCGCGCAGGGCGAAACGCCGGCCGTCGCCGCCGCCATCGAGGCCCATTACAAGCCGCAGGGGCCCTCCGACGCGGTGCCGGCCGAGCCGGTGGCGATCACTGTTGCCCTTGCCGACAAGCTCGATCTGCTCGCCGGCTTCTGGGCCATCGACGAAAAGCCGACCGGCTCGAAGGACCCTTATGCGCTGCGTCGCGCCGCCCTCGGCGTCATCCGCATCGTGCTCGCCAACAAGGTGCGGCTCGATCTGCGCGATGCCGCCCTCGTCGCCCTGCGCCAGAACCTCCTTGCCGTCCTGCGCGAGAAGGGCGAGGACCTCGTCGAGCGCGTGCCGTCGATCGCCGGCCTCGCCGGCGACCGTCTCGCCGCCGACTTCGCCGAATATCTCGCAAGGGCCGAGGCGGCGATCCTCGATCGCGCCGCCCATTTCCCCGAGATGCCCTGGGAGACCGGGCTGCTCGACGATTTGATGGCCTTCTTCGCCGACCGGCTGAAGGTGCAGCTGCGCGAGGAGGGCGCCCGCCACGACCTCGTCGATGCGGTCTTTGCCCTTGCCGACCAGAACGACCTCGTCCTCGTCACCGCCCGCGTCGCCGCCCTCGGCCGCATGCTCGACAGCGAGGACGGCGCCAATCTCCTTGCCGGCTATCGCCGCGCCGCCAACATCCTCAAGGCCGAGGAAAAGAAGGACGGCGAGGGTGCCTTCGCCGGCGAGCCGAGCTCGGCGCTTCTGAAGGAGCCGGCCGAGATCGCCCTTGCCGAGGCGCTGGCGCTCGCCCGCCGCGCGGTCCGCGCCGCCGTCGAGGTCGAGGACTTCGAGGCTGCGACCGCGGCGCTCGCCCGCCTGCGCGGCCCGGTCGACGACTTCTTCGACAAGGTGCTGGTGAACGCCGAGGATCGCGAGGTCCGCTTCAATCGCCTGAAGCTGCTCGCCGCGATCCGCGAGGCAACGCTCGCCGTCGCCGATTTCTCGAAGATCGGCGGCTGAAGCATCGACGCAGGCTGGGACTTTCCGTCGCAGGCCGAATGCGCGATGATCGGGGCCGGCCCGCCCGGGCCGGCAAAAGGGAACGGCGACAGCGATGCTCGACGAGACGGGCGACCACGGCATCCTCTCCCGCAAGGGCATCGTCGCCATGGGTTTGGCGGCGCTGGCGCTTGCCGGCCTCGGCCTCGGCCTCTGGGCGCGCTATGGCGGCCTCGTCTTTTTCGACATGCTCTCGCGCTCCTTCGCGAGCTGCTTCTGAGGCGCGCCGGCGCCGTCGCGCCGATTTCGTAAACAACCCGTAAATCTCTGATTCTTGCTGGTTTTCACGCCTTTTTAACCGCGCCATACGATAACGGCGGTGGCGCGCAGGTAGCGTATCGCGTGCTTCCGGTGCGTATCATCCGGACCTGGCCGGCGACGGGCTGCGTATCCGCCCGCGCCGGCTTCAGTATTTTTGGGCCTCCCCGCGACGACATGCTTGCAAGCCCGGCCCCGGCTGGCTATCGCTCGCCCTTCGAATGAGGGCGCGATGGCACGATCCGAGAGAGGCAAGACGCGGCTCGACCAGTTGCTCGTCGCGCGCGGGCTGATGGAAAGCCGGTCGCGTGCGCGTGACGCGATCCTGCGCGGCTGCGTTTCGCTCGCCGGCCGGCCGGTCGCCAAGCCCGGTCTCGAGGTCGCCGAAGATGCCGAGATCGCCGTCGCGGATCCCGCCGGCGGCTATGTCTCCCGTGCTGCGCTGAAGCTCGCCGCCGCGCTCGATGCCTTCGGCTTCGACCCGAAGGGCCGTGTCGCCCTCGACGTCGGCGCCTCGACCGGCGGCTTCACCGAGCTGTTGCTGGAACGCGGCGCGACGCGCGTCTACGCCGTCGATGTCGGCCACGGCCAGCTCGCCGCCCGCCTTGCCGACGATGCCCGCGTCGTCTCGCGCGAAGGCGTCAATGCCCGCGCGCTGTCCGAGGCGGACGTACCCGAGCCGGTCGGCGCCATCGTCGTCGACGTCAGCTTCATCTCGCTCGCCCTCGTCCTCGAGCCGGTACTGGCCCGCGCCGATGAGGCGGCCTTCGCCGTCCTTCTCGTCAAGCCGCAGTTCGAGGTCGGCCGCGAGGCGCTTGGCAAGGGCGGCATCGTCAGGGACCCGGCCGACGCCGACGCCGCGCTCGAGCGCATCGCCGATCTCGTCGCCAGACTGCCGGGCTGGCGCGTCGTCGGCCGCATGGCCTCGCCGATCGCCGGCGGCGACGGCAACCGCGAATTCCTCCTTGGAGTGGAACGATGCGCGAAACCGTGACCATCACCCGCCTCGGCCATCGCGGCGACGGCATCGCCGAGACCGATGCCGGTCCGGTCTTCGTGCCCTTCACGCTCGAAGGCGAGACGGTCGAGATCGAACGCGCCGGCGAGCGCGGCCAGCCGCATGCGATCCTGAAGCCGTCGCCGGAGCGCGTCGAGCCGGTCTGCCGTCACTTCGGCGAATGCGGCGGCTGCGCCCTCCAGCATCTCGGCGAGGCGCCCTATCGCCGCTTCAAGCGCGATCTCGTCGTCGCCGCGCTCGCCGATCGCGGCATCGTCGCCGACGTCGGCGAGACGGTGGCGGTGCCGCCCGCCTCGCGCCGCCGCGCCGTGCTCTCGGCGGTGCGTGGCCGGGCCGGCCTCGTCGTCGGTTTCCAGAAGCGTCTCAGCCACGACATCGTCGCCCTCGCCGAATGCCCGGTGATGGCCCCGGCGATCGTCGCCGCCCTGCCGGCGCTGCGCGACCTTGCCGCCCGCCTGACGCTCGCCAAGGGCGGCGGACGCATCGCCGTCCTCGACACCACCTCCGGCCTCGACGTCGCGGTGGAGGATTGCCGGCCGCCGCGCCCGGCCGAGGTCGGCGCGCTCACCCGCCTTGCCATGGAGAGGGGCTTTGCCCGCCTGACGGTCGCCGGCGAGACGCTGATCGAGATCCGCCCGCCGCTGCTCGAAATCGCCGGCATCGCCGTCGTGCCGCCGCCCAGCGGCTTTGTCCAAGCGGCGCGAGCGGCCGAGACGGCGCTCGCCGAGCTGGTCGTCGCCGGGACGGGCAAGGCGCGCAAGGTCGTCGATCTCTTTTCCGGCCTCGGCACCTTCTCGCTGCCGCTCGCCCGAAAGGCCGCCGTCCACGCCGTCGACGGCGACGCGCCCTCGCTAGCCGCCCTCGAGCGGGCGCTGCGCGGCGTTTCCGGCCTCAAGAAGGTGACGACCGAAAGGCGCGACCTCTTCCGCCGCCCGCTGCAGGTCAAGGAACTCGAAAAGTTCGAGGCCGCCGTCTTCGATCCGCCGCGCGCCGGGGCGAAGGAGCAGGCGGTCGAACTCGCCAAGGCGAGACTCGGCGCGATCGTCGCCGTCTCGTGCAATCCGGCGACCTTTGCCCGCGACGCGGCAACGCTCATCGCCGGCGGCTGGCGCCTCGACCGGGTGACGCCGGTCGACCAGTTCCTCTGGAGCCCGCACGTCGAGCTCGTCGCGACCTTCTCGCGCCCCTGAGGCGTCAGTCGGCCGCGTCGGCGAAGAACGGCAGGAAGGTCTCGATCACCGCCGCCGGGTTTTCCTCCATGGCGAAATGGCCGCTGTCGCAGGAGGCGTCGCTGATCGTCCCGGCCCAGCCGGACCAGAGCTCGGCCGGCCGGCCGGTGCGGGCGGGAAAGCCGGTGCGCGCCCAGAGGAACCGCAGCGGCGCGGCGATCCGCCGGCCGGCGGCGCGGTCGGCCTCGTCGGCGACGCGGTCGTAGGTGGCGCCGGCCCGATAGTCGGCGCACATCGCGGCGATGCGGGCCGGGTCGCGTGCCTGGGCGCGGTAGCTTTCGAGCGCCTCCGGCGGAAAGACGGCGAGCGACTTCGCCTTGGTCCAGCTCTTCAGCGTCCAGTCGATGTAACCGACCGGATCGGCGCCGATCATCCGCTCGGGGAGGGGAGCCGGCTGGGCAAGGAAGGTCCAGTGATAGGCCGCCATCGCCAGCTCGGCGTCCCAGGCGGCCCAGAAATCGCCGGTCGGCACGATCTCGACGATGCCGATGCGGGCGACCCGCTCGGGATGGTCGAGCGCCAGCCGGTAGGTCACCCGTGCGCCGCGGTCATGGCCGAGGATATTGGCCCGCTCGATGCCGAGGGCGTCCATCAGGGCGACGATGTCGCGCGCCATGGTGCGTTTCGCATAGACCGTGTGGCCGGCATCGTCGGCCGGCGCGTCGCTCTCGCCATAGCCGCGAAGGTCCGGCACGACGACCCGGAAATGCCGGGCGAATTCCGGCGCGACGCGCGACCAGGTCATGCCGGTCTGCGGATAGCCGTGAAGGAGGATGAGCGGTGCGCCGGCGCCCGCTTCCTGCACCGACAGCGTGACGTCGCCGACGGCGACGCGGCGGCGGGCAAAGCCCGGGATCGTGGTCATGGCGTCCTCCCTCGGCAGCCTCGTGCGGCTGCCGCGCGGCCATTGAACGGCAAATGCGGGGAGGGCGTCCAGCGCCTTCGCGCCGGCGACGACGAGTGCTCAGACGGCGCCGACCGTCTTCAGCCGGGTGCGCGGGTGCACCTCGCCCTGGCTCATGACAGTGGTCTGGGCACGGAAGCGCTCGACGATCGAGCGCACGAAGGGGCGGGCCGTGCCGCTCGTCAGGAGCACCGGGATTTCGCCCTGCCTGGCGGCGTCCTCGAAGCGGTCGCGCACGGCGATGATGAATTCCTGCAGCTTGGAGGGCGGCATGGCGAGCTGGCGCTCCTCGCCCTCGCCGGTGAGGCTTTCGAGGAACGCCTGCTCCCATTTCGGGGTGAGGGTGATGAGCGGCAGGTAGCCGTCCGGCGACAGGTTCGCCGCGCAGATCTGGCGGGCGAGGCGGCCACGCACATGTTCCACGATCGCCGCCGGCGAGCGCGCGAAGCCGACCGCCTCGGCAATGCCCTCGAGGATCGTCGGCAGGTCGCGGATCGAGATGCGCTCGGCAAGCAGGCCCTGCAGCACGCGCTGGATGCCGGAGACCGAGATCTGCGAGGGCACGATGTCCTCGATGAGCTTCTGCACGTCCTTCGGCAGGTCCTTCAGCAGCTTCTGCACCTCGGCATAGGACAGGAGGTCGGCCATGTTGGCCTTGATGACCTCGGTGAGGTGGGTCGAGACGACGGTCGAGGGATCGACCACCGTATAGCCGTTGATCTCGGCCTCGTCGCGATAGGCCGCTTCCACCCAGGTGGCCGGCAGGCCGAAGGTCGGCTCGGTGGTGTGCAGGCCCGGCAGGCCGACCTGGCCGCCGTTCGGATCCATCACCATGAAGAGGTTGGCGTGCACCGTGCCGCGCCCCGCCTCGACCTCCTTGACCTTGATGACGTAGGTGGTGCCGTCCATCTGCATGTTGTCGAGCAGGCGCACCGACGGCATGACGAAGCCGAGGTCGCCGGCGAGCTGGCGGCGCAGCGCCTTGATCTGGTCGGTGAGCCGGTCGCTGCCGTCCGGCGAATTGATCAGCGGCAGCAGCGAATAGCCGAGCTCGATCCTGAGGTCGTCCATCCGAAGGACCGAGGAGATCGGCTCCTCGACCGGCGCCGACTGCTCGGCCTGGACGGCCATCGCCGTCTCCATCAGCTGCTGCGCCGTGGTCTCGCGCCGCTTCTTCTCGATCGTGAAGGCAAGGCCGCCGGCAAGGCCTGCGAGCGCGAGGAACGGGATCATCGGCATGCCCGGCAGGACGGAGAGCACGGTCATGACGAAGGCCGACATGCCGAGCGCCTTCGGATAGCCGGAGAGCTGGGCGACGAGCGCCTTGTCGGCGGCGCCCGAGACGCCGGCCTTGGAAACGAGGAGGCCGGCGGCGGTCGACACGATCAGCGCCGGGATCTGCGAGACGAGGCCGTCGCCGACCGTCAGCAGCGTGTAGGAATGGCCGGCCTCGGCCAGCGTCAGCTCCTGCTGCACGACGCCGATGACGATGCCGCCGATGACGTTGATGAAGGTGATGAGCAGGCCGGCGATGGCGTCGCCGCGCACGAATTTCGAGGCACCGTCCATGGCGCCGAAGAAGGCCGATTCGTCCTCGAGCGCCTTGCGCCGCGAGCGCGCCTCGCCCTCGTCGATGAGGCCGGAGGAAAGGTCGGCGTCGATCGCCATCTGCTTGCCGGGCATGGCATCGAGGGTGAAGCGCGCCGCGACTTCCGCGATGCGGCCCGAACCCTTGGTGATGACGACGAAATTGACGATGACGAGGATGCCGAAGACGATGATGCCGATGATGAAATTGCCGCGCATCACGAAGTTGCCGAAGGCCTCGATGACGTGGCCGGCGGCGCTCGGTCCCTCGTGGCCATAGGCCAGGATCAGGCGGGTCGAGGCAAGGTTCAGCGCAAGGCGCAGCATCGTCGCGATGAGCAGCACGGTTGGGAAGGCCGAGAACTCCAGCGGCGCATGGATGAACAGCGACGTCATCAGGATCAGCACGGAAAAGATGATCGAGACGGCGAGGAAGACGTCGAGCATCATCGCCGGCAGCGGCAGGATGAGCACGACGAGAATGGTCATGACGCCGAGGGCGAGGGCGATGTCGCCGCGCCGGAGCACGTCGATGATCGAGCCGATGGAGAGCATCGAGCGCGCGCTGCCGGCCCCTGCGCCCTGGCCAGCCGGTCCTGCGGTGACGTCGGTCATGTCGCTCGCCTCGATCCTTCGGCCGCGTCCGGCCTCACGGGATGTCGCCTGTCGTCGTGTCCGGCTCGTTGTCGGCGGCCGGCGGGCGTTCGAGCCGGCCACGCAAACCGGCGCCGCCGCCGGACGAGAGGCGGACCCGCGCCACTAGGCAGAATTTGCCGGGCACATGGTTAGCGAATGGTTAACGCGGCCCCCGCCGCGCCCCTGCCGGCGCCGAAAACCGCCTTTTGTCTCCATGAGTTGGGAGAAACTGGCCAAACCGGGGGAGGCTTCCTTGCGCAACCGTCGTCTCGCTCTTGGAGCTATCCTTGCCGCGGCGTTTGCCGGCGGCCTCGCGGCGCTGGATTCGGCGACGGCCGGCGAGCGCGTCACCGGTTACTGGATGTGCAAGGCCGGCGCCTGGATCATGAACGGCGATCCGGGCTATCCGATGCCGACGAAACCCTGCGGCTGGAAGGCCGAGATTCCGAAGGACGAGCCGACCTGCGCCCTGAAAGGCGGCGAGTGGCGCCGCTTCGGCCTCTCGCCACGGCCGATCTGCGTGATGCCGGCGCGTGACGCCGGCAACGTCTGCGCCGACAATGGGGAATGCGAGGGGCTTTGCCTTGCCGACCTCGGCCGCGACGAGTTTTTCAACGAGGGCAACAGGCCGCCGATCGAGACCCGCGGCCGCTGCTCGAAGACCGTCCAGGTCGTCGGCTGCATCGCCCCGGTCGAGAAGGGGCTGGTGAAGCACCGGCTGTGTATCGATTGAGGGGGCTGGTCGGTTGTTGTCCGATCACGGCGAACGGCATTGGCGGCAAGAGTCCAGGCAGATGTCCGATCCAGGGCGGACCTTCGGCCTTGTCGCATCGAACTACCGTTCCCCGCCCATGACGGCCGTCGAACGGACTCTTTTTGAGCGACGACGATCGGTTCAAGCTCTCCCCATCCCCCCTCGTCCCCTGCGCCCCGGCGTGCTATCTCCCGCGCGACGTCAATGATGATCGCTGCCGACAGGACCCATGGCCCCGCCGCTTCTCCATCTTCGCAACATTCGTCTCGACCATGGCGGCCGGCCGCTGCTCGATGGTGCCGAGCTGTTCGTCGCTTTAGGTGAGCGGCTCTGCCTCGTCGGCCGCAACGGCTCGGGCAAGTCGACGCTCCTGAAGATCGCCGCCGGCATCATCGAGGCCGACAAGGGCGAGGTCTTCGTCCATCCCGGCGCGACCGTGCGCTACCTGCCGCAGGAGCCGGACCTTTCCGGCTTTTCGACGACGCTCGCCTTCGTCGAGGCCGGGCTCGCCCCCGGCGACGACCCGCACCGCGCCCGCTACCTGCTCGAGCACCTCGGCCTCACCGGCGAGGAGGATCCGGCCAACCTTTCCGGCGGCGAGGCGCGCCGCGCCGCGCTCGCCCGCGTGCTCGCCCCCGAGCCCGACATCCTCCTCCTCGACGAGCCGACCAACCATCTCGACCTGCCGGCGATCGAATGGCTCGAGGACGAGCTGAAGCGCGGCCGCTCGGCCCTCGTCCTCATCAGCCACGACCGCCGCTTCCTCGAAAACCTGTCGCGCGCCGTCGTCTGGCTCGATCGCGGCATCACCCGCCGGCTCGACCGCGGCTTTGCCGCCTTCGAGGGCTGGCGCGACGACGTCCTCGCCCGCGAGGAGGAAGAGCGCCACAAGCTCGACCGCAAGATCGTCATGGAGGAGGACTGGCTGCGCTATGGCGTGACGGCGCGGCGCAAGCGCAACGAGCGCCGCCTGCGCCTGCTCAACGAGATGCGCCAGAGCCGCCGCAGCGAGCGCCGCGCCGAGGGCACGGTGAAGATGGCCGCTTCCGAGAGCGAAGCCTCCGGCAAGCTCGTCATCGAGGCCGTCGGCGTCATGAAGAGCTATGACGGCCGGCCGATCGTCGCCGGCTTCTCGACCCGCATCCAGCGCGGCGACCGCGTCGGCATCGTCGGCCCAACGGCGCCGGCAAGACGACGCTGATCGAGCTCCTGACCGGCCAGCGCCCGCCCGATGCCGGCACGGTCAAGCTCGGCGCCAGCGTCACCTCGGTGAGCCTCGACCAGCGCCGCGAAAGCCTCGATCCGGCCGCCACGGTCGCCGAGACGCTGACCGGCGGGCGCGGCGACACGGTGATGCTGCCGGACGGGCCGAAACACGTCATGAGCTACATGAAGGACTTCCTGTTCGAGCCGGCGCAGGCGCGCCAGCCGGTCTCGGCGCTCTCGGGCGGCGAGCGCGGCCGCCTGATGCTCGCCCGGGCGCTGGCCAAGCCCGCCAACCTCATCGTCCTCGACGAGCCGACCAACGACCTCGACATGGAAACCCTCGGTCTTCTCGAGGAAATGCTCGCCGACTATCCGGGCACGGTGCTCGTCGTCAGCCACGACCGCGATTTTCTCGACCGCGTGGTGACGAGCGTCGTCGTCTCGGAAGGCGCCGGCCGCTGGGTCGAATATGCCGGCGGCTATTCGGACATGCTTGCCCAGCGCGGCGCCGACGTCGCCGCGAGGGCCGCCGCGACCAGGCAGCCGAAGGCGAAGCCGGCCGAGGAGCCCGCCGCCGAGCGGCCGCAGAAGGAACAGAAGCGCCGCCTGACGATGAAGGAGATGGAGGCGCTGAAGACGCTGCCCGGCCGCATCGACAAGCTCCATGCCGAGATCGCCCGGCTCGACGCGGTCTTGGCCGACGCCGATCTCTATGCCCGCGATCCGGCCCGCTTCGAGAAGGCGGCGAAGGCCCATGACAAGGCCGCGGCCGAACTTGGCCAGGCCGAGGAGGAGTGGCTGCGCATCGAGATCCTGCGCGAGGAACTGGGGCTGTAGCGCTCCTTCGCGGGGAGCAGACGAAAGCGGCCGGAGCGGTTCCCCGTTCCGGCCGTTTCGTCTGTCTGCGTGGTCGCAGGCCTACTCGGCCGCGACGACCCGCTCGATATTCGCCTTCACGGCCGGCTCGGCGAAGCGCACGCCACCGGCCTTGCCGTCGGACCACACGGTCGTGCCGCTGCAGCAGTTGTCGCCGCCGACGACGCGCACCTGCTTGCCGATATCGGCCGGCGACAGGCCCTCGATGCGGGCGCCACCCTGCGAGATGTCCTGGATCCGCACCTCGCGCTGCTTGCCGTCGACTTCCACGGTGGCCTGCCGGCTGACCGCGGTGCGGCGGAACTGGCGCCGGTCGAGTTCGGCGAAGTCCTCGTTGAGGATGTTGGAGAGGTCGTCGAGGCCGGCCAGAACCTCGTGGCTCGCGTCGGTCAGCTTGCGCAGCTCGTCGATCGCCGCGTCGGTGTTGCCGGCGGCATGGGCGGCAAGGCAGGCCTTCGCCGTCGCATGCACCCGGCGGTGCGGTTCGGCGAGGTTCTTGTAGGGCTCCAGTTCCTTGATCTGGGGCAGGCTGAGGGAATCGTACCACTTGCCGAGGCGGCAGTTGTGGTGGTCGGGCACGGCTCCGGTCTCCCAGTTGTCGCGGCCCATCAGCGTGTCGACGACGCGCTTGCGGAACAGCACGTGGTCGATCTTGGCCATCTCGCAGAGCGCCCGGTGCGAATCCGGCCGGAACCAGGTCTTGGCATTGTCCGAGAAGCGCGTGTTGCTCTCGTGCAGCTTGGTCGACATCACCCCGAGCAGGTCCTCGTTCTCGCCCGCCGTCGCGGCGACCTGATCGATGTTGCGGGCGATCTCGGCGCTGGTGTCCTTCTGCTGGTGCAGGATGCTGGAAATGTCGACCATGCGGTCGGAGACGTTGCGCACCTGGGTGGCGACGAGGTCCATCGTCTCGGCGGCGGTGGTGATCGCCTTGTCGCCCTCGGCGACCGCCGCGTTGGAGCGCTGCATGGTGGTGGTGATGACGCTCATGCCGTCGCGCAGCGAGGCGATGCGTCGGGCGATGTCCTCGGTCGATTTCGAGGTCTGGTTGGCAAGGCCCTTGACCTCCGAGGCAACGACCGCGAAGCCCTTGCCCATCTCGCCGGCGCGCGCCGCCTCGATCGTCGCGTTGAGGGCGAGAAGGTTGGTCTGCTCGGCGATGCCCTCGATGACGCTGAGGATCTGGCCGATCTGTTCCGAGGCGCTCGACAGCTCGTCGACGCTCGCCGCCGTCTCCTCGACCGCGTCGGTGATGTTGAGCATTGCCTCGCGCACCTGCATGACCGCGTTGCGGCCGGCCGTCACGGTGCCGTCGGTCGAACGCGCATCCTCGGCCGCGCCCTCGCTGTTGCGCGAGATTTCCTCGACCGAGGCGACGAGTTCGGCCGCCGCCGAGGAAATCGTCTGGGCGTTCATCGAGACGGTGCGGGTGTTGCGGGCGAGATGGGCGAGCTCCAGCGCCACCTGGTTCACGTCGGCGACCGAGCCGGCGAGGTTCTTCAGGTTGCGGAGGTCGCCCTCGCGGGTGACTTCGCGCTCCTTCTCGGCGAGAACGCCGCTCTCGTAGACCGAGTTCGAGAGGATCATGTCCATAAAGGTGCGCATGATCAGCGCCTGCAGCGCCTCGGCGATCTTGCCCGGGCGCATGCGGTATTTCGCGGTGACATGCGGGATGAGACGCACCAGCATCCAGGCATAGGCCGCCATGTACCAGCTCGACGACAGTTCGATGCGGGCGTGGGTCTTGCCGATCGAGACCGCGCGGGCCTCGTAATCGTCCGGCAGCCGGTCGCGGAACAGTACGTCCCAGTGCTCCATCTGCGCCGACTTCAGGTGTTCGACATGGCCGGCACCCTGGAATTTGCCGCCGAGTTCGGGGATGTCCTGGAGCAGGCCGTAGAAGTCGGACAGATGCTTCGGCATATGCCGGCTGATGTCCCGCCAGAGGGCTTCCGGCTTCTCGTTCATGACGCCGGCCGACCGCATGAAGGCCATGATCTGGCTGATATTCTGATCCATTGGCTGACTGCCCCGTTGGATTTTTCTCAGGTCAAGGACCGCATGCAGGACGCGGCGGCGCCGACATGACGTCTTGTCTTGTTCGGAAGGCTAGGTCGCCAATACTAACGAGTGGTTATTGACCGCTTGACGTCGGCTAGGAATTACACCGGCTGAACTGTTTTCCCGGCCGTATTTCGCAAGGAAATAGTTGCGTTTGAAATCAAGTAAATGTGGCGAGGCAAAGGTTTTCGTCCCGCCTCAGCCGACGAGGCCGCGGTCGACGACTTGCAGGCGACTGCGCCCGTTGCTTTGCTTCTCGATGCGGACCTGCACCGGGATACGCTCGTGCATCGCCTCGACATGGCTGATCACGCCGACGCGCCGTCCGCGGCTCTGCAGCGCTTCGAGCGCCTCGATCGCGGTGCCGAGCGAGCGCGCGTCGAGCGATCCGAAGCCCTCGTCGATGAAGAGGGTGTCGACGAAGCCGGCACGACCGTCGAGCGCGGCAAGGGCGAGCGCCAGCGCCAGCGAGGCGAGGAACCTCTCGCCGCCCGAAAGCGACTGGGTCGAGCGCACCTCGTCGCCCATGTCGTGGTCGATGACCATCAGGCCGAGTTCGCCGGCGCCGGTTCGCTCCAGCCCGTAGCGCGGGTTGAGGGTCGAGAGCTGCTGGCTGGCGAGCGCCACCAGCATGTCGAGCGTCACCCCTTGCGCGAATTTGCGGAACTTGGTGCCGTCGGCGGCCCCGATGGCGGCATCGACCGCGGCCCAGACCTCGTGCTCGGCGGCGAGCCGCTCGCCGTCGCGGGCAAGCGTCTCGGCCTTCGCCCGCGCCTCGGCGTCGCGCCGCCGCGCCTCGCGGATCTCGCCGGCCCGCTCGCCGAGGCCGGCGACCGCCTCGTCGATACCGGCAAGTTCGGCCTGCGCCGCCTCGGCCGCGATCTCGGGGGCGGGCAGGGCGGCATGGGCCGCCTGGCGGGCGCCGGCGCTCGCCATCACCGCCTCGGCCCGGGTCACCGCGTCGTCGAGGGTCCTGAGGCGGGCGCGAAGGGCAGGCGCTTCCTCGCGCCCGGCGGCGATCAGCGCGACGGCCGCCTCGCGGCCGAGCCCGGCGGCGGCGAGCGCCGCGCCGGCCCGTGTCTGCGCCTCGCCTTCGGCCGCCACCGCCTCGATGCGTCCCGTCTCGGCCCGGGCCGCCTCGTCGCGGGCGGCGGCAAGGCCGGCTTCCGCCCGGGTCTTCGTCTCGTCGGCGACCCGCCGCGCCTCCTCCGCATCGAGGGTCGCCTGATGCAGCCGGCGGCGCACGACGGCAGTCGCCTCGCCACCGAAGACCTCGGCCCGCTCGGCGGCGATGCCGGCCCGCTCGGCCTCCGCCTGCGCCAGCCGTGTCGCGGCGCCCTCTGCGACCTCGCCCTGATGCCGTGCCGCTTCGGTGGCTTGCGCGAGGTCGCGTTCGAGGCCGCGCAGTGCCCCGTCGGCGGCGAGCCGCTGCGCCGAAAGCGCCTCGTACTCCGAGACGCCAGCCTCGAGACGGGCAAGCGCCGCGGCCGGGTCGGCAAGGATGACCGCCGGCGCCTCGCCGCGCTGGGCAAAGAAGCGGACGAGCGCCGACCGCGCCTCCGCCTCGCGCTCGCGGCGGCCGTCGCGTTCCTTCTCGGCCGCAACCGAGGCCGTCTGCCGGCGCGCGAATTCGTCCTGGGCCGCCGCAGCCGCGCCGCGCAGCTGCGCGAGGCGATCGCCGGCGCGGTCCGCCTCGCTCCGCAGTCGCCCCGTCTCCGCTTCGAGGCGTGCGATCTCGTCGAGGCGGGCCGCTGTCGCGGCGGTTGTCTCGGCGAGAGCGCGTCGCAGCGCGGCAAGGCTTGTAGCAGCCTCGTCCGCCCCGAGAGGGCCGGGTTCGAGGCCGGCGGCGATCGCCCTTTCGGCAAGGGTTGCCGCGACCGCCGGGAACGCCTCTGCGCCGGCGTCGCGGCGCTGCCGCGCGGTCTCCTCGGCGCGTGCCGCGGTCTCGGCCCGCGCTTGCCCCCCGGCGAGCGCCCGTTCGGCGGCAAGGTGACGTTTCTGCGCCTCGGCAAGGTCGGTATCTGCCGCCTTTCGCGCCGCGCCGAGTTTTTCGGCAAGGCCGTCGAGGGCGCTTGCCTCATGAAGGACGTGGTCGCGCGCGCCGCAGACCGGGCAGGGTTCGCCATCGACGAGCTCGGCCCGGAGGCGCGCCGCCGCGTCGGAGGCCGCCGCTTCGGCGAGCGCCGCGCCGCTGCGTGCCTCGAGCGCCCGCGCCTCGGCCGTGGCCAAAGCCTGGGCCGCCGCCTCGGCTTCGCTCGTCGCCGCCGCCAGCGCCGCGGCGGCGCCGGTCCGCTCGGCGATGGCGCCTGCAAGCTCGGTCTCGGCGCGCCGCAGATCGCCCAGCAGCCTTTCGGCCTCGGCAAGGGCGGTGGCGGCAAGGCCGAGCCGGTCGCGGGCGGCGCGCGTCGCCGCGGCATCGAGCGCGCCGAGCTCCCGCTCGGCATCGCTGAGGTTTGCCCGCGCCGTGGCGATCGCCGCCTCATCGGCGGCAATTGCGGCTTTCAGCGTCTCGTGCCGGGTCGCGGCATCGGCCGCCGCAGTGGCAGCCGCGCCGGCGGTGGTCTCGGCCGCGACGCGCCGCTCGTGCGCCGCCCCGGCGCCGGCGACGATCTCGCGCGCTTCGTCGATGCGCCCCGCCATGCCGGCAAGGGCAGCCCGTGCCGCGAGCGCTTCGGTGAGCCGCACGAGGTTCGCCCGACAAGCATCGAGCTGCGTCTTCGTTGCCGCCAGCCTGGCGTCGGCCTCGGCGCGTGCCGTCCTCGCCGTCCCGGCGGCATCGGTCGCGCGTTCGACGGCACCGACAGCGCCGTCGAGCCGGGTATCGAGCCGGGCGGCCTGATCGAGCGTCGGCCCGGCCTCGCGGTAGCTCTCGGCCGCCGCATGATGCGCCTCGAGCGCCGCGCCGGCCGCCTCGGTCGCCTCGGCGAGCGTCGTCTCCGCCGCGGTGACGGCGCCGGCCGCTTCCGCCGCGCGGCCCCGCGCCTTTGCCCCTGCCGCGATCGCCCGCCTTTCGGCGTCGAGCACCGGGGCAAGGCCGGCAGCGGCCTCGATGGCGGCAAGGCGTACCCGATCCCCGTCCGCTTCGGTATGGGCAGCTTTCGCCGCATCGAGCGCGTCGCCGGCGCCGGCAAGCTCGGCCGCGAGCGCCGCGCTCTTGGCGTGATGATCGAGGATGGCGGCAAGATCCGCGCGTCGGGTGGCGTGGCCGCGCCGGGCATCTTCGATCGAGGTTGCTTCCTCGGCGAGCGCTGCCCGCGCCGTCTCGTCCATCAGGCCGAGCGCCTCGCGCCGGCGCGACAGTTCATCGAGGCCGGCGCGCAGCTCGCGCCGGATGTCGAACACCCGCTTCGAAACCCGGGCATAGATCTCGGTGCCGGTGACCTTTTCGAGAAGGTCGGCGCGGTCGCGGTCCTCGGCCTTGAGGAAGGCGTCGAACTCGCCCTGGGCCAGCAGCACCGTGCGCCGGAACTCGTCGAAGGTGAGGCCGATCCGGCGCACCACTTCCGCCTCGACCTCGCGGATGCCGGCGGCGATCGGCTCGCCGGCATCGTCGAGGATCGCCCGTTCCACCTTCTGCAGCCGCCCGTCCGGCCGGGCCCGCGCCCGGCGCACCGCCCAGGTGGCGGTCAGCCGCTCGCCGCCGACCTCGAAATCGACCTCGGCGCGGCCCTCGACGGCGCCCCGGCGCAGGATCGAGACCGGCGCGCTCGAACTGATCGTGTCCTCGCCGACGTCGCGGATCGCATCGGCGCGGCCGTCGCGCAGCCGCGGCACGGCGCCGTAAAGGGCAAGGCAGAGGGCGTCGAGCACCGTCGACTTGCCGGCGCCGGTCTCGCCGGTGATCGCGAAGATGCCCGCCCCGGCGAGCGGCTCGTCGGAGAAATCGATGGCGAAATCGCCGGCAAGGCTCGCGAGATTGCGGCCGCGGATGGCAAGGAGCCTCATGTCGCCGCCTCCTCGAGCGCCCGGGCGAACGCGGCGAGATGGGCGGCCTCCGGCTCGGTGCCGTGCGCGGCGCGGAAGGCGGCGCGGAAAAGGTCCTCCGGCGCGCAGTCGGCGAGCCGCACCGGCACCGCCGCCGGCGTCGCGACCTCGGCCTGCGGCCGTGCGACGTCGATCGCGACGATGCGCACCGGATAGTCGGCGGCGATCTCGTCGACCATCGCGTGGAGCGTCGGCGCCGGGCCGTCGAGCGCGATCATCACCTGAACGAAGGGCCGGTCGCGTTCGGCAAGGTCGCTGTCGAGGGCGAGCGCGGCGAAGGCCTCGGCAAGCCCGTCCGGGGCGACGCGACCGGTCGCGGGTACGCGCAGGAATTCGACCGGGCGCGGGATCTCGAGATGCTCGGCGTCTACCGTGCCGGCGTCGAGGGTGACGAGGCTGACGCCGTGCCGGTAGCCCTGTTCGGCCGCCGACATCGGGAACGGCGCGCCGGCATAGCGGATGGTGTCGCGGCCGACCGGCTGCGGCTTGTGGAGGTGGCCGAGGGCGACATAGGCGAGCGTCCCGGGAAAGACCGAGGCCGGCACCGCGTGCTCGCCGCCGACGAGGATGCGCCGCTCGCTCGCCGATTCGGAGAGCGCCGCGCCGCCGACATGGAGATGGCCGGTGGCGACGAGCGGCAGATCGCCGATCGCGGCCCGCGCCGCCTCGACATGGGTGGCATAGACCCGCGCGACGGCGGCGGCGATCGGCGAGGGCGCGCCCGCCTCGGGCGCCGCGCCGAGCCCCGGCAGGTCGGCGGCCCTGAGATAGGGGATGGCGAGGACGCAAGCGCCGACATCGCCGGCGGCGTCGGTGATCGGCACGAGATGGCGGGAAAGGTCCGGCGCCGCGTCGCGGGCCCGGACCGAGCCGACGGCGTGCACGCCGGCGCGGGCATAGAGGGCGCGCGGCACCTCGATTCGGCCGGCCGAATCGTGATTGCCGGCAACGAGCACGGTGGTGAGCGAGGGCCGGGCCGCCTTCAGCCGGTCGAGCGTCTCGATCAGCAGCCGTTCGGCATCGGCCGAGGGGTTCTGGTGGTCGAAGATGTCGCCGGCAACGACGAGGCCGTCGACCTCGCGCTCGGCGACGATCGCAACGAGCGCGTCGAAGAAGCGGGCATGCTCGTGGGCGCGGTCCCAGCCCGCGAGCTGGTGCCCGAGATGCCAGTCGGCAGTGTGCAGGAGGCGGATCATCGCCTCCCGTGTCTGCCGCTTTGGCGCCCCGACTGCAATCCTTTTATGCGATCGACTGGTAGTAGATGTTCTGCGGGTGGTTCGCCTCGGCAAAGAAGAACCAGCGCTCGACGAGCAGTCCCGCCGCCTGGATGGCGACGGCGAGGAACAGCGGCTCGGGCCGCTCGATGGCGATCGCCACGATCGTCAGGGCGAAGGGCACGAGGAAGGCCGTGACGAGGAAGCCCCAGCGCGCCGACTTCAGGAACAGCGGCGACTTGCCGTGGAAGAACTCGCGGGTGTTGAACGAGCCGCCCATGGCGCCCTGCGTCTTCTGCGCGATCTGGCGGTGGTGCACGCCGATGGCGGTCTGCAGCGTCGACTTCGGCCGGAGCCGCAGATTGCGGATCAGCGAGGCGATCCGCGTGCCGGTGGCCAGAACGAGCAGCAGAGCCGACAGGCCGCCGAAGAAATAGGTGAGGTCCGGCTGGACGATCGAGGCGAGCACGGCCGTGAACAGGAAACCCGAGGCGCCGCCGATCAGGATGTAGTTGATGACCGTCAGCGGCGTGTGCCACTCCTGCAGGAACTTCAGGCTCGCATAGATCATCGCCGTGCACACGAAGAGCACGAAGGCGAGCACCGTGCCGATCGCCACGATGACGAGCGACAGCGTCACCGGCGGCGCGCCGATGCGCTCGATGATCACCGGGTTCCACTCGAAGAAATGGACGAGCAGATAGAGGAACACCGCGCCCATGAAGGCCGGCAGGGCGATGACCTCGCGCGACAGCCACGAGGTGCGCCACTTGGTGGCCGTGCGCCAGGCCCGCTCCGGCCGGCCGAGATGGAAGAACGAGGCAAAGAGCCCGCCGGTCAGGAAGGCGAGCGCGACGAACGCCCCGGCGGCGTTGAAATAGGACTGCGGCGGCATCGGCAGGAGATCGAAATAGGCGTAGATCTCCGCCGTCGCGAGCGCGAGGAAGGTGCCCTGGCCGAAGCCGAGGAGCACGGTGAGGAAGATGACGGAAAACGCGGGATGCATGGGTTTCTCGCCTCCAGACTCACCAGGGCATGACATCGTCGAGCGTCGGCTCGTTGATGTCCGGCTTGGGCATGTACTCTTCCTTCTTCAGCGGATTGTCGGCGCGCACCAGCTCGTCCTCGTGCAGGTGCAGGCGCATCTTGCGCCGCGGAAGATAATGATTGGCGGGCTTGGTGCCCCATTCCGGCATCAGCTCGAAGCCGCCCTGCTCGCGAATGGCGCGCGAGACCTCCGATTCGGGATCGTGGATGTCGCCGAAGAGCCGCGCGCTTGCCGGGCAGGAGAGCACGCAGGCCGGCCGGCGCTCACGCTCGGGCAGGTTCATGTCGTAGATGCGGTCGACGCAGAGGGTGCACTTCTTCATCACCTTCTGGTTCTCGTCGAGCTCGCGCGCGCCGTAGGGACAGGCCCAGGAGCAGTACTTGCAGCCGATGCACTTGTCGTAGTCGACGAGCACGATGCCGTCCTCGGCCCGCTTGTAGGAGGCCCCGGTCGGGCAGACCGGCACGCAGGGCGGCTCCTCGCAATGCAGGCACGACTTCGGGAAGTGCACCGTCTCGGTATTCGGATAGACGCCGACCTCGAAGGTCTGCACGCGGTTGAAGAACGTGCCGGTCGGGTCCTTGCCGTAGGCGTTGAAATCGCTCAGCGGACCGGAGAGACCGGAGGTGTTCCACTCCTTGCACGAGGTCACGCAGGCGTGGCAGCCGACGCACACATTGAGATCGATGACGAGCGCGAGCTGGGTCATGACCGCTCTCCCGTGTGGCTCATGTCGAATTCCGAGCTGCCGCCGAAGAGGGCCTGCCAGAGCTTGGGCCGCTTGCGCACGCCCGGCGGCGTCGTCATCGGCTTGAACTGCGGCGAGGTCTGCTCCGGCTCGGCCGCATCGGCCTTGTAGATCCGCACCCGGACGTCGAACCAGGCGGCCTGGCCGGTCACCGGGTCGGAGTTCGAGCAGCGCGTGCCGGTCACCGGCTCGGGCGGCAGTTCCTCGGAGATGAGGTGGTTGAGCAGGAAGCCCTTCTGGCTCTCGTTGGCGTCGGGCGAGAGGTTCCAGGCGCCGGACGCCTTGCCGATGGCGTTCCAGGTCCACACCGTGCCCGGTTCGACCGCCTCGGAGAAGCGGCACATGCAGCGCACCTTGCCCCACTGCGACTCGACCCAGATCCAGTCGCCGTCGTCGATGCCGAGGCCCTTGGCGAGCTTCGGATTGACGTAGAGATAGTTGTGGGCGTGGATCTGGCGCAGCCAGGCGTTCTGCGAATCCCAGGAATGGTACATCGCCATCGGCCGCTGGGTGATCGCGTTCAGCGGATACTTGGCTGTGTCGGTGCGCTGCGATTCCAGCGGCTCGTAGTAGAAGGGCAGGGGATCGAAGAAGGTCTCGACCCGCTTGCGGAGGCGCTGCGGCGGCAGCCGCGAGATGCCCTTGCCCTGCGCCGCGAGACGGAAGCTCTGCAGCACCTCGGAATAGAGGTGGATGAGGATCGGCTCGGCATAGCGCGTCAGGCGGTGGCGCTGCGCCCAGTCGAGATAGCCGCGGTTCCAGTTGCGCATGTACTGGTAGGAGCGCGGCAGCTCGTAGTGATAGTGGCAGTCGTTGGCCGCGTACATTTCCCACTGGCGCGGATTGGGCGCGCCGCGCAGGGTCTTCTCGCCGCCATTGCCGCGCCAGCCCGACAGGAAGCCGATGCCGGAGCCCGGCTCGGTCTCGTAATTGATGATGAAGTCGGGATAGTCGCGGAATTTGCGCCGCCCGTCGGCATGGACGAAAGCCGGCAGCTTCAGCCGCGAACCGATCTCGATCAGCACCTCCTGGAACGGCTTGCAGTCGCCGGTCGGCGGCAGCACCGGGACGCGCACGGAATCGACCGGGCCGTCGAACTCGGAAATCGGCCGGTCGAGCAGGCTCATCACGTCGTGCCGCTCGAGATAGGTCGTGTCCGGCAGCACGAGGTCGGCGAAGGCCACGGTCTCCGACATGAAGGCGTCGGCGACGACGATGAACGGGATCTTGTAGTCGCCGTTCTCGTCGCGGTCGGCCATCATGTCGCGCACGTTGACCGTGTTCATCGACGAGTTCCAGGCCATGTTGGCCATGAAGATCAGCAGCGTGTCGATCTTGTAGGGATCGCCGCGCCAGGCATTGGTGATCGCGTTGTGCATCAGGCCGTGCACCGCGAGCGGATATTCCCACGAGAACGCCTTGTCGAGGCGCACCGGCTCGCCGTCGTCGTCGACGAAGAGGTCGTCCGGGTCGGCCGGCCAGCCGAGCACCATGCCGTCGAGCGGCGTGTTCGGCTTGACCGCGAGCGGGGTCGAGGGCGTCTTCGGGCAGGGCGGGATCGGCCGCGGGAACGGCGCCTTGTGGCGGAAGCCGCCGGGCCGGTCGATCGTGCCGAGCACGGTCATCAGGATCGACAGGGCGCGGATCGTGTGGAAGCCGTTGGAATGGGCGGCAAGGCCGCGCATCGCATGGAAGGAGACCGGGTTGCCGGTCATCGTCTGGTGCTCGTGGCCCCAGGCGTCGGTCCACGCAATCGGCAGCTCGATGCGCTGGTCGCGGGCGACGACGCCCATCTCGTGGGCGAGGCGCCGGATCGTCTCGACCGGAATGCCGGTGATCCCGGCGGCCCATTCGGGCGTGTATTCGGCAACGCGCTCCTTGAGGAGCTGGAACGCCGGCTTGACCGGCGTGCCGTCCTTCAGCGCGAACTCGCCCATCAGGAACGGATCGACGCCTTCGGCATGCGAGAGCACCGGCCGGTCGGCCTCGCGGTCCCACCACAGCTTGTTCTGCGGGTCGAAGCAGCCTTCCTCGACCGGCACCTCGGTGCGCACGAACATGCCGTATTCGGACGACTTCTCGTCCATGTTCACCAGCTCGGCCGAGTTCGTGTACTTGACGAGGAAGTCGCGGTCGTAGAGGCCGAGCGCCAGGATCTCGTGGATGAGGGCGAGGAAGAGGGCGCCGTCGGTGCCCGGCTTGATCGGCACCCACTCGTCGGCGATCGCCGCATAGCCGGTGCGCACCGGATTGATGGCGATGAAGCGGCCGCCGTTGCGCTTGAACTGGCTGAGCGCGATCTTCATCGGGTTGGAGTGATGGTCCTCGGCGGTGCCGATCATCACGAAGAGCTTGGCGCGGTCGAGGTCCGGGCCGCCGAACTCCCAGAACGAGCCGCCGATCGTGTAGACCATGCCGGCCGCCATGTTGACCGAGCAGAAGCCGCCATGGGCGGCGTAGTTCGGCGTGCCGAACTGCTTGGCAAAGAGGCCGGTCAGCGCCTGCATCTGGTCGCGGCCGGTATAGAGCGCGAACTGCTTGGGGTCGGTCGCGCGGATGTTGCCGAGCCGCTCCTCGAGGATCTGGAAGGTCTCCTCCCAGCTTATCGCCTCGAACTTGCCTTCGCCGCGCACGGCGCCCGCCTTGCGCTTCAGGGGCTTCGTCAGGCGCGCCGGCGAATACTGCTTCATGATGCCCGAGGCACCCTTGGCGCAGATCACGCCCTTGTTCAGCGGGTGGTCCGGATTGCCCTCGATGTAGCGGACCTTGCCGTCCTTGAGGGTGACGCGGATGCCGCAGCGGCAGGCGCACATGTAGCAGGTGGTGTCGAGCTTGCGCTCGCCGGTACGGTCTTCAGAGGGGATCGGCTCGTCTGCCCGATAGGTCGGTGCCACGTCTGTTCCTCCCGCGCCACGCGCGCTCGTTCGTCGCCGCAAAGGCGGCAAAACCGTCAAGGGGAACATATCGGACGCTGTCGCCGGCCGTCCGGCGTCGCGCCACAGGTTGCGTGTCGCGAACCGCCACCGGTACCGGCACCTGATGCCGACTTCCCCCCGCCGCAATTCTTCGGTCGGTCTTTTGCGCCGGCCGTTTTCACCTCGCCGGGCGGTCGTGCCTGCCGCGCCGGACCTGCGAATTAATATCCGTATATACTAATATTCCAAACGATTGAAGTGCGTCATTGGCCGCGTCCGGTCGTTCTCGAGAAGGAGGGTGAACGGCGCGCCAGGCCCTGCCGTGGCAAGACCTTGGCGCCCGTCCGCGCCGTCCTTCGGGCAGCTTTCGGTGACGATGCTTCAGGGCGCGACGGGCTGGCCGCAGGCGGTGCAGAAGCGCGCTCCGGCCGGCAGGGCGGCGCCGCATTTGGCGCAGTGGCCGGCCTTGCCCGCAAGGGGCGGCGGCGTGCCGGAAACGAGATCGCGCTCGGCATCGTAGACGCCGTCCATCATGAATTCCGCCGGCCGCTCCGTGCCCGAACGGTAGACCGCGGCCTTGCCGCCGAAGCGCAGGATGCCGAGCTTGGCCAGAATATCGAGGATGCCCATGGTGGGATGTCCGGGCCGGGGCGGGTGCGGGGCCGCCCGGAGGCGGCCCCGACCGCGTTGCTATTCCACCGCGATCTGCATCAGCTCCTCGCCGTCGGGGTCGACGACGTGGACCGCGCAGGCGATGCACGGATCGAAGCTGTGGATGGTGCGCTGGATCTCCAGCGGCTGCTTCGGATCGGCGAGGGCGTGACGGTCCATCAGCGCCGCCTCGTAGGCGCCCGGCTGTCCGGTCGCGTCGCGCGGACCGGCGTTCCAGGTCGAGGGCACGACGGCCTGATAGTTGTCGATGAGCCCGTCCTTGATGACGATGTAGTGGGCGAGGGCACCACGCGGCGCCTCCATGAAGCCGACGCCGCGGGCCTCCTTCGGCCAGGTCGAGGGATCCCAGAGCTCGGCATTGTGCACGGCGACATCGCCGTCCCTGATGTTGCCGATGAGGGTGTCGAGCCAGCCGGCCATCTGGTCGACGACGATCTTGGTCTCGAGCGTGCGCGCCGCGGTGCGGCCGAGCGTCGAGAACAGCGCCTCGATCGGCAGGTCGAGCTTGCCGAGCGCCATCGTCGCGAGTTCCCGGGTCTGCTCGTGGCCCTTGGCATAGAGCATCAGCACGCGGGCGAGCGGGCCGACTTCCATCGCCTTGCCGCGCCAGCGCGGCGCCTTCAGCCAGGAATAGTCCTTCTCGACGTCGAGCTGCTCGTAGGGCGGCTTCGGCCCGGTGAAGGCGAAGCTGGTCTCGCCGTCATAGGGGTGCAGGCCCTTCTCCTTGCCGACCGAATAGTCGTACCAGGAATGCGAGACGAACTCCTGCAGCTGCTCGGGGTCGTTCGGATCGACGGGGAGGATCTCGTTGAGGTTCCGCCCGATGATCGCGCCCGACGGGATCAGCCAGGACGAGGGATCGTCCATGCCCTTGGCCGGGAAGTCGCCGAAGGTCAGGAAGTTGCCGAGGCCTTCGCCGCGCGCGAACCAGTCCTTGTAGAACGAGGCGACGGCCAGCGTGTCCGGCACGTAGACCTCGTCGACGAAGGCCTGCATCTTGGCGATCGTGTTGCGGATCTCGCCGAGCCCGACGATGTTGGTCGCGGTCGCCGCCACCGCGCCGCTCATCGAGGCCGGGCTCGAGCTGATCGGCGACGGCGCGCCGCCGACGAGGAAGTTCGGGTGCGGGTTCTTGCCGCCGAAGATCGTGTGGATCTTGACGACGTCGCGCTGCCAGGCGAGCGCTTCCAGATAGTGCGCGACGGCGATGAGGTTGACCTCGGCCGGCAGTTTGTATTCCGGGTGGCCCCAGAAGCCGCCGGCGAAGATGCCGAGCTGGCCGGCCTCGACGAACTTCTTCACCTTGGCCTGCACGTCGGCGAAGTAGCCCGGGCTCGACTTCGGGAACTTCGAGATCGACTGGGCGATCTCGGAGGCGGCCTTCGGATCGGCCGACAGCGCCGAGACGACGTCGACCCAGTCGAGGGCATGCAGATGGTAGAAGTGCATGACGTGATCGTGCACGTACTGGGCCGCGATCATCAGATTGCGGATCAGCTGGGCGTTCGCCGGGATCGGATAGTTGAGCGCGTTTTCCACCGCCCTGACCGAGGCGATGCCGTGCACGAGGGTGCACACGCCGCAGATGCGCTGGGCGAAGGCCCAGGCGTCGCGCGGGTCGCGCCCTTTGAGGATCAGCTCGATACCGCGCACCATGGTGCCGGACGAATAGGCGCTGGTGATCGCGCCGGCCTCGCCGGTTTCGGCCTCGATGCGCAGATGGCCCTCGATCCGCGTGATGGGGTCGACAACGACACGATTGTTCATCTTGGGTCTCCCTTCACGCCTTGAGGAATTCGCCGAGGAGGCGGTACTGCGCTTCGTTCTCGCGCACCGCGGTCCCGTCCTCGTCGATGGCGACGCTGGTCCGCGCCATGCGCGCGTTCACCGCCGCCTGCCAGGCCGGATTGCCCGACTTGACGTGTCCCGGCGGCGCGACGCAGGCAGCGGCGGCGCGGGCGACGAAATAGGCCGCCTGCTCCTTCCAGTCCCCCTCCGCTCCGCAGCGCGTATGCCAGTCGATGCTGGCCCGCCGGGCCCCCTGGAATGCTGCCGCCAGGGCTTCGTCCGAACCGCCCTTGGCGGCCACCTCGACGGCGCCCGCTACCCGTTCGTCTTCGATCAGCGGCAGCACCGCGCGCACGAACAGGGCTCCCGCCTTGCGCTGGTCGGCGAGCGCCAGACCATCGAGTGCCTGGCGGAAGGCGGCTTCGTTCTTGATCTCGGCCATCGTTCTCATCCTTCGGCCTTGCCGGTCTCGACCAGATGCTCGGCGAGGAGCTCGGTGAGGCCGATAACGGGAATGTCCATGTTGTTCTCTTCGAGGCCTTCTTCGAGCTGGATGCGGCAGTTGGCGCAGGCGGTGATCAGCTTGTCGGGCTTGACCGCCTCGAGCTGCCGCTTCTTGGCGTTGAAGGCGGTGAGCTTCAGCTCGCCCGCTTCCTCGATCGCCGAGACGCCGCCGCCGGCGCCGCAGCACCAGTTCATCTTGCCGGCCTCGGGCATGTCGACGAAGTCCTTGACGACCATCTTGACGAGCCGGCGCGGCTGCTCGAGGACGCCGCCGCGGCGCACCAGCTGGCACGGGTCGTGGAAGGTCATGCGCTCTTCCTCGAAGCCCTCGGTCTTCAGCTTGCCGGCGGCCCTGAGCTCGTCGAGCACCTCGAGAATGTGGCGCGCCTTGAACTTGTACGGCCGGCCGATGAGGTTCGGGCCGTCCCAGCGCAGCGCCGTATAGGCATGGCCGCATTCCGGGCTGATCACCGTCTTGACGCCGAGCTTCTCGGCGGCCGCGACGATGCGCGAGACGAGTTCGCGGGCAATGTCGGACGAACCGATCTGGATGCCCGAATTGGTCGCCTCGAAGGCTTGGCTGGAGAGCGTCCAGGAAACGCCCGCCTCGCTGAAGATGCGGGCGATCGCCTCGAGATATTCCGGATAGTTCATGATCTCCATCGACGACATCAGCACCAGGTAGTCGGCGCCGTCCTTGTCGACGGGGATCTGGAGCCCGGTGTCGTTCTCGACATGGCCGATCTGGGCGGCGACCGCCTTCCAGGTCACGCCCATCGGGCTGCCGATCTTGACGGCGCGGGTCGAGGCGCCCTTGAGGCCGTCCGGCGAATAGCCGGCCGCCACCATGCCTTCACGCTGCTTGCGGATCATGCCGGCGATGTCGTTGCCGACCGGGCAGACCATCGAGCAGCGGCCGCACAGCGAGCAGGCGTTGTAGGTCAGCTCCTGCCATTCGGCGAGCAGTTCCTCGGTTACCTTCGGCGCGAGGCCGACGAGCAAGGCGAGCTTGCCGAAGAGCGTATATTCGCTCCACCAGACGCGGCGCAGCGGCTCGAGCTTGTGGATCGGCGTGTAGCGCGGGTCGCCCGTCTCGTTGAAGAACAGGCAGGCATGGGCGCACAGCCCGCAATGGACGCAGCTCGACAGATAGGCGGAGACCGCTCCGTCGATCTGCTCCTTGAAGGCGTTGATCGCGATTTTCGCACGGTCGGTCATGATTGCACCCCTTTGCGGCCGAAGGCCGAGCCGGTGTACCAGCGCGACAGGAACAGCGTGAACGTGTGCATCAGCTTGGTGAACGGGAAGACGACGAGCAGCAGCTCGACGCTGAGGATGTGGAGCGCCAGCATCAGCTCGTAGCGCAAGAGCAGATGGTGGAACGCCATGTAGCCGGTCAGCAGCGGCAGGAAGGTCGCCGTCCAGGCGACGTAGTCCTCGAAGCCGGTGAGGAACCTCAGCACCTTGTCGCGCATCCGGTTGACGAGGATCGCGACGAGCGCGCCGATCGCCGCGACGGTCGCGAAGTCGACGACCGGCGTCGGCAGGTTCGGCCAGGAAAGGCCGGTGGTGTCGCGCACCAGCGCGATGTGCGGGGCCAGGAAGACGAGCGCCACGAACAGGCCGATATGGAACACATAGCCGGCGATGATCGTGAAGGCGCTGCGCTTGAAGGTGCCGGCTTCGGGAACCGAGCGCGAGAACACCGTCTTGAACCCGGCGCCGGTGCCGCTCTGGCGCGGCTCGGAGAAGTCGGTCTTGCGGCCGAGCACCAGGATCTCGACGAAGCGGATGAAGAGCCCGGCAAAGAAGATGGCGACCGCGATCTGGAACAGCGGGCCGCGCACGAAGTCTAGGAAGGCGACCGTTGTCATGACGATTTCTCCAGATTGTCGACCGTCACCGTGTGATGGTTCTTGGCCGCGTCCTTCTTGATCGCGCGATGCAGGGCGCCGGCGGCAAGGCCGGCCGCCGCGCCGATGCCGGCCGCGACCGCCGCCGTCGGCGTGATGTCGCGCAGCGGCGTCGACAGCGGCCGGTAGAAGCCGCCCTTGTCCCAGAAGTCCGGCTCGGAACAGCCGAGGCACCCGTGGCCGGACTGGATCGGGAAGGAGACGCCGCCGTTCCACTTCAGCGTGGCGCAGGCGTTGTAGGTGATCGGTCCCTTGCAGCCGACCTCGAACAGGCACCAGCCGGAGCGGGCGCCCTCGTCGTCGAAGTCCTTGGCGAAAAGGCCGCGCTCGTAGAACGGCCGGCGATAGCAGCGGTCGTGGATCGATTCGCCGAAGAAGGCGAGAGGCCGGCCGAGCGTGTCGAGATCGGGCAGTTTGCCGAACGACAGCAGGTAGGCGATCGTGCCGGTCATCGCTTCCGGGATCGGCGGGCAGCCCGGGATGTTGATCACCGGCTTGCCCTTGACGAGTTCGGAGATCGCCACCGCCCCGGTCGGATTGGGGTTGGCGTGCGGGATGCCGCCATAGGCCGCGCAGGTGCCGACGGCGATCACGGCGAGGCTGTCTGCCACCGTCTCCTCCAGCATCTGCAGGTTGGAGATGCCGGCGATCGTCGAATAGATGCCGCCGTCCTTCACCGGCACCGAGCCGTCGACGACCACCACGTACTTGCCCTTGTTCTCGGCCATGGCGGCCTCGCGGGCGTGCTCGGCGGCCTCGCCCGAGGCGGCCTGCAGCGTGTGGTGATAGTCGAGCGAGATGAAATTGAAGATCAGGTCTTCGAGGGTCGGGCTGAACGAGCGGGTGATCGACTCGGTGCAGCCCGTGCACTCCTGGAAGCTGAGCCAGATCACCGACTGGCGCTTGGCTTTCGCCAGCTCCTCGGCCATCGCCGGCGCCATGCCCGGCGGCAGCGCCATCAGCGTGGCGAGCCACGAGGTGTATTTGAGGAATGCCCGTCGCGATATCCCACGCGCGGCGAGCATCTCACCGAGGGTCTCATGGGCCGGCATCTGGTCGGTCCTCCTTGATGGCGTCCGTCGCCCCGGCGGACGCGGTTCCGAGTGTGTCGCCGAGCCGCCGCGCAGCCGCGGCGATATCGGCGGGATGACTGAGAAGAATTTCGGGAATCCGGGTGATTTCGAGCACTTCCGCCGCGATGCGGTCGTCGCTGCCGTAATGGCGCACCCACCACACCCCGGCATGGCCGGTCTCGGCAACCGTGCTGCGGCCGACGACGGCGATCTCGGCAACGACTTCGCCGGCGCCGAGCAGTTCCTCGAGCGCCGCCTTGTCGGCCTCCGTCAGCGGCAGGCCGGCAAGGTCGATGCGGCCCGTCTCGCCGGTCTCGGCGAGCCCTGCGAGCAGCGCCGCCGCCTCGGCGACGATCGCCCGCACGAGGCTACCGGAACCCGTCGTTTCGCCGGCGCAGGTGATGGGCAGGCTCTCGTTCATGCGCCCCACCTCCTGACAATTTCGATGACGGTGTCGCAGGCCGCCGGGATCGCCGCCGCCACTGCCGGCGTCGGCGTGAGCCCCCATTCGGTCGACTGCGGCTGCACGGTGACGAGTGCGCATTGCCGCGGCGCCCGGCCTGAAAGCAGGGCGGCGTCCATGAGGTCGGCGAGCGCCACCTCGTGCACGGTCTTCTTGCGGCCGCCGATCTGTCTGGAAAAAGCTTCGCCCTCGAAGGAGCGCACGTCACCAGGCGCGGCGTCGACATCGCCCGCGTCGACGACGATCAGCCCGTCAGCGTCCTCGATTTCAGGCAGGAGAGCGAGCCCGAGAGTGCCCCCGTCGAATAGCGCGACCGACTCACCAATGTCCTCGCGCGTCCTGAGCTTGTCGACGACATGAATGCCCACGCCATCGTCGGTCAGGAGACTGTTGCCGATACCGAGTACGACGACCCTTCTATTTTGGTTGTTCCGGGTCATGACGACCGCTCCCTCAAGCAGTCACACATATTAGAATGAGAATGCGACCGGCCTTCCTTGATGCAGGTCAAGCTTTGCCGGTTGATTTCTTTGCCGGCTGCCGGAAAGCGGGCGCGAGGCCGCCCCGCCGCCCGCCGCCCGTCGACTGTCGCCGTCTTTCAGCCGACGAGGCTGATGACGAGGAGGCCGGCGGCGGTGATGGCGCCGAGCACCGGCACGATCACCGGCACCGAAATCGATGGCGTCGCTGTCGGGATCCTGCCGAGCTTGATCTTGATGAGGCTGAGATTCACGAAGACGAAGATCGTGAGGATGATCTGCGACGTCCATTCGGCGAGGATGGCGATCGGAAAGCCGAGCGCGAGGACGAGCGTCGCCGCGCCGATCAGCGCCGTCGCGTTGAGCGGCGTGCGCGTCACCGGACTGACCGCGGACAGGAACTTCGGCAGCGCGTCGCGTGCCGAGAGCCCGTAGAGCACCCGCGAGGCCATCACGATCTGCACCATGATGCCGTTGACGGTGGCGACGATCGCGATCAGCGCGACGACCGGCGCGCCGAAGCCGATGCCCTTTGCCGCGAGGAGGGCGATCGGCGCCTCGGTGCCCGACAGTTCCTCGCGCGACAGGGCGAGCACCGTGACGGTGGCGACGAAGAGATAGAGGACGAGCGAGACGAGGAGGGTGATGGCGATCGCCCGCGGCACGACGCGCGGCGGGTCCTCGACCTCCTCGATGACATTGTCCATGTCCTCGAAGCCGATGAAGGCGAAGAACGCGATCACGCTGCCGATGAGGATCGCCTCGACGCCCGGCCCGCCCTCGAGGCTGAACACATGCGGCAGCCCGGCGAGGATTTCCGGCTGCACCGCGACGACGCCGCCGGCGACCGCGACGAGGCCGAGGATCTCGACGACCGTCATGATGCTGGCGACGAGCACCGATTCGACGATGCCCCAGGCGGCGATCGCCGTCAGCCCGACGACGAGCACGCTCACCACCAGCCAGGACGGCAGGTCGACCAGCGTGCGGATGTAGCCGGCGGCCCCGAGCGCGATCGCCGCCGAGGAGACGAGGCCGGCGCCGGCGACCATCAGGCCCATGATCAGCCCCATCGATTTCGAATTGAAGCCGACCTCGACATAGACCGCCTCGGCCGCCGCGTGCGGCAGCCGCGTCGCGAGCTCGGCAAAGGACAGCGCCGAGAATCCGACGACGACGCCGGCGACGAGGAAGGAGAGCGGGGCGTTCTTGCCGGCGACGACGCCGACCTCGCCGACGAGCACGTAGATGCCCGCGCCGATCGTCACGCCGAGCCCGTAAAGGACGAGGAGCGGCAGGTTGAGGCCCCGCTTGAGGGAGACCTTCTGGGTCCCGTTGCTCATGACCACCTCGACGTTGCGGTCCGCCGGCCTTGCCGAAAGGGAGGGCGGAAATGAACGTGCCTTGCCCTCGAAGATGAGGCCGCGGAGGCCGTCGCCGCAAGCCCCCCGCGTCCCTCCGCCGCGACGTTTTTGTGGTCCCGGAGGGTGCCCGCGACGACCGCCGGCCGCCGCTGCGATGCCCCGGCGATCACTGCCGCACCGGCCTTCGCCGCCGGTTTCTGCGGATCTGCGGCGGCCGAAAGGGCCGCAAAACCAATCCTGAAAAAGGTGGCAGAGAAGCCTTGCCATTTGCGCCACGGCACCGTATATCCAGCACCGCGTTTGGGCGCATAGCTCAGATGGTAGAGCAGCTGACTCTTAATCAGCGGGTCCAAGGTTCGAGTCCTTGTGCGCCCACCAAACGCTTCCTGATAAAAATCAATGACTTGTGATGATTTTTCCGGGCCGTGAAAACGGTCCGAAACGTGAACATGCGACCGATTTAAAAAGTCGCAAAGTCGCACATGCGACTTTTCCGTTCTGCGGGTGTTCATGGCGCCCATGAAAAAGCCCGCCGAAGCGGGCTTGTGTTGGCACACTGCGTATCAGCGAGGAATTTGGTAGATCTGGTGTACCGATGCCATAAGCGCAAGAGAAAGGGGGTTGAGTGTTGCCGTCTCCAACTCTTCCCACCTGACGAGTTTCCTGACTCGGAAAAAGTAGCGTTTGGCTTCGATCGACACGCCAGCGGTCGTGACAGTGATTTGCACGATCAGCTCGATATTCTCCTGCTCAAGAATGAAGGCGTCGTTCGCGGCCTCCATGAGATATCGGAGTGGGGTGCAAATGGTATTTTCTGTCATATCCCTCTCCACCAATCGAGGATCGCCATGGCGGCGGCGTCGGCCATGTCGCCGTTGCGGCTGACATAGTGGCGGTCCTGCACGCTGGCCGCCGTCGCCAGGCCATGGCCGGCGAGGGCGGCGCCCTGCGCCTGGGTGGCGCCGCGGCTGTAGGCGGCCTGCTTTTCCCTCATGTTGTCCTGATGCGACCACTCAGCCTGAATGGCACTGTCGATGTCCGGGATCTCATCAACCCAGTAATGAACAGTTTCCTTGATCGTAATCTTCTCCGAAGGTGTTGAGTTTTCATCGGTATATATCGGTCTAGGTGGGATCGGATAATAGGTAGTCTTCCAAGCCATTCACCTCTCCCACCAATCGAGGATTGCCAGCGCGGCGGCGTCGGCCATGTCGCTGTTGCGGCTGACGTAGTGCCTGTCCTGCACGGTGGCCGCCGTCGCCTGGCTGTGGCCGGCGAGGGCGGCGCCCTGCACCTGGGTCGCGCCGCGGCTGTAGGCGGCGCTCAGCGCCGTGTCGCGCATGTCCTGGTCCGTCAGGTCCGCGAGCGAGGGGCAGGCGCCCTGCGCCTCCTGGCGGACGGCGGCGAAGGCCTTGCGATAGCGCTCGGCCGTCCAGGGCCGGCGCACGGCCTCGTCGAGGAAGACGCGCGGGCTGTCGATGCCGAGCGCCTTGCGGCGGGTCTCGGCGGCGGCGAGGCGGGCAAGGAGCGGCGGCACGAGCACGACGTCGACGAGCTGGCCACCATCCTTGCGGCGGCGCGACTTGCCCTGGCGGACGACGACGCGGCCGCCGGCGATCTGCGGCCGGGTCAAGAGGAGGCGATCTTCCTGGCGCTGGCTGGTGAACAGGCCAAAGAGCATGACGTCGGCGACGTCGTCGCGGCCGAGGCGGGCGGCGGCGGCGAGCATGGCGGCGATCTCCTCGCGGGTCGCGGCGCGCTGGCGCCCGCGCGGCGTTTCCATGCCGAGTTCCTTGAACGGGTTGGCCTTGACGCGGCCGTCGCGCCGGCCCCAAGAGAAGGCCGAGCGCAGCGTCGTGAAGATGCTGGCGGCAGAGGATGCGCCGAGGGCGGCAAGGGTCGCCTCATAGGCGCGGTTTGCGGTGGCGGCATCGACGGCGTCGACGTCCATCGCCCAGATCTTCGGCAGATGCTCGGCGACGCGGCGGGCGCGCTCGGCGTACCATTTCTGGGTTTTTGGCGCATTGCGGGCGAAGCGGGGCGAGGCCTTCCAGTCCTCGACCATCTCGGCGGTCGTGTAGACGAGCGCCGGCTGGCGCGACGACGCCTTGCGCCGGCGGGGCGGCGCCTTCGCCTTCTGCTCCTGGCGGGCGGCGTCGATCTCGGCGGCGCGACCGGCGGCCCAAAGCAGCGTCGCCTCGAGGGGCAGCCAGTTGCCGGCGTCGTCCTTCAGGTCCTCGGCGGCAAAGCCAAGGGCGCGGACCGTCGGCCCCGGATTGAAGCGCGGCCGGCCGTCACGCCAGTCGACATGCCGGATGGCGACGGTGATCTTCCCCATGGCGTTCACCCCGAGGCGGCTTTTCGGGGAGGTTACACGGCGCGCGGGAGGGACGGCAAGGCGGGGCATGGCTAGGCCTCCGGCATCCGGTCGATGTTGCGGTGGTATGGCTTGAAGGTGGTCGCCACGACCCACGGGTTATCGTCCCATGTGCGGCCTAGGTGTTTGCCGTTGATGGCGTCCCAGAGCGCAGCGAATGCGTTGGCCGCCGTTCTGAAGTAGCCGCCGAACCTGACCGCTGCTTTCGATACTGCTGCATCGTAGTAGCCACGGCCGGTGCGCAGTCGCTCTATTCCCTCGGCCTTCGCATCACCCTCGCTGATGTCCTGTAATCGCTGCACTCGGACGGCTGAGACGCCGAGTGTCAGGCGGGACGCCCGGCGCGGCATGTGGATGGACGGGTGTATCTTGAGGAGGCTGGCGTCGTGCCGTTCGGAGATTGACGGCAGCGGCCCATCCGCCATGTAGTGCGGCGGCCAGCTACAACCTGAGTCCGCGAAGGCTTCACGCACCCACAGGCGATCGCCGACTTGGTACGGCGCCAATCTACCGGTCCCCGTGTCGTGATATTGGCTTTCGAATACGACGTGCATCTTTCCGATATTGTCGACGACAGTGCCGGCAAACGAAAATCCTTCCGGAATGCGCAGCACCCGCCGCGTCTGCGTCTTGCGCCCCTCGATGATGGCCCGGACCATCGGGCCGGAAAAGAGGATCGGACGGTCGATCATCACTCGGCCTTCTTCGCGATCCACATGGTGCAGCGTTCATTGCCGAGGCGGTCGGCCGAGCGCGGGATCAGCATGTTGATGATGTCTTCCGCCGGGCTGTCGCGGTCGTAGTTGTGAAAGATCTGGATGGCCCAGACGGCGCAGCCGCCGTCGTCCCAATGGGCGCAGCTTGCGCAGTGGCGGCAGACGTAATCCTCGCCCTCGCTGCCATTCGAAAAATAGCCCATCTCACTCGGCCTCCTTCTTGGTGGTGGCGCGATCGAGGCGTTCGATCTCGGCGAGGATGAGAGCGCCGGCCTTGACGAGCATGCGGCGGCTGTCCGGCCACGGCTTCCACCATTGCCAGGACCACGGCCAGAAGTTCAACAGGAAGCGGTCGGCCTCGGTGCTCACGCGCCGGAGCCGTGGATGGCAGGTGTCGGCAAGTAGTTCGGTCGACCAAGTAGAGGCTATCGCGTAGCATCCTGCGGCAGATGCCAACTGTCCTTTGTCGTTGTTGGCGCGGTCGTGCCCTGGCGTCATGCCCTCGTCGATGACCTGACGATCGCGTTCGGCGATGACGTCGCGGGCGGCTCTCGAAAGGACTTCCATCTCAATCATCATCCCGGTCGCTCTTGATGGTGGCGGCCATGGCGCGGATGAACTTGCGGCCAAGGTCGGTCAATGCGTAGTTGAAGAAATCGTCGTGTTGAATATCGACGACCCCTTGCTTGGCGATCTCGTTGATCAATGTGCCGAGCGTTCTGACGTCCTGAATATCTGCGGCGACGTCGGTCAAGCTGACATTCACAGAGACAAAGTCGACCATCTCACTCCTCCCCGCCGGCCATGCCGAGGGCATGGAGATAGAGATCGAGGAGGCTTTCGGCCTCGTCGCGCGCGTCCTTGTCGAGGCGGCGGATGCGCAGCACTTCGCGCATGGTCTTGACGTCGAAGCCCGTTCCCTTGGCCTCGGCGAAGACGTCGCGGATGTCGTCGGCGATCGCCTTCTTCTCCTCCTCGAGGCGCTCGATGCGCTCGATGAAGCTCCGGAGCTGGGCGCCGGCGACGCCGCCGGTGTTGGTGGTGGTCATGGGGTTGGTCCTGCTGAAAAAGGTGGGCCGGTACGAGAGACGAAGCCCGGCCTCGAGTCGGGAGGGAGTTCGGAGTCAGTCGACCATCGGGTTGGTCGCGCCGACCGTCGGGTCGCCTTCCAGCGCGCAGCGCGCGGCCATGGTGGCGACCTGAACAGCCTCGACACGAACCGCGTCCCAATCGATTTCCTTGCCTTCGGCAAAATGAAGGAGAGCCTTTGCGAGCTCGCCGACTTCTTCCGTCAGGGCAGCGAGATTGGGGTTCGGCCGAGGGTATTTCTCGGTTGCCCGCTTGTGCTCGGTGAAGACGTCGCCGAGGAAGTCCTGGATCGTCATGGCTTGGGTCCTTCTGGATCCCCGCCTTCGCGGGGATGACGGTGGAAGTGAAGAAGTGGCGAGCGCGGCCGGGCGATACGCGGCGCGGGGGAGGCAGGTCGCGCCATTCGCCCGGCCCTCCCGGCCCGCCGCGGGGATCAGGTGTCGGGGGTCGGCATCAGCGCGGCGACCGTCGGCCAATCGCGCTGCAGGTAGGCGGCGAGGAATTCGCGCAGGTCGTCATCGTCGTCGATGACGGTCGCGGCGGCGATCGCCTCACGGGCCGAACAGGGCGGCGTCATGGCGCGCGCGGCGCCGGCGGCTTCTTCGAAGGTGTCGAAGCGGCCGGTGCATTCCTCGAACAGGCATCTGGAAATCGGGTGGTCTATTCCCCCGGCAGGAGTGCAGACCAAGGCGTCGTAGAACGCGATGTCGACATGGACGACGGCGAGGGGAAGGAAGCGCAGGCTGCCCTTCTCCCAGCTTTCCAGCAGCGTGTAGAACAGGATCTGCCTAGCCATGATCGGGCTCCCTGGCGTCGAGGTATTCGCGCACCGTAGCGAAGTCGCCCAGAGTCCAAGCCTCGAGGAAAAAGCGTATGTCTTCGCTGTCGGCTATTTCAGCGGCGAATTCGATCGCCTCACTGGCTGAACAGGGCGGCGTCATGGCGCGGGCGACGCCGGCGGCTTCTTCGTGGCTGTCGAAGTGCCCCGTGCAAAGTTCGGTACTGACGACGAGCCAGCCGCTTTCGCCGTCCCGCTCGACGACGCCGAAGTGGAGCCCGAAAAGGGTGGCTCGAACGGCGACGACTTCGAACACGTAGCGCTCGCCATCCTGCCGTTCCCGCAGGGTCCATGTGGGTCTCCGCCTAGCCATCGGTCTTCTCCCCGGCGCTCAGCCGCGCGACGGCGATGGTGATGTTTTCAAGGGCGGCGAGCGCCGCGCCAAGGTCGTTCGCCAGGCTTTCGGCGAGGCCGGCAAAGCGGCCCTCGATGGCACCGAGGCGCTCCTCGATGTCGATGATCTTTTCCCGTTGGGTGATCGTCCGGGTGGCCGGGGCCTGCCGGGCGCGGCAGGAGCAAAGGTCGTTCATCACCCGATCTCCTCGAGGAGGCGGCGGCCGGCGTCGGTCGGCACGGCGGCGAAGCGGCCGCGCAAATTGCCGAGCTCGACGAGGCCGGCGCGGGCGAGCGCCATGATGGTGTCGCCGGCGATCTTGGGGGCATGGCCGCGGGCGCGATAGCCGCCGGTGACCTTGAACAGGCCGCGCTTCACCGCGAGCCACAGCGCGGTCTTCTGGGCTTCCGTCAGGGTGATGGTCGCCATGGTCCTCTCCTTCCTTGCCCGTTGCGGGGCGAGGCCGACCGGCCCGAGACTGACGGGCCTCGGCGCCGGCCGGCTGGCGTCGTAGATCTGGGTGACGGCCGCCTCGGCCCGCCGGCGCGCGGCCGGCGGCAGCTCGCTCCACATGCGGGCGAGCCGGACGAGGCGGCGGTCGGCGGCGGGCATGGCGCTCACTCCGCGGCGGCGAGGGCTTCGGCCTCGTCATCGGCGTTGTGATCGACGGTCGGCATCGGCGGGCACGGCCCGCCGGCGATCATGCGGACGATCTTGCGCACGGCGGCGCGCTGGTCGCCGACGAGGGGGCCCCACATGCGGGCGATGTCCATGAGCGGCGCATCCATCTCGACGCCGCCGAGGGGATTGATCGCCTCGACGTGGAGGCCGGCGACGCCGGCGAAAAGATCGGCAAGGCCGACCTCGAGGGCGAGGGCGATCTCGGCAAGGCGGGAGGCCGAGACGCGATTGGTGCCACGTTCGTATTTCTGGATCTGCTGGAAGGTGATGCCGAGCTCGGCGGCGAGCGCTTCCTGGCTCATCCGGCGCGCGGCGCGCAGGGTGCGGATATTGCGGCCGACAGTGACGTCGACGGGATGCGGCCGATGATCGGCGGGTCGCGAGGCGGTTTGCATGTCCACTCTCCGGTTGCGTGATTTGCAACCGAAGAATGTTCCTTGTGGAACATGCTGTCAAGTGAAATTCAAATGCATTTATGTTCCGCTCGCCGCCGCCTCGCCCGGGCGGCGGCGCAGCGCCGCGACAACGACGCCGCGCACCTGGGTGCCGGCATTGTCGACGAGGATCGGCTTGCTGCGGCGCGGGTCGCTCGAGGCCTCGACGAGATAAGGCGGCTCGAAAAGCCGGAACACCGTGCGCATCGTGTGGCCGGCGAAATCGATGGTCTGGGCGACGACGACGTCGCCGGGGCGGGCCACGCCGTTGAGATCGACGAGGAGGATGTCGCCGGGCCAATAGCCGGCGCCGGTCAGCGCGTCGGTGCGCAGCGTCCAGGCGTCGCAGGCGGCATAGCCGGCGCGCAGGGCGGCGACCGCGGCACCGAAGGCGTCGCCCTCGGGCCGCCAGACCGCGGCGTCCGGTTCGGCGAAGCCCGGCGCCGGCATTCGGGCGGCGGGGCCGCTCAAGGTCGGATCGACATAGGCCTTGATGCCGGTCGCCGTTTCAATGGCGGTGACGACGCGGGCCGAGAGAACGTGCCCCTCGCGATGGCCGGTCATGAATTTCGACAGGGTCGAGGGAACGATCCGCGCCCGGCGGGCGAGGTCGGTCTGAGTGATGGAGAAGTAGGCGAGCAGTTGCTCGACCCAGCGATGCTGGGTTTCCGAGAGATTTTCCATGGGGGCGATTATCGCCGCGATGCCCATGTGACGCACTTTTCCACTCACCCTCTTGACAGCGTGAAGCAAATCACATCTGCATGTGAAAATCAAACGATATGGAACATGGATCAGGGCGATGCAGGGCACTGAGCTGCGAAGGGTGTTCGACGAGTTGATCGACGCGATGTCGGTCGTGGCGTCGCGCTATGTCATGGCGCGCGAAGCCGGCCTCAACCATACGACGATCTTTCGCATCACCGCCGATCCGCAGCGCATTCCCTCGGCCCGGACGGTGCGCGCCCTGATGAAGGCGCATCGTGCCTTGCTCGGTCGCGATTTCGAAATCGAGAGGGCGGGTTGATGGACGTGTGTCTGGAATGTCGGCTTGCCGTGTGTGACGAAAGTGATCCGTCTTGCGGTTACAAGGCCGAGATCGCCGAGAAACAGCGCGCCTGGAGAGAGGCCAACAAGGCCGAGATCGCCGAGAAAAAGCGCGCCTATTATGAGGCCAACAAGGCCGAGATCGCCGAGAAAAAGCGCGCCTATTATGAGGCCAACAAGGCCGAGATCGCCGAGAAACAGCGCGCCTGGAGAGAGGCCAACAAGGCCGAGATCGCCGAGAAACAGCGCGCCTATTATGAGGCCAACAAGGCCGAGATCGCCGAGAAACAGCGCGCCTATAAGAAGGTGATCTCATGACCGACGAAACCTTCGAGGCGTTCTGGCGCGGTGCGCTCGCCCATGGCGGCGAGCGGGTCGCCGGCGTCCAGATCGTCGAGGACGGCGGCGGCGCGCGGATCGTCGTCTGCGACAAGCGGCGCGGCGAGGAGGCCTTCGTGCAGCGCGGCGACGCCTTCGATCTGCCCCGGCTCATCGCCCATGCCGAAAAGGTGCTTTCCGGCGACAGCTTCGCGCTGACACGACCGGACGGCACGATCGCGCTCGCCGCCGCCGTGATGTTTTTCGCCTGGTACCAGACGCGACCGGAAGACGGAGAGCCGCGCCCGCCGCTGCTGCCGGACTTCGAGGCGCGGGCGGGATTGAAGGGGGGTGGCGAGCAATGAGCGACGAATTCGATTTCAAGGGCTCGGCGAAAAGGTCGAGCGATCTGATGGCCGAAATCGCCAAGGCGTCCGCAGCGGCGAGGGACGCGGAGGCCGCGTACCAGCAGGTCGCGGCGAAGCTTCGGGAGACCCGCCGCGCCATGGACTCGCTCAAGTGGAAATTCGAGGCGCTTGCTCGCTCGGTCATCGATGCGGTCAAGAGGCAGGGGGCGAAAAATGGCGCGGTTCCTGTGGGTCCTGTTTCTCGGGTTCTGCCTTGGCGCGGAGGTGGCCGTGCTCCGGCAACAGGTTCTGGAGATGCTGGCCGTCGGCGCGCCGCTGTCAGGCGCGGCATTCATCGTGCTGACGGCGACGCTCGCCCTGATCGTCGGATCGGCGGGGCTGATGCTGTTTTCCGACTGGTTCGATCGCGAGGAGAAGGGCGAATGACCCACGTCTCGCGCCTCGGTTTCGTCTTTCTCGTCGCCGGCGGCGTGCTGCTGCTGACCGCGGCGGGTCTCGGCTGGCGCCGGGCTGGCGTCAAAACGATGGCGCGCCTCGTCGGCGCGGCATGTCTCTGCCTCGCCGTCGGCGAGATGATGATCTGGAGGGGATGATGGGAACGAAAAGGGTCAAGGGCGACAAGGCGCCGGAGAAGCTGCCGCCGGGGTTCTACATCGATGCCGGCGCGCAGGCGCCGGGCGATGTGCCGTTCAAGGTCGGCGATGTGGTGCAGCTCAAGAGCGGCGGGTTCCTGATGACCGTGTCTTGCGCGCCGTGCGGTCTCGTCGAGACCGTCTGGGCGTCGCGGCTTGCCGAACGGCTCGAGGAGGGGAGTTTCGAGCCGGACATGCTGCGCAAGGTCGAGCCGCGCTATGCCACCGAGGAGGTCCCGTTCTGATGACCGATGGTCTTCCCAGCGACGATTTCCCGATCGCCGAGCAGATCCGCGAGGCCGCCGACGACGCGGCGCGGGCGCGGCTGTTGCTCGCCTGCCCCTACGCCATCCTGCTGTCTCGGGCCGCGGACCTGAAGGCGGCCTGCGAGGCGGCCGGCTTCGCCG
>JAKPQE010000110.1 GCA_029572955.1 Pseudomonadota bacterium
GCGAGGTCGATGACGTTGCCTTGGGCGATGAACTCGCGGAATTCCTTGACGACGCTCATGGCGTTCTCCCCCTCGAATGAAAAAGCCGGGCGCAGAGCCCGGGTTCCCTAGTCTTCCGCGTTCAGGCGAGCCCGAAGTTCCTTGCCGCTCTTGAAGAACGGCACATGCTTGGCGGGAACCGAGACCGCGTCGCCAGTGCGCGGGTTACGACCGCTGCGGGCGGGACGGGCCCGAACCGAGAACGCGCCGAAGCCGCGAAGCTCGACACGGCCGCCCTGCTCCAGGGCGGTGATCATCCGCTCGAGAATCACCCCGACCACACGCTCGATGTCGCGATGGGTCAGGTGCGGATTTTCCGCAGCAAGTTTCGCGATCAGTTCAGACTTGATCAATGTAAAGGCCCCCCAAGGCCCCCAAATTCAAACGCTCTGGGTGCGCTGCCCCGGCGAAATCACGCACACTTTCGCCCGCTGTACTCTGGTCTTCATCGACCTTTGCCCAATGAAAGCAGAGACTTCAAGGGGGCATGCGCAAAAATGAAAACGGCGGCGCACTTTGCAGTGCGCCGCCGCCCAAACACGCGGAGCGTGCCTTGGTCTATTCCTTGGAGGCCTTCTCACGAAGCGCGGCGCCCAGGATGTCGCCCAGCGAAGCGCCGGAATCCGAGGAACCGAACTTCTCGATGGCTTCCTTGTCCTCGGCCACTTCGAGCGACTTGATCGACAGGGACACGCGGCGAGCCGCCTTGTCGACGTTGGTCACCTGCGCGTCGATGCGGTCGCCGACGGCGAAACGCTCGGGGCGCTGCTCCTGGCGGTCGCGGCTCAGATCGGTCTTGCGGATGAAGGCGGTCATCGGAGCGCCCTCTTCACCGAACTTCACTTCGATGCCGCCGCTGGTGACTTCCACCACCTGGACGGTGATGGTCTGACCCTTGCGGTAGGTGTCGTCGCCGGCCATCGGATCGCCGCCGAGCTGCTTGATGCCCAGGCTGATGCGTTCCTTCTCGACGTCGACGTCCAGCACCTTGGCCTGGACCATCTCGCCCTTGCGGTACTTGGCGATGGCTTCCTCGCCGGCCAGGTTCCAGTCCAAGTCGGACAGGTGGACCATGCCGTCGATGTCGTTTTCCAGACCGATGAACAGGCCGAACTCGGTGGCGTTCTTGACTTCGCCCTCGACGGTCGAACCGACCGGGTGTGCTTCGATGAACGCGTCCCAGGGGTTGGCTTGGGCTTGCTTCAGGCCCAGCGACACGCGGCGCTTGGACGGATCGACGTCCAGGACCACCACGTCGACTTCTTGGCTGGTGGAGACGATCTTGCCCGGGTGGACGTTCTTCTTGGTCCAGGACATTTCCGAGACGTGGACCAGGCCTTCAACGCCGGCTTCCAGCTCAACAAACGCGCCGTAGTCGGTGATGTTGGTGATGCGGCCGGTGAAGCGCGCGCCGGGCGGATACTTGGCTTCGACGCCGTCCCAGGGGTCGGACTGCAGTTGCTTCATGCCGAGGCTGATGCGGTGGGTTTCCTGGTTGACGCGGATGATCTGGACCTTGATGGTCTGGCCGATCGACAGCACCTCGGTCGGGTGGTTGATGCGGCGCCAGGCGATGTCGGTCACATGCAGCAGGCCGTCGATGCCGCCGAGGTCGACGAACGCACCGTAGTCGGTGATGTTCTTGACGACACCCTCGACGATCTGGCCTTCCTCGAGGCTCTGGACGAGCTCGGAGCGCTGCTCGGCGCGGGTCTCCTCGAGCACCGTGCGGCGCGAGACGACGATGTTGCCGCGGCGCTTGTCCATCTTGAGGATCTGGAACGGCTGCGGGTTGTGCATCAGCGGGCTGACATCGCGCACCGGACGGATGTCGACCTGGCTGCGCGGCAGGAAGGCGACGGCGCCGTCGAGATCGACGGTGAAGCCACCCTTGACCTGATTGAAGATGACGCCCTGGACCTTCTCGTTCTTCTCGAAGGCGACCTCGAGCTTGACCCAGCTCTCTTCGCGGCGCGCCTTGTCGCGCGACAGCATGGCCTCACCCATCGCGTTCTCGACGCGCTCCAGGTAGACCTCGACTTCGTCGCCGACCTTCAGTTCGCCGTCCTTGGCCTTGGCGCCGAATTCCTTGAGGGCGACGCGGCCTTCGGTCTTCAGACCGACGTCGATGACGGCCAGGTCCTTTTCGATGGCGACGATCGTGCCCTTGACGACGGAGCCTTCCTGCAGGTCGGCCTTGGCGAAGGATTCCTCGAGAAGAGCGGCGAAATCTTCCCGGCTCGGATTCATAGCGGTCATTTAAACTCCTGATGCCGTAGCGGCGGCGCCGGCGGTTGGTGTTGACGTTCCCTCGCCAGTCTCCCCGGCCCGAAACTCGGGCGGCCGCCCCGATCGATCGAGGGGCGTGCCGGCGCATTCTCGGGAGAGAGCGGCGACGGTTTCCGCGGCCCGGTCGGATGCAAGGCTCGATCGAAACGCAAAAGCCGGGCGTATCCGGTGGATACACCCCGGTGCCTTGATGCGCCTCGTCGAGGGCCGAGCGTCGTTCCCGGTGGCCGTGGAACGGGGCTTCCATACTCCACTCGGGCCGTGCGGGCAACGGCGGAATCGCCGGAATCCCGGCGGGAAGGCCGATTTTCGCCTCGCCGGCGGCCGAATCCGGGCAGCCCGGCGTTCAGCCGAAGTCCGCCGGATCGAAATGGTAGCTGAGATTGCAGAACTCGCAGGTGACGACGATCTCGCCGTCGACGGTCATGTCGGCCCGGTCCTCGGGCGTGAAGGAGCGCAAGAGGCCCTCGACATGATCGTGCGAGCAGCGGCAGCGCTCGACGACCGGCTCGGCCGGGAAGACGCGCACGCCGCGTTCGTGGAACAGGCGATAGAGCAGCCGCTCGGGCGGCAGCGCCGGGTCGACGAGTTCGTGGTCGGCGATGGTGGCGACCAGCGAGCGGGCCTCGACCCAGGCGTCGTCCTCGTCGAACTCGGCCGTCTCGGCACCTTCGGGCACGTCGCCGCCGGGCAGGTCGGCGAGCCGGGCGCGCTCGCCCGAGGCCGGCAGGAACTGCGCCATCAGGCCGCCGGCACGCCAGCTCGCGCCGCCGGCCTCGACGACTTCGGCAACGGCGAGGCGGACGACCGTCGGGATCTGCTCGGACTGGGCGAAATAGCGGTGGGCGGCTGCCTCGAGGCTCTCGCCGTCGAGCACGACGACGCCCTGATAGCGGTTGCGGTCGTCGCCCTGGTCGACGGTCATGGCGAGATGGCCGTTGCCGAGCAGTTCGACCGGTGCGACCCGGCCGGCCTCGATGGCGGCGGCGAGCGCCGTCTCGTCGAGGCGGGCGCAGGCGCGGACCCGGTCGGGCGTCTGGAAATCGACGACCAGCATGCGCACCGGGCCGTCGGACTGGGTCTGCAGGATGAAGCGGCCCTCGAATTTCAGCGACGAGCCGAGCATCACGGTCAGCGCCACCGCTTCGGCGAGGAGGCGCGAGACGGGCTCGGGATAGGCATGGCGCTTCAGCATGGCGTCGAGCGCCGGGCCGAGCACGACGACGCGGCCGCGCAGATCGAGCGCTTCGACGGTGAAGGGCAGGATGCCGTCGGTAAGGCCGGCGGGAGCCGGCGCGGCCTTGCCGGTCATCGGCCGGCGTCTCCGGCAAGGCACCAGGCAAGGACGCCCTTCTGGGCGTGCAGGCGGTTCTCGGCTTCGTCGAAGACCACCGACTGCGGGCCGTCCATGACGCCGGAGGTGACTTCCTCCTCGCGATGGGCCGGCAGGCAATGCATGAAGATCGCCGCGCTGTCGGCGGCGGCCATCAGCTTCTCGTTGACCTGATAGGGCCGCAGCAGATTGTGGCGGCGGGCAGCCTCGTCGTCGCCCATCGACACCCAGGTGTCGGTGATGACGCAATCGGCGCCGGCGACCGCGGCGAAGGGATCGGTGCCGACATTGACGCGGGCGCCGGCGGCGCGGGCCTTGTCGATGATGACCGGCGGCGGCGCGAGCTCGGCCGGCGTCGCGATGTTGAGGGTGAAGGGGAAGCGCTCGGCGGCGTGGATCCACGAGGCGACGACATTGTTGAAGTCGCCGGTCCAGGCGACGGTCGCATTGTCGATCGGGCCCTTCCTCTCCTCGTAGGTCAGGATGTCGGCCATCACCTGGCAGGGATGGGAGCGCCGCGTCAGGCCGTTGATCACCGGCACGGTCGCATGGGCGGCGAGCTCGGCGAGGGCATCGTGATCGAGGATGCGGATCATGATGGCGTCGACATAGCGCGACAGCACGCGGGCGGTGTCGGCGATGGTCTCGCCGCGGCCGAGCTGCATCTCGGCGCCGGTCAGCATCATCGTGTCGCCGCCGAGATCGCGCATGGCGACGTCGAAGGAGACGCGGGTGCGGGTCGAGGGCTGCTCGAAGATCATGGCGAGCATCAGCCCGGAAAGCGGGCCGTCCTTGCCGCGACGGGCGGCGCGGGACGCCTTCATGGCGTGGCTGTCGTCGAGGATCGCCCGGAGCTCTTCGGTCGACAGCTCGGTCAGGTCGAGAAAGTGGCGGGTCATGATGTCTTCTCCGCATCGGTCGCGGCGGTCGCCGCCCGATCGAGCGCGGTCAGCCCGGCATCGATGCGGGCGATCGCCTCGGCGATTTCCGCCTCGCCGATGATCAGTGGCGGCAGCAGGCGCACGACGTTGTCGCCCGCTCCGACGGTCAGGAAACGCTCGGCGCGCAGGGCCGCGACGACTTCGCCGGCCGGCACCTTGCACTTCATGCCGAGCATCAGGCCTTCGCCGCGCACCGTCTCGACGAGATCGGGATGGGCGTCGGCGACGGCGGCGAGGCGCTGCATCAGGACGAGGCCGGTCTGGCGCACATGCTCGAGGAAGCCCGGCCCGGTGACGACGTCGAGCACCGCGCCGGCGACGCTCGAGGCGAGCGGATTGCCGCCGAAGGTCGAGCCGTGGGTGCCCGGCGTCATGCCGGAGGCGGCGGCCGCGGTCGCCAGGCAGGCGCCGATCGGGAAACCGCCGCCGAGGCCCTTGGCGATCGCCATCACGTCGGGCGCGACGCCGGCATTCTCATAAGCAAAGAGACGGCCGGTGCGGCCCATGCCGGTCTGCACCTCGTCATAGGCGAGCAGCAGGCCGTGCTCGTCGCAGAGCGCCCGCAGCGCCTTGAGGAAACCGGGGACGAACGGACGGATGCCGCCCTCGCCCTGCACCGGTTCGACGAGAATGCCGGCGGTCTCCGGCCCGATCGCCGCCTTGACGGCGTCGAGATCGCCGAACGGCACCTGGTCGAAGCCCGGCGCCGCGGGACCGAAGCCCTCGAGGTATTTCGGCTGGCCGCCGGCGGCGATGGTGCCGAGAGTGCGGCCATGGAAGGCGCCCTCGAAGGTGACAATGCGGAAGCGCTCCGGCGCGCCGTTGGCGAAGTGGTAGCGGCGCACCGTCTTGATGCCGCATTCCACCGCCTCGGCGCCGGAATTGCAGACGAACACCCGGTCGGCGAAGGTCGCCTCGACGAGGCGCTCGGCGAGGCGCTCCTGCTCGGGCACGCGATAGAGGTTGGAGACGTGCCAGAGCTTCTCGCCCTGCGCCTTCAGCGTGGCGACGAGATGGGGATGGGAATGGCCGAGCGAGTTCACCGCAACACCGGCGGCGAAATCGAGATAGGCGGTTCCATCCGCCGTATAGAGCCACGCACCTTCACCCCGCTCGAATGCGAGGTCGCTGCGCGCATATGTCGAATAAAGCGCCGCCACGACGATCCCGTCCGCTGACCGAGTTTCCCGAAGTCCCCGAGCCGGACATACCGGCCGAAAAAAATCAAACGTGCCGCCATTCGGCGGCACGTTGCAGCCCGAATAATGCGCGCAAGCCCCGAAATGTCAACGGAAAGTGCCGATTTTCGGCGGATGCGACCCGCCCCGGCGTTGTGGCGGAAAGGATACGCCGTTTCCGATTAGCTGGGGAAAAGAGCGGATCGTGAGTCCGCGAGCGCCGGCGACTCTTGCCACGGAGTCACGCCATATTGTAGCGTTGCCTTCATCAAACACGATATCTCGTGCGGCGAACCAATCCCTGAGTAGCGCGTGACACTTGCCGGCGGCGTTTCGGCCGGACGGCGAGGGATTCCGGATTCGGCGGACGGCCTCGAAACGGCGGAGAGGACATCGATGACGTGGACCGATGAACGGGTCGAGCAGCTGAAGAAACTGTGGGCGGAGGGGCTGAGCGCGAGCCGCATCGCCGCCGAGCTCGGCGGCGTGACCCGCAATGCGGTGATCGGCAAGGTTCACCGCCTCGGCCTTTCCGGCCGGGTCAAGACCAGCACGACCCCGCAGCAGCGTCCGCGCCGCAATGCCCGTCCGAACGGCCCGCAGCGGCCGGCGAGCGGACCGGTGACCATCGGCGCGACGGCCCTCAAGGTCGATCCGGCTCCGCGGCCCGAGCCGAAGGCCGAGCCGGCGCCGGTCGAGGAGCTGGTGATCCCGATCTCGGAGCGGGCGACCATCCTCACGCTGACCGACAGCACCTGCAAATGGCCGATCGGCGATCCCGGCACCGCGGATTTCCACTTCTGCGGCCGGCGCTCCGATCCGGGCATTCCCTATTGCCAGCACCACGCCCGCATCGCCTACCAGCCGGTCAGCGACCGGCGCCGCGAGAAGCGCGCCGCGGGCTGAGCACCCGTCACCATCGCCCTTTTTCGAAAGCCGCCGGGCGCATCGTCCGGCGGCTTTTTCGCGTCAGTGCCGCAACCGGCGCGGCGGCCGGGCCGAGACGCGCGAGAAGCGCGGCAGGAGCAGCGACAGCGAGGCGAGGATGCCGACGAGGATGCCGGCGATGAGCCCGACCGGGCCGTAGCCGAGAACCATGGCAAAGCCATAGGCCGCCGGCAGCATGGCGATCCAGAAGGCGCCCGCCTGCAGGCCGAGCGGCACCCAGACGTCGCCGGTGCCGCGCAGGGCGCCCATGGCGACCGCCATCATGGCATCGAAAACGAGGATGAAGCCGGCGACCCTGACCGTCCCCTCGGCAAGGCCGAGCACCGCCTCGTCCCTGACGAAGAGGCCGGCGAGCTCGCGCGGCAGGGCGATATAGATCGCGGCGAAGGGCAGTGCGATCGCCGCGCCGAGGCCGATGCCGATCCAGCCGGCAACGCGCACGGCATGGGCATCGCCGCGGCCGACGGCGCGACCGACCCGGATCGAGGTCGCGCCCGACATGCCGATGGCGTTCATGAAGACGAGGGTGACGAGCAGCATGGTGAGCTGGTGGGCGGCAAGCGCCTTCTCGCCGAGATGGCCGGCCAGCAGCACCACCGTGGCGAAGGCGGCGCTCTCGACGCCCTGGGCGAGGCCGATGGGCAGGCCGAGGCGGCGCATCGCCTTGCCGATCGGTCCGCCGAGCGCGACGAGCGCGCGCCACCAGACGGCGAGCGGCACGAGCACGGCGAAGCGGTCGTCGCGGCGCGCCGCCCGGAGGGCATAGCCGAGGACGGCGAGGAAGGCGAGCCAGCGCAGGGCGGCGCTCGTTCCCATGGCGCCGACCGCGCCGAGCGGTTCGGTGAAGCCGCCCCAGCCGAGGGCGAAGAGGCCGTTCAGCGGGATGTTGAGGAGATTGGCGACGAGCATCACGGTCATGCCGACGCGCTGGCGGCCGGTCGCCTCGAGAAAGAGGTTGGTGGTGACGTAGAGCAGCATGCCGGGGACGCTTATGGCAAAGACCTGCGTCACCCTTGCGGCGCCGGCGGCGATGCCGGGATCCTGTCCGGTCAGGAGGAAGAACGGCTCGGCAAGGAAGGAGAGGGCGAAGATGCCGGCGCCGAGCAGCAGGCCATGGGCGAGGCCGGCGCGCCAGATTTCGCCGCAGCGCTCGTATTCGCGGGCGCCGAAGGCCTGCGAGGTCAGCACCACCGTCGAGGTGAGGAGACCGATGGCGACGAGCATCAGGGTGAGCTGCGGCGCCATGCCGAGGCCGAGATAGGCAAGCTCGCGCGCGCCGGACCAGCCGGTCATCATGGTGTCGACGGTGAACATGACGAGGATCGCCGAGCGGGCGACGACGATCGGCAGCGCGAAGGAGAAGGTGCGGCGGATCTGGAGCCAGAGCGGGGCGTTTGCGGGCAGGTCTTCCATCGGGCTCTCGATCGTCGGCGGGCGGCGTGTCGATGCCGCGCGTGGGGCGAGAGGTATCAGGAAAGGATCGCGAGGGACAGGCCGCCGGCCCGGATCAGGCCGCGACGGGAACGGGGCGGCGCGCCAGGGTACGGCCGAGCCAGCGGCCGAGGCGCCACAGGCGGCGGGTGACGATGGTAAGGGCGACGAGCGTCCAGAAGACCGCGCCGGCGAGCCAGGCGACGGCCGAGACGAGAACGGCGCCGAGGGTCAGCGCGCCGTCGGCGAGGAGCACGAGGGCGCCGCGGGTCGCCTTGCCGAAACGCTGCGAGACGCGCGCGAGGCGGCCGACTTCGGCGGCATCGTCGGCGCGGGCGAGCACCTGCAGCGTGCCGCGATAGCCGGTGTTGCGACCGACGACCGCGACGTCGTCGGCGAGCTGGCGGATCGCCGCGCCAGGACCGGGACGCAGCACCGAGCGCGCCGCACCCTTGGCCGCCGCCCCGTCGAAGCGCGCGACCGCCTTGCCGACCGCGCCGAGGGCCTTGGTGTCGACGGCCTCGCGGGCCAGCCGACCGACCTCGCGGGCGAGCGGGCGCGACAGGCGGCCGGCGCGGCTCGCCGCCTTCAGGGTGCTGACGCCGGCCTTGGCCGGCGTGCCGGAACCGAAGGAAGCGACCGTGACCGCGGTCAGCCCGAGGCCGACGGCGGCGAGCGCCACCATCGTGGTGTCGACCGGCCGGCCGGCGAGATGGTTGCCCGCCTCGCGGAAGAGATCGCGGATATCGCCGAAGCCCGAGAGGTCGGCGGCGATCGATCCGGCAAGCTCGGTCTCGGTCGTCGCGGTGCCGGAGACGAAGCCGTTCCAGGCGTCGCTCGCCACCCGCACCTCTTCGACCGCCCGGGCCGCGGCGATCTCGCGCCCGGCATCGGGACCGACATCGACTCCCTTTTCGCGTGCGAGGTCGGCGAGGCTTTCGGCAAGCCCGGCATCGCCGGCCGCGATCGCCTCGGCAAAGGCCGTCCGGTAGTCGGCGGCCTTGCGGCCGGCGAGGTGCCAGTCGGCGACGGCGACCGGATCGTCGCCGGCCCGCAGCAGCGTCAGCGCCGCCTCGGCGCGTGGCAGGAACAGGATGGCGGCGGCGGCAAGGCCGAGCACGAGGGCAAGTTCGGCGAGACAGCGGGCACGGCGCCATCGACGACCCGGCCCCGTCCGCGCGGTCTGCGGCGGGGTGCGGAAGGCCGTCTCGTCCTTTGGCCGTTCGGTCATGCCCGAAGATATGGGCGGGCAATCGGGCACCACCAAGGCGAAAAAGCGAAGGGCCGGCGCAGCGGCCGGCCCTCCCCTCGTCTCGTATTGCTTCGCGGCGTGCCGTCAGGCGGCCGAGCTCCAGACGTCCGGCGCACCCTTGGCGCGGTCTTCGAGAGCCTTGCGCTCGGCTTCCATCTCGGCCGGCAGGGCATCGCCGAACTGGCCGAAATAGTCCTTCAGCGCATCGGCCTCGTGGACCGCGCCGGCGCGGGCGATGTCGGTGATGCCGTGGTACTTGTCGCGACCGAAGTCGAGGCCGGCCCAGTTGATCGCCTGATAGCTCGGCATCATGCCGAACGGGCTCTCGACGGCCTCGGTGCGGCCCTTGACGCGCTCGACGATCCACTCGAGGACGCGCATGTTCTGGCCGAAGCCCGGCCAGATGAACTTGCCGTTGTCGTCCTTGCGGAACCAGTTGACGCGGAAGATCTTCGGCAGCTTCAGGCCCTCGCGCTCGGCGAAGGTCAGCCAGTGGCCCCAGTATTCCGCCATGTTGTAGCCGATGAACGGCAGCATGGCGAAGGGATCGCGGCGGATGGATTCCTGGCCGATGGCGGCGGCGGTCGCTTCCGACCCCATCGAGGCGGCGAGGAAGACGCCGTGCTGCCAGTCGAAGGCCTCGTAGACGAGCGGGAAGGTGCTCGACAGGCGGCCGCCGAACAGGAAGGCGCTGATCGGCACGCCCTCGGGATCCTCCCAGGCCGGGTCGATGGTCGGGCACTGGCCGGCCGGCGCGGTGAAGCGGCTGTTGGGATGGGCCGCCGGGGTGCCGGACGCCGGCGTCCACTCGTTGCCCTTCCAGTCGATGGCGTGGGCCGGCGGCTCGCCGTCCATGCCTTCCCACCACACGTCGCCATCGTCGGTCAGCGCGACGTTGGTGAAGATGCAGTTGGCCCGAAGGGTCTCCATGGCCATCGGATTGGACTTGTAGTTGGTGCCCGGGGCGACGCCGAAGAAGCCGTATTCCGGATTGATGGCGCGCAGCGTGCCGTCCGGGCGCGGCTTGATCCAGGCGATGTCGTCACCGACGGTGGTCGCCTTCCAGCCTTCGAGCCCCTTCGGCGGCAGCACCATGGCGAGGTTGGTCTTGCCGCAGGCGCTCGGGAAGGCGCCGGCGACATAGGTGCGCTCGCCGTCCGGCGACTCGAGGCCGAGGATCAGCATGTGCTCGGCGAGCCAGCCCTCGTCGCGGGCCATGGTCGAGGCGATGCGCAGGGCGAGACACTTCTTGCCGAGGAGCGCGTTGCCGCCATAGCCGGAGCCGTAGGACCAGATCTCGCGGGTCTCCGGATAGTGGACGATGTACTTGTTGTCGATGTCGGGCTCGCACGGCCAGGGCACGTCGGCCTGACCGTCCGCCAGCGGCGCGCCGACCGAATGGACGCACGGGATGAAGAAGCCGTCCTCGCCGATCGAGTCGAGCACCGCGGTGCCGACGCGGGTCATGATGTGCATGTTGACGACGACGTAAGGGCTGTCGGTGATCTCGATGGCGTTGTAGGCGATCGGCGAGCCGATCGGACCCATGCTGAAGGGGATGACGTACATCGTCCGGCCCTTCATGCAGCCGGCGAAGGCCTTGTCGAGCGTCGCGCGCATCTCGGCCGGGGCCATCCAGTTGTTGGTCGGGCCGGCGTCTTCCTTCTTCTCGGTGCAGATGAAGGTGCGGTTCTCGACGCGGGCGACGTCGCTCGGATGGGAGCGGCACAGATAGCTGTTCGGGCGCTTCTCCCCGTCGAGGCGAACGAAGGTTCCCGAGTCGACCATCTCCTGACACAGGCGATCGTATTCCTCGGTGGAGCCGTCGCACCAGACCACCGCGTCCGGTGTCGTCAGTGCCGCAACACGATCGACGAAGTCGATCAGTTTCTGATTCCTGGTCGGAGCGGTCATGGGGGTCCCTCGCACGGTCATCGGTTGGAGATAGTTGCCTCCAACAATCTTCTCATCTCAGCGGCACGCAACCTCGACAAAGGTCGGAAAATCAGCGGCGCCAAAGGGTTCCAAACAGCGAAGTCTAGGTCATTTCGCACCGCAAGCAACCCGGAACGGGGCGGCGGATTCGCGCGGATCGCGACCAACCCGCTGAAAACCGGGCAGATTGCGGGCAAGCCCTGACGTGGCGTCAGCGCCGCCGGCCGTTTCGCCGGTTCACGAAACCGAGGCCTGCGATTTCGGAATGGCCGCCCTTCGACCGGCGATCGGCTCGGATTGCGGCGATAACGCGCGGCGACCGGTGGCAGATACGTTGCCGCCGGACGCGAAAAGGCCCCCGGCGAGGGCACGCCGGAGGCCTTTCGTTCGCCGGTCCGCGCCGCGGCGCGGCAGGGATCACTTGCCGTATTTCGCGACGATGTCGTTGTAGGCGGCGGCCCAGGCGCCGCGCGGGTCGCAGACCTTGTCCCAGTCCGCGGCGCCGAGCGCGTTCTCGGTCTCCAGATAGAGCTTGTCGGCATCGTCGTCGGAGAGCTGCATCTTGCCGACGAGTTCGTCCATCGCCGCGCCGATGGCCTCGGCCTGATCGTCCGACATCTCGAAATTGCAGGCGTCGGCCGAAATGGCGACCTTGTAGAGAGCAACGAGCGCTTCGCGGTCGTCGGCCCGGGCGGCACCGGGCAGAGCGAGAGCGGCGAGCGCGCCGACGGCGAAGGCCGTCGAGGCAAGCATGCGACCGGTCCACATGTGCGGGGATCCTCTGAAACACCGCCTCCTGCGGCGGCAGCGCCTGATATAGGCGAATCGCCCCCGCATCGCGAGTGAAATCGTGGATCTGTGCCGGCTCAGCGGCCGAGCAGACCCTTGAGGAGATCGACCGCTTCGTCGGGCACCTGCAGCTGTTCTTCGGCCGGCGCCGGGGCGGGCGTCGCCTCGGCCGGGGCCGGCTCGGCAGGGGCCGTCGTCTTCTTGCCGCCGAGCGCCTTGCCGAGCGCCTTGGCGGCGGCACCGAGCGCCTTTTCCTGGTCGATCTTGCCGTCGCCGCGCACCAGGCCTTCGAGATCGAGACCGGCATCGCCGGTATTCTCGATGAGCTTGCGCACCGCTTCCTCGGTCTTCTCGCCGGCAAAGAGACCGCCGCCGAGCTCGCGCAGCTGGGCGAAACCCGCCTCGGGGTTCTCCAGGATGCCGGCGATGTCGGGATAGATGCGCGGCTTCGACCAGGGGCCCTCGATCACCACCGGCACCTTCATGCCCTGCAGATCCTCGCGGCCGCCCTGGCCCTTGAGCGAGGAAACGAGCATCGGCTCGACCTTGTAGGACAGGGTCTTTCTCGGCAGGTCGACGGTGCCGCCGCCGGTGAGGCGGACCAGCGGGCCGACCATCTTCAGATCGTCGTTGCGGGCGATGCCGTTGGCGATGGTGTAGTTCGCCGTGAGGCTGGCGAAGTCGGTCTTCTCGGTCTTGTTGTCCTGCCAGCCGAGGAGGACGTCGCTCGTCACGCCGCGGATCAGCTTGGCGACGTTGATGCCGCGCACGGCGCCGTCGGTAAAGGCGAAGGCGGCCTTGCCGCTGAGGCCCTCGACGAGTTCGAGCTGGCTCGCGCCGGCGGTTGCGACATCGAAGGAGATGGCGCCGGTCCCCTCGATGCGCTCGAAGCCGGCGGCATCGCGCAGGAACGGATAGGCGTCGAGGCCGCCGAGATCGAAGACCGCCGTCAGCGTCGCCTTTTCGCGGGTGCCGTCGAGCTCGAGGCGGCCCTTGCCGGCCCCCTTGTAGAGCGAGAGGCCGGAAAGATCGGCGTCGAGCACGCCGCCGGCGATCGTCACGCCGAGGGCGCTCGCGTCGATCGTCATGTCGCCGGCGAGGATCTTCTCGGCCGAGATCCTGAGGTCGGCATCGAGGGCGCGAAGGCCCGAGAAGTCGATCGGCGTCGTGTCCCAGCCGCCGCCCGCGGCAGCCGCCTTGCCGCCGCCGCCACCGCCGCCGGCGGGCGCGCTGCCGCCGACCGAGGCGCCGAGATAGGGATTGACGTCGAGGGTCGAGAGGGCGAGCCGGCCGGTGACGTTGGGCTTGGCACCGAAGACGACGCGGCCCTCGCCGGTGCCGGACGAGCCGTCGAGCGCGATGGTGGCGTCCGAGAAGGTGACCGTCTCGGGCCCGGCCTCCAGCACGCCGTCGATGGCGAAGCGGCCGAGGCCGGCGCCCGGGGCGAGCGGCTGGCCGACCCAGGCGAGCAGATCGCGCAGCGAGGCGGTCTTCAGCCGGACGCGGCCGGCGAGCGCGGTCTTTGCCCCGGCCGCGACCGTGCCGGAGAAGCCCGCTTCGAGGCGCTTGGCGACGACGTCGACCGAGGCCTCGGTGCGGCCGTCCTCCAGGAAGGCGCGCGGCGAGAGCCCGGCCTTGACGTCGAAGCGCTCGCCGCGCCAGACGAGCGACCCGGTCGCCTTGACCGGGGCGGCGAGCGAGGCGAAATCGGCGCGGATGTTGATCTTCTCGACGACGTCGGCGGCCGGGTCGCCGCCGACCGCATCCTTCAGGCCGAGCCCGGCGACGCGGCCGTCGGCGAGGCGCAGCGTGCCTTTGCCGTCGAGGCTTTTGGCAAGCGCCGCGCGGGTTGCGCCCCTCGCCGAAAAGCTCATGTCGAGGCTCGCCGCGCCACTCGCCGGCAAGGGCCGGGCGGCGACCTTGCCGATCGCCTCGAGATCGAGGCCGTCGAGCATGACCGTGCCGGCAAAGGCCGGTGTCTTCCTGGTCGCGTCGGCGACGAGGCGGGCGCGGGCGCGGCCGCCGAGGGCCTTGGCATCGAAGAGCGAGAGTTCGAGCCGGCGATCGACGAGCTCGACGCCGAGGCCGACATTGCGCGCCTCGGCCCCCGAGACGACGAGTTCGCCGATGTCGAGCTCGACGGCGGCATCGAGCGCGGCAAGGGCCGAAAGGTCGATCGGCGCGTCGGCTGCGTCCGCCTTGGCCGCATCGGCCTTGCCGGATCCGGCGGCCGGCGCCGGGGCGGCGGCGCTCGTCAGGCGATCGAGGTCGAGACGGTCGACGACACCGCGGGCGTCGATGCGCGGCCGTGCGCCGAAGAGGCTGAGGCTGGCGTCGGCGGTGAGCGTGCCACCGGCGAGGCCGAGCCTCAGGCCTTCGGCGGCGATCGCCTTTTCGCCGGCAAAGAGCCGGGTGTCGAGGCTCGCGGCGCCGAGGCCGCGCGGCGCGGCGGCAAGGCCGAGCCAGTCGAAGAGCGCGTCGAGCGAGGGAATCGCGGCCGAGACGTCGCCCTCGAAGGCGGTGACGGCCTTCGGCGCGAGCGTGCCTTTCGCCTCGAGCTTCGCCTTGTCGCCGGCAAGAGCGAGGCGGAGCGGCGCGGCACCGTCGGCAAGGAGGGCGCCGGGTCCGTCGATGCCGGCGTCGATCGTCACGGTCTCGCCCTTGTAGCGGACGCTGCCGGTGATCTCGCTCTCGTCGGTCGGCGAGGGCAGGCGCGCCGAGAGGTCGATTGCCTCGACCCTTTCGTCGCGGCCGCTCGCCGCATCACGATAGACGAGGGTGCCGTTCTCGATATCGACGCGGCCGAGCCAGAAGGCGGCCGGATCGAAGCCGCCGCCGGCAGCGGGAGCACCCGGTTCGGCGGGCGCGGCGGTCGCGCCGTCGCCGGCGGGCTTCTGGAAATCCCAGTTGGGCCGGCCCGCGGCGTCGACCTCGAGGGTGATCACCGGCTCGCGCAGGCGCACGCCGGTCACTTCCAGGCGGCCCGAGAGCATCGGCAGCAGCGCGACGCCGACGTCGAGGCCGGCGAGGCGGACCATTTCGCCCTCGCCGCCGGGGCCGGACAGCGCGGCATCGGAGATCGAGACGGCGACGCGGGGGACGAGCGAGAATCTGGCGGAGCCGACGAGATCGAGCCGGCGGCCGGTCGCCTCGGCGACGGCCTTTGTGACCTTGCCCTTGACGAAGCCGGTCTCGACGAAGGCCGGCGCGACCACGAGAACGGCCGCGATCACGGCGACGATCACCACGGCGGCGATGGCAATTCTCTTCATCGAGCGGCCCTTCCATCTTTCCGGGCATCGACCGGGCGCGATCCGCCTTCGCGCGAATCGCTCGGCAGCGCCGGATATGGCCCGGCATGGTGTCCGATGGCGGCGCCCGGCTCAACCGGCAAGGCTGAGGGCGACGATAAGCGCGGGCAGCGAGATGGCCGCCATCGTCGCGAGCCAGATCGCGAAGGCGACGCCATCGGTCTCGGTGCGGCCGGTCGCCCGCTCGAAGAGCGCCGCCGGCACGCCGGCAACCATGATGGTGGCCGTCGAGAGCAACAATGAGGCAAGGAGGAAGAGCATGCCGGTCGAGCCGACGAAAAACGCCGGCGCCATGACGAGGGCGATACCGATCGCCTGGGGCAGGAGCGGCGAGAAGAGGCCGTTGAGGATGCCGAGGGCGACGATGGTGAAGATGAAGAATTCGCGCGGCATTTTCCCCCTCCCCTAGCCGGTCGCGACGGTCGGGGCGAGACCTGCCCCGGCGAGGCCGACGAGAAAGGCGAAGCGCGCGAGGAGCACCCAGAGCGCGGCAAAAAGAATGACGATGCGGGCCGGGACGGCGGCGGGCGTTATGAGGCCGACGAGGGCGAGCAGCGGATCGGTCAGCCGCACGAAGGCGCGGTTGATGTAGTTCGGCGCTTGCGGAGCGAAGAAGAACGACAGGAGGAAGCGGCCGAGGAGCGAATACATCAGCGCCGCCAGCGCATAGTTCGGCAGGTGGAAATACCAGTAGGCGAGAAAGGGATTGTCGGTCACCGGCGGTGCCTTCGCTCGAGCCTGCGGCCGGCCGGCGCCGGCCGCAAGGTTCGGGCGGCGGAGCGCCCGTCGCGTCCCGCCGCCCGGCCTTCGTTCCGATGTGCCGTCAGGCGGCTTTCTCCTTCATCACGACCCCGCCGGCCGGGCGGCGGATCTCGTCGATGAAGTCCTGCATCTCCTTCGACGGCGCCGGGGTCACCAGGCTGACGAGGACCATCACGATGAAGCCGACCGGCAGGCCGAAGAGAGCGGCCGAGATGTTGTTGACCCCGCCCCACTTGGCGATCGACTGGGCGTATTTGTCGAAGGCGGCGCTGGCCGCGGCCCGGGCCGTCTCGTCGCCGGCGGCGGCGACGGCCGCCTTCAGCGTCTCGAACTTGTCGGTGGCAAGGCCCCACATCTCGACGAAGCCCGGCGCGTAGTAGCGCGTCGCGACGAGGTAGTAGGCGGTCACCGCGAAGCCGGCGATGATGCCGGCGACGGCGCCGGCAGTCGTGGTGCGCTTCCACCAGACGCCGAGCACGAGGGCCGGGAAGTTGCCGGCGGCGGCCAGCGAGAAGGCCCAGGCGACCATCGAGAGGATGTCGGCCGGCCGCGTCGAGGCGACCCAGGCGGCGAACACCGCGACGATGATCAGGAGGACGCGGGCGATCAGCAGGCGCCGGCCGGTCGGGGCGTTGGGATCGACCATCTTGTAGTAGATGTCGTGGCTCAGCGCGTTGGCGATGGCAAGCAGCAGGCCATCGGCGGTCGACAGCGAAGCGGCGAGGCCACCGGCGGCGACGAGGCCGGCGATGACATAGGGCAGGCCGGCGATCTCGGGCGTCGAGATGACGATCACGTCGTTGTTGATCGAGAGATCGGGGAAGCGCAGGAGCCCGGTGTTGCCCTCGACGCCGGCGCAGGCGGTCTTGATCGCCTCGACGGCCTCGGCATTGACGCCGCAGACCTTGACCAGGCCGAGCTGGCCGTAGGTGTAGATCCACTGCGGCAGGGCGTCGAGGCTGGCGCCGATGACGTTCTGGTAGACCTCGAGCTTGGCAAAGGCCGCATAGGCCGGCGCGGTGAAATAGAGCAGGAAGATGAACAGCAGCGACCAGGCGACGGACTTCCTCGCCTCGCGCACCGACGGCGTCGTGAAGTAGCGCATCAGGATGTGCGGCAGCGAGGCCGTGCCGATCATCAGGCACAGGATCAGGCCGAAGAAGTTCAGCGGATTGTAGGTCGTGAACGGCGTGATGTGCGATTTCAGCTTCTCGCCGGTGGCGAGGCCGTTCTGGAGCATCTGCTGCTCGAGGCTGGCGATGTCCTGCAGGGCATGGCCGTACATGAGCTGCGGCACCGGCACGCCGTATTTCTGGGCCGAGAGCCAGATCACCGGGATGAGATAGGCGACGATCAGCACGATGTACTGGGCGACCTGGGTCCAGGTGACGGCGCGCATGCCGCCGAGCATCGAGCAGAGCAGGATGCCGAGCAGGCCGACGAAGACGGCGACCTCGAAGGAAATGCCGATGAAGCGCGAGGCGATGATGCCGGTCGCGTAGATCTGCGCCACCACATAGGTGAAGGAACAGCAGAACAGGACGATGATGCCGAGCAGGCGGGCGAAATTGCCGCCGTAGCGCGCGGCGAGGAAGTCGGGCACCGTGTAGGCGCCGAACTTGCGCAGATACGGCGCGACGAGCACGGCGACGAGGACGTAGCCGCCGGTCCAGCCGAGGACGAAGGCGAGGCCGTCATAGCCGAGCGCATAGAGCGTGCCGGCCATGCCGACGAAGGAGGCGCCCGACATCCAGTCGGCGCCGGTCGCCATGCCGTTGTAGAAGGCGGGCACCCGGCGGCCGGCGACGTAATATTCGCTGACCTGCATGGTGCGCGAGAGAATGCCGATGCCGGCATAGACGGCGATCGTGAAGAACACGAACAGATAGCCGATGATCCGGTTGGGAAGACCGAGCTGTTCGAGGATCGCCAGGAGAATGACGAAGGCGGCGAAGCCGCCGGTGTAGAGGCCGTAGACCTTGCCGAGATTCGACGTGAAGTCGGAGCCGTCGTGTCGCGATGCCATGGGTCAGCCTTCCCCTCAGTCTTCCGCCACGCCGTGTTCGCGATCGATGGCGTCCTGACGCCTCGCGAACCAGAACAGCATCACCACGAACACGATCAGCGACCCCTGCGCGGCCATGTAGAAGCCGAGCGGGAAGCCGAAGACCACGATTTCATTCAGCGAATTGACGAAGAAATGGATGAAGAAGCTGAAGATCGCCCAGATCACCAGCATGGTGATCATCAGGCCGCGCGTCTTGCCCCACCAGGCGACGTCGTTGCCGCTCGCCATCTGCCGTACCTCCCTTGTGACGACCGACAACGGTCGCCCCGCCCAACGCACCGCACCGCCCGGGGCACACCGATCGCCCTGCCCCCTGCGACGCATTCGCCGAAACCCTAGCATCAAACGATCGGTTGGCAACATGGCAGGCGGGGCGCACGAGGCGTCTTGCGAACGACTTTCGATGTTGCGGCGCACAAGAGGTGGTTCTCGTCACATGCGACGTATTTCGCGTCATATCGACCGTGGCCCGATCGTCTTTCACCGCCGGCGGAAGGCATATCCGGCGACGCGGGCCAGCATCGCGGCCGGTTCAGCCATCGCGGCGGCGCAGAAATTCAATTGTGCGGCCTGCCCCCAAAGCACTTGCGCGGCGTGCTTCGACTGACAATAATTCGACAAAGGTCGCGCCTTCCGGGGGGCAACACCGTTCTCGTCGGCGGGCGAGCGGTCTCGGAAGCGACCTCAAGAACGGCTGGAAAGGGATGAACGTGCCAGGCGAGTCAGGGTCTGCCTATCGTTTTGTCATTGCTGACGACCATCCATTGTTTCGTGGTGCACTGCGGCAAACGCTCGAGGGGATGTTCCAGGGCGTGGAAATTCTAGAGGCGGGTGCGCTCGACGAGGTATCGGCCAAGCTCGAACAGGATTCCAACGTCGATCTCGTGCTGCTCGATCTCTCGATGCCGGGGGTGCGCGGCTTTTCCGGCCTGATGTTCCTCAGGGCCCAGTATCCGTCGGTGCCGGTGGTCGTCGTCTCGGCGACCGAGGATCCGGCGGCGATCCGGCGCTGCATGGAGTTCGGCGCCTCGGGCTTCATCCCGAAATCGCTCGGCATCGAGGTGATCCGGACCGCGGTCTCGGCGGTGCTGGCCGGTGGCGTCTGGACGCCGCCCGACGTCGACCTCGGCTCGAGCGACGACGACGAGCTGACCGCGCTCGTCGGCCGGCTGTCGACGCTGACGCCGCAGCAGGTGCGCGTGCTGATGATGCTGTCGGAGGGTCTGCTCAACAAGCAGATCGCCTACGAGCTCGGCGTCTCCGAGGCGACCGTCAAGGCGCATGTCTCGGCGATCCTGCAGAAGCTCAGCGTCGAGAGCCGCACCCAGGCGGTGATCGCGGCGAGCCGCATCGAGGCCGGCCAGTGGCAGGCGGTGCTGCCGGACGCCTGAGCCGGCGGCGCATTCTCGTCGTTTCCATTCCTTACCCGCTCCGTCGCCGGACGGCGATGGCGCGCGGGCGTTCGGCCGGGCCCGGCGCGGTCCTCTCGACGGAGCCGACGGGTGGCTTCGCGTCCTTGTCTCGTCGTTTCTGCCGACGGCGAAGCGGTTTCCACTTCGCCTGGAAACGCTCTAGGATGCGGCCGCCGATTCACCGTCCGGAACGCCGAGATGCCTGCAAAGACCGCCCCTGCCGCCGCGATGAGCTCGGCCGAGATCCTCGGCCATCTCGTCGCCTTTCCGACGGTGAGCGACCGCTCCAACCTCGCCCTCATCGACTGGGTCGCCGACTATCTCGCCGGCTATGGCATCGCCAGCGTGAAGGTGCCGAACGAGGCCGGGGACAAGGCCTCGCTCTTTGCCACCATCGGCCCGGCCGACACGGCGGGCCTGGCGCTCTCCGGCCATACCGACGTCGTGCCGGTCGTCGACCAGCCCTGGACCAGCGATCCCTTCACCCTCGTCGAGCGCGGCGACCGGCTCTATGGCCGCGGCACCACCGACATGAAGGGCTTCATCGCCTGCGCCCTCGCGGCCGTGCCGAAGGCCGTCGAGAAGCCGCTGAAGACGCCGATCCATCTCGTTTTTTCCTATGACGAGGAAATCGGCTGCCTCGGCGTGCTGCCGACCGTCGAACGGCTCGGCTTCGATTTGCCGAAGCCCCTCGCCGTCTTCGTCGGCGAGCCGACCGAGATGGCGGTCGTCGACGCCCACAAGAGCATCTTCGGCTTCATCACCGAGGTGACCGGCCACGAGGCGCATTCGAGCAAGCCGCATCTCGGCGCCAACGCCATTCTCGCCGCCGCCGAGATCATCGGCGAGATCGACCGCATCGCCGCCGAGATGCGCGAGCGCGGCGATCCGAGCGGCCGCTTCGATCCGCCCTATACCACCGTCCATGTCGGCACCATCGAGGGCGGCACGCAGCTCAACATCGTGCCGCGCCATTGCCGCTTCCATTGGGAATTCCGCGGCCTGCCCAATCTCGACGAGAGCGAGATCGCCGCGCGGGTGAAGCGCTTCTCGGACGAAAAGGTCCTGCCGCGCCTCAAGGCGACCTGTCCGGAGGCGCGGATCGAGACGGTGCTCGACAATCACGTGCCGATGCTCGCCCCCGATCCGGGCTCGATCGCCGAGCGGCTGGCCAAGCGCTTCGCCAGGGCCAACCACACCGACGCCGTGCCGTTCGGCACCGAGGCCGGCCATTTCCAGGCGGCCGGCGTGCCGACCGTCGTCTGCGGCCCCGGCTCGATCAACCAGGCCCATGCCCCGGACGAGTTCGTCGAGAAGGCGGAACTCGCCCGCTGCGATGCGTTCCTTGCCCGCCTCGTCGCGGCGTGCCGGGAAGGGGTCGCCTGAGCCGCCACCCGCGAGCCTCGGAATACATTCTGTCCGGTTGTATCGGGTTGTAGTCGTCAGGCGCCCGTGACGGGCGCGCCGGCGCGCATGGCGACGAGCGTCGGCACCTCCTGGCGGATGTGGTCGACGAGCCGGGCAAGATGGGCCTTTTCCTGCGCCCCGGCGTCCCACACCCATTCGAAGGCGAAGGCGGCGGGCCGGCCGTCATTGGCAAGGAGCGCGCGCGGCGCCGCCGCCTTGGCCGAGAGCTTGGCGGCCGGCAGGATGCCGGCGCCGATGCCGAGATCGGCCCATTCCTCGATGGTGGCATAGCTCGCGGCTTCGCCCGGATAGGCCGGAAGGGCGACGCCCTCGCGATCGAAGAGCGCCTTCAGCGTGCCGTTGAGGCCGCAGCCGCCGCCGGTCATGACGACGGGGGCCTCCGGCAGGGCCGAGATCGGCAGCGGTGCCCGGGTCGCGCCGAGGGCGGCGTCGGCGCCGCCGGCCGGCAGGTAGAAGAGATCGTCGCTGTAGAAGGCGAAATGGGCGAAGCGCGCCGGCAGCGTGCCGTGCGGCACGATGGCGATGTCGATGCGGTCGTTCGCCAGCCGCTCGGCGAGATCGTCGAGCAGGCATTCCTTGTAGAACACCGAAACCTCCGGCCGGCGCTTCAGGAACGGCTCGAGGGCGGCATCGAGCCGGCGCATGTCGACGAGCGGCGAGAAGCCGATCCGGAGCAGCTTGTGGCTCGGGTCGTGGAAGGTCTCGGCCGCCTTCTTCAGCTCGTCGCGGGCGTCGAGCACGGCCCTGAGATGCGGCAGGATGTAGGTGCCGAAGGCGGTCGGCTCGACATGCCGGGTGGTGCGCACGAAGAGGCGGCCGCCGAGTTCGGCCTCGAGCTGGCCGACGGCATTGGACAGCGTCGGCTGGGTGGCGTGGCAAGCCTCGGCCGCCCGGCTGAACGAGCGGGTCTCGGCGACGGCGACGACGAATTGCAGCTGCCTGAGGTTCATGGGCAATTCATATCATTCTTCTATGAGTTTCATATATCGAAAAAATTTATCAAATGACGCCGCGCCGCCTAGTCTCCCGGTGACGCGCCGCCGGCGCTCGATGACCACCAGACGAACTCGGGAGACCCCATCCATGTTCAAACGACACGCCCTCGCGGCGATCGCCACCGCCACCCTCGCCCTTACGGCGCCGGCCATCGGCCATGCCGACGATGCCGCGCTCTTTGCCGTCTACGACCAGGTCAACGGTTTCGACATCGAGACCGCCACCCTCGGCGCGGTGAAGGGCTCGAGCGAGGAGGTGCGGGCGCTCGCCGCCATGGTGCTGCGCGACCACAGCGCCGTGCGCCAGATGACCCGCGACCTCGCCAAGCGGCTCGACGTCGCCTACGCCATCGACGCGGCGAGCGCCGGCGCGGCCGACCACGAGAAGGCGATCGGCAAGCTCTCGGCGCTCTCCGGCGCGGAATTCGACAAGGCCTATCTGGAGCACGAGATCGGCTTTCACCGCGCCGCCATCGATGCGGTGAAGACGAGCCTCCTGCCGGCGATCGAGAACGCCGAGTTCAAGGGCCTCGTCGAGGCGGTGCTGCCCGGCTTCGAGCATCACCTCGCCGAGACGCTGCGCGTCGCCGGCATGCCCGCCGCCCACTGATCCACCCCGGCCAGGCCGCCTCCCCCCTCGCCGCTCATCTCGTCACGGAATCGATGTGCGGCTCGAAATCGCAAGTCTTGTCGCGTTTCCAGACGGCGAACCGGTTTCCGTCTCGCCTGGAAACGCTCAGGGGCGGCCCGGCACCTGACGGGAGACCGGCTCCGGCCGGTCCCGATGGCCATGATGACGGCATCCAGCAGTCTCCTCGCGATCCTTGCCGGCGTTTTCGTCGGCGCCCTCGCCCTCGTCCTCGTCGCCAACGAGATCGGCGGCAGGGCCGGCCTGCCCCCGCCCGGCCGGCTCCTTCTCGCCGGTGGCCTCGGCTTCGGCGTCTTCGCCTTCGCCATCAAGGCGATTCTCATCGTCGAGATCGGCTCGATGGGGCGGGACGATCTGGCGCCGACGCCGAGGCCGCGCGCGACCGCCCATGCCACGGCCGCCGACGAGGCCTGGCCGGCGCGCGCCCGCGTCTCGCCGTTCTGGTCGACCTGGCAGGCACTGCCCGCCACCCCGCCCGAGCCGGCCGGCAACCGCTCGACGGCGGCCAAGATCGCCCTCGGCAAGCGGCTCTTCGAGGACCGCGACCTTTCCGCCGACCGCACCGTCGCCTGCGCCTCCTGCCACGGCCTTGCCGGCGGCGGCGACGACGGCCGTGCGGTCTCGCTCGGCGTCGGCAATCAGGCGGGCGGCCGCAATGCGCCGAGCGTCGTCGACGCGGCCTGGCTCTCGCGCCTCTTCTGGGACGGCCGGGCCGGCTCGCTCGAGGAACAGGCCAAGGGACCGCTGCTCAACCCGGTCGAGATGGCGATGCCCTCGGGCGAGGCGGTGGTCGCGCGTATCGCCGAAAAGCCCGGCTATGAAGAGATGTTCGCTGAGGCTTTCGGGCCCGGCCGGGCGATCGATTTCGATGGCGTCGCGAAGGCCATCGCCGCCTTCGAGCGCACCCTCGTCTCGCGGGACGCACCTTACGACCGCTTCGTTTCCGGCGAGGATGGCGCGCTCGGGCCGGCCGCGCTGCGCGGCATGGCGCTCTTCGAGGAAATCGGCTGCCGCAGCTGCCACATCGATCCGACCTTCAGCGCCGCCGGCCGCGACAAGCCCTTCGGCGTCTACCGGCCGTTCCCGGTCTTTGCCGACGACGGTCTCCTCGCCCGCCACCGGCTCGACGAGGAGCGGCGGGCCGCCTGGCGCGTGCCGTCCCTGCGCAATGTCGCGCTGACCGCTCCCTACATGCACAATGGTGCGGTCGAAAGCCTCGAGGAGGCAGTGCGCCTGATGGCGGTGCTGCAGCTCGGGCTGAAGCTCTCCAACGATCCGGCGCTGCGCATGGCGGTCACGCCCGGCCCGGTCGAGGACGGCAACCGGCGCAGCCTGACGGCCGGCCGGCGCCGGGCGCTCGGCGATGACGACATCGCCGATCTCGTGGCGTTCCTCGAAAGCCTGACGGGGTGGCCGGCGGCCGCGCTCGCGGCGAAGTGAGGGCGGAGCGGGCCTCCGCCGCGCCGGTGCTCAGTTCTTGCCGGTCTTCGGCTTGTCCTTGTTCGAGCCGGGCAGGAACAGGCCCTGGACGCGGCCGGGTTTGCCGGAACTCGTCTCGACCCGCGATTCCTTGGTCTTCAGATTGACCACCAGCTTGTCGCCGCGCACCGCGTTGCCGTTCTGCGTCAGCTCGACATTGCCGAGCATGGTGACGACCTCGGTCGCCATGTCGAAGATGGCGTGGTCGCCGCTCGCGGTCTGGTCCTGATTGGTCACGAAGACGTTGCCGTCGGCCTCGATGCGCTTGATGCGCTGGCGACCGCCGCCGGTCGTGTCGCCGTCGTAATAGACCTTGAGTTCGTTGGTGGTCAGCTTGGTCTCGTTCTGCTGGACGACGACGCTGCCGGAGAAGGTCGCGACCTTGCCGCCGTCCTGGACGACGAGGGTCTCCGATTCGATGAGGATCGGGTCGTTGGAGCCCGAGGAGAAGCCGACGAGGCCCTGCGACAGTTCCTGCGCCGACGCCGGCACCAGGGCGGAAAGGCCAACGAGCGCGGCGGCGGCGAGCCACCGGCGCAGATGCGGACGAAGCAGGCTCACTCCTCGCCCTCCTTGGCACCGCTCGGCACGACCGTCATCCGGACGCCCTTGCGGAACACGATGGTGTCGCCCTTGTCGCGGATCTCGAGGCCCTTGGCCTTGACGTTGCCGGCATTGGTCTTGACCTCGACCGGATTGTCGCTGGTGACGAGCCCGCCCTTGAGGTCGATCCTGGCCGCCTCGAGGAAGGCCTCGTAGCCGGTCGTCGAGCGCACCACCACGTCGTCCTTGAGGATCAGCGTTTCCTTGTCGCTGTCGAAGACGCCGCTCGCCGCGTCGAGCGTGGCGAACGCCGACTGGTCGATCTGCAGCCGCGCGTCGATCTGGTCGAGGGCGATGACCTTCGGGTTGGAGAGGTTCTGGCGGGCCTGCTTGGCCATCACCTCGTAGGAGCGCTGCGCCTTGTCGAAGCCGGTCAGCCGCGGCCGCTCCATGGTCAGTGCATCGCCGGAAAGCTCGATCTTGTCGATCTGCACCGGGCCGAGGTCGATCTGCGGGGTGACGGTCGGCAAGAGGCCGTAGACGGCGAGCGCCACGCCGCTCACCGGCAGCAGCACCTTCAGGAGGCGCACCATCCGGCTGTGGCGCCGGGCCGCGCGAAAGGCCTGCTGACGGCGATCGACATCACCGTCGATGCCATTGCCCGCCAGGGCGCCGCGCGATCGGCGCATGCTCAGCGCAACATCGGTCATCAGGCCTTCGGAAAACCCCGTCTCGAATACTCGCCCCGGCCGGGCCGGGCATCGGCCACCGGCCGAGTGATTTGTCCGGCAACGATCCTACAGGAATTTGGTCGTTTTGCGACCGGCTCCGATACCGCCCCGCGGCGGCTCAGGCGTGCGAGAAGATGTCCTGCTCGGCCCAGCCGGCGAGATCGAGCCGGGCCCGGGTCGGCAGGAAGTCGAAACAGGCGGCGGCGAGCGCCGTGCGGTCCTCGCGGGCCAGCATCTCGTCGAGCCGGGCACGGAGCTGGTGCAGATGGAGCACGTCCGAGGCGGCATAGGCGAGCTGCGCCTCGGACAGGGTGTCGGCGCCCCAGTCCGAGCTCTGCTGCTGCTTGGAGAGATCGAAGCCGAGCAGTTCCTTGACGAGGTCCTTCAGCCCGTGCCGGTCGGTATAGGTGCGGGTCAGCTTGGAGGCGATCTTGGTGCAGTAGATCGGCCGGGTGACGACGCCGAAGGCCTTTTCGAGGACGGCGACGTCGAAGCGCGCGAAATGGAAGATCTTGGTGACCGCCGGGTCGGCGAGCAGCTTCTCGATGTTCGGCGCGCGGCTCTGGCCCTGTGCGATCTGCACCACGTCCGCGGTGCCGTCGCCGGGCGAGAGCTGGACGACGCAGAGCCGGTCGCGATGCGGATTGAGACCGAGGGTCTCGGTGTCGATGGCGACGGAATCGCCATAGGCGGAAAGATCGGGCAGGTCGCCCTTGTGCACTCTGATCGTCATCGGTCCGTTCGGTTCTGGCCGCATCGGCGGCGTTCATGTCTCGCGCGGTGGCGAGGATCTATTTCGGCAGTCCCGTCTTAGCCGCCTTTGCCGCGTCCCACCACCATACCGTCGGGAAGCCGGTGGAATATTCCGGCAGCGGGTCGGGATGGGAGAAGCGGTCCCAGCGGGCGACGCGCTCGGCCGGCAGCGTCCAGCCGGGCACGACGTAATGGTTCCACAGCAGCACCCGGTCGAGGGCGCGGCTCGCGGCAATGAGGTCGTCGCGGTCGGTGGCGTAGATGACCCGGTCGATCAGCGCGTCGACCGCCGGATTCCGGATGCCCGGATAGTTGCGCGAACCCGCACGGTCGGCCGCCGCCGAGCCGAAATAGTCGCGCTGCTCGTTGCCGGGCGACAGCGACTGGGCCCAGCCGGTGTAGATCATCTCGAAATCGTTGGAGCGCACGCGGTTGACGTATTGCGAGGAATCGACGGTGCGCAGGTTCATGTCGATGCCGATCCGCGCCAGCGTCTCCTTGTAGCGCAGGCCGACGCGCTCGAAGGTCGGACCGTTCAAGAGGAACTCGATCGTGAACGGCGTGCCGCTCGCCTTCTCGACCATCTTGCCGCGGCGGATCTCGTAGCCGGCCTCGGTGAAGAGCTTCACCGCCTCGCGCAGATTGTCGCGCAGCGCGGCCGAATCGGCGACGAGCGGATTGGTGAAGGGCGTCGTGAAGACCTCCGCCGGCACCCGGTCGCGCAGCGGCTCGAGGATCTCCAGCTCCTTGCCCTCGGGCAGGCCGGACGCGGCAAGCTCGGTGCCGAAGAAATAGGAATCGATGCGGCTGTACTGGCCGAAGAAGATGGTGCGGTTCATCTCCTCGAAATCGAGCGCGTAGTCGAGCGCCCGGCGCACCTTGGGGTCGGCGAATTTCGGCAGGCGGCCGTTCGGCAGGAAGCCGACCATCAGGCCGCGGCCGCGCTCGGGGAACATCTCGGTGACGACGCGGCCGTCGCGTTTGGCCGGAATGTCGTAAGCGGTCGCCCAGTTCTTGGCCGAGGACTCCTCGCGCCAGTCGTACTGGTCGGCCTTGAAGGCCTGCAGCTCGACCGTCTCGTCGAGGAAATACTCGTAGCGGATCTCGTCGAAATTGTTGATGCCGACATTGACGGGCAGGTCGCGGCCCCAATAGTCGGCGACGCGGACATAGGAGATCGTGCGCCCGGCATTGACCGCGCCGATCCGGTACGGCCCGGAGCCGAGCGGCGGCTCGAGCGTGCCGGCGGTGACGTCGCGCGCCTTGCCGTTGGTGTCCGTGCCGGTCCACCAGTGCTTCGGCAGCACCATCAGCTGGCCGACGATGTGCGGCAGCTCGCGGTTGCCCGGCTGGTCGAAGGTGAAGGTCACCTCGCCCTCGCCGCTGACCTCGGCTTTCGCGACATGCTGGTAGTAGAAGGCCTGCTGCGGATTGTTGGCGGTCAGCACCTCGAACGACCAGACGACGTCCTCGGCGGTCACCGGCTCGCCGTCGTGCCAACGCGCCTCGGGCCGCAGGTGGAACGTCGCCGAGGAGAAGTCGGCCGGATAGCGCAGGCGGTCGGCGAGCCGGCCGTACATCGTCGAGGCCTCGTCGAGCGACGAGGTCATCAGCGTCTCGTAGACGAGGCCGAGGCCGTTCGGCGTGGTGCCCTTGGGGATGACGAAATTGAGCGTGTCGAACGTGCCGGTGTCGGAAAAGCGCACGAGGCCGCCCTTCGGCGCATCCGGATCGACATAGTCGAAACGGGCGAAACCGGCGGGGTATTTCGGCTCGCCGATCAGCGCGGTGGCGTGGCGCCAGGCCGGCGCTTCGCCCTCGGCCGAGGCCGGCGCAACGCAGAAGAGGCTCGCCGCGGCAAGGACCGCGCCGGCGAGGGCCGCCAGCGACCGGGCTCGCAAGGTCGTCGATAGGGCTCGGTTCGCGCCACCCGTCATGTCGGCTCCGTTTCGCTCGATGTCCGCGTCGGGGACATTTCTTGCGACAAAAATCGGCAAGATTTGGCTCGCGGCCGATCATAGAGATGCGCACCGCCGGAAACGAGGGCGATTTCCCGTCATTTGCCCCCGAAACGAAAAGGCCGGGCGCGCGGCCCGGCCTTCCCTCAAATCGCGGAAGCCGCGGCTCACTGGCCCGGCAGCGGCACCGGACTGGCCGAGAGCGTGCGCAGATAGGCCATCAGATCGGCGCGCTCCTTGGCATCCTTGACGCCGGCGAAGGCCATCTTGTTGCCCGGCACGGCACCCTTCGGGTCGGTCAGGTAGGTGTCGAGGGCCGCGAAGGACCACTCGCCGCCATGACCCCTCATGGCGTCGGAGTACTTGAAGGTCTCGACGCCGGCGACCGGACGGCCGACGACGCTCCAAAGGTTCGGGCCGACCCGGTTCGGCGCCCCTTCCTCCATGGTGTGGCAGGCGAGGCACTTCTTGGCGACCTTCTGGCCGGCAGCGGCATCGGCGGTGGCGAGCATGGCGAGGGCGCCATCACCGGCCGGCGCGGCCGGAGCCTCGGCGGCGGCCATGCCCGACATACCGGACATGCCGTCCATCCCGGCCATACCGGACATCCCACTCATGCCTTCCAGGGCGGCCGGCGCGTCGGCGGTCATGCCGCCCATGCCCGACATGCCGTCCATTCCGGCCATGCCCGACATGCCGCTCATGCCTTCCGGGGCAGCCGGCGCGTCGGCGGTCATGCCGCCCATGCCGGACATGCCGGACATGCCTTCCATGCCGCTCATGCCGGTCTGCTCGGCGGCCGGCAGCGGCAGCGGCGCATCGGACCGGGTGTTCAGCCAGGCGATCAGGTTGGCGCGGTCGGCGGCGGAGGCGATGCCGGCGAAAGCCATCGTTGTGCCGGGCACGTAGTCCTTCGGCTTGGTGAGATAGGTGTCGAGGTGATCGAACGACCAGGGATCGTTGTTCGCCTTCATCGCATCGGAATAGGCAAAGCCCTCGTGCGTGGCGCGGGCGCGGCCGACGATGCCCCAGAGATTCGGGCCGACCTTGTTCGGGCCGCCCTGGCTGGCGTCATGGCAGGCGGTGCACTTCTTGAAGACCTTTTCGCCGGCAGCGGTATCGGCGCCGGCAAGCAGGGTGGCGAAGGGAACGGCCTCGGCGGGCGCGGCGTCCTTCGGCGCCTCGGCGGCCGCCTGCTCCGGCGCGGCGGCCTCGAGCGCCGGGTGTTCCGGCTCGGAGGTGCCGTAGAGAAGGTCGACATAGGCGCCGATGCCGAACATCAGCAGCACGGCACCGAGCAGCGCGCCGATCATCTTGTTGATCTGGAAGAAGTCCATCCGTTTCCTCGTCTTTTCGGGGGGATTGGCCGGCCCGGCCAGCCATTTTGTCGCAGCTTCCTGCCGTTTCGGGGAACCTAACTGCTTTCGCGAGTCCGTTGCAACACCTATAAGCGCTGGTCGAAGGCCGCAAATACACGGTTTCCAGCGAAAGCCGAGCGCTCATGACGACCGAAGACGCACTCGTTCTCATCCCCGCCCGCATGGCGTCGACCCGCCTGCCCGGCAAGCCACTCGCCGATATCTGCGGCGCGCCGATGATCGTTCAAGTATGGCGCCGCGCCGTCGAGGCAAATGTCGGCAAGGTGGTGGTCGCCGCCGATACCGCCGAGATCGTCGAGGCGGTCCGGGCGGCCGGCGGCATGGCGGTGATGACCCGACCGGACCACCCGTCGGGCTCGGACCGCATCTTCGAGGCGCTCGCCATCGCCGATCCCGACGGCGCCGCCCGGATCGTCGTCAACGTCCAGGGCGACCTGCCGACCATCGACCCGGAGGCGATCCGCGCGGCGATCGCGCCGCTCGCCGACCCGGCCGTCGACATCGCGACGCTCGCCGCCGAGATCGTGCGCGAGGAGGAGCGCGACAATCCGAACGTCGTCAAGGTGGTCGGCACGACGATCGCGCCGGGCCGCATGCGGGCGCTCTATTTCACCCGCGCCACCGCGCCCTGGGGCGAGGGGCCGCTCCATCATCACATCGGGCTCTACGCCTATCGCCGGACGGCGCTCGCCCGCTTCGTCGCAATGCCGCCGAGCCCGCTCGAGACGCGCGAGCGGCTGGAGCAATTGCGGGCGCTCGAGGCCGGCATGCGCATCGACGTCGCGGTCGTTGACTCGGTCCCGCTCGGTGTCGATACTCCGGCCGACCTCGAACGGGCCCGCGAAATTCTCGGAAAAAACGGATGATGACGACTGCCCAGCCCTCGGCCGACGCCGAGGCAGCCAACCGTATCGCCTTCCAGGGCGAACTCGGCGCCTTCTCCCACCAGGCCTGCGCCGAGGTCTTTCCCGACATGGAACCCCTGCCCTGCGCGACCTTCGAGGACGCCTTCCAGGCAGTGAAGACGGGCGCTGCCAAGCGCGCCATGATTCCGGTCGACAATTCGCTCTACGGCCGCGTCGCCGACGTGCACACGCTCCTGCCGGAGTACGGGCTCTACATCATCGGCGAGCATTTCCTGCGCATCCGCCTGCAGCTGATGGCGCCGCAGGGCGCGACCATCGCCGGGCTCGAAGCGGTGCACAGCCACACGGTGGCGCTCGGCCAGTGTCGCCGCTTCATCAAGGAACACGGCCTTCGAACCGTGGTCCAGGCCGACACCGCCGGCTCGGCCCATCACGTCGCCGGCCTCGGCGACGTCAAGCACGGCGCGATCGCCTCGGAACTCGCCGCCGAGACCTACGGCCTCGACATCCTCGCGCCGAACATCGAGGACGCCGAGCACAACACCACGCGCTTCCTCATCCTGTCGCGCCAGAAGATCGAGGCCGATCCGCTCGACGGTCCGGCGATCACCAGCTTCGTCTTCCGCGTCCGCAACGTGCCGGCGGCGCTCTACAAGGCGCTCGGCGGTTTCGCCACCTGCGGCGTCAACATGGTCAAGCTCGAGAGCTACATGGTCGGCGGCTCGTTCACGGCGACGCAGTTCTATGCCGAGATCGAGGGACACCCGGAAGACCGGCTCGTGGCGCTCGCCCTCGAGGAGGCGCAGTTCTTCTGCTCCCACCTCAAGATCCTCGGCGTCTACCAGTCCCACCCGTTCCGGCGCATGGAGCGCTGATCCGGCACGGAGCCGGTTCATTCGAGGGTGAGCGTTTCTTCCGCGACGAAGGCGCGCACCAGCCAGTGCGCGATGGCCAGCGGCAGCGGCACGAACGGGCCGTCGGCCTCGGCGCCTCCGTACACCTCCGGCGTTGCCCGGGCGAGCATCGCGGCCGCCTCGGCGCGGCTGAACCAGCGGCAATCCTCGAGCTCGGTCTCGTCCGGCACGATCTCATCGCCGAGCGCCTCGGCAAGGCAGCCGATCATCAGCGTCGAGGGGAACGGCCAAGGCTGGCTCGCATAGTAGACGACGCGGCCGACCGCGATGCCGGCCTCCTCGGCGATCTCGCGGCGGACGGCATCCTCGAAGGTCTCGCCCGGCTCGACATAGCCGGCGAGCGCCGAATACATGCCGGCCGGAAAGCGTGGCTGGCGACCCATCAGGCAGTGGCCGCGGCGTACCGCGAGCATGATCACCACCGGATCGACGCGCGGAAAATGCTCGGCGCCGCAGGACGGGCAGAGCCGCTTCCAGCCGCCCTCGGCGAGCGCCGACGGAGCGCCGCAATTGGAGCAGAAGCCGTGACGCTCGTGCCAGCCAACGAGCGAGCGCGCCTCGGCGGCGATGCCGAGATCCTCCGGTGCGACGGCGCCGCGAATGGCCAGCGACCTCAGGTCGATCGCCTTCAGCCCTTCCGGCAGGACGAGGCCGGCCTCGTCGTCGGCCTTCGGTGCCGCGAGGCCGAAGAGCGGGCCGCCCGCCTCGAGGCCGAGAAAGACCGCGTGATCGAAATCGACGCCGAGGGCGGCGGCTTCGCCACGCGCGAGGCGCAGGCGCGGCGCCGTGCCGGCGACGTCGAAGACGAGCCGGTCGGTCGCGACGACAACGAAGCGGGCGTCCGCATCGGCCGCCCGTGCGGCGAGCCAGCCGGTGTCGCTGCGCCGCTCGCTCGCCCGGTCGAGGGCGTTGTGGGTGAAGGCGGCGCGGCGCGACGGCTCGCCGGCGAGAAGCGAGATCGCGGCCATCAGCGCGCCACCGCCGCGGTGCCGGGAAGGGTGTCGGCGAGACGCGCGGCAAGAGCCTCGAGCGCGCCCTCGGCATAGGCGAGGGCCGGCACCTTGTTCCAGACCGGGCCGGGCCAGGCGGCATCGGTCGCAAAGCGGGCGATGACATGGACATGGAGCTGGGCGACGACGTTGCCGAGCGCGGCGACGTTGAGCTTGTCGCAGCCGGTCACCGCCTTCAGCACTTCCGAGACGGTGGCGATCTCCTCGACGAGCACCGCCCGCTCGTCGCAATCGAGGTCGATGAGTTCCACCGCGCCGGCCTTCTTCGGGACGACGAGCAGCCAGGGATAGTTGGCGTCCTTCATCAGGCGCACGGTCGAGAGCGCGAGATCGGCGACGGGCACGCTGTCGGCGGCGAGCCGCGCGTCGAGTTCGAAGGGCGCCTTCATCGAATGCCTCCTCTCACCACGGCGTCGATCCCGACACCGATCCGCCTCTTCTGACAGAAACCGGCCTGCTTCGCAAAACCCGGCTGCGACGATTTTCGCGATACAACCGTCTGCACGCGAAACGCGAAATCCGGTCGATGGCGGTCGCACCGGGATGCGTCAGTTCGCGCCGGCCTCGCCCCTCGCCTCGGCGAGTTCCGCTTCGAGCCGGGCGCGCGTCCGGCGCATGTCGTCCAGCTCCTTGCGGAAATGGAGAAGCTGTTCGGCACTCCAGGTCCAGAGGTCGGCGGCGATCCCGACCGCGTCCTCGACCGTGAGGCTGTCGACGTCGGGATCGTCCGCCATGTCCTCGAGCGGCGGGAAGAACGCGCCCGCGGTACCGCCGTGGCGGCGGGCGAGCGCGGCGTTCGATGCGGCGAACCGGGCAAGGATCGCCTCGCGCTCGGCGAGCGGGATGCCACGCTTGCGGCGCGCCGAGACATGCTCGTCGATGGCGTCGTAGATGCCCCAGCGCGCCTCGTTGGCGGCACTTTTCTCGTAGCGGGGCAGGAGCGCGTTGAAGCGCTGCAGGAATTCCTCCTTCAGCATGTCGAGACCGAGATTGGTCTCGGCGGCATGGGGCAGCGCCACCGGATCGACACCGAGGATGCCGGCGAAGAAATCGACGACGTCGCGGTTCGGAAAACCGGCGCGCACGAACGGCACGGCCCGGACATCGGCGATCCCGAACCGGTCTTCCCAGTGCCGAAGCTGGCGCGTGTAATCGAGATGCGGCGCGCGCGCGATCTCGTCGAGCAGGACGAATTCGCGGGTCGCGCCGAGGCGGCGGCCATGGACGAACTCGCTGACGAGAGCCTCGTCCTGGCGGCGCAGGAAAACGACGACCGTCACCGTCTCGGCCAGCGCCGCGCAGACCGTCGCCAGCCGGCCGACCGAAGCGCGATCGCTGAAGCGGTTGAAAAGGCCCTCATATGAAATCACGAGGGTCTCCGGCCGATGGGCGTCGATCTCGGCGCCAAGGGCGGTGACGAGGTTCTGCCGCTCGGCGGCGGCGGCGCGCAGGGCGCGGATCGGACCGGCGCCGCGCCGGCCGAGATCGCGCCACAGCGGCGTCGCAAGGCGCGTGACGAGGGAATGGGTCCGGGCGCCGAGGCTCGCCGGATAGAGCACACCCTTCTCGAGGAGCGCGGCCCGATTCGCCGCGAGGGCGACCTGGATCGAGGTGCTGCCCGTCTTCGCCGCGCCGATGTGGAGAATGAGGCGTTTCGCCCTCTGGCAGGCGGGAACGTGCATGGCCACCCGGATGTTGTTCACAGCCCGTCGCGAGGCGGTCGAGGATCGCCCGCTTCGGCCGGTATAGCGGTCGCGCGGCGATCTTGCCAGCACCGAGATGGCACGGGCGACCGGCCGGCGGTGCGGCTTGCGGAACAGGTTTTTCGGGGAGAGCGGGAAAATGGTCGGAGTGGCAGGATTTGAACCTGCGACCCCCTCGTCCCGAACGAGGTGCGCTACCAGGCTGCGCTACACTCCGACGCCGTTTGCGGGGCGGGTTATAGCCGCTCGCCGCCTGCCCTGCAAGACGTTACGAACGACTCTTTGACATATGGGTGACGTTTGCCGCGCCGACCGTTAACGAGCCGGCGCGACTGGCGTTTTCGGGTGCTCAGGCAGCCTTCTTCTTCTCCGGCGCGAAGCGTCCGTAGAAGGTCTCGCCCTTGCCGGCCATCTCGACGAGGAGCTTGTTCGGCTGGAAGCGCGGGCCGTACTTGACCGCGAGCTTCTCGCAGAGCGCGACGAAGGCCTCAAGGCCCATCGTGTCGATGTAGGAGAGCGTGCCGCCGGAATAGGGGGCAAAGCCGAAGCCGAGGATCGAGCCGATGTCGGCCTCGCGCACGTCGGTCAGCACCCCTTCCTCGAAGCAGCGCGCCGTTTCCAGCGCCTGGCGGACGAGGAGCCGCGCCTTCAGCTCGCCGATGTCGATGGCATCCGGGTCCTGCTTGGCCGCGACGAGATCGGCAAGGCCCGGCCACAGGTGCTTCTTGCCCTTGTCCGGATAGTCGTAGAAGCCCTTGCCGTTCTTGCGGCCGAAGCGGCCGAGCTTGACGACCATCTCCTCGAGCAGCGCTTCCTCGCCGGCGTCGATCGCCTCGGCGCCGAGGTCCTTCTTGGTCGCCTGCAGGATCTTCCAGGAAAGGTCGACGGCGACCTCGTCGTTGAGGGCGAGCGGGCCGACCGGCATGCCGGCCATGCGCGCGACGTTCTCGATCATCGCCGCCGGGACGCCCTCGGCGAGCATCAGATGGCCCTCGCCGATATAGGTGCCGACCACCCGCGAGGTGTAGAAGCCGCGGCTGTCGTTGACGACGATCGGCGTCTTTCGGATCGCCCGGACATAGTCGAGAGCGAGCGCCAGCGCTTCCTCGCCGGTGTTCTTGCCGAGGATGATCTCGACCAGCATCATCTTCTCGACCGGCGAGAAGAAGTGGATGCCGATGAAGCGATCGGGGCGCCTGGAAGCCTCGGCGAGCGAGGTGATCGGCAGGGTCGAGGTGTTGGAGGCAAAGACCGCGGTCTCGGCGAGCACCGCCTCGGCCTTCTCGGTCACGGTGCGCTTCAGCTCGCGATCCTCGAACACCGCCTCGATGACGAGGTCGCAGCCCTCGAGCGCGGCATAGTCGGCCGTGGCGTCGATCTTCGACAGCAGGGCGTCGCGCTGCTCGGGCTTGGCCCGGCCCTTGGCGATGCGGCCGGAAATGAGCTTGTCGCAATGCGCCTTGCCCTTGTCGGCCGATTCCTGGTCGCGGTCGATGAGGACGACCTCGATGCCGGCGACCGCGGTGACATAGGCGATGCCGGCGCCCATGAAGCCGGCGCCGAGGATGCCGACCTTCGTGATCGAGGACGGCGCGATGCCGGCCGGGCGGCGGGCGAGCTTGTTCAGCTCCTGCAGCGACAGGAACAGCGAGCGGATCATGTTGCGGGCGACCGGGGTCGTCAGCAGATGGGTGAAATAGCGCGCCTCGACCCTGAGGCCCTGGTCCATCGGCAGCTGCAGGCCCTCGTAGACGCAGGAGAGGATCGCCTTGCCGGCCGGGTAGTTGTCGTGGGTCTCGCGGCGGTAGATGGCGTTGGCCGCCGGGAAGAGCTGGAAGCCGGCGGCCGAATAGACCGGGCCGCCGGGCAGGCGGAACTTGTCCTTGTCCCAGGGCTTGACCGGATCGACGCCGGCGGCGAGAAGCGCCTTGGCTTCCGCGACCAGCCTGTCGGCCGGGACGACGGCGTTGACGAGGCCGAGCGCCTTGGCCTTCGCCACCTTCAGCTCCTGGCCCTGCAGCAGCATCTGCAGCGCCGACTGCGGATCGATCATGCGGGCGACGCGCTGGGTGCCGCCGGCGCCCGGCAACAGGCCGACCTTGACTTCCGGCAGGCCGAGCTTGGTCTTCTCGCCCTCGGCGACGACGCGGGCATGGCAGGCGAGCGCCAGTTCGAAGGCGCCGCCCATCGCGGTGCCATTGATCGCGGCGACGAACGGCTTGCCGCAGGTCTCCAGCCGCCGATAGATGTTACCGAGCCGGGCCGCGCCGTCGAGCAGGGCCTTGGCCGCCGCCTCGTCGCCGCTCGCCGCGGCCGGGCCGTGGACCGCCAGCATGCCTTCGAGCATCGAAAGGTCGGCGCCGCCCGAGAAGGCGTCCTTGCCGGAGGTGATCACCGCGCCCTTGATGGCGGCGTCACCGGCGACGGCCTCGATGATCTTTTCCAGCTCGTCCATCACCGCCATGGTGATGACGTTCATCGACCGGTCCGGCATGTCCCAGGTCACGAGCGCGATGCCGTCGGCGTCGGTCTCGAACGTGAAATTCGTGTAGGTCATCGTCAGGCGCTCCTATGCGTAGGGCGTTTTGTCTTTGTGCAGGAAGCGGAAGCCCGTGGCGTCCTTTTCCGCGTAGAGATCGTCGTCCGGGTAATGCGCGCGCTCGGTCGGCGCGCGGGTACCGATTTCGAGATAAAGGGCCGGCCGGCCGCTGCGGTTGACGAGGTGGTGGCCATTGGCGACGCCGGCCTTGAAGGCGGCGGCATCGCCGGCCGTCAGCGGCGTCTCGCCGCCGTCCTCGATCAGCACCACCTCGCCTTCGAGGACGTAGACGAATTCGTCCTCGTTCTCGTGCCAGTGGCGCAGCGCCGAGGCGGCGCCGGGCTCGAGCCGGGCGAGGTTGACGCCGAACTGGTCGAGACCGCCGGCATCGCCGAGCCGCTTGCGCGTGCGACCGTCCACGACCGCCCGGAACGGCGCCGGATATCCGGTGCCGCCGGTGAAGGCGAGGGCGTCGATGTCGACCTTCGGCATCGCCTCAGACCCGCTCGATGATCGTCGCGGTGCCCATGCCGGCGCCGATGCACAGCGTGACGAGGGCGGTGTTGAGGTCGCGGCGCTCCAGCTCGTCGAGCACCGTGCCGAGGATCATCGCGCCGGTGGCGCCGAGCGGATGGCCCATGGCGATGGCGCCGCCATTGACGTTGACCTTGTCGGGATCGAGGTCGAAGGCCTGGATGTAGCGCAGCACCACCGAGGCGAAGGCCTCGTTGATCTCGATGAGGTCGATGTCGGCGAAGGACATGCCGGCGCGGGCAAAGAGCTTCCTGGTCACGTCGACCGGGCCGGTCAGCATGATTGCCGGCTCCGAGCCGATATTGGCGAAGGCGCGGATGCGGGCGCGCGGCTTCAGGCCGGCGGCCTTGCCGGCCTCGGCCGAGCCGACGAGCACGGCGGCGGCGCCGTCGACGATGCCCGACGAGTTGCCGGCATGGTGGACGTGGGTGATCGTCTCGATCTCGGGATGGGCCTGGATGGCGACGGCGTCGAAGCCGCCCATCTCGCCCATCAGCGCGAAGGAGGCGTTGAGGCTGCCGAGCGACTGCATCGTCGTCTCCGGGCGCATGTGCTCGTCATGGGCAAGGATGGTGATGCCGTTGATGTCCTTGACCGGAATGACCGAGTTGGCGAAGCGGCCGTCCTTCCAGGCGGCGGCGGCGCGCTGCTGGCTCGCCACGGCATAGCCGTCGACGTCGGCGCGCGAGAAGCCGTGCTTCGTTGCGATAAGATCGGCCGAGACGCCCTGCGGCATGAAGTAGGCCGGCACGGCGACCTGCGGGTCCATCGGCCAGGCGCCGCCCGAGGCGCCGATGCCGATGCGGCTCATCGATTCGACGCCACCGCCGATCGCCATGTCGTGCTGGCCGCTCATCACCTGGGCCGCCGCCATGTTGACCGCGTCGAGGCCGGAGGCGCAGAAGCGGTTGATCTGCATGCCCGGCACCTTCTCGTCGTAGCCGGCGGTGATCGCCGCGGCGCGGGCGATGTCGCCGCCCGCCTCGCCGATCGGATCGACGCAGCCGAGCACCACGTCGTCGACGAGCGCCGTGTCGAGGCCGTTGCGGTCGCGCACGGCCCTCAGCGCCTGGGCGGCGAGCGAGAGCGCCGTCACCTCGTGCAGCGCGCCGTCCTTCTTGCCGCGCCCGCGCGGGGTGCGCACGTGGTCGTAGATGAATGCGTCGGGCATGGGATCCTCCTTGGCCGTCGCCTGGGATGTGGTTACAGGCTGCGCGCGATGAGCAGCTTCATGATCTCGTTGGTGCCGGCATAGATGCGCTGCACCCGGGCGTCGCGGTACATCCGCGAGATCGGGTACTCGTCCATGTAGCCGTAGCCGCCGAACAGCTGCAGGCAGCGGTCGACGACGGTGTTCTGCAAATCGGTCAGCCAGTATTTGGCCATCGATGCGGTGACGCTGTCGAGACCGCCGGCGACATGACGCTCGATACAATGGTCGAGGAACACCCTGGCGATGGTCGACTCGGTCTTGACTTCCGCTAACGTAAACTGCGTGTTCTGGAAGTCGATGATCGCCTTGCCGAAGGCCTTGCGGTCCTTGACGTAGTCGGTGGTCAGCGCCAGCGCCCGCTCGATCATCGCCACCGCCTGCACGCCGACGAGCAGGCGCTCCTGCGGCAGCTGCTGCATCAGCTGGACGAAGCCCATGCCTTCGGCGCCGCCGAGGAGATTGTCGGCGGTGAGCCTGACGTCGTCGAAGAAGAGCTCGGAGGTGTCCTGCGCGTCGAGGCCCATCTTGGCGAGCTTGCGGCCGCGCCGGTAGCCGTCGACCTCCCCGGTCTCGAAGGCGAAGAGCGAGACGCCCCTGGAACCGGCCGACGGGTCGGTCTTGGCGACGACGATGACGAAATTGGCGTGCTGGCCGTTGGTGATGAAGGTCTTCGAGCCGTTCATCACATAGCCGTTGCCGTCCTTCTTGGCCCCCGTGCGGATGCCCTGCAGGTCGGAGCCGGCGGCCGGCTCGGTCATGGCGATGGCGCCGACGAGTTCGCCGCTGGCGAGGCGCGGCAACCAGCGCTGCTTCTGCTCCTCGGTGCCGTAGTGCAGGATGTAGGGAGCGACGATCGCCGAATGGAGCGGCGCGCCGAAGCTGTCGAGCCCGGCAAGGCCGATCGCCCGGGTGATCACCGCCTCGTGGGCGAAGCTGCCGCCGGCGCCGCCATATTCCTCGGGCATCGAGGCGCAGAGGAGGCCGGCCGCGCCGGTCTTGTCCCAGGCATCGCGGTCCATGATGCCGGCCTCGAGCCAGCGCTCGTTGTGCGGCGCGAGTTCCTGATCGAAGAACTTCTGGGCGGCGTCCTCGAGGATGACGAGGTCCTCGCTCATCCAGCTCGGGCGGGGGACGTCGAGTGCGGCCATGGCGATCGTCCTCTTCAAGGGCTTTCTGGTCGGTGGGCCGCCCGGCGGACCGGGCGGCGGGAGGGGAGCGCGGCTCCCCCGGAAGAGGCTCTGCGACTGCCTCAGAAGGCCTCGGCCGGCAGTGCCATCAGCGAGTCGGCGCCGGCCTCGATGCGGGCGAGATGGGCCCGCGTCTCGGGCATCAGCCGCTCGAAGAAGAAGCGGGCGGTGACCAGCTTGGCGTCGTAGAAGGCGTCGGCGCGATCGCCCGAGCCCTTCTTGTCGAGCGCGACCCTGGCCATCTTGCCCCACATCAGGCCGAGCGCGACGAGACCGAACAGGTGCATGAAGTCGGTCGAGCCGGCGCCGGCATTGTCGGGCCTGGTGAGCGCGTTCTGCATGAACCACATCGCCGCCTTCTCGAGGTCGGCGCGGCCGGCTTCGAGGCTCTTCAGCATCGGGGCGAGCTCGGCATTGCCGGCGTTTTCCTTGAGGAACCGGCCGACCTGCTTGAAGAAGGCCATGATCGCGCGGCCGCCATTGGCGCCGAGCTTGCGGCCGACGAGGTCGAGCGCCTGGATGCCGTTGGCGCCCTCGTAGATCATCGGGATGCGGGCGTCGCGGACGAACTGCTCCATGCCCCATTCGGCGATGAAGCCGTGGCCGCCATAGACCTGCTGGGCCATCACCGCGTTCTGGAAACCGAGGTCGGTCAGCACGCCCTTGATGACCGGGGTGAGCAGGGCCATGTGGTCCTCGGCGGCCTCGGCCTCCTTCTCGTCGATCGAGCGGTCGGCGACGTCGCCCTGCAGCGAGGTCCACACGACGAGGGCGCGGCCGGCCTCGTTGATGGCACGGATGGTCATCAGCATGCGCCGCACGTCCGGGTGGACGATGATCGGGTCGGCCGCCTTGTCGGGCGCCTTGGCACCGGTCAGGGCGCGGCCCTGCAGGCGCTCGCGGGCGTAGGTGACGGCGTTCTGGTAGGCGACCTCGGAGAGCGCGAGGCCCTGCACGCCGACGCCGAGGCGGGCGTGGTTCATCATCGTGAACATGGCGCGCAGGCCCTTGTTGGCCTCGCCGAGGAGGAAGCCGGTCGCCTCGTCGTAGTTCATCACGCAGGTCGAATTGGCGTGGATGCCCATCTTCTCCTCGATCGAGCCGCAGGAGACGCCGTTGCGCGCGCCGGCATCGCCGTTCGCGTCGGGCAGGAACTTCGGCACGATGAAGAGCGAGATGCCGGCGGTGCCTTCCGGCGCGCCCTCGATGCGGGCCAGCACCAGATGGACGATGTTCTTCGACAAATCGTGCTCGCCGGCCGAGATGAAGATCTTGGTGCCGGAGATCTTGTAGCTGCCGTCGGCCTCGGGCACCGCCTTCGTCCGGATGAGGCCGAGATCGGTGCCGCAATGCGGCTCGGTGAGGTTCATCGTGCCGGTCCATTCGCCGGCGACGATCTTCGGCAGATAGGCGCGCTTCTGCTCGTCGGTGCCGTGGGCGTGGATCGCCGCATAGGCGCCCTGGCTGAGGCCCGGATACATCGAGAAGGAGAGGTTCGCCGAGCCCATGTACTCGTTGAGGATCACGGTCAGCGTGTGCGGCAGGCCCTGGCCGCCATATTCCGGATCGGCCGAGACGCTGATCCAGCCGCCCTCGGTGTAGAGGTCGTAGGCTTCCTTGAAGCCCTTCGGCGTCGTCACGCTGCCGTCCTCGTGCCGGGTGCAGCCTTCCTGGTCGCCGGACAGGTTGATCGGCGCGATGGTCTCCTCGGTGAGCTTGGCGCCCTCCTCGAGGATCGCGGCGACGAGATCCGGGGTCGCGTCGGCGAAGCCCGGCAGGTTGCCGTAGCGTTCCAGGCCGAACACGTCGTTGATGAGAAAGAGGGTTTCGTCGACGGGTGCTTTGTAGGCGGGCATCTTCGTTTTCCTCGTCCGGGTCCGGTGGTCTGGCGTTCGGTCGGGTCAGGCCGACTGGCGTTCCTTTTCCTTCAGGATGCCGCCGACGATCTCGATGGTGCGCGACAGTTCGGTGATCGCTTCCTCGATGTCCTCTTTCTGGCGCCTGAGGTTGTCGACCTGCTTCTCGAAGCGCGACAGGGCGACGCGCATCTGCGTCACCTGGCCGTCGCGCAGGTCGTAGAGATCGAGCATCTCGCGGATCTCGGAGAGCGAGAAGCCGACGCGCTTGCCGCGCAGGATGAGCCCGAGGCGGGCGCGGTCGCGACGCGAGTAGAGCCGCTGCTGGCCCTCGCGGCGCGGGTTGAGCAGGCCCTTGTCTTCGTAAAAGCGCAGCGTGCGCAGCGTCGTTCCGAATTCGCGGGCGAGGTCGCCGATCGTGAACTGGCTCTTGGAGTTGGCGTCCGCCATCCCCGCCTGCCGGTCGATCAGGCGTCGTTCTTCGTGTTCGGTCATTGCCGACTTCCGTGTTTGCAGATGGGTGTCCGTGTGGTTGGCTCCTCATATAATAACGCTTACGTAAACGTCAACTGCAAAACGCAGGAATATGCGATCAATTCGCAAAACCGAATATGAGGTCGCCCCCCGCCGCCGTTTTGGACCAGCCCGTCACCGGCCCTTCGGCAGAGCGATTTTCGCAGGTCGCGACGGTAGGTTAACCGGTTGTTTACCGTAATTGGGAAAACCTCGGAGCCTGACGAATAGGCTGGCACGGTGCGTGCTCTCTCGCGCCTTTTCCAAAAGGGCGGGTGCCGGTCACCGGCGAAAATGGATTGCCGGACGTCTCGTGGGTGACGGGGTCGCAAGATGAAGTCTGATTATTCCTGGAGCGGTCGCGAAGCTGAGGACTCGGCGCGGGATATCGCCCGCCGGGCCGCTCGCCGTTCCGGCATGTCGCTGGCCGAATGGCTGGACGAGGCCATGCACGCCCCGCAGGACGACGACCTGCCGTCGCGACGCGGCCGGCGCCGCCACCGCGCCGCCTACGACGAGACCGACGAGGTCACCGAGATCGGCGAGGCGGTCTCGCGCCTTTCGCGCCAGATGCAGTCGACCGAACGCCAGGCGGTGCGCGCGCTTTCCGAGCTGCGCGACCGCATCGACCAGGTCGAGCGCTACGACGACGACGGCCGCGGCCGGCGCCGCCGCGACGCGCGCTCCCTCGCCCGCCTCGTCGAGGAACTGACCGAGGAGATGGACGACGCCGATTCGGCCGCCCGGGTGATGATCGACGGCCTGCGCGGCCGCGCCTCGAACCTCAGCGGCCGCAACCGCGACCGCCGCCTCGACGCCGTCCTCGAAGCGATTTCCGAACTCGACGACCGCATGCGCGACGTCGAGGGGCACGGCCGCGGCCGCCGTTCCGGTCGCGGCGATACCGGCTACGACGATTTCGACGACGGCCTTTCCGGCCTGCGCGACCGCATCGATTCGCTGACGCGCGGCCGCGCCGACGACCATGACGAGGCCCATCGCGCCGCACCGCGCGGTCGCGGTCAACGCGCCACCGATCCGATGGAGCATCGCTTCGAGGCGATCGAGGAGCGCCTGGCCGGTATCGCCGCGGTGCTCGACCGTTCCGACAAGACCGGCGCGCCGGCGCCGCGCAACGACGAGCCGGCCGTCTCGGCCGAACTCGCGCGCGCCGTCGCCGAGATCGAGGCGCGCCGCCGCGCCCTCGACAGCGAGACCGCCGCACCGGCCGCCCGGGCCCCTGCCCCCGAACCGGCGCCGGCCCCGGCCGTGCCGGCCTTTGCGCCCGGCTCCGCCCCGGCGCCCGTCGACAATGCCCTCGAACAGCAGCTCGAGGCGCTCGCCCTGAAGATCGACGGCCTGCGCTCCGGCGTTGAGAAGCCGTCGAGCGAGGTCACCGCGCTCAAGTCCGAGATCCGCACGCTGAAGACCGCGGTCGACCGCAGCGGCGCCGCGCTGCAGGCGGTCGGCACGCTCAGCGAGAAGATCGAGGCCTTGTCGCGCCGCGACGACGAGCAGAACGAACTCGCCGCGATGCGCGCCGAGATCGCCGACCTGCGCACCGTCGTCGAACGCAGCGGCAATGCCGCCCGCGCCGTCGAAGGCCTCGGCGCCAAGATCGATCGCCTCGCTTCGGCGCCGCGCGAGAACCCGGCGATGGAGGCACTGCGCGACGACATCGCCGGCCTTCATGCCGCGATGTCCCGGGGCGGCGCCACCGAAAGCGGCATCGCCCGGCTGCAGACCCAGATCGCCGCCCTTCAGCAGGCGGTCGACGTCACCCCGGCGATGCGCGCCCTCGACAAGCTCGAGGCCGGCTACGACGACATCCGCAAGCGCCTCGACGGCCTGCAGAAGCAGGGCGTCGGCGGCGCCGCGCTCGACGAGATCCGCGGCGAGCTGAAGGGCCTGCGCCAGGCCATGGACAAGCTCGACGCGCGCGACGTGCTCGTCGGCCTCGAATCGCGCATCGCCGTGCTCGACGACAAGGTCGGCCGCCTCGAGAACGCCGGCTCGCTCGCCGACCCGCGCATTTCCGACGAGATCGGCCGCCGCCTCGAGGAACTGAAGGCCGCCGTCGCGAGCCCCGTCTCGATGAAGTCGATCGAGGCGCTGGAGCGCCGCATCGCCGCGCTCGGCGAGAAGCTCGACAAGGTCGCCGCCGCGCCGCAGGCGAGCGAGGAACTGTTCACCTCGCTGCACGCCCAGATGCAGCAGATCAACGCCAAGCTGACGGCCAAGCCGGCCGAGACCGATCTCACCGGCATCACTTCCGAGCTGGCCGCGCTGCGCGACACGGTGACGAAGTCGGCCGCCCCGGCCGCCAATTCCGGCGTGCTCGAAGCGCAGATGCGCGAGCTCGCCGCCCGCCTCGAGGCGAGCCAGCGCCCGGACGCCGACAACGAGACGCTGAGCCAGCTCGAGGAGCAGGTGAAGCGCATGACGGCGCAGCTCGAGGCGAGCGACCGGCGCTTCGCCTCGATCGGCCAGATCGAGGAAAACCTCGGCCGCATCCACTCGATGCTGTCGACCGGCCGCGAGGGCGTCGCCGAAGCCGCCGCCCGGGCCGCCCAGGAAGCCGTGCGCGACCTCGCCGGCAAGCTCACCGCCACCGCCCCGGCGGACGGCGAGACGATCCGCGAGCTGCGCGCCGGCCTCGACTCCCTGCAGAAGGCGACGAGCGCCTCCGACCAGCGCACGGTCGAGACGCTCGATGCCGTGCAAAAGACGCTGAAGACCATCGTCTCGCGCCTGTCGACGCTGGAATCGGGCGATGCCGGCCCGCGTGCCGCCAAGGCGGCGAGCGTTCCGGCCGCCGTCGCCGCCGCAATGGCCGCCGCGCCGCTGCCGGCCGCGGCCAAGGCGATGCCCGACATGCCGACCCCGGCGCTGATGCCGAAGGTCGAGGCCGCCCCGGAAGTCTCGCTCGGCGCGCCGCCGGCCCGTCCGCGCCCGCCCGGCACCAAGGCTCCGGCCGGCAAGGGTCCCGGCCCGCGCAGCGAGCCCAAGGTCGAGGCCGAGGCCGCGCCCGAGGATCACCGCCCGCTCGAGCCGGGCTCCGGCAAGCCGCGCCCCGGCATGGTGCCGCCGCCGTTCGCCGGCAGCCGGCCGCAGGGTGGCGAGGCCGCCGAGGCCGCGCTCGATTCGACCGATCCGAAGGCGAGCTTCATCGCCGCCGCGCGCCGCGCCGCCCAGGCCGCCGCCGCCGAGATGGCCGCCGAGGAAGTCGCCGGCGACAAGCGCCGCTGGTCGCTGTTCAAGCGCTCCGGCAAGTCCGCCGACAAGCCGAAGCCCGCCGATCGCAAGGGCAAGGTCGAGGAAGAACTGCCGGGGCTCGACGAGCTCGCCGGCGAGACCGGTGGCCGCTTCGGCAGGATCGGCGAGGCGATCGCCGCCCGCAAGCGCCCGCTGGTGCTGGCCGCCGCGGTGCTGCTGCTCGCCATCGGCACGCTGCAGCTGTTCGTGCCGTCGGGTGACGATGTCCGCGTCGTCGACAACGGCCCGGCGGTCGAGCAGCCGGTGGTTGCCGAAACCGCGACACCGGCCGACGCGCCGCGTGACGTGACCGCGCCGAACGCCGCGCCCGCCACCGAGATCGCCCGGACCGACGGACCCGCCGATGCCATGCCGGGCATGGGCATGACCGCCGACGGCACGGCTACCGACGGCATGGCCGCGATGACGCCGCCGAGCGCCGATGCCGGCACCACCTTCGTCGCCCCGGCCGCCGAGCCGCGGACATTCGCCGCCGCCGACGCCGGCGCGCCGAGCACCGTTTCGGGCGCCGTTTCGGGCGATGCCGGAGCGCCGGTCGCCGCCGCCGTCGATCAGGCCCCGGCAACCGCCGGCGATGCGGCGGACGCCGCCGCGAGCCGTCTCGCGGTCGCGCCGATGCCGCCCGAGAAGGTCGGCTCGCTGCGCCTGCGCACCGCCGCCTCGCGCGGCAACGCCGCAGCCCAGTACGAGGTCGGCGTGCGCTATACCGAAGGCCACGGCGTCGGCCAGGACCTCGCCCAGGCCGCCGAATGGTACGAGCGCGCCGCCGGCCAGGGCCTCGCCATGGCGCAGTATCGCCTCGGCAGCCTCTACGAGAAGGGCCAGGGCGTCGCCAAGGATCTCGCCGTCGCCCGCAGCTGGTACGAGAAGGCGGCCGCCACCGGCAACGTCAAGGCCATGCACAACCTCGCCGTTCTCCACGCCGAGGGCGGTACCGGCTCGCCGGACATCGCCAATGCGGTGAAGTGGTTCTCCAAGGCCGCCGACTACGGCCTCAAGGACAGCCAGTTCAATCTCGGCATCCTCTATGCCAAGGGCATCGGCGTCGAGCGCGACTTCAAGGAGTCCTACAAGTGGTTCGCGCTGGCCGCCAATCAGGGCGACCAGGACGCCGCCAAGAAGCGCGACGCGATCGCCAACGCCCTCGACCAGCAGTCGCTCGCCGCGGCCCGCCTCGCCGTCCAGTCCTGGCAGATGGCGGTCCCGGACGAGGTTTCCAACACCGTCCCGGTGCCGGAAAAGGGCTGGGACGACGGCGACGGCAACACCGCATCGGTCGGCGCCGGCAAGGCGGTCGGCGAGAGCGACTACGTCCAGAAGGCGCAGCAGCTCCTCAACGAGCGCGGCTTCAGTGCCGGCAGCGCCGACGGCGTCATCGGCCCGCGCACCATCGAGGCGGTGAAGGCGTTCCAGCGCCAGGCCGGCCTGCCGCAGACCGGCATCATCGACCGCCAGCTGATCGAAGCCCTGTCGGCGCGCGCCATCTGAGCGCCCTCGCCCACCCAACGAAAAGGCCCGGCGGAGACCATCGCCGGGCCTTTTGCGTTGTCGGGGAACCGCGTCCGGTCAGTCGCGCACGAGGCCGGCGAGCGGCACGGCATGCACCGTCTCGCTGCCGATCAGGAAGGCGCGGAAGCCCGTCGGCGAAAAGAGGCCCCGGAAGGCCGCATCGAGCACGTTGAGGCCGCCGGTATAGGCGCCGAAGGCGGGCAGGACGACGCGGTCGCGGTCGACGGCGAAGCAGCGCCGGCGGAACGACATGCCGCGCACCCGGACCTTGGCGGCCGGATGGAGATGGCCGGCGAGCGAGCCCGGCGCGTCGCCGGGGCGCGGCTCGTGGCGGAAGCTGAGCGGACCGATCTCGGCGACATCGGTCGAGATGCCGCCAAGGCCGCTCGCCGCGGCGCCGTCGTGATTGCCCTCGATCCAGATCCACTCGCGGCCGGCGACGAGGCCGGCGAGGCGCTCCCGCTCACCGATGGCGAGGCGTTCCGGGCCTCCCGCGTCGTGGAAGCTGTCGCCGAGGGCGACGACCCGGCGCGGCCGGTAGCGGGCAACGAGGCTGGCGAGGGCGGCGAGCGTCGCCGTCGTGTCGTAGGGCGGCAGGAGCCGGCCGCGGCCGGCCAGCGCCGAGCCCTTTTCGAGATGCAGGTCGGCAACGATCAGCGTTTCCGCGTCGGCCCACCAGACGGCGCCGGCCGGATCGAGCAGCAGCGCCGCGCCGGCGACCAGCACCGGCGCCGGCTGGATTTCGCCAAGTCTTGCCGCGCTCGTCGTCATGTTCCGAGGGCTTCCCGCATCAGCTCTTCCGCCGCCGCACCGAGCAGGCTTTCGCGCGCCTCGCCGATGATCGCCTCGCGGCCGATCTCGAGCAACACCGGCACGGCGAGGGGCGACACGCGATCGAGGCCAATTTGCATGATTCGGCCGCGGATGCGGGAGAGCATTTCACCGAGGCGGGCGATGTCGAGAAGGCCGGTCGCCGCGTCGGCATAGGTCGCCTCGAGCAGGATGTGGTCGGGCTCGTGCGCCCGCAGCACGTCGTAGACGAGGTCGGAAGAGACCGAGAGCTGGCGCCCGGTCTTCTCGGCGCCCGGATGGCGGCGTTCGATCAGCCCGGCGATGATGGCGCAGTTGCGGAAGGTGCGCTTCATCAGGTTCGATTCGACGAGCCAGGCCTCGAGGTCGTCGCCGAGCATGTCCTCGGCAAAGAGCGCGTCGAGGTCGAGCCGGCCGAGGCGGATCATCGCCGAGAGGTCGCCGAGGCCCCAGACGGCGAGGGCATATTCGCTGGCGACGAAGCCGAGCGGCCGGGCCCGGGCCCGCTCGAGGCGGCGGGTCAGCAGCATGCCGAGGGTCTGGTGGGCGAGCCGGCCCTCGAAGGGATAGCAGACGAGGTAGGACTTGCCCTCGTGCGGGAAGGTCTCGACGAGGAGACCGTCGCGGCGCGGCAGGCGCGATTTCTCTGCCTGCAGGGCGAGCCAGTCGCGGACCTGGCCGGGCAGCACATCCCAGGCGGCCGGCTCGGCGAGCAGCGCCCGCACGCGGCCGGCAAGATAGGTCGAGAGCGGGAACTTGCCGCCCTGATAGGCCGGGATGCGCGGGTCCGGGTCGTGCGCCCGCGAGACATAGGCCTCGGTCTCGACGAGGGCCTCGAAGCGCAGCACCTCGCCGGCAAAGAGGAAGGTGTCGCCGGGGCTGAGCTGCTCGATGAAATATTCCTCGATCTCGCCGAGCATCCGGCCGCCGCGGCCGATCGGCCCGGTGCGCCGGCCCGTCTTCTCGCCGCGGCCGCGCACCAGGCGGACCTTCAGCATCGGCGCCTCGACGATGGTGCCGGCATTGAGGCGGTATTGCTGGGCAAAGCGCGGATGGGCGAGGCGCCATAGACCATCCGGGCGCTGCTTCAGCCGGGCGTAGCGCTCGTAGGCGGCAAGCGCATAGCCGCCGGTCGCGACGAAGGCGAGGACGCGATCGAAGGTCTCGCGGGCAAGCCTTGCATAGGGCACCGCGCCGACGACCTCGCCATAGAGGGCATCGGCGTCGAACGGCCCGGCGCAGGCGATGCAGAGAATGTGCTGGGCGAGGACGTCGAGGCCGCCGGTGCGCAGCGGCGGGGTGTCCTGCGCCCCGGCCTTCGCCGCCTCGATGGCGGCCCGGCATTCCAGCACCTCGAAGCGGTTGGCCGGAACGAGCAGGGCCTTCGAAGGCTCGTCGAGGCGATGATTGGCGCGGCCGATGCGCTGCTGCAGGCGGCTCGCCCCCTTCGGCGCGCCGACATTGACGACGAGGTCGACGTCGCCCCAGTCGATGCCGAGGTCGAGGGTCGAGGTACAGACCACCGCCTTCAGGCGGCCGGCCGCCATCGCCGCCTCGACCCTGCGGCGCTGCTCGACGTCGAGCGAGCCGTGGTGCAGCGCGATCGGCAGATTGTCCTCGTTGATGGTCCACAGTTCCTGGAAGACGAGTTCGGCCTGCGAGCGGGTGTTGACGAAGACGAGCGTCGTCCTGTGCGCCTTGATCTCGGCATAGATGTCGCCGATCGCGTGGCGGGCCGAATGGCCGGCCCAGGGCACCCGCTCGTTGGTCGCAAGGATCGAGATGTCGGGCGCTGCGCCGCCCGCGGCGGTGACGATCGCCGTATCCGGGCCGAGATAGGAGGCGAGTTCGCCGGGGTCGGCGACGGTCGCCGAGAGCCCGGTGGCAATGAGGCCGGGGGCGAGCGCCCTGAGCCGGGCAAGGCCGAGGGCGAGGAGATCGCCGCGCTTCGAGATGACGAGCGAATGGAGTTCGTCGAGGACGATGCGCCGGAGACCGGCAAAGAGCTGCGCCGAATCGGAATGCGAGAGCAGCAGCGCCAGCTGCTCGGGCGTCGTCATCAGGATGTCGGGCGGATCGCGGCGCTGGCGCTGGCGTCGGGCGGCCGGGGTATCGCCGGTGCGCGTCTCGAGCCGCAGGCCGAGGCCGATGCCGGCGACCGGCGCCTCGAGATTGCGGGCAACGTCGACGGCTAGGGCCTTCAGCGGCGAGATGTAGAGCGTGTGGAGGCCGCGCCTTTCGGGCGGACCGTCGGCGAAATCGACGAGCGTGGGGAGGAAGCCGGCGAGCGTCTTGCCGGCGCCGGTCGGGGCGATCAGCAATGTCGAGCGGCCGGCCCGCGCCGCCTCGAGCAGGGCGAGCTGATGCGGCCGCGGCTGCCAGCCACGGGCGGCGAACCAGTCGGCGAAGCGTTGCGGCAGCGCCGCGACCATGGCGAACGATCCCGGTTGCGCGCCGGCCCGAGCCCGGCGCTGAGGCTACCGGGATAGCGCGGATCGCGGCAAAGGGGAAATCGCCCGGCGCCGGATCAGTTCGGCAGCAGGCCGTCGTCGATCTCGGCGCCGTCGGCGGGATCGTGCGCCGGGCGGCCGAGGGTTGCCGGTTTTTCGAGGAAGACGACGAGGCCGTCGACCGGCAGACCGCGATCGCAGCGGCAGACGGCGTCCTCGACGAGGCGCGCCGCAAGGCCGTTCGCCGCGGCCAGCGATTCGAGATAGCGGCGCGAATGGTGGTAGCGCATGTCCTCGCCGAGCACCCAGCCGGGGCCGCCGGGCTCGCCGGCGTGGAGCTGGACGGAGAAGGCGAAGATGCCGCCCGGATCGAGCACACGGGCGACGCCGGCAAAGACCGGGGCGAGGTCGCCGAGATAGATGAGCACGTCGGCGGCGGTGACGAGGTCGTAGCCGGCCGCCTCGCCGGCCAGCGCCTCGGCGAGGTCGCCGGTCGCGAGCGTGTCGTAGATGCCCTTGCGCCCGGCCGCGGCGATCATCGCCGGCGAGAGATCGACGCCGGCGAGCCAGCCGACGCGGCGGCGCAGCGCCTCACCGGCAAGGCCGGTGCCGCAGCCGAGGTCGAGGGCGCGCGCGAAGGCCGGGCCGTCGCCGGCCGGCACGAGGCGTTCCAGCCGGTCGGCGATGGTCCAGGGCACCGAATAGGCGAGGCGCTCGACGAGGGCGACGTCGAAATCGGCGGCATATTGGTCGAAGAGATCGCGGACATAGGCGGCCGGCGCGACCTCGGGGGTCGGCGCCTCGCCGATCAGCGCCAGCTTCAGCATGGCGCCGAAGCGGTCGGCCGGGTCGATGCGCAGCACCTGGCGGTAGGCTTCGGCGGCGCCGGCGCGATCCTCGGCGGCAAGGCGCGCCGTGCCCAGCGCGAACCAGCCGGCGGCCCAGCCGGGCACCAGTTCCAGCGCCTGGGCGAAGAGGTCGGCGGCGGCGGCGTGGTCGCCGGCCGCGCCGAGCATCACACCATATTCGTAGCGACGGTCGGCGACGACGTCGCCGGACGAGACGAAGACGAGGGTCTTGGACGACAAGGACGGACTGCCCCGGCGCGGTTGTCGACGGCCCGCCGCGCGAAATCGTCGGTCGGGTCCGGCGGAGCGCCCCGGCATGGCCTGGCGGCTCTGGTCGATCGGACGGCGGGGATATGCGCCTGCCCGGGAATTTCCGCAAGGGGGATCGAGCCTGTCTTCAGGCGACCTCGGCGAGCGGCGGGTCGGTCGGCGGCGGGCCGGCGGCCTCGACGCGGTTGCGGCCGCGATGCTTGGCCCGATAGAGCGCTTCGTCGGCAAGACGATAGAGCTCGTCGATCGTGTCCATGCCGTGCGTTTCGGCGACCCCGAAGCTGGCGGTCATGCGGATCGTCGCGCCATCGCAGCCGATGCGCAGGAGCTCGATGTGATGGCGGATCTTCTCGGCCGTCGCCATCGCTTCGGTGAAGCCGACATCGGGCAGCAGAATGGCGAACTCCTCGCCGCCGACACGGGCGGCGATGCCATCCCGGCCGATCTCGGCAACGACCGTTGCCGCGACCGCCTTCAACGCCTCGTCGCCGCCGCGATGACCGTGCGTGTCGTTGATCTTCTTGAAGAAGTCGGCATCGAACAGGATCAGCGTGCAGCAGCGGCCGGGCATCATTCGCTTGATCGCCGCGTCCCAGAAGGCCCGGCGGTTCATGAGACCGGTCAGCATGTCTTCGGAGGCCAGTCGCTGCAGCTCGAGCGACTGCCGGTAGATTCGCAGATGCATCAGCCCGTACCGATAGGAGACGAACGGTGCGACCAGCAGCGGCGTCAATGTTGCCGGGACGACCGCATCCGCCAGCAGCTGGGCATCCGCCGGAAACATGATGAGATAGGTAATTCCCCACGAAATGAAGATGGACACCACCGTGACGATCGCCGCCATGCGCAGAGCGTCACGTCTGTTGCGGATGATCATCACAGTCGTCCTGACCCGGGTTGAAGGGACAGGATAGGGTGGCGATCTGAATCGGCCGTGTACGAAGACGATTAACAATCGATGTCGGGACCGGGGCGGTCGGCTGCTCCGCGGCGCCGTTTCGGTGCGCCTCGGCACGGCTCCGGCGGCGACCCGCGAAGGCGGTGTCAGTCGTCGAAGAGACTGCCCTGACCGGGGGCCGGCTTGCCGCGGGACTTGCCGCTGCGCCGCGCCGGTGCCGGCCGGGATTCGAGAGCATCCGCGGACGGGCCGGCCGTTGCCGTGACGTGCCCGTCGGCGAACTCGATGTCGAGCACGCTGCCGGCCGCGACACCGGCAGCGAGGCGCAACGGTGCCCCGGCGGCATCGCGGACGAGCGCGTAGCCGCGCTTCAGCACGTTGCGATAGGAGAGCGAGTCCATCAGCTTGGCGAGCGCGGCGAGGCGTTCGCGCGCCCGCTCGATCCGCGCCTCGATATTGGCGGGACGCAGGCGGTCGCCGGTGCGCTCGAAGCGCGAGCGGTGCGCGGCAAGGCCGCCGCGCAGGGCCGGGGCGAGACGCCAGCCGCTGCGCTCGAAGCGATTGCGGGCCTTCAGGGTCGCCGTGCGAAGGGCGGGATCGAGCCTCACCGCTGCCGTGTCGACGCGCTGGCGCGGCACGAGGAACACCTGTTCGGCCGACGGCAGGGCGCGCGCGGCGCTCCTCAGCACCGTGCGGGCGGCCTCGATGCGCCGGCCGGCGGCGCCGGTCAGCCGGGCGCCGAGATCGGCGACATTGCCGAGGAGTTCGGCACGCACCGGCACGGCCATCTCGGCGGCGCCGGTCGGTGTCGGCGCCCGGAGGTCGGCGGCAAGGTCGATCAGCGTCCAGTCGGTCTCGTGGCCGATCGCCGAGATGACCGGAATGGTGCTCTCCGCCGTCGCCCGGACGACGATCTCCTCGTTGAAGCTCCACAGGTCCTCGAGGCTGCCGCCGCCGCGCGCGACGATGAGCACGTCGGGGCGCGGCACCGGACCGCCGGGCGAGACCGCGTTGAAGCCGCGAATGGCGGCGGCGACTTCCTCGGCGCTGGTCTCGCCCTGGACCCGCACCGGCCAGACGACGACGCGGCGCGGGAAGCGGTCGGCAAGGCGATGCAGGATGTCGCGGATGACGGCGCCGGTCGGCGAGGTGACGACACCGACGACGGTGGGCAGGAACGGGATCGGCCGCTTCCTCGCCTCGTCGAACAACCCCTCGGCGGCGAGCTTCTTCCTGCGCTCCTCGAGCAGCGCCATCAGGGCGCCGACGCCGGCCGGTTCCAGCGCCTCGATGACGATCTGGTATTTCGAGGAACCCGGGAAGGTCGTGATCTTGCCCGTGGCGACGACCTCGATGCCCTCCTCGGGCTTGAAGCGCAGGCGCGAGAAGGTGCCCTTCCAGACCACGGCCTCGAGCCGGGCGCGGTCGTCCTTCAGCGCGAAATAGGCGTGGCCGGAGGAATGCGGGCCGCGATAGCCGGAAATCTCGCCGCGGACGCGAACGTAAGGGTAAGCCTCCTCGATCGTCCGCTTCAGCGAGAAGGAGAGGTCCGAGACCGTGAATTCGGGAAGGTTGCTGGCCTGATCGGTCATCTCGGGTCTGTCGCCACCGCTCCTGTCTCGGCCGTGCCGCGACCGATTCCGACAAGCATACAGCATCGCCGGCGGGGCTGAGGACCCCTCATCCAGTTCGGATCGGTCGGTTGTGTCGCGGGATCAGGCCCTGGTGTCGAGGCAGCGCATCGACAGGCGCATGATGTGGCGCAGCACGTGCTCGGGCGGATCGCCGGCGCGGGCCAGCATGCGGATGCCCTGCAGGGCGTTCTGCAGGGTGAGCGCCAGCATCAGCGGATCCTCGTCGCGGACGATCGAGCCGTCCTCCTGACCGCGGCGGACGGCGCCCATGAAATTCTCCATCATCTCGAAGAAGATCTTGCGCAGGCGCTCGATGATCGGCGGCGAGGTGAAGCCGAGTTCGCCGGCCGTGTTGGTGAGGAAGCAGCCGAGGCCGTGGCCCTCGTTGCACAGGAACGCGATCTGGCCGTCGAAATAGGCCTCGATGGCGGCACGGCCGCTGTCCTGGCCGCGCAATTCCTCGGCGTTCTGGCGCGTGATCGAGTCGCAATAGAAGTCGATCACGGCGGAGAAGAACTGCTCCTTGTTCGTCCAGGTGTTGTAGATGCTGGCCTTGTTGATGCCGCAGGCATCGGCGAGATCCTGCATCGACGTCTCGGCGTAGCCCTTGCGCCAGAACACCTGCATGGCGTTCCCGAGAACGTCCTGCTTGTCGAATTCCAGGTGTCTGCCCATCGTCCCGTCAAATCACGGCGCCCGGGACATCCGCCATGGAGACCCCGACCCGCAGGGGCGTGCGGCGGCCGGAAGACCGGCCGGCACCACGGCGGGATCGCGACCTCGCGCCCGCCCTGACGCGCACCGCAGCGTTTCTGGGCAGCAATCCTAGTCGCCCGGAAATTGCACAACCATGTGACTAATGATCCTATGATCGTTCGAAACCGCGGGCGACCTCCCAGTCGGTGACGCGACGGTCGTATTCGGCCTGCTCCCAGCGCCCGGTATGGACGTAATGGTCGACGGCGTCGTCGCCGAGGGCGGCGCGCAGCATGGTCGAGGAATCGAGAGCGGCGATGGCATCGCGCAGGGTCTTCGGGATCTCCTTCAGCGCCGCGCCGTAATAGGCATCGCCGACGAACGGCTCGGGCAACTCCATCTGCTGTTCGATGCCGGCGATGCCGGCGGCGAGCAGCGCGGCAAAGGCCGGATAAGGGTTGAGGTCGGCGCCGCCGACGCGACATTCGATGCGGATCGCCTTCGACCCCTCGCCGCACAGACGGAAGCCGGCGGTGCGGTTGTCACGGCTCCAGATCGCCCGGGTCGGGGCGAAGGTGCCGACCTGGAAGCGCTTGTAGGAGTTGATGTAGGGCGCGAGGAAATAGGTGAAATCGCTGCTGTGGGCGAGCAGCCCGGCGACGAAGGCGCGCATCGTGTCGGACATGCCGTAGGGCTTGCCCGGGTCATAGAAGGCCGACGAGCCGTCCTTGTTGGCGAGCGAGGCGTGGATGTGGCAGGACGAACCGGCCAGGTCGTAGCGCCACTTGGCCATGAAGGTGACGGCCTTGCCCTGCAGATGGGCGATCTCCTTGATGCCGTTCTTCAGGATCACGTGGCGGTCGGCCATGGTCAGCGCATCGGTGTAGCGCACGTTGATCTCTTCCTGGCCGGGACCCCATTCGCCCTTCGAGTTCTCGACCGGGATGCCGGCCGCCTCGAGGTTCTTGCGGATCGCCCGCATGACCGGCTCTTCCTTGGTGGTCTGCAGGATGTGGTAATCCTCGATGTAGTAGCCGGCGGTCTTGGGGTTGCGGTAGCCCTTGGCGTGGATCGCCTCGAAGCTCTCGTCGAAGAGATAGAATTCGAGTTCGGACGCGGTGTTGGCGGTCAAGCCCATGGCGTCGAGCCGCTTCAGCTGCTTCTTCAGCATGCCGCGCGGCGAATGCGGCAGGTCGTCGCCGTGATGGTCGCAGACGTCGGCGAGAACGAGGGCGGTGCCTTCGAGCCAGGGAATGCGCCGCAGCGTCGCCATGTCCGGGACCATGGCGAAATCGCCGTAGCCCTTGTCCCAGCTCGCCGCCGCATAGCCCGGCACCGGCTCCATGTCGATGTCGCAGGCGAGCAGGTAGTTGCAGCCGTGGGTCGCCTCGACCGCAGCATCGAGGAAGAATTCGGCCTGGAAGCGCTTGCCGATGAGGCGGCCGAAGAGGTCCACAAAGCACACCAGCACCGTGTCGATCGAGCCGTCGGCCGTCGCGGCCTTGAGCTCGTCCAAAGTCATCATTCCGGCCATTTCGGCTCGTCTCCCGTCGTTTGGTTCGCGCGACGAACCGCCCGGCACGAAACCGGGCGGCTCGCAGATGTCGATGCGCTCGCGGGCCCTCTGGCCCACTTCGGGGGTCGGCCGTGGCCGGCCCCCCGGTTCTGTCGTCAAGAAGTGGCGGCCACCGATCAACCGTAGCGGTACGGAGGACCGGCCTTCTTCATCGTCTCGTTGTAGGTGCGCAGGATCTTGACGACCTTGGCGTTGCGCTCGCTCTTGGCGGCGATCTCGTCCCAGAACTTGTCGGCTTCGTCCTCGACCTTCTTCCATTCCTCGGCCGGAATGGTGGTCAGTTCCATCTTGCCGCCGTTGACGCGCAGATCGGCCTCGCCGCCCCAGTACCAGTGCTGGCGGTAGTAATGCGACGAGTCCATGCACAGCCGGAACAGTTCCTTGAGGTGCTCCGGCACCTCGTTCCAGCGCTCGGTGTTGGCGAAGTAGGAGCCGATCCAGGCGCCCGAGATGTTGTTGGTCAGGAAGTACTTGGTCACATCGGCCCAGCCGACCGTGTAGTCCTCGGTGATGCCCGACCAGGCGATGCCGTCGAGCTCGCCGGTCTGCACCGCGACCTCGACGTCTTCCCACGGCAGCGTCACCGGGACGACGCCGAAGCGGGCGAGGAACTTGCCCGCCGTCGGGAAGGTGAAGACCTTGAGGCCCTTGAGGTCGTCGAGGCTCCTGATCGGGTTCTTGGTGTTGAAATGGCACGGATCCCAGGAGCCGGCCGACAGCCAGGTCACGTTCTCGACCTCGGCATAGGCCTCTTCCCAGATTTCCTTCAGGCCGTACTTGTTGAACAGCACCGGCACGTCGAGGCTGTAGCGGGTGCCGAACGGGAAGTAGCCGCCGAACACCGCAACGTCGACCGGGGCCGCGATCGAATCGTCGTCGCTCTGCACCGCGTCGATGGTGCCCTTCTGCATGGCGCGGAAAAGCTCGCCGGTCGGCACCAGCTGGTCGGCGAAATAGAGCTCGATGACCATTTCGCCGTTGGCGACCTTGTTGAAGGCGTCGATCGACGGCTTGATGACATGCTCGGCCAGCGCCGGGCCGGCATAGGTCTGGAGACGCCACTTGATCGGGCCCTGTGCCTTGACGTAGGGCGTGGCGAGCGTGGTGGCGGCGACTGCCGAAGCGGTCGTTACACCGGCGTTTTTGATAAATTCGCGTCTGCTCTTCATCTTGTCCGACTCCCCTTCAGTGTTCATCTCGTTTCAAAGGCCGTCCCGTCCCGTCGTGGTGCCCGGATCGGGGACGCTGGTTGCAGCTCCAGTCTCCTTCTCATCCGGCGGATGCCATCTGCCACCCGCCGGGCTTCCCGTCGTTGAACGTCATTTGATGTAGAAGTTCTGCGGCAGCCACAGCGCGATCTGCGGGAACACCATGACCAGCACCAGGGCGATGGTCATGACGATCACGAACGGCACGATCGAGCGGTAGATGTCGGTCAGCGTGACTTCCGGCGGCGCCATGGCGCGCATCAGGAAGAGGTTGTAGCCGAAGGGCGGCGTCATGTAGGCGATCTGGCAGGTGATCGTGTAGAGCACGCCGTACCAGATCAGATCGAAGCCGAGATGGCCGGCGAGCGGCACATAGAGCGGCGCGACGATGACGAGCATCGCGGTGTCGTCGAGAAACATGCCCATCACGATGTAGGAGAGCTGCATCAGGATGAGGATTTCCCAGGGGGAGAGGCCGAGCCGGTCGACGAAGAAGGCCTCCAGCGCCTTGACCGCGCCGAGGCCGTCGAACACCGCGCCGAAGCACAGCGCCGCCAGGATGATCCACATGAACATGGCGCTGATGCCGAGGGTCTTCTCGGTGGTGTCGTAGAGCACCTTCCAGGTCAGCCGGCCCTTGACGAGGGCGGCGAGCAGGGAGGCGACCGCGCCGACGGCCGAGCTTTCGACAAGGCTCGTGTAGCCCATCATGAACAGGCCGGTCATGGCGAAGAAGATGAACAGCGGCAGGACGCCGGCGCGCAGCAGCTTCAGCTTCTCGGTGAAGCTGACATTGCGCTCCTCGGGCGGCAGCGCCGGCCCCATCTGCGGCTGAATCCAGCAGCGCACCACCACGTAGATGACGAACAGCGCGGCCATCATCAGGCCCGGGAAGACGCCGGCGAGCCAGAGCTGGCCGACCGGCTGGCGGGCGATCATGCCGTAGAGGACGAGAACGACGCTCGGCGGCACGAGGATGCCGAGCGAGGAGCCGGCCTGGATGACGCCGGTCACCATCACCTTGTCGTAGCCGCGCCGCAGCAGTTCGGGCAGGGCGATGGTGGCACCGATCGCCATGCCGGCGACGCTGAGGCCGTTCATCGCCGAGATCACCACCATGAGGCCGATGGTGCCGACGGCGAGGCCGCCGCGCAGCGGCCCCGACCAGACGTGGAACATCCGGTAGAGGTCGTCGGCAATGCCCGATTCCGACAGCATGTAGCCCATGAAGATGAACATCGGCAGCGTCAGCAGCGGATACCACTTCATCAGCTTCATGGCCGCGCTGAAGGCGAGTTCGGAGCCGCCGTCGCCCCACAGGAGCAAGGCCGCCGCCACCGCGACGAAACCGATGCCGCCGAACACCCGCTGACCGGTGAGCAGCATGCCCATCATGCCGAGGAACATGGCAAGGGCGATCGCTTCGTAGGACATCTAGAGTTTCTCCCCGCGCACGAGCGCGATGTCCTTGAAGAACTGCGCGATTGCCTGCAGCAGCGTCAGGAAGATGCCGATGCACATGATGATCTTGATCGGCGCCATGTAGGGCGCCCAGGCCGAGTAGCTCTGTTCGCCGTACTGGATGGCGTATTCGGTGCTGGAGAGGCCGCCATAGAGCAGCACGCAGAGGAAGAAGAGCAGGAACAGGCTGGTGAAGGCGTCCATCGCCGCCCGCATCTTCGGCGACCAGCGCCCGTAGAGAAGGTCCATGCGGACGTGATGGTCCTTCTGCAGGGTGTAGCCGCCGCCGAGCAGGTAGTAGGCGACCATCAGGAACTGCGCCATCTCCAGCGTCCACAGCGACGGCGTGAAGAAGGTCTTGGAGATCGACGACTTGAACAGCACGGCGAGCATCGCGAAGACCAGCAGCATCGCGATATGGCCCATGACCCGGTTCAGGGCATCGACATATTTCACGTAGAGTTTGATCGCCTTCGGCATCGTCCAGCTTTCATTCTCCGCCGACGGCAACGGCCCCTCCCGCCCCGTCGATTTCCCCCGTTGTTCGGCCGGCACGCCGGCCGCGTCTCAGCCGCCGACCGCCACGCGGCGGCTCGGCATCGCGCCGGCGACGAGGCCGGCGAGCCGCTCGGCCCACCTTTCCTCGGCCGCCGCGTCGGCGATTTCGTCATTGCGGATTTCCAGCATCACCGACGCAAGACCGCGCGGCTCGGCATGGTATTCGAGCGTCCGGTAGACCCGGTCCCCGGGCCCGTAAGGTTCGTTGACGCCGACGACGACATCGCCGCCGGCCCGGAGCCCGGCGATCAGCGGCTCGGCGAGCCGCCGGTCGGCGCCGAAGACGACGCCGATCTGCCAGGGCCGGTCCCTGCCGCCATAGACCGGCGTGAAGGAATGGACCGCGATGATCGCCGGCGCCGCCGGCATCTCGTCGATCAGCGCCGCGACCGCAGCATGATAGGGCGCGTGATAGGTGGCGACGCGGCGGTCGCGCTCGGCCTGCGACAGATCGCGATTGCCGGGGATCTCGATGCCGTCGCTGACGGTCACGACGAGATCGTCGTCATCGGCGAAGCGGTTGAGGTCGACGACCAGGCGGGTGACCCTTCCGTAAACGAGAGGCGCGTCGAGCCGCGCCGCGAGGCCGCGGGCGACGCCGAGCGCGCCCGGATCCCAGGCGATGTGCGCGTCGAGCGCCGCGCGGTCGAGACCGAGCGTGCCGAATTCGGCGGGAACGAAATTGGAGGCGTGGTCGCAGAGAACGAGGAACGGCGCCTTGCCGCCGCGGTTTTCCACCGCGAGCGGTCCGTCGGCTGGCTCGATGGCCGATTTGCTGCGCCCCACCATGCCCTGCTCGTAACGTTTGTTACAGGGGCTTCCATATCCCCCGATTTTGTAACAGGGTTGACGATGTAAGACTTTTTGTCAATTCGCGACGGTGGTGAAAAAACCGCCATCGCTGCACAGCCGCGCGGCACCGTTCGCAGGCCGGACCGGGCGGGCTGAAGAAGAGGCGACGACCATGACGGGAACGCTGGACAGCCCCTCGATCGCCGAGCGCGTGCGGGCAAGCATGGCGCGCTTCACCACGACCGAGCGCAAGGCGGCGCACGTGCTGCTCGCCGCCTATCCGGTGGCCGGGCTCGAGACGGTCGCCGAGTTCGCCCGCCGGGCCGACGTCAGCGCCCCGACCATCCTCAGGTTTGTCGGCCGGCTCGGCTTTGCGAGCTATCCCGACTTTCAGAAGCAGCTGCGCACCGAGCTCGACGCGCAGTCGAAGACGCCGCTCGCCAAGACGCCGGAGCGCAGCAGCGCGATGCGCGATGGCGGCGCCTTCCTCAACACCTTCGCCGCCGCCGTGCTCGACAACATCTCGACGACCTTCGCCAACCTGCCGGCCGCCGAGTTCGAGGCCGTGGTCGGCCTCCTCGCCGCAACGCGCCGGCGCGTCTTCGTCGTCGGCGGCCGCTTCACCGACGCGCTCGCCCAGTACCTCTCGGCCCATCTCAGGATCGTGCGGCCCGGCGTCGTCCATTTCGACGGCCAGGCGGACAACTGGCGCGACCAGCTGCTCGACGTCAATCGCAAGGACATCCTCCTCGTCTTCGACATCCGCCGCTATCAGGAAAGCCTGTTCTCGCTCGCCGCCAAGGCCGAGGCCCGCGGCGCCACCGTCGTCCTCGTCACCGACCAGTGGCTGTCGCCGATCGCCCGCCATGCGGCGCATGTGCTGGCGGCGCGCATCGCCGTTCCCTCGAACTGGGATTCGAGCGCGGCGATGCTCGGCCTCGTCGAGGCGCTGGTGGCGGCGACGACCGACCGGCTCTGGGATTCGGCGAGCGACCGCATCGCCGCCGTCGAGGAACTGCGCCGCGACGGCTGAGCCGGTCGCCGACCCTGCGGCTTCTCGAAGCGTCAGTCGTCGAGGCCGACCGGGGCGAGGCCGTCGAGATCGTGCAGCCCGGTGTGGCTGGCGAGCGTCGCAAAGAGCGCCCGCGCGCCGCTCTCGGAGAGCGCGGTGAAGGGCGGCAGCACGCGCGCGAAATCCGGCTCGCCGAGCCGCGCCGCGACGATCGCCTTGAGGACCGGGATCATCGGCTGGCGCTGCAGGGCGACGCGCGCCGCGGTCGCCTTCGCCTGCGTCGCCTCGAAGGCGTCGGTGCCCCTTGCGGCATAGACGGCGCCGACGAGCGGCGCGGTGACGTTGACGGAAGCGGAAATGCAGCCGGCGCCGCCGGCCTCGAGATTGCGGGCGAGGAATTCCTCGGAGCCCGAATAGACCGCGAAGTCGTCGAAGGCCTCGATCATCGCCCGGGTGTTGTCGAAATCGCCCGAGGAATCCTTGAGGCCGATGAAGACGCCGGGATAGGCCTCGCGCAGGCGCCGGGTTAGCTCGAGGGTGATCGGCACGGCGCTCATCTGCGGGAAATGATAGAGCAGGATGCGGGGCTCGAGGCCGCCGAGGCCGTCGACGAGCCGCGAGTAGAAGGCGTAGAGCCCCTCCTCGCTCGGATTCTTGTAGTAGAACGGCGGCAGCAGCAGCAGCGCCGCGCCGGCCTGGGTGGCGACGCGCGACAGCACCATGGCGTCGGCCAGCGCCGGGGCGCCGGTGCCGACGACGATCCGGTCCATCGGCAGGTGGTCGGCGATGTCCTCGATGAAGGCGAGACGGTCGCCGACGCCGATCGAATTGGCTTCGCCGGTGGTGCCGAGCGGGGCAAGGCCGTTGCAGCCGCTCTCCAGGAGGTGCCTCGCAAACGGCACGAACAGCCCGACATCCGGCTCGCCCTGCGGCGAGACGGGAGTCACCGCGGCGGCGAACACGCCCTTGGGCGGCAGGACGACGGTCATCTCTCGTTCCTTCGTATGAGTGGTCGGCTGCAAGATAGTGCCTTTGACGGTTAGTTGGAAAACGCTTTTCCAAAGGAAAGCCCCGCCGGGCGCACGATGTCGCGCACCAAAGCGTGTCCCAATGAGGACTTGCACGGGAAGGCATGATCGCATTAGCTCGCGGAAGCGGCGAAGATCTACCGGTTCGCCGGAGCGCCAACCGCCGGAACGGTCCGCAAAGAGACCGGACGGCGACAGCAACGGGAAACCTGCCCCGCATCGACGGCACCGTCGGCGTCGCGCGCGGCGGAGTTGAACCGGCTCGTCCTCATCTTCGTCGTCAGACCAGCCGCCGTTCCGACCGTCGGGCGGGAACGGCTCTGTGGGAGACAAAAGCGCAATGGACTTCACCCTTCCCAAGGATATCGAGCGCATTCGCCGGCGCACCCGGATCTTCGTCGAGGAAAACGTGCTGCCGGTCGAGGCGGACCGGTCCAACTGGAACGAGCACGAACACCTCGAGGACAAGGTCCTCGACGCGCTGCGGGCGAGCGCCCGCGCCGAAGGCCTCTGGGCGCCGCAGGTGCCGGTCGCGATGGGCGGCATGGGCCTGCCGGTGGTCGGCTGGGCGGCGATGTACGAGGAAGCCAACTACTCGCTGTTCGGCCCGGCCGCCTTCAATTGCGCGGCGCCGGACGACGGCAACATGAACCTCCTCAACCGGGTCGGCACGGCCGAGCAGAAGGAGCGCTGGCTGAAGCCGATCGTCGAGGGCAAGGTGCGCTCGTCCTTCGTCATGACCGAACCGCATCCCGGCGGCGGCTCCGATCCCGGCATGATCCGCACCACCGCCGAGCGCCGCGGCGACACCTGGGTCGTCAACGGCCACAAATGGTTCGCGACCGGCGCCGAAGGAGCCGGGCACTACATCCTCGTCGCCCGTACCGACCCGAACGCCGCCGAGACCCGCCGGCACCTGACCGCCTTCCTCTTCCACAAGGACCAGCCGGGCTGGAAGATCGTGCGCCGCGTGCCGGTGATGGGGCCGGAAGAGCCCGGCGGGCATTGCGAGCTCTCGTTCGAGGGGCTCGAAATCCCCGACGAGAACCGGCTGATGGAGATCGGCGACGGCCTCAAGGCGACGCAGATCCGCCTCGGCCCGGCCCGGCTTACCCACTGCATGCGCTGGCTCGGCCTCGCCAAGCGCTCGCTCGCCATCGCCCGGCAGTATTGCGGCAAGCGCGAGGGCTTCGGCGTGCGCCTCATCGAGCGCGAATCGGTGCAGACCAAGCTCGGCGAGGTCGCCCACGACATCGAGATCGGCCGGCTGCTGGTGATGAAGGCGGCCTGGAAGATCGACCAGGGCGATTTCGCCCGCAAGGAAGTGTCGATGGCCAAGATCCACGTCGCCGACACGCTGCACAAGGCGGTCGACACGGCGATCCAGCTCAACGGCGCGCGCGGCTATTCGACCGACACGATCCTCGAATGGATCTATCGCTACGCCCGCCAGGCGCGCCTCGTCGACGGCGCCAGCGAGGTCCACAAGATGGTGCTGTCGCGGTTCTATCGCCGCGAGGGCGACGACTTCTGGCGCTGGGGCATCTGAGGCACGGCCGGGGACGGGCAGCGCCCGGTCCCGGCGTTCCGGCCTCCACGTCGCCCGGAAAGGCTTTAGCGCATCTGGCCGAGCCAGAACTCCATGCCCCTGGCGAGGAATTCCCCGACCTCGAGATAGTGGGTGCCGTCGCAGGAGAAGTTGAGGCTGACGAGCCCGTTGAAGAGATTGAGCGAGCCCGAGCGCAGGTAGACGGTCTCGTCGGCGAAGCGCAGCGCCTTGAACATCTGCAGCACCGGCATCACCTGGTCCGGCCGGACCCGCGCCTTTTCCGGAAACGGGGCGCGCGGATAGGCAAGGCAGGTATCGGCATCGAGCAGTTCGTCGATGGCGAGCAGGCGATAGACGTACGGGTCGTTGATCGGCCAGATCACGGCGCGGTTGCTGGAGAAGTGGATCTTGGCGTGAAAGACGCCGCGCTCCGTCATCAGCTCGTTCAGGAGGGGCAGCACCTCGTCGACATTGTCGTCGAGCATGCTCTGCACGCGCTCCTGGGCAAAGAGGCCGCGGCGGATCGCCGGGTCGCCCTTGATCTGCTGCCAGGCCGGCGACTGGCGATAGAGGTCGCCGGTCGCCGGCAGTTCGCGCAGGTCGAAATCGGCGCCGAGAAAGCCGATGCGCTTGCCGCTGCCGTCGCGGATGACCTGCACCGCGGTCAGCATCGGCCGGCGCTTGTTGCGGCTGATATAGGCATGGGAGAGCTTGAAGTCGGTGCTGCCGACGAGACCCTTCATGTAGGGCCGGCCGGCACGATCCCGTCCGAAATGGCTCGGGTCCGGTCCCTCGCGGGTGATGTTGTCGACCGTTTGGCGGAAGTCCGCGTCAAGGACGAAGAGCTGCTTGCAGTTCGGAATGCCGGCGAGAGCGTCCGCCAGGAGCCGTTCGACCGCCGCGCGGTCGTCGATGACGGCGCCGATCGCGGCAGCGAGAGCGCCGAGCTTCGGGCCGAGCGTCGTCGTCAGCTCTTCCCGGCTTTTCAGGATGGCAGCGGCAAGGTGGCGGTCGGGCATGGCGGTCTTCCCATCGCGACTGTCGTTTGCTCGGTGGCCGCGCCGATGGCGGCGGCCTCGTCGTCTCCACGGGTATATTGTTCTCTTTGGAACAAATGTCGATCAGTCGAAACGCCATCGAAAAGGCAAAGGTCCGTTTCGATCGGCGACAAGACGAACCCCTATCGGCCGCCCCGGCGCTCTGCGTCGAGCGTCGCCAGACCCATTTCGAGGATCGCGACGAGGTCGTCGCGGCTGCGCTGCCAGCCGGTCGTCGCCTCGATCGAGGCAAGGCCGTGGGCAATGACCCAGAGGAAATCGCAGCAGCGCTCGATGACGTCCTCGCGCGCGGCGCCCGCGCCGCCGAGATAGCGCCGGACGACGGCGCGCAGCTGGCCATAGGCGCTGTCCTCGGCGCCCGGCGCGGCGGCGGGGCCGCAGGCCTTTTCGCAGGCGCCGGCTGGCGGCGGCACCGCCAGCATCAGCTGGAAGAGGCGCGGCTCTTCCCTGGCGAAGGCGACATAGGCAAGGCCGATGCCGCAGTGCAGCGACGAATTCATTTGACCGGACCTCGTTAAGTCAGCAATGCTGACCTAAATTCAAACCGACCAGAACCGGTTATGATACGCGCCGCCACGCCGCCTGGACGACCGGGAGAAGCAAGATGCGCGACGTCAAGCTCGACGACAGATACGACCTCGGCCGCAGCCAGGTCATCCTTTCCGGCGGTCAGGCGATCGTCCGCCTCGCCCTGATGCAGCAGGCGCGCGACGCCAGGGCGGGCGTTGCCACCGCCGGCTACGTCACCGGCTATCGCGGCTCGCCGGTCGGCGGCCTCGACCAGCAGTTCTGGCGGGCGAAGAAGCCGCTCGCCGAGGCCGGCATCGTCTTCCGCCCCGGCCTCAACGAGGACCTCGCGGCGACCGCCGTCTGGGGCACCCAGCAGGCCGAGCTGCGCGGCGAGGGCCGCTATGACGGCGTCTTCGGCATCTGGTACGGCAAGGGCCCGGGCGTCGACCGCACCGGCGACGTCTTCAAGCACGCCAATCTTTCCGGCACCTCGCCCCATGGCGGCGTGCTCGCCCTGATGGGCGACGACCACACCTGCGAATCCTCGACGACGGCGCACCAGTCCGAATTCGCCTTCGTCGACGCGATGATCCCGGTGCTGTCGCCGGCCGGCGTGCAGGAACTGCTCGATTTCGGCATCCTCGGCATCGCGCTGTCGCGCTATGCCGGCACCTGGGTCGCGATCAAGTGCGTCAAGGACACGATCGAATCGACCGCCGTCGTCGACGGCTCGCTCGATCGCATCGAGATCACGCTGCCGAGCGAATACGCGATGCCCGACGGCGGCGTCTCGATCCGCCGCTTCGACAATCCGGTTGCCCAGGAAGCCCGCCTGCACGATTTCAAGCTGCCGGCGGTACGCGCCTTCGTCGCCGCCAACGGCATCGACCGCATGATCTGGTCCGGTGGCGAGCGGCCGCGGGTCGGCATCGTCTCCCTCGGCAAGAGCTTCCTCGACGTCCGTCAGGCGCTCGAGGACCTCGGCATCGACGAGGCGAAGGCCGAGGAGATGGGCATCCGCCTCCTCAAGATCGGCTGCGCCTGGCCGCTCGATCCGGCGATCGTCGAGCGCTTCGCCGACGGCCTCGAGGAGATCGTCGTCGTCGAGGAAAAGCGCGCCCTCGTCGAGACGCAGATCAAGGAAATCCTCTACGGCAAGCAGGTGCGGCCGCGCGTCGTCGGCAAGCGCGACGACCTCGGCGAGGTACTGTTCTCGACCAAGTACGGCCTCGATTCCGGCGAGATCGCCATCGGCCTCGGCCGCCGCCTCCTCGCCTTCTCGACCGACGAGCGCCTCGCCCACCGGGTCGCCGCGCTCGAGCGCGCCGCGGCCGACTTCACGGCGCTGCCGGAGATCGCCGACCGGCGCGCCCATTTCTGCGCCGGCTGCCCGCACAACACCTCGACCGTCGTCCCCGAGGGTGCCCGCGCCTTTGCCGGCATCGGCTGCCACTACATGGCGCAGTGGATGGAGCGCGGCGTCGAGGGCTACACCCAGATGGGCGGCGAAGGCGCCAACTGGGTCGGCGAGGCGCCGTTCTCGACGGTCGGCCACGTCTTCCAGAATCTCGGCGACGGCACCTACAACCATTCGGGCTATCTCGCCGTGCGCGCCGCGGCGGCTGCCGGCGTCAACATCACCTACAAGATCCTCTTCAACGATGCCGTGGCGATGACCGGCGGCCAGCCCAACGACGGCGGCCTCACCGTGCCGGAGATCGCCGCCCAGGTCGCCGCCGAAGGCGCCAGGCGCATCGCCATCGTCTCGGACGAGCCGGACAAATACCCGGCCGGCACGGCCTGGCCGTTCGGCACCAGCTTCCATCACCGCAGCGAGCTCGACGCCGTGCAGCGCGAGCTTGCCGGGGTCGAGGGGCTCTCGATCCTCATCTACGACCAGACCTGCGCCGCCGAGAAGCGCCGCCGCCGCAAGCGCGGCGCCTTCCCCGATCCGGACGTGCGCGTCTTCATCAACGATCTCGTCTGCGAGGGCTGCGGCGATTGCGGCATCCAGTCGAACTGCGTCGCGATCCAGCCACTGGAGACCGCGTTCGGGCGCAAGCGCCGCATCGACCAGTCGAGCTGCAACAAGGATTTCTCCTGCCTCAAGGGCTTCTGCCCGGCCTTCGTGACGGTCTCGGGCGCGCGCCTGCGCCACGGCGAGCCGGTCGCGGAGGGCACCGGCGCCGTCACCCTGCCGACACCGGCGATGCCGGACCTTGCCCGGCCCTGGTCGGTGGTCGTCACCGGCATCGGCGGCACCGGTGTCGTCACCATCGGCCAGGTGCTCGCCATGGCCGCCTATATCGACGGCAAGGGCACCGCCCTCATCGACATGGCCGGCCTTGCCCAGAAGGGCGGCGCGGTGACGAGCCATCTGCGCATCGCCGCCACCCCCGAGGACATCGCCGCGATCCGCGTCGCCCCCGAGGGCGCCGACGTCGTCATCGGCTGCGATCTCGTCGTCACCGGCGGCAAGAAGACCCTCGGCACGATCGGCCGCGGCCGCACCACCGTGATCGTCAACGACCACGAGACGCCGACGGCCGACTTCACCCGCAACGCCGACGCCAGCCTGCCGGCCCTGCGCCTGAAGAAGGCGCTCGCCGAGCGCGCCGGCGAGGACGGCATCCGCTTCCTCAACGCCCTCGAACTCGCCGACAGCCTGCTCGGCGACGTCATCGCCGCCAACATGATCATGCTCGGCGTCGCCTGGCAGCTCGGCCAGATTCCGATTTCCGAGGAAGCCATCCTGAAGGCGATCGAGCTCAACGGCGCCGCCGTCGCGATGAACAAGTCGGCCTTCCGCTGGGGCCGGCGCTTCGTCGCCGAGCCGCAGGCGGTCCGCGCCGCGCTGCCGAAGTCGACGGTGGTCCGTCCGGCGGCCGACCTCGCCGGCCTCGTCGAGGAGCGCGCGAAGTTCCTCACCGCTTATCAGAACGCCGCCTATGGCGCTCGCTACCGGACCCGCGTCGCGGCGATCGCCGCCGCCGAGGCCGCCGTCGCGCCGGGCTCGACCGCCCTTGCCGAGGCGGTCGCCCGCGCCCTCTTCCGCCTGATGGCGATCAAGGACGAATACGAGGTCGGCCGGCTCTATTCGGACGGCAGCTTCGAGAAGCGGCTGAAGGGCACCTTCGAGAGCTGGGACCATCTCGACTACCACCTCTCGCCGCCGTTCCTCGCCGCCTATGACGAGAACGCCAAGCGGCCGAAGAAATACCGCTACGGCTCCTGGACCAGGGGCGTCTTCGCGGTGCTCGCCAGGCTCAAGGGGCTGCGCGGCACGCCGCTCGACGTCTTCGGCTACCATCCCGAGCGGCGGATGGAACGCCGGTTCCTCGCCGGCTTCGAGACGCGCCTCGACCGCATCGCGCGCGACGTCACCGCCGGCAATCTCGAGGCGGCGATCGCGCTCGTCGAGGCGCATCGCAAGGTGCGCGGCTTCGGCCCGGTCAAGGAGGCGGCCCTCGCCCGCCTCGAGGCGGACCTGCCGGCCCTCGAGACGGCCTTTGCCGAGGCCGCCGGCAAGGCGGTCGTCGCCGAGACCGGCGCGGCGGCCTGAGGCCGCCGCCGATTCCGGCCAGACCTTTCCACCTCAAACGGCGATGTCGGGCGCCTTCGGCACGAGGCCCGAGGCGCCCCTTGATCGCGACCATCCTCCCTCCTTAGACTAATGGCGGGAAATGGTCGCAACGGAGCTTCTCGTCGACGCGGGAAAACGCTTGCAAAAGCAAGCGGTTGCGGCGTCCGATGGGAAGCGCGGGCGGATACCGGCGGGAGGTATCGGAAATGCGCGTCTTCCGAATTCTGTTTGCTCTCATCCTCGTCCTCGCCACGCCGATCGCGGCATCGGCGCTGCAGAAGGCGTTTTATCGCGAGGAGATCGCGATCGACGCGACGCGCTACGAGAAGGCGCTGAAAGCCAGCGAATACGCCGCCGAGCGTCCCGCCAAGGCGTGGCGCCAGGCCGGCGACCGGGCCCGCGCCCGCGGCGACATGCGCACCGCCGCCGCCAATTACGAGACCGTCGTCAAGCTCGCCGCCGACGACTGGGCGACCTTCCTCGAATTGTCGCGCGCCTATCTCGCCATCGAGACCGACGACTGGCGCGAGCGCTGGGACCTGCCGCAGAAGGCGACCTCGGCCGCCTATATCGCCTATCTCCGGGCACCCGACGCCGCCTCGGAAGCCGAAGCGCTCGCCGGCCTCGGCGCCGCCCTCGCCCGCCGCGAGGTCTGGCGCCCGGCGATCGACGCCTACAAGGCGAGCCTCGATGCCAATGCCAACGACGCCGTCGCCGAAACCTACAAGGCGCTGCGCGACCAGCACGGCTTCCAGATCTCCGACTATTCGGTCGATTCCGACGCGCTGACGCCGCGCGCCTGCGTCCAGTTTTCCGAGAACCTCTCCGGGACGACCAAGGACTATTCGCCCTTCATCGCCGTCGAGGGCATGGACGCCCCGGTCGTCACCACCGACAAGGCGGCGATCTGCGTCGACGGCCTGAAGCACGGCGAACGCTATCGCATCACGGTGCGCAAGGGCGTGCCGTCCGATGTCGGCGAGGTGCTCGAGGAGCCGGTCGAGATCACCGTCTATGTCCGCGACCGCGCCGCCTCGGTGCGTTTCTCGGGCCGCAACTACGTCTTGCCGCGCACCGGCCAGAGCGGCCTGCCGCTGATCACCGTCAACGCGCCGGTGGTCAAGATCGAGGTCTATCGCATCGGCGACCGCAGCCTCGTCAACGCCGTGCTCGGCGGCGACTTCCAGCGCCAGATCGACGGCGGCGCCATGGAACGGCTGATCACCGACAAGGCGGTCAAGGTCTGGTCCGGCGCGATGCCCGTCGAGGGCGAACTCAACGCCGACGTCACCACCGCCTTCCCGCTCGACGAAGCGGTCGGCGACATGCAGCCCGGCGTCTATGTCATGTTCGCCGATCCGGCCGGCAAGGAGACCGACTATTGGGACAGCCGGCCGACCCAGTGGTTCGTCGTCTCCGATCTCGGCCTTGCCGCGATCGCCGGCAATGACGGCGTGCACGGCTTCGTGCGCTCGCTGGCGAGCGCCGACCCGGTCGCCGGCGCAACCGTGCGGCTGATCTCCAAATCCAACGAAGTGCTCGGCGAGCGCCGGGCCGACGACAACGGCCATGTCCGCTTCGAGGCCGGCCTTGCCCGCGGCGAGGGGCCGATGGCACCGGCCGTGCTCGTCGCCGAGGCGGAGAACGGCGACTACGCGTTCCTCGACCTCTCGGCCCCGGCCTTCGATCTCACCGATCGCGGCGTCACCGGCCGCGTCGCGCCCGGCGCGCTCGATGCCTATCTCGTCACCGAGCGCGGCGTCTATCGCTCCGGCGAGACCGTCCATGCGACGGCGCTGCTGCGCGACGGACAGGGCAACGCCGTCGCCAACCTGCCGCTGACCCTCGTCGTCTCGCGCCCCGACGGCGTCGAGACGAGCCGCACCGTCGTTGCCGACGACGGCATCGGCGGGCGCAGCCTCGATGTCGCCCTCATCGACGACGCCCAGCACGGCACCTGGCGCATCGAGGCCTTCGCCGACCCGAAGGGCAAGCCCGTCGGCGCCGCCACCTTCCTCGTCGAGGACTACGTTCCCGACCGGCTCGAGATCACCCTTGCGAGCGCCGCCGAAACGATCGCCGCCGACGCCCCCGTCGAAGTCGCGGTCGACGGCCGCTATCTCTACGGCGCGCCGGCGACCGGCCTTGCCCTTTCCGGCGAGGTCGTCGTCCATGCGACCGACAGCGATGCCCTGCCCGGCCATCTCGGCTATGCCTTCGGCCTCACCGACACCGAGGTCGCCCCGGTTCGCCGGGCGATCGCCGACCTGCCGGTGATGGACGACGCCGGCAAGGCCACTGCATCGATCGCCCTGCCGCCGCTGCCGGCGACCACCCGGCCGCTCGTTGCCGACATCACGCTGCGGCTCGCCGAGCCCGGCGGCCGTGCCGTTGCCAAGACCATCAACCTCGCCGTCGCCGCCGCGACGCCGATGATCGGCATCCGGCCGGACTTCGACGGCGACAGCATCGGCGAGGGCGAGACCGCCGGCTTCGACGTCATCCTCGTCGGCACCGACGGCGCGCGCGCCGCCGCTTCCGGCCTCAAGTGGCAGCTCTCGCGGATCGAGAGGCGCTACCAGTGGTACAGCCGCTGGGGCGGCTGGGAGTACGAGACCGTCGAATACACGACGCGCGTCGCCGACGGCGCGCTCGAGGTCGGGCTCGACAATCCCGGCAAGGTCTCGGCCAAGGTCGACTGGGGCACCTATCGCCTCGAGGTGACCAGCGCCGATCCGACCGGCCCGGCCGCCGCCTACACCTTCGATGTCGGCTGGCAGCCGACCGCCTCGGCGGATTCGCCGGACGTGCTCGAGGTCGCGCTCGACAAGGAAGGCTATGCCGCCGGCGAGACCGCCCGCCTCAATATCAGCCCGCGCTTTGCCGGCAAGGCGCTCGTCGCCGTCGTCGGCGAGAATGTCGATCTCATGCGCTTCATCGACGTGCCGGCGGAAGGCGCGACCGTCGACATCCCGGTCGACGCCGTCTGGGCGCCCGGCGCCTATGTCGCCGTCAGCCTCTACCGGCCGCTCGACGTCGCCGCCAAGCGCATGCCCGGCCGCGCCGTCGGCATCGCCTGGCTCGACGTCGACACCTCCGACCGCACCCTCGCGGTCGGCCTCGAGACGCCGGCCGTCGCCCGGCCGGAAGAAACGCTGCTGATACCCGTCAAGCTCGACGGCCTCGCCCCCGGCGAGAAGGCCAATGTCGTGGTCGCCGCCGTCGATGTCGGCATCCTCAACCTGACCGGCTATCAGGCGCCGGCGCCCGACGAGTGGTTCTTCGCCCAGCGCGCGCTCTCGGCCGAGCTGCGCGACCTCTATGGCGGCCTCATCGACGGCATGCAGGCGCCGCGCGGCGCGATCCGCTCGGGCGGCGACATGATGCCGGAAGGCCAGCTCCAGGGCAGCCCGCCGGCCCAGGCGCCGCTCGCCCTTTATGCCGGGATCGTCAGTGTCGACGAGACCGGCAGCGCCACGGTCTCCTTCGAGCTTCCGGCCTTTGCCGGCACCGCCCGGGTGATGGCGCAGGCCTGGAGCGCGACCAAGGTCGGCCATGCCAGCGCCGACGTCGTCATCCGCGATCCCGTTGTCGTCATGTCGAGCGTGCCGCGGTTCCTCGCGGCGGGCGATGCCTCGCGCATCCGCCTCGACATCGACAATGCCGACGGCCCGGCCGGCGACTATCGCCTCGCCCTTGCCGCCGACGGGCCGCTCGCCCTCGGCGACATCGCGGCCGAGACGACGCTGACGCTGAAGGCCGGCGAGAAGACCGCCGTCACCGTGCCGGTCGCGGCGACCGGCGTCGGCATCGCCACCTTCGCGGCAACGCTGGAAGGCCCGGACGGCCTGCTCGTCGAGCGCAGCTACACGGTCGGCATCCGGCCGGCGACGGCGATCGTCAGCCATCGCATGGTGCAGGCGATCGCGCCGGGCGGCAGCCTTGCCGTCAGCGCCGATCTCCTCGCCGACGTCGTGCCGGGCACCGGTTCGGTCTCGGTCGCGGTCGGCCCCGGCGCCCTGCTCGACCTGCCGGCGCTGCTCGCCGAGCTCGACCGCTACCCCTATGGCTGCGCCGAGCAGATCACCAGCCGCGCCCTGCCGCTGCTCTACGTCGCCGACCTCGCGGCGGCGGCCGGCCTCACCGAGAAGGACCCGAAGGAGGCGGTCGACGGCGCCATCGCCCGGGTGCTCGCCAAGCAGGGCTCCAACGGCTCGTTCGGCCTCTGGGGTCCGGGCGGCGAGGACCTCTGGCTCGACGCCTATGTCACCGACTTCCTGACCCGGGCGCGGGAGCGCGGCTTCACGGTCTCCGACATCGCCTTCTCGATGGCGCTCGACAATCTGCGCAACACCGTCGCCTATTCCGGCGAGTTCTCGGAAGGCGGCGGCCAGGACCTCGCCTATGCCCTCTACGTGCTCGCCCGCAACGGCCGCGCGCCGGTCGGCGATCTGCGCTACTTCGCGGACACGCGGATCGACGATTTCGGCTCGCCGCTGTCGCGGGCCCAGCTCGGCGCGGCGCTCGCCATGATCGGCGATCGCAGCCGGGCGGAGGCGGCCTTCACCTCGGCGCTCCTGCTCTACAACGAGGGCGAGGACGAGGGCTATCGCGCCGACTATGGCTCGCAGCTGCGCGACGGCGCCGCGACGCTGACGCTCGCCGCCGAGACCGGCGCGGTCCCGTCCGCGGTGCCGGCGCTCGCCAAGGCGCTCGACACGCTCGGCGCCGAACGCCGCGGCGCCAGCACCCAGGAACAGGCCTGGCTGGTGCTCGCCGCCAACGCGCTGATGACCGGCGAGGCCAAGGCGAGCCTCACCGTCGGCGGCGCGCCGCACGAGGGCGCCTTCGTCGGCCGCTTCAACGCCGCAGCGCTGGAAGCCGGCGAGATCGCCATCGGCAATGCCGGCAAGGAGGAGGTGCCCGCGGTGATCACCGTCGCCGGCGCGCCGACCACCCCGGACGACGCCGCCAGCGAGGGCTTCAGCATCGAGCGCAAGGCCTACACGCTCGACGGCGAGGAGGTCGACCTTGCCAAGGTCGCCCAGAATACCCGCCTCGTCGTCGTCCTGACGATCGAGCAGGACGACCCGCAGCCGGGACGGCTTCTCGTCGTCGACCGCCTGCCGGCCGGCCTCGAGATCGACAATCCGCGCCTCGTCACCTCGGCCGACGTCGGCCAGCTCTCGTGGCTGCCCGAAAGCATAGAGACGGACCACGCCGAGTTCCGCGACGACCGCTTCGTCGTCGCCTTCGACGAGACGCGCCAGAGCCACGCCTCGCTGACGGCGGCCTACATGGTCCGTGCCGTGACGCCGGGCACCTATGTGCACCCGGCGGCGACGGTGGAAGACATGTACCGGCCCGATCGCTTCGGCCGGACCGCGTCCGAGACCGTCGAGGTCGAGGCGGCGCAGTAAGGGAGTGGCGCCGATGGGCGCGACCAGCACCGGGACCCCCGGCGCACGGCGCCGGGGCAGGTGGCGGAAGGCGGCGCTCCTCGGCCTTGCCGGGGTGGCGCTCGCCGCGACGCTCGGCGCCGCCGGCCTCGGCATCCTGGTCGAGCGGCTCGGGCCACCGGACTTTTCGCCGCTCGCCGACGTCTCGACCCTCGTCGTCGACCGCAACGGGGCGCTGCTCCGGCCGTTCACGACGAGCGCCGGGCGCTGGCGCCTGCCGGTCGACATCGCCGAGGTCGACGCGCGCTTCCTCGACATGCTGATCGCCTACGAGGACCGGCGTTTTCGCGACCATCACGGCGTCGATCCGCTGGCGGTGCTGCGCGCCGCCGGCCAGCTCGCGACGAGCGGCCACATCGTCTCGGGCGCCTCGACCATCACCATGCAGCTCGCCCGGCTCCTCGAACCGCATGGCGAGCGCTCGTTCGCCGGCAAGTTCGTCGAGGCGGTCCGCGCCATCCAGATCGAGCGGCGGATGACGAAGGACGAGATCCTCGCCGCCTATCTGACGCTCGCGCCCTATGGCGGCAACCTCGAAGGCGTGCGCGCCGCCGCACTCGCCTATTTCGGCAAGGAGCCGCGGCGTCTCTCGGTCGCCGAGGCCGCTCTCCTCGTCGCCCTGCCGCAATCGCCGGAGCGGCGCCGGCCGGATCGTGCCCCGGCCGCCGCCGAGGCAGCCCGCAACCGCGTCCTCGACCGTATGGTCGGGGCCGGCGTCCTCGAAGCGCCGGCCGCGATGGCGGCGCGCGAACGGTCGGTGCCGACCGGCCGGCGTCCGGTGGCGATGATCGCCGCCCATCTCGCCGAGGAAGTCGTCGCCGCCGCGCCGGAGCAGAAGATCCACCGGCTGACGATCGAGCGCTCGCTGCAGGAAAGCCTCGAGCAGCTGGCGGCCGACCGCGCCGCGCTCCTCGGCAAGCGCCTGTCGGTGGCGATCCTCGTCGTCGACAACGCCACCGGCGCGGTGCGCGCCCATGTCGGCTCGGCCGGCTATCTCGACGCGGCCCGGGCCGGCGCGATCGACATGACGCGCGCCGTCCGCTCGCCGGGCTCGACGCTGAAACCCTTCATCTACGGCCTCGCCTTCGAGGAAGGCGTCGTCCATCCCGAAACGCTGATCGAGGACCGGCCGACCCGCTTCGACGCCTACCGGCCGGAGAATTTCGAGGACACCTATCAGGGCACCGTCACGGTCCGTCAGGCGCTGCAGCTTTCGCTCAACGTGCCGGCCGTCTCGCTGCTCGAGGCGATCGGACCGGACCGCCTGTTCGCCCGCCTGCGCGAGGCCGGGGTCGAGCCGAAGCTGCCGCCATCGACGAGGCCCAACCTCGCCGTCGGACTCGGCGGGGTCGGGCTGCGGCTCACCGATCTCGCCGGGCTCTACGCCGCGATCGCCAGGGGCGGCTCGGTCGTCCCCCTCGTGGTCGAGGCGGAGAACGAGATGGCCAACGTGCCGCGCGACCGGCCGCTGCTCGCCAGGGTCGCCGACTGGTACGTCGCCGACATCCTCGCCGGCGCACCGCCGCCGAACAATGCGGTCGGCGGCCTCATCGCCTACAAGACCGGCACCTCCTACGGCTATCGCGACGCCTGGTCGATCGGCTTCGACGGCAAGCACACGGTCGCGGTGTGGATCGGCCGGCCGGACGGCGCCGCCGTGCCGGGCCTCGTCGGCCGCATCGCCGCCGCCCCGGTGCTGTTCGATGCCTTTTCGCGGCTCGGCGGGCCGGCGCCGCTGCAGCGCCGTGCGCCCTTCGGCGCGCTCGTCGCGTCGACGGCCGAGCTGCCGCCGCCGCTGCGCCACTATCGCGGTCTCGACGTCGTCGCCTCGAGCCCGGACGGGGCCGAGGCGCCGCTCGTCCTCACCTTCCCGCCGGACGGCGCGGCGGTCGATCTCGGCGCGGCCGGCGGCGCGAGCGTGCCGAGCCCGCTCGCCCTCAAGGCCGCGGGCGGCCGCCTGCCGCTCGTCTTCATGGTCAATGGCCGGCCGGTCACCTCGTCGCCGCATCGCCGCGAGGCCAACTGGGCGCCGGACGGGCCGGGCTTTGCCCACCTCTCGGTGATCGACGCCGACGGCGCCGTCGCCGCCGCCACGGTGCGGGTCGAGTAGCCGATCCGAAAACCGCGAAATTCTCGGCCGGTCGCGGCGCGACGCGCGCCCGTCGCGCGTGCCCTCAGTCGCGGCCCGGCTGCCAGCCGGCGCAGATGCTCGCCGCGAGCTCGCGGAAGTTCTCCCTGTCGAGGCAGAACCGCTTGCCGGTGCGACGATGCTGGAAGAGAGCGAGATCGCACTCCTCGGCATAGAAGAAGAGAGGCTCCACAGCCAACTGGTCTCGCGTATCCGCCGCCATCTGCAAACACTCCCACGTCCGCCGGGCACCATGCCTGCGCCGGTGCCGCCGATAGGTTTCACACGCCCGTCCGCAGGATCGAAACGATAGCACGAGAGGTGCGGATTCCCAGCAGATAATCTGGAATTACTTTGACACGCAAATCCAGCAACGCATTTACCCGGCTCAATTCATCGGCCGACTTGCGATTTCGACCTCCTGGTCTGATACGTTTCTCGAACGGGATCAGTATCTTGCTGCGGCGCGTCGAGGCGACGGCGCAGTGCGAACGCCGTTTCTCCGGGGAAGGGCATCGGGCGGGTCGGCATCCGGGCGAGCCGGCGATCGTCTCGGCTCAGCCCCGGTCGAAGGGCGTCGGCAGGGCGTCGCCGAGACCGGCGGCGACGAGCCGGTCGCGCACTTCCAGCAGCTTTTCCATCAGCGCCGGTTCGGCCCGGTTATAGGCGTCCTCGTCCTCGGAGCGGCCGACGACGATGCCGAGCATCTCGGTGATGGCGTTGCCGATCGAGTTCTGGCTGATCGTCACGATGACCCGGCCGCCCTCGTCGCGATAGATGATCTGCTTGTAGGCCGGGCGCCAGCGGATCTCGTTGGCGAATTGCGGGTCGGCCTTGATGCGGTCGCGGATCTGCTTGGCGACGCCGTGAAAGTGGTTGTTGAAGAGCAGGACGTTCTCGACCTGGTCGGGGAAGTAGAGGTCGTCCGGCATCGGCCGCCCCGGCGAGGCGACGAGGCCGAAGAAGGCGCGGTAGAAGTCGAGGAAACCCTTGAGGAGGTCGTCGTATTCGCGCCAGAAGCGGGCCCTGGAAAGCCCGGCCATGCCACCGGCGACGATCCAGCTCGGCAGGCCCTGCGGATAGCCGGTGACGGCGAGCTGGCCGGAACCGGAGGCCATCGGGCTCATCACCTCGAGATCCAGCACCTCGAGGAACTCGTGGTAGACGTCCGACAAGTGGTAGAGGAAGAGGCTGTGGTGACCGCCGTCGGTGAGGTTCGGATTGTTCGGATCGGCCGCATCGGCCGCTGCCAGCTGCTCCATCGGGAAGGCGATGAAGTGGTTGTGGATCATGCGGATCGAGGGCACGCCCGGCTTGCACAGCGGCCAGGTCGCATCGAGGCTCGCCTCGCCGCACATGAGGAGCGTCTTTTCCGGATCGGGATAACGCTCGGCCATGTAGTCGAGGATGGTGTGGCTGATGCGGCTGAAGACCTTCATCTCGCGCTCGGTCAGCTGGTCGCGGCGCACCGGGCGACCGAGCGGATCGAGAATGCGCTGCGAGGTGTCGAGAATGACCGAGGTGTCGAACTCGAGGCTGTGGCCGATCGCCTTGCGATAGAGCAGGAAGTCCTCGGGGGTGCGCAGCAGGCCGTTGTCCTGGGAGAGGTTCCTGAGATTGGCGGCGCTGTTGAAGAACTCGACCGGCGTCATGCCCTTCGGCACGACGAGCGGGATCTTGCGATGCGGCGTCGCCACCTGGCGCGGATATCCGGTCTGCACGTCTCTTCCCCCGACTCTCGGCGAGCTGTCGCGGCCGCGGCGCGCGGCCCGTCGCTCCACTCTCGTCTCGTTGTCTGTCGCCCCGTCGTGCCGTCCCGGCATCCGCGGTCCGGCAGCGCATATTAGCAAGACATAATACGAAGGTCGAAGGCAAGAGCCGGCACGACGGCCGATTGCCGCTGCCGCCTCGGGCAAAAGAAAGCGCCCGGCTCCAGGGAGCCGGGCGCGTCGGTGTTCGGGACCGTTTTACGGTCGATCGGTTCGCCGGATTATTCGGCGTCGCGGGCCGGAGCCTCGATCTCCTGGCCGGTCTCCTGGTCGACGACCTTCATCGACAGGCGGACCTTGCCGCGATCGTCGAAGCCGAGCAGCTTCACCCACACCTTCTGGCCGTCGGTGAGGACGTCGCTGACCTTGGCCACCTTGCGCGGCGCGATCTGCGAGATGTGGACGAGGCCGTCGCGGGCGCCGAAGAAGTTCACGAAGGCGCCGAAGTCGACGAGCTTGACGACCGTGCCCTCGTAGATCTGGCCGACTTCCGGCTCGGCGACGATCGAATGGATCCACTTCTGGGCGGCGGCAATGGACTTGCCGTCGGCGGAAGCGATCTTGATGGTGCCGTCGTCCTCGACATTGACCTTGGCGCCGGTCTTCTCGACGATCTCGCGGATGACCTTGCCGCCCGAGCCGATGACGTCGCGGATCTTGTCGACCGGGATCTTCATCACCTCGATGCGCGGGGCGAACTCGCCGAGCTCCGGACGGGCTTCCGTCAGGGCCTTCGACATCTCGCCGAGGATGTGCATGCGGCCGTCCTTGGCCTGGCCGAGGGCGACCTTCATGATCTCCTCGGTGATGCCCTGGATCTTGATGTCCATCTGCAGCGAGGTGACGCCCTCGGAGGTGCCGGCGACCTTGAAGTCCATGTCGCCGAGGTGGTCCTCGTCACCGAGAATGTCGGAAAGGACGGCGAAGCGGTCGCCTTCCTTGATGAGGCCCATGGCGATGCCGGCGACCGGCTGCTTGAGCGGCACGCCCGCGTCCATGAGGGCGAGCGAGGAACCGCACACGGTGGCCATCGACGAGGAACCGTTCGATTCGGTGATCTCGGAGACGACGCGCAGCGTGTACGGGAACTCGAGCTTGCTCGGAAGCACCGGATGGACGGCGCGCCAGGCGAGCTTGCCGTGACCCACCTCGCGGCGGCCGGGCGAGCCGATGCGGCCGGTCTCGCCGACCGAGAAGGGCGGGAAGTTGTAGTGCAGCAGGAAGTTTTCGCGGTAGGTCCCCTCGAGGGCGTCGATGAACTGCTCGTCATCGCCGGTGCCCAGCGTGGTGACGACGAGAGCCTGGGTCTCGCCGCGGGTGAACAGGGCCGAACCGTGGGTGCGCGGCAGGACGCCGACCTCGCAGACGATCGGGCGAACCGTCGTCAGGGTGCGGCCGTCGATGCGGGCGCCGTCGTCGAGGATGTTCCAGCGCACGATCTTGGCCTGGACTTCCTTGAACATGGAGCCGACGGCTTCCTTCGGGTAGCGACCCTCGGAACCGGTCTCCTCGGTGGCGACCAGCGCCTCGACGACCTTGGCCTTGGCGGCGTCGACGGCGGCGTAGCGCTGCTGCTTGGCGGTGATCTTGTAGGCGGCGCGCAGATCGGCCTCGGCGATCTTGAGCACCGCGGCCTCGACCTCGGAGAGGTCCGGGGCGGTGTGCTCGCGCGGCTCCTTGGCGGCCTTTTCGGCAAGGCGGATGATCGCGTCGATGACCGGCTGGAAGCCGGCATGACCGGCCATCACGGCGCCGAGCATGACGTCCTCGGAAAGCTCCTTGGCTTCCGACTCGACCATCAGCACGGCATCGCCGGTGCCGGCGACGACGAGGTCGAGCTTCGACTCGAGCATCTCGTCGATCTGCGGGTTCACGACGTACTTGCCGTCGATGTAGCCGACGCGGGCGGCGCCGATCGGGCCCATGAAGGGCACGCCGGAAAGCGTGAGGGCGGCCGAGACGGCGACCATCGCGAGGATGTCCGGGTCGTTCTCCAGGTCATGGGAGAGAACGGTGACGATCACCTGGGTGTCGCACTTGTAGCCTTCGGCAAAGAGCGGGCGGATCGGACGGTCGATCAGGCGGCAGACCAGCGTCTCGCGCTCGGTCGGGCGGCCTTCGCGCTTGAAGAAGCTGCCGGGAATGCGTCCCGAGGCGTAGTACTTCTCCTGGTAGTCGACCTTCAGCGGGAAGAAGTCGAAGCCGGGCTTGGGCTCCTTCTCGGAAACGACGGTGGCGAGAACGGTGGTCTCGCCGTACTTGGCGAGCACGGCGCCATCGGCCTGACGGGCGATGCGGCCGGTCTCGAGCGTAAGCGGGCGGCCGGCCCAGTCGATGGTCACGGTCTGGATATCGAACATGGCAGTCTCTCTTTCGGGGCTCTCGAAGCACCGGGCCATGTGCAAGACGGCAAGAGGCTCTGCGGAGGGGGGCTTTCAAGCCCGGTCCGGCAAAGCATCAGGCGATCCTGCCATGGCTCCTGCTTCTGGCCCGTTTCAAATGTGGCGCAGCGTCCTTGCCGCGCCGCGGCCTCGAAGGAAGCGCGAGGGCTCGCGCGGATCGCATCCGCCCGGCCGTCAGCGGTCCGGGCTTCCTTCTCGATTGGCGGGTGCCGCCGGCGACGCGCCGAACCGACTTCAGGCGGCACATCGATGCGTTCGGCCCCGCCGGGGTGCGCCGCTCCGGCTCGTTCCGGGGTGGCGCCTGTCGGGTTCGCCGGTCCCGGCCGTCGGCTGAATGCGCTGCGGCCGGGAAAGGTCGAACGGTGAATCGGCGCGGGTGGCGCCGGATCGGGTCAGCGGCGGATGCCGAGACGGCCGATCAGGGTCTGGTAACGGCTCTCCTCGACACCCTTCAGGTAGTCGAGCAGCGAGCGCCGCTGGCTGACGAGCTTCAGCAGGCCGCGCCGGGAATGGTTGTCCTTGGCGTGGGACTTGAAGTGCTCGGTCAGGTTGGTGATCCGTTCGGTGAGGATCGCGACCTGGACTTCCGGCGAACCGGTGTCGCCTTCCTTGGTCGCATATTCCTTGATCAGTTCAGCCTTGCGTTCGGCAGTAATCGACATCGGTCAACCTTTCTCGGGATCCGATAAACTGGGAGCCGGGCACGGTGCCCGGCCACTCGATACGCCGGCGACGGCGCCATCTGGCGTCCTCGCCGCTCTCGTGCCTGCCCTCGGCCGAAGCCGGGATGTCGTCCAGCATGGTTTCAGGCAACACGAAAGGATGCCGAGGAGTCTCCCCCTCGCGCGGCCGGACTATGCCGCAAACGAAAGGCAAAAGCCAGCGGAAAAGCCGGGGTTCCGGCGGGGCCGGCAAAGGCTCTCCGGGCTCATGCGGCGGTGAACACCCGGCGCGGCTGGAGCATGCCCTTCTCGACCTCGGCGAGGGCCACCGCCTCGCCGCCGCAGACGGCGAGCACCATGCCGCCGGCGATCGGCGCGTCGCGACCGCGCAGGATCACGCCCTGGCCGTTGCGCAGCCGGGCGACGTCGTTTTTCGAGACGACGACGGTCGCCAGCTCGGCAAGTCCCGCCTCGATCGGCCGGAGCAGCGTATCCGGCGTTCCGGTCGGGCTTTCCCCGGCGGCGGCGCGCAGATCGTCGAGGGTGACGAAATCGGTCTCCTCGAACGGGCCGACGACGAGACGACGCAGCGCCACGACATGGGCGCGGCTGCCGAGATGGCGGCCGAGGTCGCGGGCGATGGCGCGCACATAGGTGCCCTTGCCGCATTCGGCCTCGAGGACGACGGTGTCGGCGTCGGGCCGCTCGACCAGATCGAGGCTGTAGACGGTGATGGTGCGGGCCTCGAGCTCGACCTCCTCGCCGTCGCGGGCAAGGTCGTAGGCGCGCTCGCCATCGATCTTGATCGCCGAGAATTTCGGCGGCACCTGCTCGATCTCGCCGGTGAAGACGGGCAGCGCCGCCTCGATCTCTTCGGTCGTCGGGCGATGGTCGCTCGTCTCGGTGACGGCGCCCTCGGTGTCGTCGGTCGCCGTCTCGGCGCCGAAGCGCACGGCGAATTCATAGACCTTGCGGCCGTCCATGACATAGGGAACGGTCTTCGTCGCCTCGCCGAGGGCGATCGGCAGGCAGCCGGAGGCCAGCGGATCGAGGGTGCCGGCGTGACCGGCCTTCCTGGCGTCGAACAGCCGGCGCACGGCGCCGACCCCTTGCGTCGAGGTCATGCCGACCGGCTTGTCGAGGATCACCCAGCCGCTGACGTCGCGGCCGCGCTTGCGGCTCCGTCCCATCGCTATCCTTCCGGTTTCGCGCCGCGCTCAGTCGTCCGCGTCGAGGTCGCGGGCGACCTCGCGGGAGCGCAGGAGCTCGTCGATGCGGCGATCGTCGGCAAAGCGCGTGTCGATCTCGAAGCGCAGCTCGGGCATGTATTTGAGGGTGAGGCGGCGCGAGACGAGGCCGCGGATGTAGCGGCGATGCGCGGTCAGCGCCGCGACCACGGCCGCCTCGTCGACGCCGCCGAGGGGCTCGACGAAGCAGGTGGCGTGCTTGAGATCGGGCGACATGCGCACTTCCGAGACGGTGACGAGGTGCGTCTCGAGCACCGGGTCCATGATCTCGCCGCGGGCGAGCGCCTCGGAAACGGCATGGCGGACGAGTTCGCCGACGCGAAGCTGGCGCTGGCTCGGGGCGCCGGGTCCGGAACGTGACATTGTCTGGTCTTTCGGTCTTCGGGCCGCCGGGCGGGAGAGCAAACCTCCCGCGCCGGGACGGCGCGCACCCGCATCAAAATGTCGACGGATCCCGTCAGAGGACCCGCGCGACTTCCTCGACGCGGTAGCACTCGATGATGTCGCCGACGCGCATGTCCTGATAGGCCTCGAACGCCATACCGCATTCCTGGCCGGAATGGACTTCCTTGACCTCGTCCTTGAAGCGCTTCAGCGTCGACAGCTTGCCCTCGTGGACGACGACGTTGTCGCGGATGAGGCGCACGCCGGCACCGCGCTGGACGACACCGTCGGTGATGAGGCAGCCGGCGACCTTGCCGACCTTGGTGATGTTGAAGACCTCGAGGATCTCGGCATTGCCGAGCATGGTCTCGCGCCGCTCGGGCGAGAGCATGCCGGACATCGCCGCCTTCACGTCGTCGACGAGGTCGTAGATGATGTTGTAGTAGCGGATCTCGACGCCGACGCGCTCGGCCGCGTCCCGCGCCTGCTTGTTGGCGCGCACGTTGAAGCCGATGATCACGGCATCGGAGGCCTCGGCCAGGGTGACGTCGGACTCGGTGATGCCGCCGACGCCGGAATGGATGACCCGGGCCGCGACTTCGTCGTTGCCGATCTTCTCGAGGGCCCCGATGATCGCCTCGGCCGAGCCCTGCACGTCGGCCTTGATGACCAGCACGAACTCCTTGAGGCCGGCGCTCTTCAGCTGGCTCATCATCTGCTCGAGCGAGGTGCGGCCGGCAGCGGCGCCGCGGGCCTGCATCTTCTCGCGCCGCTTGCGCTGGCGGTAGTCGCAGATCTCGCGGGCGCGGGCCTCGTTCTCGACGACGGAGATGACGTCGCCGGCCTCGGGCGTACCCTGCAGGCCGAGCACTTCGACCGGCATCGCCGGCATCGCCTCGTCGACATTGTCGCCGCGGTCGGTGACGAGGGCGCGCACGCGGCCCCATTCGGCACCGGCGACGACGATGTCGCCGACCCGCAGCGTGCCGCGCTGGACGAGAACCGTGGCGACCGGGCCGCGACCCTTGTCGAGCTGGGCCTCGATGACCGAGCCCTCGGCGGGACGGTTCGGATTGGCCTTCAGCTCGAGGATTTCGGCCTGCAGCAGGATCGCGTCGAGCAGCTTGTCGAGGTTCATGCGCTTGGTCGCGGAGACCTCGACGTCGAGGATGTCGCCACCCATCGATTCGACATAGACCTCGTGGCGCAGCAGCTCGTTGCGGACCCGCGAGGGGTCGGCGTCCGGCTTGTCCATCTTGTTGATCGCCACGATGATCGGCACGCCGGCGGCGCGGGCATGGGCGATCGCCTCGATCGTCTGCGGCATGACGCCGTCGTCGGCGGCCACCACCAGGATGACGATGTCGGTCGACCTGGCGCCGCGGGCCCGCATCGCGGTGAAGGCGGCGTGGCCCGGCGTGTCGATGAAGGTGATCTTCTGGCCGGACTGCTCGACCTGATAGGCACCGATGTGCTGGGTGATGCCGCCGGCCTCGCCGGCCACCACGTTGGTGTGGCGGATGGCGTCGAGCAGCGACGTCTTGCCGTGGTCGACATGGCCCATGATGGTGACGACGGGCGGCCGGGGCAGCATGTCCTCGGCCCGATCCGCGCCGCCGCCGAGGCCTTCCTCGACGTCGGAATCGGCGACGCGCTTGACCGAATGGCCGAATTCCTCGGCGACGATCTGCGCCGTGTCGGCATCGAGCACGTCGTTGATCTTCATCATCTGTCCCTGCTTCATCAGGAACTTGATGACGTCGACGGCGCGCTCGGCCATGCGGTTGGCGAGCTCCTGGATGGTGATCGTCTCGGGGATGACCACGTCGCGGGAGATCTTCTCGCGGTTGTCCATCATCGCGGCGCGCGACTTCTCGCGCTCGCGGCGGCGACGGATCGAGGCGAGACTGCGGGCGCGCTCCTCGTCCTCGAGGGCGTTGACCAGGGTGAGCTTGCCGCGCCGGCGCTCCTCGGTGCGCTTGACGGGCTTGACCTCGGCGACGCGCGGCTGCTTCTTGGCCGCGGTCTTGGCGCCACCGCCACCACCGCCACGGCGGCTCTCGTCGCCCTCGCCATCCTCGGCGGTCGGGCGCTGCGGCGCGCGCTTCTCGGTCCGGCGCTCGGCGTCGGTGGCGGGCTTGCGTTCCTCGGCCGGCTGCGCGGCCGGGGCCGCGGGTACCGCTGCCTCGGCTGCGGCGGCCGCCTCTTCGGGCTCGCTGGCGCGGGCTTCGGCCGCGGCAAGGGCCGCCGCCTCGGCGGCGCGGGCTTCGGCTTCCGCACGCTCGGCGGCGAGACGGGCCTCTTCCTCGGCCTGGCGCCGTTCCTCGACCTCACGGACCTTGGCATCGGCGAGGGCCTGGGCGCGGGCGTCGCGCTCCTCCTCGGTGAGCTGGCGCAGCACGACGGCCGGGCGCTTGGGCTTCGGCTTCTGCTCGACCTCGCGGGGAGCGGCCGGCGCCACGACCTCGACCGGCTCGACGGCCGGCGCCGCGGCCAGCTCGGCCTCGGACTTGCCCTCGTGACCCGGCGGGACGATGCGCCGCTTCTTCTTCTCGACGACAACCGCCTTGGTGCGGCCATGAGAGAAGCTCTGGCGCACGGTGCCCTGTTCGACGCCGCTGCGCTTCAGCGTCAGCGTCTTCTTCGGGGCGACACTGAGGGTCTTCTCGCCGGGATTCTTCGTTTCGTTCATACCGTCTTCTGTCCTGCGGGCCGATCGCCCGCTTTCGTCGCGCCGGAAGCGCTTTCTTCGGCGGCCGTTCCATCCGCGCCGGATGCGCGAAACCGAACGAGCGCCCGCTCACGCTCAAGAAATGCCGCTGCCGCCCGACCTTCGAGCACAGCAGCATGTATCACATTTGACCGCCCCAATGCCAAATCCAATTGCTCGGAGGCAATGGACCGCACCACCGGGACCCCCGGACCGTCGCCGAAACGACGCTTCGTCACCGCCGCGAGCTTGCGGATGCCGTCCGGGGCGGCATCGCTCGCATGGATCAGGACGGCCACCGCATCGCGGCCGAGCGCCGTCTCCACCTTGCCGAAGCCGGTCACCACCAGCCCGGCCTTGTTGGCCATCGCCAGAGCCCCGAGCGCGGCGCGCTCCAGAAGGGTCCCGACCCGTTCGGCAAGGCCCGGCTCGACCCGGACCTCGGCCTTGAAGCCGCGCGCGAACAGGCGCTTCTTCTCGGCGGTGGCGACCGCCTCGGCGCTCGCCGTCACCCAGACGCCGCGACCCGGCAAATCACGCTTCAGGTCCGGCACCACCGTTCCATCGGGCGCCAGCACGAAGCGGATCAGCTCGTCGACCGGCAGGGTCGCGCGGCCGACGATGCAGGTCCGCTCGAGAGGCGCGGCGGTCTTGGCCATCGGGCCGCTCCCCTGTCGAGGCCCGCCGATCAGTCCTCGGCTTCCGCCTCGACCTCTTCCTCTTCTTCTTCCGGACCGACGAGGTCTTCCTCGGTGATCCAGCCCGCCTTGAGGCGCGCCGCCATGACGATGTCCTCGGCCTCCTGGCGCGAAACCTCGAAGCCGGTGAGGATGCCGTCGTGGCGGGTCGTCTCGCCGTCCTTGCGCTCGGTCCAGCCGACGAGGTCGTCGGTGGCGCAGCCGGCGAGATCCTCGACCGTCTTGACGTCTTCCTTGCCGAAGGCGACGAGCATCGCCGTGGTGACGCCCGGCACGTCCTTCATCTCGTCGGCGACGCCGAGCTCGCGGCGTTCGGCGTCGAATTCGGCCTCGCGGGCCTCGAGATAGGACGCGGCGCGAGCCTGCAGCTCCTCGGCGGTGTCGTCGTCGAAGCCCTCGATCGAGGCGATCTCGTCGGGCTCGACATAGGCGATTTCCTCGACCGAGGTGAAGCCTTCCGAGGCGAGCAGCTGGCCGACCATCTCGTCGACGTTCAGCGCATCCATGAAGAGTTCGCTGCGCTCGGCGAATTCCTTCTGGCGCCGCTCCGACTCCTCCTGCTCGGTGAGGATGTCGATGTCCCAGCCGGTGAGCTGCGAGGCGAGGCGGACGTTCTGGCCGCGCCGGCCGATGGCCAGCGACAGCTGATCGTCGGGCACCACCACCTCGATGCGCTCGGCGTCCTCGTCGAGCACCACCTTGGCGACCTCGGCCGGCTGCAGCGCGTTGACGATGAAGGTCGCGGCGTCGGGCGACCAGGGAATGATGTCGATCTTCTCGCCCTGCAGCTCCTGCACCACCGCCTGGACGCGGCTGCCGCGCATGCCGACGCAGGCGCCGACCGGATCGATCGAGGAATCGCGCGAGATGACGGCGATCTTGGCGCGCGAACCGGGGTCGCGGGCGACCGACTTCACGGTGATGATGCCGTCGTAGATTTCCGGCACTTCCTGGGCAAAGAGCTTGGCCATGAACTGCGGATGGGTGCGCGACAGGAAGATCTGCGGGCCGCGCTGTTCGCGGCGCACGTCGTAGATATAGGCGCGGATGCGGTCGCCGTAGCGGAACGCCTCGCGCGGGATCAGCTCGTCGCGGCGCACGATGCCCTCGCCACGGCCGAGATCGACGATGACGTTGCCGTATTCGACGCGCTTGACGACGCCGTGGACGATCTCGCCGATGCGGTCCTTGAATTCCTCGTACTGGCGATCGCGCTCGGCCTCGCGGACCTTCTGGACGATGACCTGCTTGGCCGACTGGGCGGCGATGCGGCCGAAGTCCATCGGCGGCAGCGCCTCGGCGATGAAGTCGGCGACCCGGGCCGCCGGATTGCGGGCGAGAGCCTCGGACAGGGCGATCTCGGTCGACGGGTTCTCGACCTCCTCGACCACCTTCAGCAGGCGGGCGAGGCGGATTTCGCCGGTCTTCGGATTGATCTCGGCGCGAACCTCGGTCTCCTGACCGTAGCGCGAGCGGGCCGCCTTCTGGATCGCGTCTTCCATCGCGGCGATCACGATGCCCCGGTCGATCGCCTTTTCACGGGCGACCGCGTCGGCGATCTGCAGGAGCTCCAGCCGGTTTGCGCTGACTGCCATCTTCTTCGTCTCCACCTAGCGCGGCGCGCGTTCCGTTTCGGCCGCGCCGCTGTCTCGTCCGGGCGTCCAGCCCGGTCCTTGTCCAAGCGCCTCCCCGGCTCCCGGCCGGCATCCCGTCGGCGCATGGTCGCACGCCGATCGGACGGAGGTATGTCAGTCTTCGTCCTCGTCCTCGACGTCGGCGGCGAGTTCCGGGTCGCGGCGCAGGGCGTCCTTGATCAGGGCGTCGGTCAGCACCAGCCGGGCGTCGCCGATATCGGCGAAGGCGAGGTCGTATCGGTCCGGCGCACCTTCCGGCGCATCGGGAATGCCGACGGTCACCGTCTCGCCGGCAACGGCGAGGATCGGCCCGCGAAAGCGCTTGCGGCCGTCGAGCGGATTTTCCAGCTCGACCTTGGCCTCGTGGCCGGACCAGCGCTCGAAATCGGAACGGCGCACCAGCGGCCGGTCGATGCCCGGCGAGGACACCTCGAGGTGATAGGCGCGGTCGATCGGATCCTCGACGTCGAGCACCGGGGAAACGGCGCGGCTGACGGCCTCGCAGCCCTCGATATTCATCGTGCCGTCGGGGCGCTCGGCCATGATCTGCAGCGTCAGGCCGTTCTGGCCCGAGATCTTGATGCGCACGAGGCGATAGCCGAGGTCGTCGATGACGGGCTCGACGATCGCGGCGATGCGCGCGGCAAGGCCGGTCTCGGTCAGAATGCGCGGGTCGTGTTCGGCCATCGGCGTCGGCTTTTCCGGGCTCGTTGCGACGAACCACCGGCTCAATGAAAAAAGAGCGGGTCCGGGCGGGCCCACTCTCAACGATCAGCCAGTCGTTCAGAGATAACTGAGCGTCATATAGCCCGAATCGCGCTCCGGCGCAAGAACACGGCCGCGGCTGCGCGCCGGACGGCAGGCGAAGGGAAGCGCCCGAACCGGCTATTTCGGCGTGATCCTGCCGCTGCCGCTGTCATAGTCGAACCAGCGCTTCGTCACCTTGCGCGATCCCTTCGACTTCACGTCGAAGCGGTAGGACGAATTGCGCCGGCCGGCGGTCTGGTTGCAGGGCGGCAGGAAGTCCGCCGTCAGCACCGTCGTGCCGTCGGCCTCGGACGTCACCGTCTTGGTGAAATGGTTGGTGACGCGGCCATTGCTGACGATGTCGTACATGTAGACCGAGATCGTCTCGCCGGCGACGGGGGCATGCCTGATGGTGACCACCGGGTCCTTGCCGGCGCCGCCGAGGGCGCGGCAGAGATGGGCCCTGGTCGGCGCCTCGATGGCGACCGACTGGATCTCGACCGCCATGGCCGATGCCGCGGCAAGGCCGAGCCCGCCCGCCGCCAGAAGTCCGATTGCCTGTCGCCGCATCGTTCCTGCCTCTGTTCTCGCGTGCCGCCGCGCGGCGCCGCCGCCTGCCTCCTGCCGGCGCGTCGATCGTCAGCCGGCTATCGCCCGGAACTAGATCAGCCCGGCCGGTCACATGCAACCTTAGACGAATCGGCTGATTTCGCGCGTTTCGGGGCTCGCTCGGAGAGGCGAAGCGGCCGCGAACGCGCTATGCTCGCCGCAATCGACATTCCATCATGGGGCAGCCGCCATGTCCGACACGGAACCCGCCGTCACACCCGACCTTCCGAAATTCACCGCGCGCTACGCCGAGCCGGACGAGCCGCTCGTCGCCCGGATCATCGGCGAGACGACGCTCGATGCGGCCACGGACGCGCGCATCGACAAGATCGCGACACGGCTCATCGAGGAGATCCGCGACCGCGCCGGGGCGATCGGCGGCGTCGAGGACTTCCTTCGCGAATACGGCCTTTCGACCCGCGAGGGCCTTGCCCTGATGGTGCTCGCCGAGGCGCTGCTGCGCGTACCCGACGGCGAGACCGCCGACCGGCTGATCGAGGACAAGCTCGGCGCCGGCGACTGGAGCGAGAAGAAGGGCGGCGACACCTGGCTGGTCTCGGCCTCGACCTGGGCGCTCGGCCTCACGGCGCGCATCGTCCATCCGGGCGAGACGCCGGAGGGCATCATCGCCGGCACCATCAAGCGCCTCGGCCTGCCGACGGTGCGCACCGCGACGCGCCAGGCGATGCGGGTGCTCGGCCACCAGTTCGTGCTCGGCGAGACGATCGAGGGGGCGCTGTCGCGGGCCCGCTCGATGGCCGGCAAGGGCTATCGCCATTCCTTCGACATGCTCGGCGAGGGCGCCCGCACCAGCGCCGACGCCAAGCGCTATTTCGAGGCCTACGCCCAGGCGATCGAGGCGATCGGCAAGAAGGCGATCGGCCGCGGACCGGACCGGCCCGGCATCTCGGTGAAGCTCTCGGCGCTCCATCCGCGCTACGAGGCGGTGAATCGCGACGCGGTGCTCGCCGAACTCGTGCCGGCGGTGACCGCGCTCGCCCGCGCCGCCAAGTCCTACGACCTCAACTTCACCATCGACGCCGAGGAGATGGACCGGCTGGAAATCTCGCTCGAGGTGATCGGCGCCGTCGCCGCCGATCCCGGGCTTGCCGGCTGGGACGGCTTCGGCCTCGCCATCCAGGCCTATCAGAAGCGGGTGCTCGCCGTCGTCGACTGGGTGATCGCCCTCGCCCGCACCCTCGACCGGCGCTTCACGGTGCGCCTCGTCAAGGGCGCCTATTGGGACACCGAGGTAAAGCGCGCCCAGGAGCGCGGCCTTCCCGACTATCCGGTGCTGACGCGCAAGGCGGCGACGGACGCCGCCTATATCGCCGCCGCCCGGCGGCTGCTCGGCGCCCGCGACCGCATCTATCCGCAGTTCGCCAGCCACAACGCGCTGACCGTCGCGACGATCCTCGCGATCGCCGGCGATGCCACCGGCTACGAGTTCCAGCGCCTGCACGGCATGGGCGAGGCGCTCTACGAGGCGCTGGCCGACAGCGACCAGCCGGTGCCCTGCCGGATCTACGCGCCGGTCGGCGGCCATCGCGACCTGCTCGCCTATCTCGTCCGCCGGCTCCTCGAGAACGGCGCCAACTCGTCCTTCGTCGCCATCGTCGGCGATCGCTCGGTGCCGGTCGCCGAGCTCCTGCATCGGCCCGACCTGATGCTCGACGGCGGGCGGGCGGCGCGGCACCGGCGCATTCCCTTGCCGGTCAATCTCTATGGCGGCGCCCGGCGCAACTCGCTCGGCCTCGAATTCGGCGCCCGCGAGATGCTGGAGCCGTTCGCGGCCGCGATCGCGGCAACGCCCCTGCCCTTCGCCGAGGCGACGCCGATCGTCGACGGCAAGGCGCTCGCCGGGACGCGGCGCGACGTCGTCAGCCCGACCGACGGCAAGACCGTTGCCGGGACGGTCGCCGAGGCGCCTCCCGAGACCGCCGACAAGGCGATCGCGGCGGCGCAGGCCGGCTTTGCGAAGTGGTCGCGCACGCCGGTCGAGACGCGCGCCGCAGCGCTCGAGAAGATGGCCGACCTCCTCGAGGAAAAGCGCGACCGGCTCGTCGCGATGATGGCGGTCGAGGCCGGCAAGACCCTCGTCGACGGCATCGCCGAGGTGCGCGAGGCGGCCGATTTCTGCCGCTACTACGCCCGCGAGGCGCGGCGCCAGTTCGGCGAGGACGAGATCCTCACCGGCCCGACCGGCGAGGAGAACCGCCTGCGCCGGCGCGGCCGCGGCGTCTTCGTCTGCATTTCGCCGTGGAACTTCCCGCTCGCCATCTTCCTCGGCCAGGTGACGGCGGCGCTGGTCGCCGGCAATGCGGTGGTCGCCAAGCCGGCCGAACAGACGCCGCTGGTCGCCGCCGAGGCGGTGCGCCTGCTCCATGCGGCCGGCGTGCCGGCATCGGCGCTGCAATTCGTGCCCGGCGACGGGGCGGTCGGGGCGCGGCTCGTCGGCCATGCGGCCGTCGCCGGCGTCGCCTTCACCGGCTCGACCGAGGTCGCAGGCAAGATCAACCGGTCGCTGGCCGCCAAGAACGGCCCGATCGTGCCGCTTATCGCCGAAACCGGCGGCATCAACGCGATGATCGTCGACGCGACGGCGCTGCCCGAGCAGGTCGCCGACGACGTCGTCACCTCGGCCTTCCGCTCGGCCGGCCAGCGCTGCTCGGCGCTGCGGCTCCTCTTCGTGCAGGACGACGTCGCCGACCGGATGCTCGAGATGATCGCCGGGGCGGCGGCGGAACTGCGGCTCGGCGATCCGCGCCGGCCGGCGACCGACATGGGCCCGGTGATCGACGCCGAAGCGAAGGACAAGCTCGACGCCCATATCGCCCGCATGACCCGGCAGCACCATCAGGTCTTCGCCGGTACAGTGCCGAATTCGGCGACGGGCACCTTCGTTGCCCCGCATATCTTCCAGCTCCACAAGGCGAGCGACCTCGGCGAGGAGGTGTTCGGGCCGATCCTCCACGTGGTGCGCTGGAAGTCGGGCAAGCTTTCCAAGGTGATCGCCGACGTCGAGGCGACCGGCTACGGCCTCACCCTCGGCATCCACAGCCGCATCGACCACACGGTGAAGGAGATCGTCGACGCGGTGGCGGTCGGCAATTGCTACGTCAACCGCAACATGATCGGCGCCGTCGTCGGGGTGCAGCCGTTCGGCGGCTCGGGCCTTTCGGGCACCGGGCCGAAAGCCGGCGGTCCGGGCTATCTGCCGCGCTTTGCCGAGGAACAGGTGATCTCGACCAACACGGCGGCGGCCGGGGGCAATGCCAGCCTTATCGCCATGTCGGACGACTGAGGCGGTCGCTCAGGCGGCGGCCTCCTCGAGGCGGCCGGCCGAGACGCGCCAGACGCGGCCGCGGCCGGCGAGCGCCTCGAACAGCGCTTCGTCGGTGCCGGTCATGAAGGCCTGGACGCCGAGGTCGACGAGGATCGAGAACAGCGCGGCGCGGCGTTCGCCGTCGAGATGGGCGGCGATCTCGTCGAGCAGCAGGATCGGCGCGATGCCGCTCGTCGCGGCGACGACGCGGGCATGGGCGATGACGAGGCCGACGAGCAGGGCCTTCTGCTCGCCGGTCGAGCAGCGGCCGGCCGGCATGTCCTTCGGACCATGGACGACGGCGAGGTCGGAGCGGTGCGGACCCTCGAGGGTGCGCCCGGCGGCGGCGTCGCGGCGGCGCATCCCTGCCAGCGAGAGGCGATAGGCATCCTCGACATCGACGGCGGCGCCGGTCGCGAGACCCGCCTCCAGCGTGCCCTCGAGCGACAGGCGGCTGAAGGGGAAGGGCGAGCCGGCCTCGGCGACATCCTCGACGAGGGCGGCGAGGCGGGCGACGAGTTCGACGCGGGCGGCAGCGATCGCCGTGCCGAGCTCGGCGATCTGGGCTTCGAGGCCGTCGAGCCAGGTGGCGTCGGGGCGCTGATCCTCGAGCAGGCGATTGCGCGAGGTGAGCGCCCGCTCGAACGCGCTGACGCGGGTGCCGTGGCCGGGATCGATCGCCAGCACCAGCCGGTCGAGGAAGCGGCGGCGGTCGCCGGCCGGGCCGGTGAAGAGGCCGTCCATCGCCGGGGTCAGCCAGACGATGCGCAGATGTTCGAGGAGCGCCTCGGCCGAGCGGGCCGGTGCGTGATTGACGCGGATGCGGCGCTGGCGTTCGGGCAGGCCGTCCGGTCCGAGCTGCACGCCGGTGCCGATCTCGACCGGTCCCATGGCGCCCTCGGCGGCGACGGCGACGGCCCAGGTGCCGGGCCCCGGCAGGCGGGCGACCTCGCCATAGTCGGCACGGCGCAGGCCCCGGCCGGGCGACAGGAACGACACCGCTTCGAGGAGGTTGGTCTTGCCGGCGCCGTTCTCGCCAGCGAGCACCACCGGCCCGGGCGCTGCGCCGAGGTCGAGATCGAGGGCGACGTAGTTGCGGAAATGATCGAGGCGCAGGCGCGTGACCGCGGTCGGGCGCGGCCGCGCCGTGGCGCCGGCCGAACCGCCGAACCCGCCGGGCGGGATGTCGTTCTTGTCCCCGCCCGCGCTCACACCCGCATCGGCATCAGGACGTAGAGCGCGTCGGCCGCGCTCTTGTCCTGGATGAGGGTCGGGCTGCCCGGATCGGCGAGGCGGAAGATCGCCGTCGAGCCTTCGAGCTGGCCGGTGATGTCGAGCAGGTAGCGCGAGTTGAAGCCGATATCGAGGGCGTCGGCGCCGTAATCGACGCTGAGTTCCTCGGTGGCGCTGCCCGAATCGGGGTTGGTGACGGTGAGCACCAGCCGGCCGTCCTGCAGCGACAGCTTCACCGCCCGGCCACGCTCGCTCGAAATCGTCGAGACGCGGTCGACGGCGCTGGCGAACTCGTCGCGGTCGACCTCGAGGATCTTGTCGTTGCCCTGCGGGATGACGCGGCCATAGTCCGGGAAGGTGCCGTCGATGAGCTTGGAGGTCAGCACGATGGCGCCGATGGTGACGCGGATCTTGGAATCGGAAACCTCGACGCCGATCGTCGCATCCGGCTCCTCGACGAGCTTCTGCAGCTCGCTGACGGTCTTGCGCGGAATGATGATGCCCGGCATGGCCTCGGCGCCGTTCGGCGCGGTCAGCTCGGCCTGGGCGAGGCGATGGCCGTCGGTGGCGACGGCGCGCAGGCGCGGCTCGCGCTCGCCGTCGACCGCATGCAGGAAGATGCCGTTGAGATAGTAGCGCGTCTCCTCGGTGGAGATGGCGAACTGGGTCCGGTCGATGAGGCGCTTCAGGCCGCTCGCCGGCAGGCTGAAGCGGTGGGTGAAGGTGCCGGCGGTCAGATCCGGGAAATCGGTCTCGGGCAGCACCTGGAGCTGGAAGCGCGAGCGGCCGGAGCGGATGACCATGGTGCCCGAGGCACCTTCGAGTTCGAGCGAGATCTCCGAGCCGTCGGGCAGCTTGCGGACGATGTCGTAGAACATATGGGCGGGCACGGTGGTGCCGCCGGGCGCGGCGACGTCGGCCGGAACCGTCTCCAGCACCTCGAGATCGAGGTCCGTCGCCTTCAGCTTGAGCTGGCCGTCGTCGACCTTCAGCAGCACGTTCGCCAGGATCGGAATGGTGTTGCGCCGCTCGACCACCCGGTGAACATGCGTCAGGGACCGCAGCAGATTTACGCGCTCGACAGTGACTTTCATGGAGCCTTACCGTTTCCTTCGGACCGATCCCCCACCGGTCCATCGCAGCCACGAACGGGCGCGAATGACATGAACTTTCGCGCGCCGGTGCCGCCGGCGCGGATGGAGAACCTTGGCGGCAAAGCCGGCGCTTGACAAGAGGGTGCCGTCCCGCGTCCTCACGAAAGCGACCCGCTGTGGACACAGCACCGCCGGCCGGTTCGACTTGACCCCTCGCCTTGCCGTGATAGACCGACAGCCGACAAATCGAGGGAAAGGGCTGGCGCGATGAACGTACTCCTGATCGGTTCCGGTGGACGCGAACACGCGCTCGCCTTCGCGCTCGAGCGCTCGCCGAAGCTCGACCGGCTGTTCATCGCGCCGGGCAATGGCGGCATGGCGGCGCTGGGCACCTGCGTCGACCTCGACATCGCCGATCATGCGGCAGTCGTCGGCTTCTGCCGCGAAAACGCCATCGGCCTCGTCGTCGTCGGACCGGAAGCGCCGCTCGTCGCCGGCATCGCCGACGCCCTCGCCGCCGCCGCGATCCCGGTGTTCGGACCGTCGGCCGCCGCCGCCCGGCTCGAAGGCTCGAAGGGCTTCACCAAGGACCTTTGCGCCGAATACGGCATTCCGACCGCGGCCTATGCCCGCTTCACCGACGCCGCCGCCGCCCGGGCCTATATCGAGGCTCAAGGCGCGCCGATCGTCGTCAAGGCGGACGGCCTTGCGGCCGGCAAGGGCGTCGTCGTCGCCGAAACGGTCGGCGAGGCGATCGCTGCGGTCGAGGCCTGCTTTGCCGGCGAATTTTCCGAGGCCGGTGCCGAGGTCGTCGTCGAGGAATGCCTCGTCGGCGAGGAGGCGAGCTTCTTTGCCATCTGCGACGGCAGCAACGCCGTGCCGCTGGCGACCGCGCAGGACCACAAGCGGGTCGGCGACGGCGACACCGGCCCCAACACCGGCGGCATGGGTGCCTATTCGCCGGCCCCGGTGATGACGCCGGCGCTCGTCGAGCAAACGATGAAGGAAATCATCGAACCGACGATGCGGGCGATGCGGGACAAGGGCTGCCCGTTCACCGGCGTCCTCTATGCCGGGCTGATGATCACGGAAAAGGGCCCGGAACTCATCGAATACAATGCCCGCTTCGGCGATCCGGAGGCCCAAGTGCTGATGCTGCGCCTCAAGTCGGATCTGCTCGATCTGCTGTTCGCCGCGGCGACCGGCGGACTTGCCGGCAAGACGCTCGACTGGCGCGACGAGACGGCGCTCACCGTCGTCATGGCAGCGAAAGGTTATCCCGGTACCTATATGAAGGGCAGCGAGATCCGCGGCCTCGACAAGGCCGGCGCGCCGGAGGGTGTCGAGGTGTTCCACGCCGGCACCAAGCGCGACGGCGACAAGGTCCTCGCCGTCGGCGGGCGGGTTCTCAACGTCACGGCGCTCGGGCGGACGGTCGGCGAGGCACAGGCCCGTGCCTACGAAGCGGTCGATGCCATCGACTGGCCGGAGGGGTTCGCGCGCCGCGACATCGGATGGCGGGCGGTCGCCCGCGAACGAAACGGCTGAGGCAGGGCGCCCCGGCCATCGGAGTGAAACACCATGGCCGACGACGGCGCATATCCCGGCCTTCATCTGCCGATCAAGCGGCCGGACCTGCACATCGCCCTCGCCCTCGGCGGCGGCGGCGCGCGGGGGCTATCGCACATCCTCGTGCTCGAAGCCTTCGACGATCTCGGCGTCAAGCCGACGGTGATGGCCGGCACCTCGATCGGCGCGCTGATCGGCGCGGCCTATGCCTCTGGCCTCTCGGGCGCGGAAATCCGCGACCATGTGATGAAGCTCTTCGGCGACCGGCGCGAGCTTGCCCGCAAGGTGATGCAGACGCGGTCGGGCAAGTTCATCGACCTCTTCCAGAGCGGCATCAACGGCTCGGTGATGATCGATCCGGTGCGGCTGCTCGCCCAGCTGCTGCCCTCCGGCGTCGCGCTCGACTTCAAGGACCTCGAAATCCCGTTCACCGCGGTCGCCACCGACTTCTGGTCGCGGGCCGAGGCGCGCATGTCGGACGGGCCGCTGATCACCGCGATCGGCGCCTCGATCGCCATTCCGAGCGTCCTCAAGCCGGTGATCCGCGACGGCCGGGTGCTGATCGACGGCGGCGCGGCCAATCCGCTGCCCTTCGATCTCTTCGACCGCAGTGTCGACATCTGCGTCGCCGTCGACGTCACCGGCGGACCGGTGCGCAAGGACAAGGCCAAGCACCCGGCGCCGGGGCCCTTCGAGGCGATGTTCGGCACGCTGCAGATCATGATGACGTCGATCGTCAACGAGAAGCTCAAGGGCCGGCATCCGGACATCCTGATCCGGCCGGACGTCGACCGCTTCAAGGTGCTCGATTTCCTCAAGGCCGGGCAGATCCTGAAAGCCGCCGAGCCGATCAAGGACGAGACGAAGCGCCGGCTCGAGCGGCTGCTGGAAGCGGCCTGAGCCTTTTATGCCCCGCAGCGACCTCGCATCGCTCGATCGTGCGGGAAATGCGCGCTGACCGCGCGACGGCCGTTCGGCCTTGCGAACCTTTTCGGATCGAGTGCGTGCCACGCTCTCGCGCCTACGCCTCTTCGCGAAGGCGCTTCCTTGCAAAGAGCACGAAGACCACGACGAGGGTCGCGGCAAGGCCGTACCAGGTCACCACGTATTGCAGGTGGTTGTTGACGAAGGAAAGGCGGGTCTCGCCGGCCTGCGGCAGAGCGCCGGGCGGACTTTCGACGGCATCGACGAAGAACGGCGCGACGCGCGCCGGATCGAGCCCGAGCCGGGCGGCGAAGCGGGCCGGGTCGCGGCGCAGCCAGACGTTTTTCCCGACATCGTCGTCGGCGGTGAAGCGGTCGCGGCCTTCCGGCGCGCGCATCAGGCCTTCGATTTCCTGCTCGCCGGCAAGGAGCCCCTCGGGCCGGGTCGCCGGGTCCTTGCGGTCGAGCGGCACGAAGCCGCGATTGACGAAGACCACCGTGCCGTCGGCCCGTTCGAGCGGCACGACGACCCAGTAGCCCTGGCCGCCGAGCGGTCCCTTCGGCCGCGTCAGCGTGGTGAAGACGTGGAATTCGGCGTCGTTGCGCAAGCTGCCGGCGAGGCGGACGCGGGTGTACTGGTAGGCCTCGGGGACGAGCCCGGCCCAGTCCGTCGGCGGCGGCAAATCGACGGGAGCCGCCGTCGAGCGCGCGCCCGCCGCCGCGATCAGCCCCTCCTTCCAGGCAAGACGCCCGACCTGCCAGGTGCCGAGCGCGAGAAGGACGGCAAGGACGATCGCCGCGGCGATGGCGGGGGCGATCAGCGAGCGCCAGGAAGCGGCCATTCCCTCCTCCGGTCCCCGTGCGATCGAGGCATCGCGGGTCAATGATCGTCGGAATGGCCGAGGCGGCCTTCCGCGGCCCTGGTCGCATATTGCTGGGCGATGGTGAGGCCCTTCAAGGGCTTCAGAAGGCCGATGCCGAGGCCGAGGGTCAGCGGGATCCAGACGAGGGCGTGAACCCAGATCGGCGGCATGAAGGTGAACTCCACCCAGAGCGCGCCGCCGACGACGACGAAACCGAGCACGAGGATCAACAGCACCGCCGGCCCGTCGCCGGAATCGGCGAAGGAATAGTCGAGGCCGCAGCGGTCGCAGGACGGGGCGACCGTCAGGAGGCCGGAGAACAGCCGTCCCTCGCCGCAGCGCGGGCAGCGCCCGGCAAGGCCGGTCGAGAGCGGCGAGAGCGGCGGGTGGTGGATCTCGTCAGGCATCTGTCGTTCCCGTCCTGCTGCCGATATGGAAACGGCGGGTCGCCCCGCCGTCTCAAGGTCTTCTGCCTCGGCGGCCGCTCAGTGGCCGGTCGCCGCGCCGGCCGAGCCCCACACGTAGATGCAGGTGAAGAGGAACAGCCAGACGACGTCGACGAAGTGCCAGTACCAGGCCGCCGCCTCGAAGCCGAAATGCTGGCGCGGCGTGAAATCGCCGCGCATCGCCCGGATCAGGCAGACGATCAGGAAGATCGTGCCGATGATGACGTGGGCACCGTGGAAGCCGGTCGCCATGAAGAAGGTCGCGCCGTAGATGTGGCCGGAATAGGCGAAGGCGGCGTGGCCGTATTCGTAGGCCTGGATCGTGGTGAAGACGAGGCCGAGGGCGATCGTCAGCATCAGGCCCTTCTTCAGGCCGTCGCGGTCGCCGTGGACGAGGGCGTGGTGGGCCCAGGTCACGGTGGTGCCGGAGGTGAGCAGAATGACCGTGTTGATCAGCGGCAGGTGCCAGGGATCGAGCACGTCGATGCCCTTCGGCGGCCAGACGCCGCCGGTGAGGGCGGCGCGGGCGACCTGCTTGGCGTCGCCCGGGAACAGGCTCGCGTCGAAGAAGGCCCAGAACCAGGCGACGAAGAACATCACCTCGGACGCGATGAAGAGGATCATGCCGTAGCGCAGGTGGAGCTGCACCACTTCGGTGTGGAAGCCCTCGTGCGCCTCGCGGATGACGTCGCGCCACCACATGACCATGGTGTAGACGACGCCGAGGAGGCCGACGACGAGCGTCACCGGGCCGGAACCGTGCATGAAGAGCACGAGGCCGGTCGCCAGGACGAAAGCCGAGACCGCGCCGATCAGCGGCCACGGGCTCGGGTCGACGAGGTGGTAGTCGTGGTGCTTTGCGTGGGCGTCAGCCATGCGCGTTTCCCCGCTTTTCTCGTTGCGTCCGCCCGGCGCTGCCGTTGGGACATCGGCCTGTCATCGCCGCCCGAGGGGCGACGGCTAGATCTTGCCACCCTCCGCGCCCGGGCCGGCGGCGAGCCGGTTCCTGGTCCCCGCCGGCGGGAAGAAGGTGTAGGAGAGCGTGATGGACTTCACCGCATCGAGGTCGTGCTCGTCGACGATCGCCGGGTCGACGAAGAAGACCACCGGCACCTCGCGGCTCTCGCCGGGGGCGAGCTTCTGCTCGGTGAAGCAGAAGCAGGAGATCTTGTTGAAATAGGCGCCCGAATTGAGCGGCGTGACGTTGAAGGTCGCGGTCGCCTCGGTCGGCGCGTCGGACCGGTTGGTGATGCGGAAACCGACGGTCACCACCTCGCCGGCGCGCAGCCGCACCGACGGCGTCTCGGGCACGAACTCCCAGGGCACGCCGGCGACATTGGCGTCGAGCCGGACCTCGAAGACCCGGTCGACGACCCGGTCCGGGGCGGCGGCGGCCTGGCGCGTCGTGCCGGCATAGCCGGTCACCTGGCAGAACAGCCGGTAGAGCGGCACCGACGCATAGGCCATGCCGACCATGGCGACGACGAAGGCGAGGCAGGCGAGCGCGATGGCGCCGTTGCGGCCGCCGGACGGCGCCGGGGCAACGGAGATCGCTTCGGGCTCGCGCCGCTCGTTCATCGCATCGGCCTCACTGCACCATGCCGCCGATGCCCTTCACCAGGGTCACGGCGTAGAAGATGACCGAGAGGCCGGCGAGCGCGAGGCCGAGGGCGATCGAGCGGGCGCGGCGGCGGCGGGTGAATTCGTCGGTAGCGTCAGCGGTTCGGGACATCGTTACCTCACGAGGCCGATCCCGCTCTCGGCGAGCAGCGTCGCAAAGAGCAGGAAGAGATAGAGGATGGAGAAGGCGAAGAGGCGCCTGGCGGCGGCATCGGCCTCGGCGTCGGCGACGCGGGCGAGCGTGACGGCAAGGCCGAGGAAGATCGCGCCGGCGATGCCGGCGACGACGCCGTAGACCGGGCCGGCAAGGCCGGTCGCGACCGGGGCGAGGGCCAGCGGCACGAGCACCAGCGAATAGCCGAGGATGTGGCGGCGGGTCGTCTCGCGGCCGGCGACGACCGGCAGCATCGGCACGCCGGCGCGGGCGTAGTCGCCGCTCTTGTAGAGTGCCAGCGCCCAGAAATGCGGCGGCGTCCAGATGAAGATGATGGCGAAGAGCAGGCAGGCATCGAGGCTCGGCGCCCCGGTCACGGCGAGCCAGCCGACGACCGGCGGGAAGGCGCCGGCGGCGCCGCCGATGACGATGTTCTGCGGCGTGCGGCGCTTCAGGCCGATGGTGTAGACGACGACATAGAAGAAGATCGTGAAGGCAAGGAGGCTCGCCGCTGCCCAGTTGACGGCAAGGCCGAGCACGACGACCGAGGCGACCGACAGGAAGAGGCCGAAGCCGAGCGCTTCCTCGGGCGCGACGCGGCCGGCCGGTACCGGACGACCGCGGGTGCGGGTCATCACCCGGTCGATGTCGGCGTCGTACCACATGTTGAGCGCGCCGGACGCGCCGGCGCCGATGGCGATCGAGAGGATGGCGACGAGGCCGAGCACCGGGTGGATGTGGCCGGGCGCCACCGCCATGCCGGTCAGCGCGGTGAAGACGACGAGCGACATGACCCGCGGCTTCAGCAGCGCGACATAGTCGGCGACCGTGGCGATCGCCGCCGCGTCGGTGCGCTCGGTGGGGCTGAGGCTTTCGGCATCGATCAGGGACATCGCGTCAACTCGTCCGGCAGGTGTCGTTCGGTGATGTGCCCCCGCGCCGGTCGCCCGGCGCGGGGAGCGTCGGTCCGCCGCTTACTTGATCTTCGGGAGGGTCTCGAACTGGTGGAACGGCGGCGGCGAGCTCAGCGTCCATTCGAGGGTGGTCGCGCCGACGCCCCACGGATTGTCGCCGGCCTTTTCCTTCCGCGCGAAGGCATGGGCGACGCCGATGACGAAGATCACGACGCCGAGGGCCGAGATGTAGGAGCCGATCGAGGACCAGTAGTTGAGCGTCGCCATGAAGTCCGGATAGTCGGCGTAGCGCCGCGGCATCGAGTATTCCGAGCCGAGCCAGTGCTGCGGGAAGAACACCAGGTTGACGCCGATGAAGGTCACCCAGAAGTGCAGCTTGCCGATGAATTCGGAATACTGGTAGCCGCTCATCTTCGGGAACCAGTAGTACCAGGCCGCGAAGATGCCGAAGGTGGCGCCGAGCGACATCGTGTAGTGGAAGTGGGCGACGACGTAGTAGGTGTCGTGCAGGATGCGATCGAGGCCGGCATTGGCGAGCTGGACGCCGGTGACGCCGCCGACGGTGAACAGGAAGATGAAGCCGATGGCCCAGAGCATCGGCGTCCTGAACTCGATCGAGCCGCCCCACATGGTGGCGATCCAGGAGAAGATCTTCACGCCCGTCGGCACCGCGATGACCATCGTGGCGAAGACGAAATAGGCCTGCGTGTCGACGTCGAGACCGACCGTGTACATGTGGTGGGCCCACACGATGAAGCCGACGACGCCGATCGCCACCATGGCGTAGGCCATGCCGAGATAGCCGAACACCGGCTTCTTCGAAAAGGTCGCGACGATGTGGCTGATCACGCCGAAGGCCGGCAGGATCAGGATGTAGACCTCGGGGTGGCCGAAGAACCAGAACAGGTGCTGGAAGAGGATCGGGTCACCGCCGCCGGCCGGGTCGAAGAAGGTCGTGCCGAAGTTGCGGTCGGTCAGCAGCATGGTGATGGCGCCGGCGAGCACGGGCAGCGACAAGAGCAGGAGGAACGCCGTCACCAGCACCGACCAGACGAACAGCGGCATCTTGTGCAGCGTCATGCCCGGGGCGCGCATGTTGAAGATCGTCGTGATGAAGTTGATGGCGCCGAGGATCGAGGCCGCACCCGCGGTGTGCAGGGCGAGGATGGCGAAGTCCATCGCCGGGCCGGGATGGCCGCTGGTCGAGAGCGGCGCATAGGCCGTCCAGCCGCCGCCGAAGCCGTTCGAGCCCGGCGCACCCTCGACGAAGAGCGAGGTGAACAGCAGGGCGAAGCCCGTCACCGTCAGCCAGAACGAGATGTTGTTCATGCGCGGGAAGGCCATGTCCGGCGCGCCGATCATGATCGGCACGAACCAGTTGCCGAAGCCGCCGATCAGCGCCGGCATGATCATGAAGAACACCATGATCAGGCCGTGCGCGGTGACGAAGACGTTGAACATCTGCGCATCGGCGAAGATCTGCATGCCGGGCTCCTGGAGCTCCATGCGCATGCCGACCGACAGGCAGCCGCCGACGATACCCGCGAAGATGGCGAAGATCAGGTAGAGCGTGCCGATGTCCTTGTGGTTGGTCGAATAGAGATAGCGGCGCCATCCGGTCGGATGGGCGGCGTGATCGGCGTGAGCTGCCGAAGTGGCCATGGGCGAACTCCCTTCCTCGCAATCGGTGTCGGCCGAGCGGCCGGAATTCGTTGGTTTCGAGATCAGCGCTGGGCGAGCGCGACCGGTTCGTTGGTCTTTTCGCGCAGCGCCTGCAGCATCTTGTTGGCGCCCTCGAGATCGCTCCTGGCCATTTCGGTCCACTTGGCGAAGGCATCCTCGGAGACGACGCGGATGGCGATCGGCATGAAGGCGTGATTGATGCCGCAGAGCTCGGAGCACTGGCCGTAGAAAACGCCCTCGTGCTCGGCCTTGAACCAGGTCTCGTTGAGGCGGCCCGGCACGGCGTCGATCTTGACGCCGAAGGACGGCAGGGCGAACGAGTGGATGACGTCGGCGGCGGTCACCTGAACGCGGACGATCTTGCCGACCGGCACCACGACCTCGTTGTCGACGGCGAACAGCCGCGGCTGGTCGGGCTTGCGCTCGTCGTCGCCGAGCATCACGGCGTCGAAGGAGATGCCGCCATTGTCCGGATACTCGTAGCCCCAGTACCACTGGTAGCCGGTCGCCTTGATGGTCAGCTCGCTCTCGGGAATCTCGAGCTGGTTGTAGAGCAGGCGGAACGAGGGCAGCGCCATGAACAGGAGGATGATGATCGGCACCACCGTCCAGGCGACCTCGATCAGCGTGTGGTGGGAGGTCTTGGAGGGAACCGGGTTGGCCCGGGCGTTGAACTTGACGACGCACCACACGAGCAGCGCCAGCACGAACAGCGTGATCGGCACGATGAACCACAGCGTGTAGTCCTCGAACCAGAGGATGTCGTGCATCATCTGCGAGGCCGGATGGCGGGCGCCCGAGAACCAGGTCTCGCCCGCCCCTTCGGCAAAGGCCGGGGCCGAAGCGAGGAAACCGCCGGCGAGCGCCGCGACAGATCCGAAAAACGTCGTCTTTTTCCTCACAGGAGAGCTCCCATCCCTTTGTTTCGATCCTGCCTGCGACCCCTTGCCGCGATCGGTCCGATGGGTCGGAGCCTGTCCGAAACCCGAGGGAACCCCTGCGGTTGATGGCCGCCGAAGTCAGTCCGTTTGCGCGTCGTCATGCCGCACACGAACTTGACTTAGATCAATTCTTTGAGGGAGCAGACCACAAGTTTCCCGTCGCTGCAAGCATCTGATAACGGCTTTGCGAAGCATTTGCGTTTTCCTGCCGGCATGCTTGCCATGATCCTGCCGAAAGACCGGCTAGACTGACCCGGCCGCCCTCTGCTTGACTGGTCGGCACCGTCTGCTACCGAAACACGTCCCGGCCGCGCGAATCGGCCGCCCGTTGCGCAAGGAACCGCCAAGGTGCGAATCATGGAGACATCCCTCGGCCGGCTCGCCGGCGCGCTCACCCTCGCCGGCCTCGCGATCGCCGCATCGCTCGGCTCGGCCGGCACGGCGACGGCGCAGGGCACGGTGCGCAGCACCCATGGCGACTGGGAGATCCGCTGCGACACGCCGCCCGGCGCCAAGGCCGAACAGTGCGTGCTGATCCAGAACGTGACGGCGGAAGACCGCGACAATGTCGGCCTGTCGGTGATCGTGCTGAAGACCGCCGATCAGAAGTCGCGCATCCTTCGGGTGCTGGCGCCGCTCGGCGTCCTGCTGCCGACCGGGCTCGGGCTCAAGATCGACGACACCGATGTCGGCCGCGCCGGTTTCGTGCGCTGCCTGCCGAACGGCTGCATCGCCGAGGTGATCATGGACGACAAGCTCATCGAGCAGCTGAAGACCGGCAAGTCGGCGACCTTCATCGTCTTCCAGACGCCGGAGGAAGGCATCGGCATTCCGATTTCCCTCAACGGGTTCGCGCCCGGCTACGACGCGTTGCCGTAAGGGGCCTTGGCGCGCGAGGCGGGATCCACCGGGGCAGAAGCGATGGCGGCGAGACGGACACGAGGTCGCCGGCTGGCAATTCCCCGGATCGACCGGCTGACAATCCCCCGGCTCAAGCGATTGGCGATCCCCCGGATCGACCGGCTGGCGATCCCGCGCCTCGAGACGATCATCCTCGGGATCATTGGCTTCCTCATTCTCTGCCTCGTCGGCCTCTCGGTCACCGCCATGCTGCAGCGCTCGCCCGAGCCGCAGGTCGAGGCCCTGCCGAAGTCGCACAAGGGCACGACCGTCAAGCGGGTCAAGACGATCACCATCCACCCGGAGCCGGCGCCGGAAAAACCGGATGCCGGCCGGTGACTTGCGCCCTATCTTAGAGCGAACGAAGTCGCGCGCCGCATCCCCGGATGTCGGCTGAAAAACTGTTTCGCGCCCCGGCGCGCCAGCAACGGACCGATTGCCTCATGAGCCTTTCCGGAACCTGCGCCCTGATCGAGGCGGCCGGCCTCGACGTCGAGGAAACCCGGCGGATCGTCGCCGACGCGCTCGAGGGCGCCGACGACGGCGAGCTCTTCGTCGAATATGCCCAGTCCGAATCGCTGATGTTCGACAACGGCCGGCTGAAGCACGCCAATTTCGACACCGAACAGGGTTTCGGCCTTCGGGCGGTCGCCGGCGAGGCGGCGGGCTATGCCCATTCCGGCGAAATCTCCACCGCCGCGCTGAAGCGCGCCGCCGATGCCGTCTCCGCCGTCAAGAGCGGCCATGCCGGCAGCTACGCGGCGGCGCCGGCGCGCACCAACCGCTCGCTCTATTCCGACGACAATCCGCTCGCCGCGCCGACCTTCGAGGAGAAGGTGAAGCTCCTCGGCGAGATCGATGCCTATGCCCGGGCCGCCGACAGGCGCGTCGTGCAGGTCACCGCCTCGGTCGCGGCGAGCTATCAGGCGGTCGACATCCTGCGGGCCGACGGCCACCGGGTCGGCGACATCCGGCCGCTGGTGCGGGTCAACGTGCAGATCGTCGTCGAGGAAAACGGACGGCGCGAATCGGGTTCCTACGGCACCGGCGGGCGCGAGGCCTTCTCGCGCTTCCTTGCCGGCGATGCCTGGAAGGCGGTCGCCGACGAGGCGCTGCGCCAGGCGGTCGTCAACCTCTCGGCGGTGCCGGCGCCGGCCGGCGAGTTCGACGTCGTGCTCGGCCCCGGCTGGCCCGGCATCCTCCTGCACGAGGCGATCGGCCACGGCCTCGAGGGCGACTTCAACCGCAAGAAGACGTCGGCCTTTTCCGGCCTCATCGGCGAGCGCGTCGCCGCCCCGGGCGTCACCGTCATCGACGACGGCACGCTGCCGGACCGGCGCGGCTCGCTGACCGTCGACGACGAGGGCACGCCGACCTCGCGCACCGTGCTGATCGAGGACGGCATCCTCGTCGGCTACATGCAGGACCGCCAGAACGCGCGGCTGATGGGCATGCAGCCGACCGGCAACGGCCGGCGCCAGTCCTACGCCCACATTCCGGTGCCGCGCATGACCAACACCTACATGCTCGCCGGCAAGGACGATCCGGACGAGATCATCGCCTCGATCGACAACGGCATCTACGCCGTCTCCTTCGGCGGCGGCCAGGTCGACATCACCTCGGGCAAGTTCGTCTTTTCCTGCACCGAGGCCTACCGGGTCGAGAAGGGCAGGATCGGCGCGCCGGTGAAGGGCGCGATGCTGATCGGCAACGGCCCGGACGTGCTGACCCGGGTGCGGATGATCGGCAACGACATGAAGCTCGATCCGGGCATCGGCACTTGCGGCAAGGCCGGCCAGGGCGTGCCCGTCGGCGTCGGCCAGCCGACGCTCCGGATCGACAAGATCACCGTCGGCGGCACCGCAGCGGCGTGAGGCCGGGACCGATCGGTCCGCCGTCCTGCCAACCCTCTTCGCCGTCCCGGGCCTTGCCCCGGCGGGAGCGCGAACTTGTCGTGCGGAGCGGCGGGGGCAAGGCGCCTTCGATCGCTTCGTTGCCCGCGCTCTCGCGATGTCCTTGCCCGCCTAATCCCTGGCGTCGAAATCCTGCTGCGCCTGCAGCATCTTCGGGTGGTTCTGGCGTGCCCAGTGGGCAAGCTCCTTGGCGTGAACGAGCAACGTTTTGCCGAGCGGCGTCAGCGCATAATAGACGCTCGGCGGCACGGTCGGCACAACGGTTCGGGTGAGCAGGCCATTGCGCTCCAGTTCGCGCAATGTCCGCGTCAGCATGCGTTGCGAAATGCCGTCGACGTTGCGCTGCAATTCGCTGAACCGCCTGGTGCCGTCTTCGAGCAGCGAGACGACCAGAATGCTCCATTTGTTCCCGACGATATTTAGAACCTCGCGGACCGGGCGGCAGCTTTCCTCGTTGTAGGCGGCGCCGTTCAAAGCAGGAACATCCTTGTAACCACCTGACATCACTGTGCCTTCTTGTTCAATCCGATGCCGGTTACTATTTTCGACCAGGTTATTTTATGGCACTAACTAACAGAAGGAAAGTGGTGTGGAAAAGCTCCTAACCCCCGTCGAGATCGGGCGCTACAAGCTCCGCAACCGTGTCGTCATGGCGCCGATGACGCGCAGCCGCGCCGAAGCCGACGGCACCCCGGGCGACCTCGTCGTCGAATATTACCGGCAACGGGCCGGCGTCGGCCTGATCGTCGCCGAAGGCACCCAGCCCTCGGCGGACGGGCAGGGTTATCCGATGACGCCCGGCATCTACACCGACGCCCATATCGCGGGGTGGCGGAAGGTGGCGGCAGCCGTGCACGACAAGGGCGGACATGTCTTCGTCCAGATCATGCATGCGGGGCGCGTATCGCATCCGGACAACACGCCGCATCATCGTCAGGGCGTTGCGCCGTCGGCCATCGCGCCCGGGGTCCAGACGTTCACGATGGCCGGGATGCAGGATATTCCCGAACCGCGCGCTCTGAGTGCCGAGGAAATCCAGCAGACCATCGCCGATTTTGCCAAGGCAGCGAAATGCGCCGTTGCGGCCGGGGCCGACGGCGTCGAGATTCACGGAGCCAACGGCTATCTCATCCAACAGTTCCTTGCGCCGAACGCCAACCGCCGCAGCGATGCCTATGGCGGCTCGATCGAGAATCGGGCGCGATTCGCCATCGACGTGGCGAAAGCCGTGGCACAGGAGATCGGCGCCGATCGGACGGGCATCCGCCTGTCGCCCGGCTCGACGCTGCAAGGCATCGACGAAGGCGACGAGGGTCTCGATCTCTATCGCTATCTCGTCGGCGAACTGAACAGGCTCGGTCTTGCCTATTTGCACATCCTGCACACCGGCAATGACGCGCTCCTCGCCGAAATCCGCGGGCTCTGGCAGCAGCCGCTGATCCTCAACCGTCCCGGCCGTCCGCGCGCGGACTTCGGTTCGGATGTGGCAACGGGCCTGGCGGAGCTCGAATCCTACGGCCAGATGGTTCTGGCAAATCCGGATTTCATCGAACGCCTGAAGGCCGATGCGCCGATGAACGAGGCCGACGGCCGCACGTTCTACGGCGGCACGGAGCAGGGCTATACGGACTATCCGACGATGGCCGGGCCGAATGCGGCCTCGTCCGGCTAAAGCAAAATCCGAAAGAGTCGATCGACTTTTTCGACCAGATCTTGCTCCAGCTGTTTGAATCCGGAGCGATTTCTCGTCAACCGAACGATTCGGTCCGGTCGCAAATCGCTCTGGCAGATCACCGGTCGGCGGCGGCCGGCCGGCGCTTCCCACCGACAGGACCAGCGGCGGCGGCGTGCGGGCCGCCGCCGTCACAAACGCCTCGTAACCGCCGGTGGGCTTCCCCATATCAGGACACGGCCGCGGCCAGGGAGCCTCCTTGCCGGATTGACCGGGTGCGGGCGGCCTGCACAAGATGCTCGCGTGGACTTGCGAGCGAGGGGAGAAGCTGGGAATGATCGATCTTTACCAGATGATGATGCAGGCGCAGGGCGGCTATGCGGTCGACAACCTGGCGCGGCAGTTCGGCCTCTCCCGCGAGCAGGCGGAGGCGGCGGTTTCGGCGCTCCTGCCGGCCTTCTCGACGAGCCTCAAGCGCAACACCGACCAGCCCGGCGACCTTTCGGCCTTCCTCAACGCCCTCGGCTCGGGCCGCCATATGGACTACTACGAGAACGCCATGGCCGCCTTCACGCCGCAGGCGATGATGGAAGGCAACGGCATTCTCGGCCATCTTTTCGGCAGCCCGGAGGTGAGCCGCGCGGTCGCCGCGCAGGCGGCGGCGACGACCGGCCTCGGCCAGGCGATCCTGAAGCAGATGCTGCCGGTCATCGCCTCGATGATCATGGGCGGCCTCTTCAAGAACATGGGCGGCGCCGGCGGCCAGGGCGGCTTCCTCGGCACGCTGATCGAGAACATGCTGAAGGGCGGCCTTGCCGGCATGGGCGGCAACGCGCCGCAGACACGGCGGGCCGGCGCCGACAATCCGTTCGGCGACATGCTCGACCAGATGATGGGCGGCGGCGCCCGCCAGGGCGGCGGTTCCGGCCGCAGCGCCGCGCCGGACAATCCCTTCGGCGACATCCTCGACCAGATGTTCGGCGGTGGCGCGCGCCAGGGCGGCGGCAGCGGCCAGCGCCAGGGCGGGGCGCCCGACAACCCCTTCGGCGACATCCTCGACCAGATGTTCGGCGGCGGTGCCCGGCAGGGCGGCAGCAGCGGCCAGCGCCAAGGCGGGGCGCCCGACAATCCGCTCGGCGACATCTTCGACCAGATGTTCGGCGGCGGCCAGCGCCGCGCCGAGGCGCCGGCGCCCGATGCCGAGCCGGAAGCGCCGAGCAGCCCGCGCGGCAAGGATATCTTCGGCGAGATGTTCGAGGCCGGGCGCCAGGTGCAGAAGGATTACCAGAAAAACATCGACGACATCTTCGATGCCTATCTGGAGGGAATGCGCCGGCGCTGAGCCGGCCGTCCGGGCCGAACGCGCGAAGCGCAAAACAGGCGATTGACAAAGGCGAGGCCGGAACTTAAGTGTTCGCTCGCCTTTGCCCAGGTGGCGGAATTGGTAGACGCGCAGGTTTCAGGTACCTGTGCCGCGAGGCGTGGAGGTTCGAGTCCTCTCCTGGGCACCAACAAAGGCTCGCGGGTCCGCCGACCCGAGCCGCCGACGCGACGACAGCCCCGCCTTGCGGGGCTCAGACTGCTGACAAACCCCTGGTGTTGGCCGGGGGTTTTTGATTCAGTGGGTCATGCTGAAGGAACCTGGACCTGAACAACTGGCGATCGAGATGGTGACGCTCGATCAGCTTGTTCCGCGCGATCACCTGTTGCGCCG